>CAZISE010000011.1:0-105462 GCA_964541945.1 uncultured Verrucomicrobiota bacterium
GCTTTTCGTGAGTTAAAGTATTTGTTGAGCCGCTATGGTTTGACCAAAATCACTAGGTCGGTAGTTGGCGTCTCGTGGCATTTCACAAAAATGAAGGGGAGTAGTAGGAAGAAGTAACTCTTTACATTTTACGGAAATAAATAGAACGATGGGGAAAGGAACGAAAACGGCAATATTTTACAGCGCCGTCGGCAACCGGCAGCAAGTTACCGACAACGGACAGATCACCGGCTACACGGCAAACCATCTGAACCAATACACTGTCGTTGACGGCAGCACGCTCAGCTACGACGCCAACGGCAACCTCAGCAACACCGTGGCCGGCGTGTTGGGTGACTGGAGCTATACCTACGATGCCCAGAACCGACTGATCCGCGCCACTGGAGGGCCGTCATCCGTCGTGGCTGAGTTCTACTACGACGCCCGTAACCGATGTGTGAAACGAGTGATCAACGGCGTTACAACGTGCCAGCCCCAACCTCCCGACGCTTCCCCTCTTCCACGCCGTCTTTTCAGTCCCTCCTAAAAAACCGGGGAAAGTCCAACTAGTGAAGCTTGACGGCGAATTCGGCCACTTTGGGTTCCGTGAGTCGCGCAAAGTCGGCGTAGCTCATACGAATGGCGTCGGTATGAGTGCCGGCCTCGAAAACGATATATTCGTCGTCAGCCAGGCTTTTGTCCACCCATGTGGGAAGCCCGTAAAGTTTGCCAAAAGGCGGCATGGTACCGACCGCGCAATCGGGAAACAGGGTCTTGAATTCCGTTTCCGTGGCCAGTGCCGTGCGTTTGCCGGTAAGTCGGTCGAGTTTTTCCAATTCAACACGATGGTCGGCGGGTAGCACGGTCATCAACATTTGGTCATCGGCCTTGACGATGACGACTTTGGCGTGGTAGCGGCCTTTGACGCCCTCGATGGCAGCCAGTTCCTGCGCCGTAAACGCTTCGGGATGGTGCAGGATGGTGTAGCGGACTTTGTTTTGATTGAGGAACTCAATCAGTTTGGCTGGTATGCCCATGGGTCACCTCCACTAACAGTGTAACGGCTTTTCACCAAAACTTCCAGTCTCCGCGCCAGAGCACCCAGGCGGCCAGCGCGGCGTTGCTGACGGCGTGAGCAATAACACAGGCAAGCAGGCTTTTGCGGCGGTAATAGAGCCAGTTGTAAAGCGCGCCGCAGACCAGTCCGGCCAGCCATTGGCTGTGTTCCATGCCGAACAACGCCACCGTGATGGCAAACGACGGCCATGTGAAGGTGCCGATGGGCACTTTTTTGAAGTCCTCGTTGACCAACCAACGAATCAGCCATCCGCGCCAGAACAGTTCTTCCATCAGCGGCACGATCAATACGGCACCACAAATACGGATGCTGATGAACAGCCATTTGCCCTGCGGATTGAAGATGTCACCCTTGAATTGAGGGTAATAAGGGTCCAACACAATCCAATAACCAATCGCCACCAGTCCGACGACAATTTCCAGCCAGGAAAAACTGGGGCGCAGTTCCTCATAGCGGTTGTGAAAGACCCACAACAGCCCGGCCACGATGGCGATTTTCAACGGATATACCCAGAGGAGGTTCTTCGAGTCCTGTATCAACATGATGGCCATGTACGCCGCCATGGGAGCGACGTAGGGCAACCACGGTTTTCGGTCGGCAGGATGATTCACGGCTGGTCCGCGCTCAACCGGCGCAAGGCGGCAGTGTCCTTGAGGAACGTAAACTTCTGGCGAGCCTGTTCGAGGTGAAAACGGGCGGCGTCGGCCTCTCCCAGCGCGGCGCAACAACGCGCCAATGCCTCGTGCGTATGAGCAATGCCGTCGGGGTCCTCGTTTTGGCGGAAAGCGTTGAGGGCCGCCAACAGATGCGGGCGCGCGGCGGCAGGCTGATTCGCGCGAAGAGCGGCGCGTCCGAGGTTGAGCTGGGTAATGGGGGATTGGGGATTGGCGGCGAGTGCGGCGGCGAGGAGTTGTTGTGCCCGGTCGAGGTCGCCCGGTTGGTTTCGTTGCAGGAGGAACAGGGCGAGATCGTTTTGGAGGAGAACTTTGGAAGTGGCGGCCAGGGGGAGGGCTTGTTCGGCGGTTTCGATGGCCTGGGAGAGTCGTCCCTGGGCGGCGTGACACTGGGCGAGGCCGGCGAGGTTTTGAGCCTGGTCGTCGGCCCGGTTCAAGCGGCGGTTGATGGCAAGCGCTTGTTGGTAAGCGGTGATGGCGTCGTCGTACTGGCGGGCGTGTTGGAGGGCGCGGGCTTGGTTGTGGCGAGCGGCGGCTTCGCCGGGGTAATCATCGAGGAGGTTGAGGATATCGGCGGTTTTTTTGAAGTTGCGAGCGGCGGCCTTCCAATTGAGGTCTTTGTATTCGGCAAAGGCCATTTCCTGGGCGAGTTGTTTATCGCGGAGCAGTTCGTTGACGGGTTTGGCGGGGGTGGTGGAGCAGCCGGTGAGCAGCGTGGCGGTCAGGGCGGCGAGCCATGTGGCGAGAATGAGTGGGTGGAAATGGGTGGTCACGGGCGGGATTCTCCGAGGTTGGGTTCAAGGAGCAGAGGCGGCGGCTCAAGTTTCGGGGCTGGGAAGGCGCTTTTGAGGAGCCAGTGACGTTTGAGGCCGCGGAGGAGATCTTCGGTCTCAATGAGCAGGTCGCTGAGGTTGCCGAGCAGGTCGTCGTTAGATTGGACCTGGTTGTTGAGGTTGCTGGTGATGCCGTTGATGTTGAGGAGGATTTGGTTGAGTTTGAGGGAGAGGTCGGTGATTTGGGCGTTGACGTTGGTGACAGTGGTGTTGGCGGAACCGAGAGTGGTGTTGGCGGTGGCGATGGTGGTGTGGGCGATGGCGAGGGTGTTGGAGAGTTGGAGTTGGAGGCTGGTGGGCAGGAGCCATTCGCCGAGGGAACCCTGTGGGTTGCGGAGGTTGGTGGTGATGGCGGTGACATTGGTGAGGATGGGTTTGGTTTCGACAAGGATCTGGTTCAGATTGGAGGTGATTTGGACAACGTTGGAGAGAGTGGCGTTGACCTGGTTGGTCATGGCAAAGACGCTGGGCAGGACTTTTTCAACCTGTGTGACAAGTTTTTGGGCGCGATCGCCGATGGCGACGTCTTCCACGGCTTCGATGTAAATGCCCTTGGGCATTTTGGCGACAGGGACGTACTCGCCCTTGTTCAGCAGTTTGACGGGGTGTTTGGCGCCGGGTTCAACGGTGGGTTTGCCGTCGTAGCCGGGAAGGATTTCGAGGCGGCGTCCGCCGAGCAGACTGGAGGAGGTCACCTTGAGTTTGGAGTCCGACCAGATGTAGCCATAGTAGGGGCGGCGCACGTCAAAGCTGAGGAAGATTTTGTAGTAGGAATCGGGGGGTTGGGTTTCGAGTTGGGTGATTTCGCCAACGTTGAATCCCATGAGGACGACGGGGTCGCCGATTTTCAATCCTTCGGCGCTCATCAGAAGGGTGAAGTAACGGCATTTGGGGATGAACCAGCCTTTGCGCGCCGCGGTGTTGTAGAGGTAGTAGCCGAAGCCGACGAGCAACAGCAATGTGGCCAGCACGACAAAGAGGCTTACGATTTTTTCCACGCGGTGAAGCCGCGTTCGCAATTGAGGGGTCAGGTCTTGTAGTGCCATGTTAGTTCACCGTCACATAGTCCCGCCAAGCGGCATTGGTGTCTGTCTTCACCTGATCGGGGCCGCCAATTATGTTGAATTGCTCGTTTTGTACCAGCGCGAAGTGCGTGGCGATCTCCAGCCAGGAGCCAAAATCGTTGCTGGCCACCACTACGGTCAGGTCCTGTCGCACCAGTTCGCCCAGTTGGTGTTGCCACCAGCGCGCGTCCTGGTCGTGACCGACAGGTGGAGTGTCCACAAATAACATGGCCTTGGGCATGATCAACGCTCGCGCCAGAGACAATCGTTGTTGAAGGCGCGGATTCAAGCGGCTCGGCATCGCCTCGGCAAACCGGCTCAATCCGGCGCGTTCCAGCCACGCCTCCACTTGGACAGCCACCTCCGCGTCGGCCATCTGACGATGGTAGCGCAACGGCAACGCCACATTCTCGGCCACCGTCAGATGAGTCAACAGGCGGCCTCCGTTTTCAAATACAAACCCGATCCACTGGCGCCACTGAATCTGTTCCTGCTCGGTCACGTTTCTCAGGTCCCGCCCGAAAATCCGCAACGTTCCCGCCGCCGGGCGGTTTAGTCCCGCCGCGGTGATCAGCAGCGAGCTTTTGCCGGCGCTGGACGGGCCGCCGACCACCCAAAAATCACCGCGTTTGATCCGCCAGTTCACATTCCGCACCAACACCGTTTCCCCCTCATCGGGATGCGTCACATCCACGTCTTCCAATTCGATGATCCATTCCGCGTCCATGTCAGACAAATAGGTAAGCCACAATGAACACCGCATCCAACAACACGCATCCCACAACGCTCTCGACCACCGCTCGCGCTGTCACTCCGGACAATTCCTCCACCTTCAACGGACGGGCCAGCCCATGGTAACAGCTTACCACGGCGATGATAATGCCGAACGACAACGCTTTCAGCGCAAACAACACAAAATCCTGCCAGCGCAACGCCTCGCTCAACTGGCTGAAATACGTGGCCATGGTCAAGGGCACATCCTGCAGAAATGCGAATAACCAACCGCATCCCAGCGTGATCACCACCATGTAGGTCGCCAGACAAAACACCGACGCACCCAACCCGATCACCCGCGGCATCACCAGATAATGCACCGTGTCAATCCCCATCGCTTCCAACGCCTCCACCTCGCCGAGTGCCCGCGACATGCCCAGTTCCACCACATTGGTCGTACCTGCCCGTGCCAACACCAGCACCGCCGTCAGCAACGGCCCCAATTCTCGCATCACAACCGTTACCATCACCGTGCCGATGTACTCTTGCGCCCCGACCCGGGTCAACAATGACACGGTCTGCCCTACAATCACCAACCCCAACGCCGCCGCGATGAACGTCACCATCGCCAGCAACCGCACGCCGGCCCGCCAGACCTGGAGATAAATCAACGGATGCACCACGCGCTTGGCCGTGTGGAACTTGGTCAGCGTCACCCCCAACGTAATCACCGCAAACGCCCCCAATTCGCGCAACAAATCAATCGCACGGATAATCCGGCTACTCGTGCTCTCCCGGTACAGCCTCCACACTGTTCTGGTTGCTGCCAACACCATGACACCTCGCATTCTGCCCCGCGTTCGCCTCAAAGACAAGGGCAAGCTGCTTCATTTCCTGCCAGACAAACAATGCCACCGACCGTTCCCTCTCACCCCAACAGTGCCCCATGCCGCAATGCTCGCACGCTCACCGTCAACTCCTCCGCCCCCAACGCCTCCATCGCAAACAAAAACAGCGCTCCACCCTGCACAATGATGTCCGCCCGCTCCGGCGGCAACCCCGGCACCCGTTTCCGCTCCGCCAGCGGCAACGCATTCAAATGCGTCACCAACGAACGAATCTCCTCCTGCGTCAACCGCGCATGATCCACCGGCAACCGCGCGATAGCGGCCAACGTCACAATCGTTCCTCCCGTCCCAATCATCCGCCATGAGCCGGCACGAAACGGTTCCAGCGCTCTTTTCAATTCCAACCGCAAAAACGCCGACAACCCGGCAAAATCATCATCGCCAAACCGCTCCAACAACCGCACCACGCCGAGCGGAAGGCTCTGAAGCCGTTCCACCTTGCCATTCTGCCCCAAAATCCATTCCGCGCTTCCCCCGCCCACATCCATCACCAAAAGCCGTTCGCCCGCCCACACCGGGTCGCTCGACACACCGCGGAAAATCAACTCCGCCTCCTCTTCCCCGCTGATCACTTTCACCGGCAACGGACACGCCTCCAGAAACTCCTCCACATTGGCGGCGGAACGGGCGGCACTGGTGGCCAATGCCACCACGGTGGTCGCTCCCTGTCGGCGCGCTTCCTCGACATACTTCCCGATCACTTCAATCGTTCGACGAATAGCCGGCGACGACAACCGATGCGTCCTCGAAACGCCTTCCCCCAGCCGCGTCGTTGCCGCCGCGGCAAAAACCGGCGTGACAATCCCGTTGTCCACCTCGGCCACGAGGAGTTTCACCGTATTCGTTCCGATGTCAATCACCGCCCGACGCATGGCGAAGACTGTTAGCGGTTCATTCCGCAAGAGGCAAGACGGGAAATGACGTTGCCCGCCAAATCGGTATCCACTCGCCCCGGTCGCAAGATGTGCAGAGACAAAACCGGCAGAAAGCCACTGTGAAACTGCCGTCAAACGTTGTGCCAATCATAAATCTTCAATCTGAAATCTGAAATCTGGAATCTCAAATCCTTCCCCCCGTCACGGCCCGCTCTGGCGATCCTTTCGCGTCGTTCATTGCGATCGCCGCGGGTCACCGTCGGCTCCGAGCGCCACCGCTTCGTCACCCCATCCTCCTGCGATACGGACAACGATCCGCCGGACGGCGTCTCTTGACACTGCCACCCTTGATTTGTAGGACGCGATGTCCTGTGTCATTTCGGGATATCGCGCCGAAGTCCGGTTCCCCCAACGGCACGGCGCTTTTCCCTGCACGACAGGCATTGCCCTCTACAACACATCGTTCTTGCAGGGGGAGCAGCGCTCAGAGGCGACTCTGCCTGTCGGCGCGGTTACGACACGTTGACGAGAGGACAACCTCATCCTACACTGGCGCCATGAAACACTACCGAAAGGAATTGTGGTTCCACATCCCGACCCGTCGCGCCTTTGTAAACATCACCCGCCAGGTGGAGGAATGTCTCAACGAAAGCGGAATCAAAAACGGTCTTCTCCTGTGTAATGCCATGCACATCAGCGCCAGTGTCTTCATCAACGACGACGAGTCCGGGTTGCACCAGGACTTCGAGCGTTGGCTGGAGAAACTGGCTCCGGAAAAACCGTACTCCCAATACGCCCACAACACGGGCGAGGACAATGCCGATGCGCATTTGAAACGTACCATCATGGGCCGCGAAGTGGTCGTGGCAGTCACCGACGGGAAACTGGATTTCGGCCCGTGGGAACAGATTTTTTATGGCGAATTCGATGGGAAACGCCGCAAACGCGTGCTTGTCAAGATCATCGGGGAATAACCCATCAGCGGCGGGTTCGCATGGCTCGGCAGAAGGGGGCTGACTCAACGCGATTTTCGGTGGCTTTTCGTAAAGGGCGCATATAAAGTTTCGACATGAAAATCACTCCGGTCCGTGACATTCCCTTGGAACCCATTGAGATGCCGGGCGCGAAAGGGTGCGCCTACCGCGTGGCTGTTTGCAAGCGCGACGGCGCGCCGACCTTTGCCATGCGCATTTTCGAGGTGGCCGCGGGTGGTCACACGCCGTTGCACCAGCATCCGTATGAACATGAGGTGTTCGTGTTGGAGGGGTGCGGTACGGTCTGGCGCGACGGCCAGGAGGTTTCGCTGCAAGCGGGGACGGTGTTGTTCATTCCTGCCGATGAGAAACACCAGTTCAAGAACACCGGGACGAGCCTGTTTAAGTTCATCTGTCTGGTCCCGGCGCAGTTTCAGAAATGCTAGTCGAAGATCATGACTGGCCGGCGAAAAATCTATACGCGCACAGGTGACGACGGCACCACGGCGCGGTGGGGCGGCGAGCGACTTCGCAAGGATTCGCCACTGATCGAGGCGTACGGGGCGTTGGATGAGTTGAATTCGGCCATCGGCCTGGCTCGTTCCTTTTGCTGCGATCGTCGTCTTGACGCGGTGTTGGCAGAGATCCAGGAGGACCTGTTTCATCTCGACGCGCGCGGGCCGGTGGAGAAACTGGAGCGCTGGATTGACGAATGGCAGGAGGGATTGCCGCCGTTGACCCGGTTCATTGTGCCGGTGGGACCGCTGCATTTCGCGCGAGCCGTCTGTCGGAGGGCGGAACGACGATGGGTGTCGTTACCCGAACGGAGCGTCTGGGTTGTTCCCTACCTGAACCGGCTGGGTGATCTGTTGTTTGTTCTCGCCCGTCGGGCCAATGATGGGAAGGAGACAAAAATCAGTCCTCGACGAGGGTCTCCCCAAAACGCGCCGCCAGCGCAGTAAAGATAATCTCGGCCATCTGCGGAACGCCGAACGCGGAATTCTCAATAATCAGGTGGAAGGGATGCGTCGGCTGGCTCAGGAAAAACGTCCTCAAAAACGTGTCGCGCTGCGCTTCGCCGTACTCCACGTCTTTCTCCGCGTCTTTTAGGGAAAGGTTCTTCCATTTGGCGATGTTCTGGATACGCCAGGAACGCGGCGCGACGAGGCGGATGTGAAGCCCGGTCTTCATGTCGCGGGTCAACATATAACCGCCGCGTCCGATGAGGATGGTGTGGCCGTTGGTGGCGAGGGAACGGAGCACCTCGGCAATCTTGCGGAACATGAGCGCCTCGTCCACTTTGCGGTTGAGAATCGCATCGAACAACTCGCTCATGGCATCACGTCGGCGGTCGTCCATGGAGGCCACGATTTCGCGGCTGAGATTCAACTCGTGCGCCACGCGGTCGAGCACTTCCCGATCATAACTGGCCCACGGCACGGCGGGGCGACAGCGTTCGTTGAGGATTTCGACCAGGTGCGCCGCCAGCGAAAGCGCTTCGCATCCGTACTCGCGGGAGATGGTGATGAACGGGAGGCGTTCGGGGACATGTTTGTGGCGGCGTTCGCGAAACTTCTGCCATGCCGCCACCGAGGCGGCGATGCGTGTTTCCGGGCTTAAATGGGTTGCGCCTGGCAGTTTCGTGTTCATGTTCCCTTTCCAGCATATTCCGCCACCTTCAAGCGGGCAAGTGCTCGTTGCAGGGCCGCCTGGGCGCGGGGCACATCCACCCCTTCGCGGCTGTGAAGCCGCTGTTCGGCGCGTTCTTTTGCTTTTTCGGCGCGGGCCTTGTCAATTTCTTCGGGGCGTTCCGCGCTGCGTGTCAGCACCGTGGTTCTTTCCGATTGCACAATCAAAAAACCGCCGCTGACGGCCACGTACTGGTCCCTGCCGTCGGGAAACCGCAGGCGCAACGCGCCGGGTTTGAGGGCGAACACATAGGGGGCGTGTCCGGGCAGGACCTCAAACACACCTTCCTGTCCCGGCGCCACCACGAAGCGAACGGCCTCCCGCAGGAACTGGCGCTGGAGCGTTAGAATCTCAAGTTGGAAGGTTTTTTCCGCCATCAGCCTTTTTTCATCTTGGCCGCTTTTTCGCGGGCTTCCTCGATTACGCCGACCATGAAGAACGCCTGTTCGGGAAGGTCGTCGTGTTTGCCTTCGAGGATTTCCTTGAAGCTGCGGACCGTTTCGGAGACGCGCACGTATTTGCCGGGGATACCGGTGAATTGTTCGGCCACAAAGTTCGGTTGCGAGAGGAACCGCTGGATTTTGCGGGCGCGGGCGACGGTCAGCTTGTCCTCCTCGCTCAGTTCCTCCATACCGAGAATCGCAATGATGTCCTGCAGGTCCTTGTAACGCTGCAACACCTGTTGCACACCGCGGGCGACCCGGTAGTGTTCCTCGCCGACCACCAGCGGGTCGAGAATGCGCGAGGTGGACGCCAGCGGGTCCACTGCGGGATAAATGCCCAGCTCCGAAATCGCGCGCGAAAGCACGATGGAGCCGTCCAAGTGCGTGAAGGTCGTTGCCGGCGCCGGGTCGGTAATGTCGTCGGCAGGCACATAGACGGCCTGCACCGAGGTGATGGAGCCGCGTTTGGTGGAGGTGATCCGTTCCTGAAGTTCGCCCATCTCGGTGCCCAGCGTCGGCTGGTAGCCGACGGCGCTCGGCATCCGCCCCAGCAGCGCCGACACTTCCGAGCCGGCCTGCGTGAATCGGAAAATGTTGTCAATAAAGAGCAACACGTCCTTGCCCTCAAAATCGCGGAAGTATTCCGCCTCGGTCAACGCGGTCAGCGCCACCCGCAGACGGGCGCCGGGCGGCTCGTTCATCTGGCCGAACACCATGACGGTGTTGGCGATGACGCCGGACTCGGTCATTTCAAGGTACAAATCGTTGCCTTCGCGGGTGCGTTCGCCGACACCGCCGAACGCGGAGAACCCACTGTGTTCCTTGGCGATGTTGCGGATCAGTTCCTGGATGAGCACCGTTTTGCCGACGCCGGCGCCGCCGAAAAAGCCAATCTTTCCGCCCTTGGCAAACGGCGCCAGCAGGTCAATGGACTTCAATCCCGTCTCGAATTGTTTGGTGGCGGGAACCTGTTCCTCAAACGGCGGCGGCGGACGATGGATCGGCAACGTGTGGGTGCGATCGACCGGTCCCTTGCCGTCAATCGGGTTGCCCAGCAGGTCAAACACGCGCCCCAACGCCGCCGGACCGACAGGCACGGTGATGGGGGCGCCGGTGTCAATCGCTTCCATGCCGCGCACCAATCCCTGCGTGGCGCTCATGGCCACGGTGCGGACGGTGTTGTCGCCGAGATGCCCGGCCACCTCACAGGTGAGATGGATGTCGCGCGCTTTGTCCTCGATGATGATGGCCGTGTTGATCGGCGGCAGGTGATCGGTGAAAAACTCGATGTCCACCACCGGCCCGATGACCTGCGCCACCTTGCCTTTGCGTTGTCCTTGGATGCTCATAAATCTCTCCTACTTTTCAGGCTCCAGCGCCGCGGCGCCGGAAACGACCTCCAAAATCTGCGTGGTGATGGATCCCTGGCGAACGCGGTTGTACTGGCGCGTCAGTGTCTCAATCATGTCGGAAGCGCTGTCGGTGGCCGCCTTCATGGCCACCATGCGGGCGGCCTGTTCGCTGGCCAGCGATTCGACCAGCGCCCGGTAGATCACCACCTCAACGTATTGGGGCAACAACGTGCCCAGCAACTCCTCCGCCACCGGCTCAAACTGATACACCGCCGTCCGCGGCACCGTCCGTTCCTCCGATCCGGGTTGCGGCACCGGCAACAATTGAATTACCGACGGTTCCGACTTAAGGATGCTGAGAAACTGCGCGTACACCAGATGAATCTGGTCGTAGCGACCACTGCTGTAATCGCTAATGAGCTGTTTGCTGACGGCGCCCACTTCCTCCAGCCTCACATCGCGCGACGGCTGCGGAAACGAGTGGTCAATCGGGATTTCCATCCGCTGGAAAAACTCCCGCGCTTTCCGTCCCACCGTCAGGAGTCGAACCTCCGCTGTCTGTTCCTCAACGAACCGCCCCGCCTCGCGCAGGATGCCGGCGTTGAACGCGCCGCACAGGCCACGGTCGGAACTGATCACAAGCAGTCCGATGTTCTTGACCGGACGCTCGACCAGCAACGGATGATGGGTGCTGACGCCGCTGGCGAGCACATCCTGCAGGATCGCGCTGAGCCGCTCGGCGTAGGGGCGCGCCGACTCCGCCTTGGCTTGGGCGCGGCGCAAGCGGGCCGCGGCGATCATATTCATCGCGCGGGTGACCTGGCGGATGTTGCGCACGCCTTTGATGCGGCGTCGGATGTCGCGGGTGGACGGCATGATCGCTTACTTGGCGCTGAACATGGCCTTGAATTCTTCGGTGGCTTTCCGCAGTTGGAGAACGACGTTGTCGGTCAGTTCCTTGCGGTCGCGGATTTCCTTGCCGACCTGCGGGTACTTGCTGCGCATGAAAGCGTAAAACTCCGTCTCGAATCGGCGGATCGCCTCCAGGGGCACATCATCAAGAAATCCGTTGGTTCCGACCCAGATAATCATGGTCTGTTCCTCGACGGGCAACGGCTGGTACTGCGGTTGCTTGAGCAACTCGACCATGCGTTGGCCGCGGTCCAACTGCGCCTTGGTGGCCTTGTCCAAATCGCTGGAAAGCTGGGCAAACGCCGCCAGTTCACGGTACTGGGCAAGGCTGATACGGAGGGTGCCGGCGATTTTCTTCATCGCCTTGGTCTGGGCGTTGCCGCCGACGCGGCTCACCGAAAGTCCCGCGGAGATGGCGGGTCGCACGCCGGCGTAGAACAGGTCGCTTTCGAGATAAATCTGGCCGTCGGTAATCGAGATGACGTTGGTCGGGATGTAGGCAGAGTAGTCGCCTTCCTGGGTCTCGATGATCGGCAGCGCCGTCAACGAGCCGCCGCCCTTGGCGTAGGCGGGGTTCAGACGCGGGGCGTCGTTGTGCAGTTTGGCGGCGCGTTCCAACAGGCGGCTGTGGAGGTTGAAGATGTCACCGGGGAACGCCTCGCGGCCCGGCGGGCGGCGCAGCAGCAGGGAGACCTGCCGGTAGGCGACGGCGTGTTTGGAAAGATCGTCGTAGATGATGAGGGCGTGTTTGCCGTTGTCGCGGAAATACTCGCCCATTGCGCAGCCGGCGTAGGGTGCCACAAACTGCATCGGGGCAGGGTCACTGGCGGTGGCAGCGACGACGATGGTGTAATCCATCGCGCCGTATTTCTGCAGGGTTTCGACCACGCTGACGACCGTGGACTTTTTCTGGCCGACGGCCACGTAAATGCAAATCACGTCGCCGCCCTTCTGGTTGATGATGGTGTCCACGCAGATGGCGGTTTTACCGGTCTGGCGGTCGCCAATGATCAATTCGCGCTGGCCGCGACCAATCGGCACCATGGCGTCAATGGCTTTCAAGCCGGTTTGGAGTGGTTCCTTGACGGGCTGGCGTTCGATGACGCCGGGGGCGCGGGTTTCGATGGGGCGCATTTGTTTGCCGGTGATCGGGCCTTTGCCGTCAATGGGCTGGCCGATGGCGTTGACCACGCGGCCACAGAGTTCCTCGCCCACGGGGACGCTGAGAACGCGGCCAGTGCGTTTCACCAGGTCGCCCTCGCCGATGGCGGTGAAGTCGCCGAGGATCATCGCGCCGACCTCCTCTTTTTCGAGGTTCAACGCCACGCCGAAGATGCCGTTGGGAAACTCCAGCATCTCCTCGGCCATGCAGTTGGGCAGTCCTTTGATGCGGGCAATGCCGTCGCCGCAGTCAATGACTTCGCCGACTTCTTCGACGCTGACCTCGGCCTTGTAGGAGGCGATGGCGCGTTGGAGGACGTCGCTGATCTGTTTCGGGTCAAGTGTGAGTGTCTCTGGCATGGGGGAAACCTCTTACTGCGCTAGGGTGTCTTTGAGCTGATCGAGTTTGTGGCGGAGACTGGCGTCAATGATCTGTTCGCCCACCTTGATGATGGCTCCGCCAAGGATGGAGGGGTCAACCTTTTGGAAAAGCTGCACATTTTTACCGGTAATGCGGCTCAGCTCGGCCGCCAGCCGTGCCCGCGTGGCCTCGTCGAGCGCGACGGCGGTAATGACTTCGCCGCTGACTTTCTGGCGCGAGGCGGCGGCGACCCCGCTGAACTCCTCGATGACGTTCAGGAGACGTCCGCTGCGGCTCTGATCGCTGAGCGTGAACAGGATGTTGAGCACCAGGGGATGAACGCGGCCGCCAAACAGGTCGGCAAGAGCCTGACGTTTGCCTTCGTGCTTGATGTTGGGATCTTTGAGGAACTCCAGGAGGGCGGGGTTGGTTTTGAGCAGCTCGCGAAGGCGAAACAATTCCTCCTCGACGCGGTCCACGATGCCCTCGGCCTGCGCCATCTCAAAGAGCGCCCGGGCATAGCCAACATTGATCGGGTCGTGTGCCATGGCGGTCAGTTCTTGCGGACGTTGGCGAGGTCAGCGATGAGTTTGTCCACGAGCTGGCGGTGCGTTGTCTCGTTGATTTCGCGTTCGAGCACGCGCGCGGCAATCTGCACCGAGAGACTGGCGACGGTATCCTTCAGTTCCTGGACGCCCTTTTCCTTTTGCCGGTTGATCTCTTCCTGAACGCGCTGGAGCGAGGCGGCGGCCTCGGCGTTGGCTTTGTCCACCATTTCTTTGCGGACCTTCTCGCTGAGGAGGCGAGCCTCGTCCACAATCTTGGCGGCTTCGGCACGGGCCTGGGCAAGTTGTTGCTGATATTCTTCCATCAGTTTCTTGGCTTCGGCGCGGGATTTCTCGGCTTCCTCGATGGAAGCTTTGATGGTCTTGCCTCGGCGGTCGAGGGCATGGGCGATGGGTTTGAAGGCAAACTTGCTCAGCAGCGCCAACAGGACGATAAAGGCTACCAACGTCCAGATCTGCAACCCCCAGTCCATTGGCGGAATCTGTTCGCCAGCGCCCGGCGCGGCGTGTTCCGCCGCTTGCGCCGCCGTGGCGCCCAGCGCGACCAGCGCGCACGCAATGCGTTGGATGTGGTTCATGGGCAACCTATTTCTTCCCCAGCAGAAGGAAGGTGATCAACAGCGCGTAGAGCGCCTGGGCTTCCACGAGCGCGAACCCCGTGAACATCAGCCGCTGTACCAGCGGCAGGGCTTCGGGCTGGCGCGCGGCGCTCTCGATGCTCTTGCCGAAAATAATGCCGATACCGACGCCCGAACCGAGCGTGCCCAGGCCAACGGCCAGGCCCGCGCCGAGCCAGGCATAGGCCGCCGGACCGAGTGCTTGAACTGCTTGGGTTGCTGCTTCCGCTAACATGTGTTTCCTCCGTTTAGTGGGATTCTTCCAGTGCTTCGCCGAGATACAACGCGGTTAACAGGGCGAAAATAAAGGCCTGAATAAAGGCCACAAAAATCTCAAACGCATCCATCACGATCACGCTCACCAGCGGCAGCGGCGCCAGACACTTCATGAGGATGCCCTGTTGCAACAGATAGGTCACGCCGATCAACTCGCCCGTCAACAACACCAAAATGATCTGGTGACCCGCCGTCATGTTGGCAAACAGACGAATCGCCAGCGAAAACGGTCGCGCCAACACGCCGATCAATTCGATAATCGGCATCAATGTAAACCGCAGCCACCCGGGCGCGCTCTTCGGGAAGAGGACGCCAAGATAATATTTCAGCCCGTGCGTCTTGATGGCCACACCCTGCACCACCAGAAACACCACGATGGCCAGCGTGCCGGTGACGTTCAGATTATTGGTCGCCGCATGAAAATAACCGGGCACCGGCACCAGGCCGAGCAGATTGCCGAACAACACAAAGAAAAAGACACACGCCACAAACGGAAACCATTTCGCCCCGTGATGTCCCATGAACGCCTCGGTAATGTTCTCGCGCACAAACTCCAGCAACGCCTCCACCAGGTTCGCAAACCGACCTTCACCGGTGAGACGGATGACACGGGCCGCCAGCGCCAGAAACAAAAAGGTCAGCAGCGCGGCCAACCACAACATCACCACCGAGTTGGTGATGCTCAGGTTGATGCCGAACAACTCCATTGGTACATGCGTTATGACGTGATGCTCACCCATCGTGAACTCCTCACCTCTTTGGGAAAATCATCTGCTTCAACTGCCAAACGAGCGGCAAACTATAGGAAACCGCCAGGCTTCCCGTCAACCAGTATTTGTCCGCCGTCGTGAACTGAAACGCCAGCCACCACGCCACCACCAGAAACACCAGCCGCCCCACCGCCCCCGGCACCAACACAATAACCCCACGCGGCTGAATGGTCGCGTTTTTGCGCCGCAGCTCGATCCGTTGCAGCGCGATATAGACACCGCCAATAATCGCCCCCAACATCACACCCAACACCGCGGGCGTGGTCACTTCTCCGCCCCTTTCCCCATCTGCATCCCGCGATACACCGCCAGAAAACCCGCCGCCGATCCCAGAACAAAGAAAACCACAAGCAACCACGGAGACCAGCCCGTGAGACGATCCAGCCACCAGCCGATGGCCGCGCCGACGCCCGTGGCCGCCACCATCTCCGAACCGATGCCGATGGCGCGTCCCAACCCCTGAAATTTGCCAACAGGTTTCATGAACTCGTGGAGGCGAAGACTACCAGAGCGCCTCTTGTCCTGCAACCCCCCGTCCACCCGAAGAGTGCGATCCGAAGTGATAGGCACGGCGGGGCAAGCTTCCAGCTTGTCCCAATTCGTGTCGTGGCCGAGGCGCCGAAGGTGTGTTTCCAATGGCGGACAAACGGAAAGTGTGTCCGACCAGGTGGCACGTTGTCCACCGCTTCTCATCACACCCCCATCCGAATGTAAACCGGCCCTCCTTTTGCTTGTCCCCGTGGCATCACCGTCAAATGGGAAACCGGCTTTGTTCTTGTTTGCGGACGACAATCATCGGGCCGCAAGCCACCGCCGCAGATGCGCGAGACTGTTGGTCACGTGACTGCCGCGCCAGAAGGTTTTACCGCAGGCGGCGCAATGCCAGAATTCCGTTTCCCGCGCCGCCACATCGGGCGGAACGTCCGCCGCCCTGTCGGCGCGCTGGAGCGGACGATTGCAGACGACGCAACGGGTGAAAGCAAACGCGGCGGTGTCGAGATCGAATTTTGTCACGATTTCGCGCAATTGGTCGGGCAGCCGTTCGCCGAGAACGTAGAGGATATTGGCCCGCGCCAGCAACGCGCGGGGCAGGTTGTCATCGAGATGGGCGTTGCGGGTAAGAAACACGCGGTCTTCGACCACCGCTTGTTCCAGTAACGCCCGTCCCGACTGGTCGGGCCGGCTGAGGCAATCGTAGCCAAGCACCCGTAACCAGGTGGCCAGCGATTGCAACATGCCGTCGGCGGCAAATCGAATCTCACGCGGTGTCATTCCGTGATAAATTAGGATGGGTATGATGACGAAGCAAGAATACGAAGCGTTGCAGCGGCGAGCTGATCGGATTTGCTCGTTGATTCTGATGTCGGATGTGTCGGACGCGGATATTGTCGTCGAGCGGTCGTTGTTGTACAGCGAGATGGCCCGCGAACATCCCGAAGAGATTGAGCTTTACGATCTCATTTACGAGAGCCGGTTTGACCGCCTTTGGGAGCAGTTTCGAGGAAGCTGAGCAAACCGTCGGCAACAGCATCGGCATATTCGCGGAAAATACTGCGATAGAGGTGAGGGCCGATTTTTTTGACGCCGTCGTAATCGCCAAGTTGGAGGCGCTGGTACACGACGCGGTTGTTCATATAGTACGGCTCCAGATAAACGACAGGGCCGCGATACAAGCGGTTGGCAGCGAGATTGCGAAGAAGGACGTAGGGGTTTTCGCCGGCTGGGACGGCGTTTTCGGAAGGAGGTAACGGTTCGAGTCGGGTAGCTCTGGCCAGGGCGTTGGCGATGGATTCGGCGACGGCCCGCTCGACGGAATGGCTGTGCTCCAGCAGTTTGGCGAGGAGATGAAACTTCTGCTCGTCGTCGGCAAGTTCTGTCGGCAGGTAATTGCCATGGATGAAGACACCGAGGCGATTGTCGTTCACGAGGTCTTTGCCCGCGGTGGCGTTGAAGTGGATGCAAAGAGTGAGATCGGGTTTGATCTCGTCATTGATTTTGCGGGCGCGAGCAACGATGTCGGCACGGGCGATGGGAGGTCGCTGGTCGGTGACGGGCTGGAGATTGTTTTTGGTGAGAAACACGGTCAATCCCGCCTTTTCAAGGCGTTGTTGGAGCAAGCGGGCGACGGTGAGGTTGAGAGCGGCTTCCTCAATCGGTTTGTCGTTGCCGCAAGCGAAATGGCGTTCCTCAAACCGCGCCCAGTCGCCGCCGATGTGGCCCGGATCAAGGGCGATGCGGCGAATCAAAGGGGCGGACGCAGGTGGTTGGATTTCCGGCGGCGCAAAACGAAGGACGAAAAGGGTGTTGGTTGCGGAGCGGATGGCCACGGAGCCGTCGGTGTAGGCAAGGTGATTGGTGAACGCGCCTGAAGGAGAATATACGGTGGCGAGAAGATGATCGAACCGGGCGCGAGAGACGGTCTGTTGGAAAGGTTCCAGCGCGGACCAGTTGGCGGAGAGAAGAAGGGCCGCGGCTAGGGCTGATCCCATTCGGCGGGACTCCACTGGAGAATTTCGTTGATCTGGTCAAAGGCGTGAATGATCTCGGCGCTGAAATAACGGTCCCGATCAAGAGCGTCGAGTTCCTCCCACATCTCATCCACGGTACAGGCGCGGGCGTAGTGACGCTCGGCGTTGAGGCAGCGAACTCGCGCCACGGCAAGCGCGTCGAGAAAATCCTGGTACGGCCCGTCGCCATCCTCATCAAGCACCGGCAAAGCAAAGGCTTCCCCGCCCTTGTCGCTGGCAACAAGACGGAGAGAACCCTCGCCAATCTCGGCGTCCATGGCAAACAGACGGAAGGCGCGGTCGAACCATTGCGGGTCGAGACCGTGAACGTGATACTGGGGGAGTTGTTCCAGCAGTTCACGGACCTGTCGAGGGTCGAGCACGCCGTGTTGAGCCACGCGCGCGATGGTCGGATCCGTCGCGGGCGCAAGCCACCAATTGAAATCTTCGCCGAGGCGGACGACAAGTTCTGAGATTGGTTTCACGGATTGCATTTTGCCGCGACGCGGGCGAAAATCAACTCCGATGAGCATCTACAATTATCAAGGCAAACAGGCCCGGTTGGGCGAAAACGTGTTTGTGGCCGACGGCGCACGATTGATCGGCGACGTACGCGTTGGCGATGGTTCGAGTATTTGGTTCAACGTTGTGCTGCGCGGTGACATCCATCCCGTCATCATTGGGCATCACACGAACATTCAGGACAGCTCCGTCTGTCATGTTGGTTACCACGAACCGTGCGTTATCGGTAATTACGTCACGGCCGGCCACGGGGTGATTCTACACGGTTGCACCATTCACGATGAGGTGCTGATCGGGATGGGGGCGGTCATTATGGATCGCGTGGTCATCGGCGAACAAAGCATCATCGGCGCGGCGGCGTTGGTAACACAGGACACGGTGATACCGCCCGGCTCGTTGGTGTACGGTTCCCCGGCAAAGGTGGTCAGCACGCTCGGCCCGAAAGAACGCTCTCAAATCCGGCGCTACGCCGAAGAGTACTGCGAACTGGCTGCCCATTTTATGGCCGGCAATCCTCCGAAACCATAAAATCAATTTCGTGGCACGTGCCACGAAATTGATTTTGGCGCGTGTGGCAAGGTTCGTGGGGGAGAGGGTTCCAGAACTCGGAGGTTTCGGCGCGAGGGGACGCTCACATCCCCATGATCTCGTAGCCACAATCCACGTACAACACCTGGCCGGTTATCGCGGTGGACATGTCGCTGGCAAGGAAAAGCCCCGCGTCGCCCAGTTCGCGCGGTTCGAGGTTGCGTTTCAACGGTGTGTGTTCCTCGTAGTGGCGGAGCATCTGGGAGAAACCGGAGATGCCGCGCGCCGCCAGGGTGTTGACGGGACCGGCGCTGATGGCGTTGACGCGGATTTTTTGCGGGCCGAGGTCGTAGGCCAAATAGCGGACACAGGCTTCGAGCGCGGCCTTGGCGACGCCCATGACATTGTAATGTGGCACGACTTTGACTGCGCCGTAGTAACTGAGGGCAATGATTGAACCACCCGCCGTCATCAACGGCGCCGCGGCCCGCGCCAGGGCGACCAATGAGTAGGCGCTAACGTCGCAGGCGATGCGAAAGGCCTCGCGCGAAGTGTTCACAAAACGGCCTTCGAGCGCCTCTCGCGGGGCGAACGCGATGGAGTGCAACAGGATGTCCAGCCGCCCGTTGAAATCCTTCGCAGCGGAGGCGAAGGCGTGGTGGATTTCCTCGTCGCGAGTCACATCGCACGGGTACATCGGCGTGTCGGCACCAAAGGAACCGGCCAGTTCCTCGACGTTTTCCTTGATGCGATCGCCTTGATAGGTAAAGGCCAGTCTGGCTCCGGCCTCGGCCCATGTCCGGGCGATGGCCCAGGCGATGGATCGTTTGTTGGCGACACCAAAAATCAGCGCGTTTTTTCCTGTCAGTGGTTTGGGGTTCATAAAGTGCGAAGCACGACACGGGCGGGTGAGCCGTCGGCGCCGCGCAGACGTAACGGCAGAGCAATGAGTTCGTAGTCGCCTGCCGCGACGTTGCCGAGGTTGAGGCCTTCGAGGACGATGATGTTGGCGCCGAGAAGGCGGTGGTGCACGGGATGTTCCTTGCTGCCGAACGGCTCGACGGAAAGGTAATCCACGCCGATCAGTTTCAGGCCGCACTCGACCAACCGGGCGGCGCCGTCGGCGACGATGGCGGTGAAGGACGGGTCGAAGGTGGTTTCGCCGCGCGCCCAGCGTTGTGAGTTGCGGGTCTTGAACAGGGCGCGCGTTACGCCGTTGAGGTCGCAGCGTTCGAGCGTGGCGCGGTCAATGTGTCCGGGGATGTCGGTGAGGTCGAACACGCGGCAGGGGCCGATGAGGGTTTCCAGCGGGAGTTGCTCCACGCCGTTGCCGTGAGGAAGAAAATGGAACGGGGCATCCACGTGGGTACCCGTGTGCGCGCCCATTTCGATGCGGGTAACGTTGGCGCCGTCGCCGCGAGCCATGTTGCGGGCCAGCGACAGCGAGACGCCCGGGTCTCTGGGCCAGACGACCATTCCTTCGTGAACGGGAACGGTGATGTCGAAAAATCTCATGGCGCATGAGACTAGCGCAGGTTTGGGTCAGGCGCAAATGTGCGGCGTCATTTTCGGCAGAGGTCGTAGAGGCGAAAGAGTTCGGAGACGCTGCAGGCGCGGGCCGGGCAACCGGCGGGACGGTGGGGCGCCTCGGCGTCGAACATTTCGGAGATGCTGCCCAGGCCGGCTTCTTCGAGGTGTTTGAGGAGGGGTTGGAGATGACGGAGCAATTCGGCGCGCTGCGTTTTGTCGTTGCCGTGAACCCGGAGGAAGGCGTCGCCATACGGACCGATGAGCCAGGGCCAGACGGTGCCCTGGTGGCGAATGGCGTCGCGTTGCCAGCGGGTGCCGGTGTAGCGGCGGGCGTATTTTTCGTGTTGCGGGGAAAGAGTTCGCAGGCCGTAGGGGGTGAGGAGGTGTTGGGTGACGATGTGGAGCACCGACTGTTGTTGTTCGGCGCTCAATGGCGAGTGGGGGAGGCTGACGGCAAAAATCTGATTGGGGCGGATGCTGGCGTCGCGGAAATCGCCTTGAACAACATCGTAAAGATAACCGCCATCGGCGAACCAAAACAGGTTGACGAAGCTGGCAGCGACGCGGTCGGCCTCTCGTCGCAGGGCGGTGGCGGCCTCGAAGTTTTGGCCGACTTGTTCTTCCAACTCGGCGAGCATGAGGAGGGTGTTGAACCAGAGCGCGTTGATTTCGACGGGCTTACCGTGGCGGGGCGTGGGGATGTAGCCTTCGAGTTTGACGTCCATCCATGTCAACTGCGTGCCAGGCGCGCCGGCGTTGATCAGGCCGTCGGTGTCGGCATAAATATCGAAACGAGTACCTTCCTGGTAGTGGCGGACAATTTCTCGCAGGGTGGGCAACAGTTCTCGGATGCCATCGTTGTTGCCGCTGGCCTTCCAGTATTTCCATGCCGCTACGCTGTACCAGAGCGAGGCGTCCGCGGCATTGTAGGAAGGTTTGTCGTCGGAGTTGGGGAAGACGTTGGGGATCAGGCCGCGATGACAGTAACGGGCAAAGGTCAAAAGAACCTGTCGGGCCTCCTCAAACCGGCGGCTCGTCAACAGCAATCCCGGCAATGCGATCATGGCACCGCGACCGGAGTCGGTGAACCAAGGATACCCTGTCAGAATGGTCAGGCCCTCCTCGCCGCGGCGGACAAGAAAACTGTCGGCTGCCCATTGTAGGGCACTGCGTACCGGATCCGAGCAGCGAAACCTCCCGCGGCGCTGGCGTTCTTCCTCCAACAACGCGGTGGCATTCACGGTCTTGCGTGTTTCCGTGGTGCTGGTCAGATAGACGGTTTCACCGGGAGAAAGGCAAAACGTTAGTTCAAACGGGCTGAAAAGGTCTTCCTGGCATTCGAGTCCGCGTTCCTGATCAATAGGGAAGAGGAGACGGTAATACCAGTCGGCACGGATTTCCACCCTGGCCGGCGAGTGATGAAAATAGAGTCGCGGCAGCGACGGTTGTGGTTGAATGGAGAGGACGCCGTCTCGTTGTTCGACCGTCAGATTCAAGCTGTCGTCGCGCCCGGCAAGACGATTGTGATCTCGAAATGCCAGCAACGGGCGAACGACCAGATTGACGGCGCTGTCGGAGTGGCAGTTGTGATAGGCCGCCACGAGGGTGTTCTCGCCGTGAACGAGGCAAACTGATTTCTCGATCTCAAATGAGGAGGTCGCGTAGCGGAAGGTCGGCCACGGACGAAGACGAAACTCGTTTTGGATGTTGAATCCGTGCGGGAAAACGGTACCTGGGTACAGGTTGGTGCTCAGATGCGATTCTTGGTTGTCCAAAACGACACGCTCTTCCAGTTTCGACAACAACACATGCCGTGCCGTCGGCGGTTTCAAGGCGCAGACCAGCAATCCATGATGCCGTCGGGTATTGGTGCCGATGATGGTGGACGAGGCATATCCTCCCAGCCCATTGGTTTCCAGCCACTCCTTGGAAAGAGCGTTTTGCAGGTTTTGGCACTCCCAATGTTCCCATTTGGCTTTCATCCCATTCGCATTTTAGTAACCCTCCCCGTCCTTAGCAAGAACGGAGTTGCAAGAACGCTTAGCGCAAGGGTTTGTTGGGATAATTTTGACGGAGTCTCCCCAGCAGTTTTTCATGGATTCCGCCAAAGCTGCCATTGCTGAAAACCGCAACAACATCCCCTTCCTTCAATTGCGGAACAAGTGATTCTACGATCTCATCCGCGCCCGCCGCATATACAGCCGGTTTTCCGCGTGCAACCAAATCGGCCACAAGCACTTCTGGATTTAGTCGCTCTGATTCAGACAACTCGTTCAGACGATCCACACGAGCCACGAAAACACCATCAGCCAATGCCAATGCCTCTGTGAGTTCCCGCTGGAACACGTTGCGGCGCGTGGTGTTGCTACGCGGCTCGAACAACGCCCAGAGCCGTCGTCCGGGATATCGTTGTCGAATGGCGCCGATGGTCTCCACCAGCGCCGTCGGATGATGAGCAAAATCATCCAATACCGTTACCCCCGCCGTTTCACCGCGCACTTCCATCCGACGTTTGACACCGCTAAAGGTGTCGAACCCACGCTGGACCTGTTCGCGGGTCAGCCCCAGTTCGGCGCAACAAACCGCCACCGCCGCGGCATTGCGTTGGTTGTGCGTGCCGGCCAGGGGAATGCGAAACCCGTCAAAGTCTGCCAGCGTGAAAAATCGAACGCGGCACTGGCAGCCGGCCACAACATCGCGGACGTTGCCATCCTCGCCGTTGGCGATGATCAGGCCGCGCCGCGGCACGACCGCCACCAGTTGACGGAATGCCCGTTTCACGGCGGCAAGGTCGGGGAAGATGTCGGCATGGTCGTATTCGATGTTGTTGAGGATGACCGTGTCGGGCAGGTAATGGACAAACTTGCTGCGCTTGTCGAAAAACGCCGTGTCATACTCGTCGCCCTCGATGACAAAATGGCCGCCGGTTCCGAGCCGCGCGCCGGCGTTGAAATTGTTCGGGATACCGCCGATCAAAAACGAGGGATTCAGCCCGGCAGATTCGAGTATCCAGGCCAGCAGGGAGGAGGTGGTGGTTTTGCCGTGAGTGCCGGCGATGACGATGGAATGTTTACCCCGGATAAAAAATTCGCGTACCAGTTCCGGCAAGGAACAATAACAAAGCCGCTCATCCAGGATGCGTTCGACTTCCGGGTTGCCCCGTCTCATGGCGTTGCCGATGACAATGAGATCGGGCCGGTGATCAAGGTTTTCGGGCCGATAACCGTTTTGGAGTCGGATCCCGCGCGATTCCAGAAACGTGGACATCGGCGGATACACATTCTGGTCGCTGCCGGTAACGACGTAACCGACCTCGCGACACAGCGCGGCCACCGACGCCATGGCCGTGCCACAGATGCCGACGAAATGGATCACGCCGCCCGGTGGACAAGCGGATTTGACCTCCCGGTTCAACATGATAGCGTTCGTATCAGAAATGACCGGTCGAATCAATGTTGCTGATTTCCAACTTGCCGCCACCCTGGAGTGCGGCCAGGCATTTCGTTGGCGACGCGAGGCCGACGGCTGGTATGTCGGCGTGGTCGCCGGCCAACGGATGCGCGTGCGACAGGTGGGCGACGTGTTGGAGGGCGATGTGGATTGCCACTATTTTGCGCTCGATCGCTCCCTGCGGAAAATCGTCGCCACGTTTCCTCCAGAGCCGTCGTTGCAGGCGGCAGTGCGACGGCACTGGGGATTGCGGGTGCTGCGGCAGGAACCGTGGGAAACACTGGCATCGTTCATCGCCAGTTCCTCCAAGCAGATCACGCAGATCCGCCACATTGTCGAGTTGCTGGCGCAACGATTCGGCGAGCCCCTCTGGAACGGCGCCTGTTGTTTCCCGTCGGCTTCGACGATCGCGCGAACGACGGAAACAGCACTTCGCGCCTGCAAACTCGGTTTCCGCGCCCCCTACCTGCTGGCGGCAGCGCGGGCCGTGGACAGCGGACGGCTCGATCTCGACGGCCTGCGGCGAATGGAACTGGCGCGAGCACGGGAGGAGTTGTTGAAACTGGACGGCGTCGGCGAGAAGATCGCCAACTGCGTGTTGTTGTTTTCGTGCGGCCACGACGCGGCATTCCCCGTGGACGTGTGGATGAAACGCGCTCTCCATCGCATGAAACGGCGGGTTGACTTCGGGCCTTATGCCGGTTGGGCGCAACAGTATCTTTTCCACGCGGAACGGGTTGCAAGCGGACGAGCTTCCGGGCATAATCTCGCCTCATGATGATGAAAAACCTCCTGATCGCCTTCTCCCTGTTGTTCCTGTTTCGCGCCGCCCTCGCCAAGGAAGCCGTTGAACCCGCCGGCACCATCCCCGTCCTCGCCGAAGTGGATGTCGTGGTCGTCGGCGGCGCATCCGGCGGCGTCGAAGCCGCGCTCGCCGCAGCCAAAAACGGTGCCACGGTCTTCCTGGTTGCGCCGCGACCCTATCTTGGCGAGGACATCTGCGGCACCTACCGCCTCTGGGTCGAACCCGGCGAAATGCCGACCACGGAACTCTCGAAAAACATTTTCAAGGCGTCTCCCCCCGCCTCCGCCAGCCTCGGCCCGGGCTTGCCGTTCCAGTACACCGCCGACAAACCTTCCTCCAAGAAACATGCCGACACCAAACCGCCCCGCCTGCTCACCGACGGCAAATGGCAAAACGCCACCCGCGACAGTGTCCAGTTTGACAGCGATGTAACCTTCACCCTCGACCTCGGCAAGGACGCCAACATCACCAGGGTCACCGTCATGGCCTACCAGCGACCGGACGATTTTGAGGTCGCCAAAATCACCGTCACCGACGGCAAACAAACCGTCGTTGCCACCAACGACCTCGCCGGGCGCCCCATCTCCGACGACGAGGCCGTGCCACTGGCAACCGAGTTCAAAACCACCGCGCGCAAACTGACAATCACCGTCAACAAAACCACCAGCAGCGAACGCATCCTCCTGGGAGAAATCATCGTGGAAGGCGATACGCCCCCGCCCACGGCCGCGCCCGACCGTCCGCAACCGGTCACGCCAATGCAGGTCAAGCGCCTGCTGGAAGAAGCCCTGCTGAAAGCAAACGTCCAGTTCCTCTACACCAGTTACCTCGCCGACCTCTTGCGCGACGCCAACGGCAAACCCGCCGGCGTCGTCATCGCCAACCGCTCCGGCCGCCAGGCCGTCCTCGCCAAAATCATCGTGGACGCCACCGACCGCGGCGCCGTTGCCCGACTGGCCGGCGCGAAATTCAGCGAATATCCCGCCGAAACACACAAGTTCCGCCGCATTGTCGTCGGCGGCCCTGCCGGCAAAAACATCGTCGCTCGCCCGCATCCATTGACCGTGACCGACCGCAAGGGCAAAACCTACCCGATCCACGAATACGAACTCCCCATCACCATGCGCGACGGCAGCTTCGCCTCGTTTGCCGCTGCCGAACAGATTGCCCGCGATATGACATGGACAAAAGAAGCTGTGGACGCCTCAGAAACGCTTTTCCAGGTTCCACCTGATTTCTTTCAGGCCAAACAAGCCTATCGCGGCGCCTGGCCCGGCCCCGACAAATTGCCACTGGAGTGTCTCCAACCGCAGGGCGTGGAGCGTCTCTTCGTGTTGAACGGCTGCGCCGATCTCCCGCGCGAAACCGCCGCCGCTCTCACCCGTCCCGTCCACTCGATGGCCGTCGGTGCCCGCGTCGGCGAAGCCGCTGCCGCCTTGGCCAAACAACAACCGCCGCTGGAAGGCGTCCGCGTGCCCGGCGCAACCCCGAAAGACGCTGTCGCCGGCCAAACCCGCGACGCCAGCGCCCACGGCAACTACCGCCTCGGCCAACGCAGTGTGCCGGTCGAACTCCACGGCCTGCCCGTGCTCGGCGAATACGATGTCGTCGTGGTCGGCGGCGGCACCGGCGGCGCGCCGGCCGGCATCGGCGCAGGACGACAGGGAGCCAAAACGCTGTTGCTGGAGTATCTCCACGGTCTCGGCGGCATCGGCACCACCGGCTACATTTCCACCTACTACCACGGCAACCGGGTCGGGTTCACCCGCGAGATTGACCGGGGCGTCGCCGAACTCGGCGGCCCGATCAACACCGACCGATCCTGGGACCCCGAACACAAAAGCGAATGGTACCGACGCGAACTCCGAAAGGCCAATGTGGACATTTGGTACGGCACCTTCGGCGAAGGCGCTCTCGTCGAAAATGACCGCGTCACAGGCGTCGTGGTCCTCACACCTCACGGACGCGGCGTTGTGCTGGCCAAAGTCGTCGTGGACGCCACCGGCAATGCCGACATTGCCGCCAGCGCCGGCGCCGCCTGCCGTTACACCGGCCCCGATGACATGGCCGTGCAGGGCACCGGGCTGCCGCCGCGCGAACTCGGTCAACGCTACACCAACACCGACTACACATTTGTGGACGACACCGACGTGTTCGATATCTGGCGCGCCCTGGTGACCGCTCGCCAAAAATTCCAGAAAGCCTACGACCTCGGCCAACTCGTGGACAGCCGCGAACGCCGCCAAATCGTCGGCGACGCCTTTCTCTCGCCGATGGACATGATCCTCGGTCGGACCCATCCCGATACCATCGTCATCGCTCGCAGCAACTTCGATTCGCACGGCTACATCATCCACCCGATGTTCCTGTTGCGCCCCCCTCACAAGGCGAGCATTGACGTGCATGTGCCGTGGCGCTGCCTCTTGCCGAAAGGGATTGACGGCGTAATCGTGACCGGCCTCGGCGTCAGCGCCCACCGCGACGCCATCCCCGTCATACGCATGCAACCCGACATCCAGAACCAGGGCTATGCCGCCGGCGTCGCCGCCGCCATGATCGCAAAGAAAAACGGCGGCACCCGCGACCTCGACATCAAAGCCCTCCAACGACACCTCGTGAAAATGGACATCCTGCCCGAAAGCGTCCTCACCGAGACGGACAACTTCCCGTTGCCAAAAACGCGGGTCGCCGAGGCTGTCAAAGCGGTAGCCAAGGACTTCAACCAGCTCGAAGTGGTGCTTGCCCAGTTCGATGTCGCTCAGCCAATGCTGCGCGACGCCTACGCAAAAGCTCGCGACGAAAAAGAACGCCTCGCTTACGCCCACATCCTCGGCATGATGGGTGACCCCACCGGCGTCGAAACACTCGTCCACGCCGTCGCCGCCGCCACCGAATGGGACAAAGGTTGGAACTACAAGGGCATGGGCCAGTTCGGCGCCTGCATCAGCCCGCTCGACAGCCTCGTCATCGCGCTGGGACGAACCAAAGACAAACGCGCCCTCGCTCCCATCCTCGAAAAGGTCAACCGTCTCACCCCGCAAAGCGAGTTTTCCCATTTCCGCGCCGTCGCTCTGGCACTGGAAGCGCTCGGCGATCCCGCCGCCGCCGCGCCGCTGGCGGCTCTGCTGCAAAAACCCGGCCTCGCCGGACACGCCCAAACCAACATCACCGCCGCCCTCGAAAAGATCGTTCCCAGCGGCACCGACAATGTTCGCCGCAACGAACAATTGAAAGAACTCTACACCGCCCGAGCATTGTATCGGTGCGGCGACAGCGGCGGTCTTGGCGAGAAAATCCTTCGCCAATACGCCCAGGACCTCCACGGCCACTACGCCCGCCACGCCCAGGCCGTCCTGAACAAATAAACCTCCACCAATGAACCTTCTTCTGCTCACGCTGTTCCTGGCAGCAACGCCGCAAACCAACTTCACCGGCCAGCAGCAGCCGCCGCCGGCGGCTACCGAAAAAACCGCGTCGCTGCCGGACCTGATCCGTCGCTGTCAGGCCGACGAACAGAGTGTCAGTCGTTTTTATGATCTTCCGTGGTCGGAAACGCGCTGGCAACGACTGGAGCAACTCTACCGCGACTGGCAAACCCGCTTGTCGTCGGTGGATTTCGACGCGCTCGACCCGTCGGCGCGCGTGGACTATCTGCTGTTGCGGACCAAACTCGAATCCTCGCTGGCACGGATCGCTCATGACCGCAAACGACTGGCGGAGATGAACGATTGGCTGACGTTTCGCGAGGCCATTCTTGAACTCGAACAAACCCGGTGGCGGCGCGACTCTATCGAAAGCCAAAACGCGGCCAACAAGGTCGCCGAAATTGCTCGTCAGGCAAAACAACTCAAGGAACAATCCGAAAAGGCGGTCAAAGAGAAAAAGACCGCCGTCAGCCCTGCGCTCGCTCTGCGCGCGGCCGAGACGGTCAGCCAGTTGCGCGAGACGCTGAAAAAGTGGTTCGAGTTCTACAACGGGTTCAAACCGGATTTCTCCTGGTGGGTGAAAACGCCGTACAACGATGCCACCAAAGCGCTGGACGAGTACGCCAAACATTTGCGCGAGGAAATCGCCGGCCAGAAAGGCAAGGATGAAGACCCGCTCGTCGGCGAGCCGGTCGGCGCCGGAGCACTGGCCGAGGCGATTCGCTTCGAGTGGCTTCCCTACCGCGCGGAGGAATTGATCGCCATCGGCGAACGCGAACTGGCCTGGTGCGAAAACGAAATGCGAAAAGCCGCCCGCGCCATGGGATGCGGCGACGACTGGAAAGCGGCGCTGGCAAAGGTAAAATCGGATTTTGTCCCGCCGGGACAGCAGGACGAACTGGTGTCACAGATTGCCCGCGAAGCGATTGATTTTTCCAAGAAACACCGCTTCGTCACCGTGCCGCCGCTTTGCGAGGAGACCTGGCGGCTGACCATGATGTCACCCGAAACACTCAAAACCATCCCCTACGCCGCCTACAACAACCAGCACATGATGGTCGCTTACGCCAACGCCGAAATGAACCAGGAGGACAAACTGATGGTCATGCGCGGCAACAACCGCGCGTTCACCCGCCTGACCGTGATGCACGAACTGATCCCAGGCCATCACCTTCAACTGTTCCAAGCCGCCCGCCACGACGATTATCGGCAATGGTTCGGCACACCGTTCTACGTGGAAGGCTGGGCGTTGTACTGCGAACTGCGGTTTTGGGAACTGGGCTGGGCACGCACCCCGCAGGAACGAATCGGAATGCTCTTCTGGCGAATGACGCGCGCCGCGCGAATCATCGTAACGCTGAAATTCCACCTCGGTCAGATGAAACCGGAGGAAATGGTCAACTTCTTCGTCGAACGCGTCGGCCACGAGCGACTCGGCGCTACCAGCGAAATCCGCCGCTTCATCGCGCACGCCCCGCCGTTGTACCAGGCCGGGTACCTCCTCGGCGGCCTCCAGTTGCGCGCCCTACGCAACGAAATGAAGCTTTCCGACCAATCATTTCACGACGCCGTCCTCTCACACGGTCCCATCCCCATCGAGCTTCTCCGCGCCCAACTCCGCCGCCTACCGCTTGCCCGCGACACCCAGCCCACCTGGAAGTTCGCCGACGCGCCTCCCGACGGCACGAATTGACCCGACCCGCCGTGTTCTTGGGCGCATCCGAACACTGCCTCCTCACAGCAAGGACAATGTGTTGCAGGGCAGCAGTGTCAAGACAAGCCCCGCGTTTCTCCCTTGATCGCTTGGCTATTGACAGAAAAAAGAGCGCACCCTAAACATGGCCGTACAATCGAGGTCATGATATGAACCACCACATCTCTCGCCGTGAATTGATCCGAATCCTTTCCGCCGCCGGACTGGGCACCGCGTTCGCCACGCGCACCGTGGCCGATGAACTTGACGCCAAAAACCCGACGCCGACCGGCTGGGACGCCGTGCGAAAACAGATTCCCGTCAAACCGCGCGATCGCCATCCTGCCAGCCTCGTGGACGGCAAGGTCATCCAACCCGAACGCCTCCTGCCGGTAGTGGCAGAAACGGATGTGTTGGTGGTCGGCGGCGGCCCGGCCGGGTTCGCGGCGGCGGTGGCGGCGGCGCGAGCGGGCGTGAAAACAACGATTGTCGAGCGGTACGGTCATTTTGGCGGGTTGTGGACGGGTGGAATCGTGCTGGTTGTCATCAGCACACACGCAAAAGAGAACGGCCAGAAAATTAAGGTGCTGCGGGGGATCGGTGACGAGTTGCTGCAGCGACACACGAAGGTGTCGGGCGCCATCATCAACCACGAGGAGGGCAAACACAATCCGACAACCGATCCCGAAGCCACCAAGTTTTTCATGGACGAAATGATCGCCGAGTCGGGCGCCAACGTGTTGTTACATTGCTGGGCCACCGATGTGGTGATGGACGGCAACACGATTCGGGGCGTGGTCTTTGAGAGCAAGTCGGGTCGTCAGGCGATTCTGGCCAAAGTGGTCGTGGATGCCACGGGTGACGGCGACATTTTTGCGGCGGCGGGCGCGGAGTTCGAGCAACGATTGCACGCCATTGGCATGGTGCATCGGCTCGGTAACGTGGATCGGGCGGACATGAACAAGTTGAAGGCGGCCGGGTTCAAGTCGCTCGGTTCGGTTGAGCCGCTGGCAAGCGTGAAATGGGTGAACTTGCGCGGGCCAATGGCCGACGGCTTGGACGTGAAGGAGTTGACCCGCCTGGAAATGGAACACCGCCGCAGTATTTGGAAGCGCGTCCAGCAACTGCGCAACACGCCCGGCGGCGAGAACATTTTCCTTTTGCAGACCGCGCCGCAACTCGGTGTCCGCATCACACGCACACTGGCCGGCGTGCGCCAGCTTACCTACGCGGAATCACGCGCGGGCAAGAAGTTCGACGACGTGATCGGAGTGGGTGGCGCACAGGGAGCAAACCATGTTGGTTGGCCGATTCCGTATGGCGCGTTGTTGCCGAAGAAACTCGATGGCTTGTTGGCGGCAGGTCGCTGCGTTTGCGTGGATGACAAGCTCATCGAGGACATCCGTTTGATCGCGCCCTGTCTGACGACCGGTCACGCGGCCGGCGCGGCGGCGGCGGTGGCTGCGCAAAGCAACTGTCGTCCGCGCGATGTCGAGATTGCCAAAGTCCAGAAGCTGTTGAAGGAACAGGGCGCGTATCTCGGTTGATGGCGCAAACCGTTCGACTTGCGGCGCGGACGTGCTAGATTGTCGGCCATCATGCTGTCTAGCGCGAAATTGAGGTCCCTGCTGCGACAGATCGGTCGCTGGCTGTCGCTGGCCGTGGCCACGGCGCTGGGGCTTTCGCCCATGATGTCGGTGTGGTTCCCGTCGTTGAGCCCGTATGTGGCGTTGGGCGGTCTGCTGGCGGTGAAAACGGCTAGTGCGGTGACGTTGGTGGGGTTGCCAGTGCTGGTACTGGCGGCAATCTGGCCGCGATGGTTCTGCCGATATGCGTGTCCGACCGGTTTTCTGCAGGAATTGCTTTCGCCACGACGGGCAGCGGCTTGGCGTCGGTGGCCGCCGGTCGGCAAGTGGTTGCTGGTGATCACGGTAGGCGGCGCGGCGTTGGGGTATCCGATTTTCTTGTGGATGGACCCGCTGGCGATTTTCAACAGTTTCCTGAATGCCTGGCGCAAGCCGGTGGCGATTGTGGCGGGGTTGGTATTGCCGGGCGTTGTGTTGTTCAATTTCTTCCTGCCGCATGTCTGGTGCCAGCGAATCTGTCCGCTGGGCGCATTGCAGGAGTTGCTGGCCCTGTTGCGGCGACACAAGCGGACGCCGCTGCCGATTCCGCACCAACAACGGCTGGCCCGTCGCGCGTTCATCGGGATGTGCGCCGGCGCCGCGGGCGCGGCGGTTGTGGAAAAAACGGTCGGACGGAGGGTGCCGCCATTGCGTCCGCCGGGAGCCTTGTTGGAAGAGGCGTTTACGGGCGTGTGTGTGCGCTGCGGGAACTGCGGACGAGTCTGTCCGTCGCATGTGATCCGGCAGGACTGGCACAGTGTGACGGGTTTTCTGGCGCCGGTGTTGCGATATGAAGGGGATTATTGTCGGGAGAACTGTCATCGGTGTGGTCAGGTTTGTCCGAGTGGCGCGATTGCGCGGTTACCGTTGGCAGAGAAGCGACAGCGGTTGATTGGGGTGGCCAAGGTGAACCTGGACATTTGCGCGATGGCCAACGGGCAGGAATGCACCGCCTGCGTTCGGGCCTGTCCATACGAGGCGATTGTGATGGTCGAAAGCGCGGACGGTTTTTCCAGTCAACCGCGGGTGGTGCGGGGTAAATGCAACGGATGCGGCGCCTGCGAGGCGGTTTGCCCCGTGTGGCCAAAGGTGGCCATTCGCGTGTATCCGATGCAGCGGGCGTGACGGTCAGAGGCGGGGTTTGAGCTTGTCGTAGAGCGCCTGGGCAGCAGCTTTGTTGGCGGCGGTGTCGAACACGCCAACGCGAATGCGGATCTCGGTGGTCTTGTCGGTCTGGCGGAGGACCTGGATTTTGACTTCCTGACCTTTGGCGTTGCGGCCGGTGAGTGTGCCGCCGCTGGCGTCCTTCGGCGATTCCGCCGGCAAGATGGTGTATTCCATGGATTTCATGGCATAGTTGGCGGCGCTCCAGGCACGGTCCACCGTTGTGTCGTGGGTGGCGCGCAATTCGTTGCCGACATAGGAGATGGTACCGGCAGCGGCGCCCGCTCCCGCTCCGATCAAAAACAGCGCGCAACCCTGGGTCGCCAACACCATCGCTATAAGTGCCGGCGCGATCATCCATCGTAATGACTGTTTCATGGGGCCTCCGGGAATTCGTGGTTACTCTCTCTCAGAACGCGCGTTTCTGCAAGCCCGGAAAACAACAAGGACGCAGCCAGCGGCTGCGTCCCTGTGTGTTCTCTCCTGGAACGGTTAGGGGTTGACCGATTCGAAGTATTTCAGTGCGCCTTTCGGATCGGGTTTCATGGTCTTGTCGCCCACGTGCCAGTTGGCAGGGCAAACTTCACCATGCACTTCAAAATGTTGAAGCGCATCAAGGACACGTAACGCCTCATCCACGCTGCGTCCGATGGGCAGGTCGTTGACCAGCTCGTGACGGACGATGCCATCGCGGTCAATCAAAAACAGGGCACGCAGCGCGACGGCACCGTCGGCACTCAACACGCCGTAGTCGCTGGTGATTTTCTTGGTGAGATCGGAGATCAACGGATAATCGAGACTGCCGAGGCCACCCTGTTTGCGGGGCGTGTTGATCCAGGCCAGGTGCGTGTACTGGCTGTCCACCGAAACGCCGAGCACGACGGCATTGCGCTTTTCAAACTCTTTGATCTTGTCGTTGAAAGCGATAATTTCGGTGGGACAGACAAAAGTGAAATCCAGCGGATAAAAATAGAGGACGACATACTTCTTGCCCCGGTAACTGCTGAGGCTGATTTCCTTGAAAGCGCCCTTGACGACGGCGGTGGCCTTGAAATCGGGGGCAGGTTTCTGGACGAGTGTGCTCATTGCGGTTTTCCTTTCATAGATTCTTGCTTTGCCATCTCACAGTTGACTGCCTGAACGTGGCGCAACGTACTCACAATGTCCGCCAAGTCAAGCAACTGCCAGAATTGATCCGCAGAGTCACAAAAGGTTACAATAATGGAACCGACATGCAGAGATTCATGGACGGCGTGACTTCTGCGAAAACCCCGCAAATGGCTTGTACCAGATCAACGCCAGAACCGGCACGAACCTCGCGAGCCGGCATCGGATAGTAGAGCTGAAATCCGACCCATTCGTTTTTCGGATACGGCCGCACCGCCTCGCGAATCTGACGGGCGGAACGGAAGTTTTTCGCCGTAAATATCGCGTTCGACTCAAAATCTCCCACCTCGACCACAAACCCTTCGCGCTCCAGCAAACGCCGTAACTCACCGTCGAGCGCCGTTCCGCTGGCGCACTGTTTCATTAGCCGATGCCAGTCCCAATCCTCCTTCAACAGACACCCCGGATACGGCTCCGGCCCGATGACGTAACCGCGCTCAATTTGCAGGCCGCTTTTGAAAACCTTTCTCTCCTGATCCACCGAGATAAAGAACTTGGCGCAGGAGAAGTTCACGTCGTGCGAAAACGGTTTCGCAATGCGATTGGCGCGCGGCAAGCAACAAATCCATTGCCAGAACACTCCTCTCCCCCAACGGTCGGTCACAAACGGCGTTCGATGACGCGATTCAAGCTGAAACTTCACGATTTGTGTGATCCGTTCGTGCGGTTCGAGGTTCCCGACCCGAATGCCGCGCTCGAAATCAATCCACTCCGGGCGAAACGCCTCGCCCGTCGGCAGCTCGGCCCCGCCTGCATCCGTTGCTTTCGTCAACGGTAACCAGTCCCTAGTGACGGTAGCGCGTTTCATTTCGATTGTGTGTGATGTTCAGCCTTTCACCCAAATGCGGCAAGCGAAAAAACGACCAGCCAAACCGTCGCGACGCGACATGACGATGACTCCTGGTTTTGATGCGCTGGTTTTACTTTTCTACTTCGTGAACGTTCCAACCAGCGTCATTTCCAATCATTCCACTCGGACAGGGATGCGAACAAATGTCGCGGCTAGTCCTCGCCAAAACATTCGGCCAGAAGCGTCTGCAGCCGCCGTTCGAGAATGGAATAGGAGTAGTGGCGGCGTCCCAACTCATAATTCTGTTCCGTCATCTCATCGGCGCGGGCTTTTTCTTCCAACACGCGCCTTGTTTCCTCAACGGTTTCATCGGTGATGAACCCCTCAAACTCAATCACGCGGAACCCCTTCGGTTTGATGTCGAGCGCGAAGATCGAGTAATTATTCACGAACACAGGGCGCCGGTAGTAAATGGCCTCCAAAAAGGCGTTGCCGAATCCTTCCCACGTGGACGGATACGTGACCAAATCGGCGTGCTGATACACATCCGCGACGGAATACACCTTGCGCCCATCGGCCGCCGTGCCACGCTGGCTGCGAATGATGTTGGCCACAAACCGCACGGAGACGCCAAGCCGCTTGGCAAACGAAAGGACGCGACGCTCGTATTTGTTCCCTTCGTCGCCCGTGGCGTGGGAAATGACCAGGCGGGCTTTCGGTCCCAAGCGATCCGCCAGCTCAATGGCGTGTTCAATGCCTTTGCGTTGCACAACGCGCGTCGGCTGCAACAACAAAAAACCGTCCGTCGCCACGCCCAGCACCGCCCGCACATCGGCGGCATACTCGTCGGGCGGCGGTGGCGGATTCTCGAAATCCATCACATTCGGGACCAGGTGGCCCAACAGGCCCGTGCGCAGGGCCAATTGCGTGCCCGCGGCAGAATTGATAACCACATGGCGGATACTGGGCAGATTCGGCGGAAAAGCCGCCTGCAAATAATCCATTCCGCAGTTCACCAGAAACCGGTCCCGTTCCCAGTAAAAATCGTGATGATGCGCGATGGTTGGAAATCCCGTCTCCGCAATGAACTCCGTCAACGCCATACCCAGTGGAATGTTCAGCGGAATGGCCAGCGCATTCTCGACAATCAGAACTTCAATGCCGAAATCGCGCACGAATGCGCGAATCTCCTTTTTCAGTTTGTTTTTCAACAAATCCACCTTGCGCGTGATCGCGGGCGAGCGATTCGGGCTGACGAAGATGTCGTTGTGAATCATCCCGATTTCCGGATGTAGGAAAAACGCCTCCGGCGCCACTCGGCTACGCTCCGCCGGCCGTTCGCACAGCCCGGCAAAGTAAAAACAGGTGTGGCCCATCCGCTCCAGCACCGTCGCCCATTTCTCCGCTTCCAGCGTCACTCCGTCGGTGCCTTCAAATCGCGTCGAGACCAATCCGATTCGCCGTGCCCGTTGTTTTCTCAAGCTGGCAGCCATAACTGTCTGTCAACTTGCAACAAAATGCCGTCCATGTCCATCCAACACAACCTGCCCCTGTCGAAAACCGGTTGCCGAAACTGCGTCCGTTGCGTTATTGTTTGTTTGTAACCAACAAGAAATCGGAAAAACCAAGAACTGAGAATCCACTAACAAAACCAATTTCGCGTAGCTTCGGCTGCTGTCCGTTACGAAACAGGCAATTTCAACACGAAAGGCAGCGTTGGAAGCACGCCCCACACGGGGCGTGCCGAAAACGTTCTTTCGTGGGCATGCCTGTGCCCGTAACGGGACGTGAGTAAGCACGTCCCGCTTTGTTGTAAAGGCACAGCGTCCCACGAAGACAGCCCGACAGGGCCGATCGCGCGAGCGGAATAGGCCCATGTCTGACAAGCAAACGCAAAAGCCAGACAATCGTATTTACTTTGGCGATAACTTGGAAATTCTTCGCCAACTACCGGACAATACGATTCCACTGATTTACATTGATCCGCCATTCAATACGGGAAAAACTCAATCGCACACCCAAATCCGCACAACACGCTCGCAGTCTGGTGACCGCATTGGATTTCAAGGGAAGCAATATCAAACCACTGTCATCGGCAGAAAATCCTTTGAGGATATCTTTGATGATTATCTGGGTTTCCTCGAACCTCGCCTATTGGAAGCCTATCGTATTTTGTCTTCAACCGGCGCCTTATATTTCCACATTGACTACCGCGAAGTTCATTATTGCAAGATTCTTCTCGACACCATTTTCGGGCGTCAGTGTTTCCTCAACGAAGTGATTTGGGCCTATGATTATGGAGGACGACCCAAAAACAAATGGCCGCCCAAACATGACAACATCCTTGTCTATGTAAAGAATCCAAAACGATACACATTCAATCGAGACGCGATTGAGCGCATTCCCTACATGGCACCGGGTTTGGTGGGAGTTGAAAAGGCCGCGAGAGGAAAGCTTCCAACAGATACTTGGTGGCACACCATTGTGCCGACCAACAGCAAGGAACGCACCGGTTATCCCACGCAAAAGCCTGTTGGGATTTTGAAACGTATCATTCAAGCTTCTTCGAATCCCAATGAAGTGGTCTTGGATTTCTTTGCCGGAAGCGGGACGACCGGAGCTGCCTGTCTCGCCCTCGGTCGAAAGTTTGTGTTGGTGGACAACAATCGCGAAGCCATGGAAATCATGGCGCGCCGTTTTGACGGAGTGACTGATATTCAGTGGATCGGCTTTGACCCCCGACCTTTTCAGGCCAAATCGCCAACTCTTTTCGCGGAATCAACCCGCTACCGGAGCGAGCAATGATCAAATACACGACCAGAACAATTACAGATCCCGAAGTTCAAATGTTGGCAGCCATTGCCGCTACGCTGAAAGGCGATTACATCAAGGAAAATGAACAGGATATTTGGGCAGGTAGTCCCTTCGCTTGGATCAAGACGCGGCCTTCCCGACAGATTGGAAAAATCGGCGAGCAACTGATTGCAGGCTGGGCTGCCGCCAAGGGACTCGATGTTACGGCCAGCCATGATCCTGAAGCAGACCGGATCATTGGTGGACGGCGGATGGAAATCAAATTTTCGACGTTGTGGGAGAGCGGTGTGTACAAGTTTCAACAATTGCGCGACCAAAACTATGAATACGCTATTTGTCTCGGTATCTGCCCGTTTGATGCACACTGTTGGGTTATATCCAAAGAGTTGTTGTGTCGCTACGTCATCGGACACACACCACAACATACCGGGCAAGGAGGAACTGACACGTTCTGGTTGTCGTTTCCGGTGGATCAACCTTACGTCTGGCTTGAACCATGTGGCGGACGATTGAGCAAAGCGTTCGAGGTGCTGAAGTCAATAAGCCGAACACCACTTCACCGGAATCGGTAGCTTTTTTTTGACACGAAATCATAAACAATGAAGAGGTATCCGGCGGGTAACATGAGCACGATTTCTCGTAGCGGCCTATCCAACCTCACAGACGTGACAGAAGACGTTCCGCATACAATTACGGTTTTGTCGTGTTAGAAACAGCTGTTTGGTTACGATTCTGACAAAGACCTGCAAAGAATCGAAAATGTGTTTGCGCCCTCCATAACCCTATTGTTCCTGTAGCCGCAAGGCTTCATAGGAACGCAACCCGCAGGAATGGGCATTCACGAAAACGGTTTGCGACTAGGCGGTGACGTTGTGAAGGCAGAGCATCCGGTGACGCCCGTTGAGCGAGGTGCGTCGCAGCGCGAAGACGGCGTCGCCCACGTCCAATATTTTTGCGGCGCGTAAGGGTGAAAGGCGGGCGAGGCCGCCCGCTTTTGCAGCAATGCCTGGTAACCCGTAAAAATCCGGTATCGTTCTGAAACCGGATCAGCCAGTGTGCACTCCAGGTGCGTGCGCGCCAGTTTCTGGCGGTTGATGGCGCGTTTGTGTCCCATCTGGTCAACACCCCGTAGGAAAGGTCAACTCATTACATTTTACAAAAAAAGAAAGCGAGGGATGATGGAGCGTGAAACGAAGGCATTTTACAGCGCCGTCGGCAATCGGCAGCAAGTCACCGACAACGGGCAGATCACCGGCTACACGGCAAACCATCTGAAGCCATACACCGTCGTGGACGAGTGTTTCGTTGTGAATGGTGTTAGCGCGTGTTTCGTTTGCGATTTTTGGGCAGGTATTTGCCGATGAGGAGGGCGAGTTTCTTTTTGGTGACGGTAGGCATCGCCGCGGGGGCGGTCATGATGGCAGTGGCAAGGGCATGACGACAGACGCAGTCGGCATGAGGATCAATTTTGGCGACAGCGGTTCGGACGATGGCTTGGGCGGTGGCGACATTTTTGCGGAGATTGGCGATGATCATCTCGACGGTGACGGAATCATGGCTACCGTGCCAGCAGTCGTAATCGGTGACCATGGCCACCGTGGAATAGCAAATCTCCGCCTCGCGGGCGCAACGGGCTTCGCCGTAGTTGGTCATGCCGATGACATCCCAGCCCATGGCGCGGTGAAAATGCGATTCGGCCATGGTGGAAAAGGCTGGGCCTTCCATGTTGACATAGGTGCCGTTCAGGTGAACGGTGGCGCCGATCTGATTGGCGGCTTCCTCCAGGATTCGTCGCAGATGGCTACAGATTGGGCGCGCGAAGGGGACGTGGGCGACAATGCCATTGCCGAAGAAGGTGAAATCGGCGCTGCGTTTGGTGCGGTCAAAAAACTGGTCTACGAGAACAATGTCGGTTGGCTTGTATTTTTCCTTCAGGCTGCCGACGGCGCTGATGCTGATGATGTGGGTGACGTCGAGTTTTTTCAGCGCATAGATGTTGGCGCGATGGTTTAGTTCGCTGGGCAGGAGGCGGTGACCGCGTCCGTGGCGGGGTAAAAAGACCACGTCACGCCCTTCGAGGCGCCCGGTCAACAACCGGTCGGACGGTTTGCCAAAGGGGGTGGTCACGTTGACCCAGCGTGGCCGCTCGATGCCGTTCATCTCATACAATCCGCTGCCTCCGATGATGCCGATTCTCATGACAAGGTCTCCGTTGGATAACCGAGCGAATACGAGAGGTGTGGGCGCAAGGCAAGCGAAATTACCGCGTGCCGTTTCACTTGCCAGCGGGCGGGCGGGTCGCTTATGCTCCGGGCCATGAGCGATTTGCTGAAACGACTCTGGCAAAACCTCCTCGGACTGGTTTCCCAGTTTGGCGGGGTGTTGCTGTTGTTTCTGGACATCGTGCGGACCATTTTCACCTGTCGGCCTCGCATGGGGGAAACGGTCGAACAACTCTACAAGATCGGCTGGCAGTCGCAGGCGGTGGTGGTGATCACGGGAGCTTTTACGGGTATGGTGTTCGCCGTGCAAACGGGATTGCAATTTCACAAGGTCAAAATGGATACCGCCGTCGGGCCGGTGGTGGCGATTGCGATGTTGCGCGAACTGGCGCCGGTCTTGACGGGGTTGATGGTGGCGGGGCGCGTTGGCGCGGCCATTGCGGCGGAGCTGGGCACGATGAAGGTGACGGAACAGCTCGATGCGTTGCGCTCGATGGGCACCTCGCCGACGGATTACCTGGCTGCGCCCCGGTTTTGTGCGCTGGTGTTGGGGTTGCCGATGCTGACGGCGGAGGCGATGGCGTGTGGGATTGGCGCGGGGTTTCTGGTGGCGGTGCATATGCTGAACATTGATCCGGCCTATTATTGGTACAACATGCTTAAGTTTACGGCGGTCAAGGACGTGATGGCGGGCCTGATCAAATCGGTGTTTTTCGCCGTGTTCATTGCTCTGATCGCCTGCCACAAGGGATTCAACGCCGAGGAAGGCGCCGAAGGTGTCGGACGGGCGACAACCCAGGCCGTGGTGGTTTCCAGCCTGACCATCTTGATCGCTAACTTTTTCATTGCGGTGGTCTTCAACGCGATTGTCCCCATATGATCCGCATCGTTTCACTGAAGAAAAGTTTCAATGGCGCACCGGTGCTTGCCGGCGTGGACTTCGAGATCCACGAAGGCGAGACGGTGGTCATTATCGGCCGCTCTGGCGGTGGCAAGAGCGTGTTATTGAAACACCTTTGCGGGCTGCTCAAACCGGACGACGGCGAGGTTTGGGTGGACGACGAGAACATTGTGCCGCTGAGCGAACGGCAACTGGCGCCCATTCGTCGGAAATTTGGGTTTCTTTTCCAAGGTGCCGCGTTGTTTGATTCGCTGACGCTGTTTGAGAACGTGGCGTTTCCGCTGCGCGAGAAACGGACCTTCTCCGAGGAGGAAATCACCCGTCGCGTCGAAGAGGCTCTGGAGATTGTCGGATTGGCCGGGGCGGGCCACAAAAAACCGGCGGAATTATCCGGCGGGATGAAAAAACGCGCCGGCCTGGCGCGGGCGGTGGTGGGAACGCCAAAATATCTGCTCTACGACGAGCCGACCACGGGGTTGGACCCGATCCGGGCGGATACGATCAACAATCTGATTTTGCGATTGCGCGATCGCTACCAGGTCACGGGCGTGGCGGTGACTCACGACATGGCCAGCGCTTACAAGATCGCCGATCGCATCGCCATGTTGCACGAAGGGCGGATCCACACGGTGGGCACGCCGGCGCAAATCCAGGCCACAACCGATCCGATTGTGCGGCAGTTCATTCATGGAATCGCAGATATTTCCCAGGAGGTGCAGAGTGGCAACACGACGACTCATTGAAGTGCAGGTGGGTATTTTTGTGCTGATCTGCCTGGCGGTTGGCGCCGGGTTGATCTGGAAGTTTGGCAAACTGGGGCCGGGCTCGGCAACCCGCTATCCGCTGGTGGTGATGTTCGACAACGTCGGCGGATTGATCGTGGACGCCAATGTGATGTACGCGGGCGTCGCCGTCGGCAAGGTCCGCGAAATCAAGCTGATCGAAGATGGCAAACTCCGCGCTCGCGTCACACTCGGTATCAACGAGGGGACCATCATCCGACGCGACGCCAAGTTTGTGATCAACCAGTCCGGATTACTCGGTGACCGCTATGTGGATGTCATCCCCGGCCTGGCCACCGCCGAGCCGTTGCAACCGGGCGAAACCGTCAATGGCTCCGCCAGCGTGGACCTGACGGAGGCGCTCCGCAATATCGTGGACGTGTTGCATCAGGCCGGCAGCACCATTGAACGGGTCAACACGTTGCTCGGCCGCGTGGATGGCGCCGTCAAACGGGTGGACGAGATGGTCTTGAGCACGCAAAACCTTCAGCACGTCAGCAGCGTGGTCGCGCAGGTGGACATCACCACCAGCAACGCGGCGGCGTTGACCGGCAACCTGCGCGCGTTGGTGGAGGAGGGACGCGGCAGCGTGACCAACACACTGGGAAAACTCTCCGAGGCGGCCGACACGGTGCGTGGCACCTCGAAAAACGTGGATGACTTTGTGAAAAATGCGCAAGGCGACATACAGCAGGTGACCAAGAACCTCGCCGACAGCACCCAACGGCTGAACCTCATCCTGAGCCGACTGGAAAAAGGGGAGGGCACCGCGGGGAAACTGTTGACCGACCCGTCTCTGCACGATGAACTGTTGCAATTGACACGAAACCTGGAACGCTACGGCATTTTTTACAACACCTGGTTCGGTCCCAAAGTGCGCCCCGCGACGACCAATCAGACAGAACGAGCGCGTCCCGACGTAAAAACAGAACCGCGTCGCGGCATGACGCCCGTGCCGGCCCGTCCCGCAAAGACGACCGGCGAAGTGGACAAACCGTTGCCGTGAGGCGGCGGAAAAAAACGGAGGGCGGAACATGACATTATGGACATTGCGGTTGGTGTTCCTGGCATTGTGCGGGTTGGGCAGTTGGGCCATCTCCCAACTGGACCCGGTTTGGGAGAACCATCCTTTCATCGCCGTGGCGATCGGATTGGCCTGCGGCGGCGCCTTGATCGGGATTGATCGCGCCACCAAAAGCTTCTCCGTGCGCGGCCTCACGGCGGCGACTTTCGGACTGTTTGTCGGCGTGACGATCAGCTATTTCATCGGAAACTCGAAGCTCTTCGAGCCGATCGATCCGAAACCGCGCATGATCGCCCAGATCAGCATGTACCTGTTCTTCTCCTACATCTCGATGGTCATCGCCTTGCGCGGCAAGGACGAGTTTAACATCGTGATTCCTTATGTCCGATTCCGCCGCGAAGAAGCGCCCGAACGGCTGCTGCTGCTCGACAGCAACATCATCATTGACGGGCGCATCCTTGATGTCGCCGACACCGGCTTCCTCAACGCCATTTTTGTCGTGCCCCGCTTCATTCTGCGCGAACTACAGTTGCTGGCCGATTCCGCCGACGACATCAAACGCGCCCGCGGCCGCCGCGGCCTGGATGTGCTGAAACAATTGCAAAAAAATCCGCGCATTGAGGTCAAAATCCACGAAAACGATGTCCCCGAAATCAGGGAAATGGACGGCAAACTCGTCGAATTGGCTCGCCGTCTCAATGCCGAGATCCTCACCAACGACTACAACCTGAATCGCATCGCCGAACTCCAGCACGTTCGCGTGCTCAACCTCCACGAACTCAGCAAGGCCCTGCGCCCCGTCATCCTGCCCGGCGAACAACTCAAACTCAAACTCGTCAAGGAAGGCCGCGAACCCGAACAGGCCGTGGCCTATCTCGAAGACGGCACCATGGTCGTCGTCCAACGCGCCCGTCACCTGGTGGGACGCGAGGCGGATATCGTCATCGAGAGCGTCTTGCAAACGGCAGCCGGGCGAATGGCCTTCGCGCACTTGCAGGAAGACGGCGGCGCCGATACTCGATCCTCCCGCAAAAACGCTTAGCTCACCATGGTCACCGCCATTGTTCTCGCCGCCGGTCGCTCCACCCGCATGGGGGGCGGCCTCAACAAGCAGTTCCTCGAACTGCTCGGCAAACCCATCCTCTGGTATTCGCTCGCCGCCTTTGAACAATGCGCCTCCGTGGACGAAATCATCCTCGTGTGCCGACCCGAATATGCCGCGCAGGCGCAGCAACTCGGCAGCGCCTTCCACAAAGTCGTTCACTACGCCGACGGCGGCGCCGAACGGCAGAACTCGGTCTGGAACGGTCTGGAAAAATGTTCACTGTCAACGGAGATCGTCGCCGTCCATGACGGTGCCCGTCCACTGGTGACGCCCGACTTGATTGACGCCACCGTTGAAAGCGCCCGCGCCCACGGCACCGGTATCGCCGCCACCAAAGTGGTGGACACCATCAAGGAAGCCGATGAAAACCGCATGATCCTGCGAACGGTGGATCGCACCCGTCTCTGGGCCGTTCAAACGCCACAGACCGTGCGATTCTCGTTGCTGCGGCGCGCCTATGCGAAGGTGTTGGACGACGGTATTGTGGTGACCGACGAGGCCGCCGCCGTGGAACGGCTGGGGGAATTGGTCCGGTTGGTGGAGACGCCCTTTTTGAACCTGAAGATCACCACGCCCGCCGACCTTGCCGTCGCCGAGGCGCTGCTTCGTCAGCGGCATTGACAAGTCGCACAACGACTGCCTACACTCCGCCATGCCGAAAGGAGCTGCCTCATGACTGAAATCCTGCTCGCCATGGTTGTCGCCTTGATCGCTGTTGCCGTAATCCTGGAACTTCTCCAGTTCCGACGAAATGTCACCGTGGACCTGCCGCGGATCCAGCACTCGTTCGAGTCCGTGGAGAAAAACTGCCAGAACATTGAACACGCCATCCGCCAGGAGCTTGCCAAAAACCGCGAGGATGTTGCCGTCGCGCTCAAACAATCGCAGGAGGAAACCAACCGCGTCCTGCAAAACATGGCCGACACCCTCAACCAACGGCTTCAAGTCGCCCAGGAGTCGAATGCCGGCAAACTGGAGCAACTCCGCCAGGAGACGCTTGCCGCTGTCACAAGTCTTCAGGAGCAAATTGTGACCGCCCTCAAAACGCTCAACGATTCCCTGGCAAAGAACCTGAACGAACTGGCGCAGTCCCAAAAAACGCAACTCGAAACTCTCTCCGCCGGCTTGGGCAAACAGGCAGCCGCCACCGACCAGAAACTCGAAGCCGTCAAGGTCGTCGCCGAGCAAAAAATCGAAGCCGTCAAAACCGCGTTGGAAACCAAACTGAAAGCCGTTCAGGACGACAATGCCCGACAACTGGAACAGACCCGCGCCGGTCTGGATGAGAAATGGCAGGGCAGCGAAAAACGGTTGGCTGAGTCCTTCCAGCAGACCGCCAAACGCCTCGACACGGTCTCCCAGGCTCTGAGGGAATTGCAAACCGCTGTGGATGCCTTGCAAAGCTTGTTGGCCAGCGCCAACCCGCCCAAACAACCCTGACAAATGTCTGGCAGGTCGGGGAAGTCTTGCTATAGTCACGCGCCATGAATCGCGTTGGTATCGGCATTGATGTGCATCGGTTCGCCGCCGGGCGAAAACTCATCCTCGGCGGTGTCGAAATCCCTCACACCCACGGCTTGGAAGGACATAGCGACGCCGATGCGCTTGCGCACGCCATTGCTGATGCCCTGCTGGGCGCCATGGCGCTCGGCGACATCGGCAAGTTTTATCCGCCCAGCGACATGAAGTTCAAAGACATGAACAGCATGATCATCGTCCGGGAATGCGCCGAGCGCGTCCGCCAAGCCGGTGGGCGCATCAACAATGTGGACGCCATGATCGTTGCCCAACAACCAAAACTCGCCCCGCACATCCCGCAAATGCAGGAAATCCTTGCGCAAAACCTCGGCGTGGCCACGTCGCAGGTCGCCGTCAAAGCCACCACCAGCGAACACATGGGATTCACGGGCCGCAAAGAAGGCGTCGCCGTCATCGCCATCGCCTCCGTTGAAGCATGAAATTCTACAACACGCTTACCCGTCGAAAAGACGACTTTGTCCCGCTCGCGCCGCCGCGCGTCGGCATGTACACCTGCGGGCCGACGGTCTATAACTACGCCCACATCGGCAACCTCCGCGCGTTCACGTTTGAGGACCTGTTACGCCGTTATCTCGAATACAAGGGCTATCAGGTCACTCACGTCATGAACATCACCGACGTGGAAGACAAAATCATCCGCACCGTCCGCGAAACCGGTAAAACCCTGCGCGAGGTTACCGACTTCTACACGGCAGAGTTTTTCCGCGACCTCGACACGCTCAATATCCGCCGCGCTCACATCACCCCCCGCGCCACCGAGACGATCCCCGACATCATCCAACTCATCGAGACGCTCATTGCCCGAAAACACGCCTACGTGGCCGATGACGGCTCGGTCTATTACTCCATCCAATCCTTCCCCGAATACGGCAAGCTCTCCCACCGCCGGCTCGACGAACAGATGGCCGGAGCGCGCGTCAAACAGGACGAATACGCCAAGGAACAAATGGCCGATTTCGCCCTCTGGAAAGCGTGGAACCCGGACGACGGCCCCGTGAAATGGCCCTCGCCATGGGGCGAAGGCCGCCCCGGATGGCACATCGAATGCAGCGTCATGAGCATGAAACATCTCGGCGAAAGCTTCGACATCCATTGCGGCGGCGAAGACCTCGTTTTCCCGCATCACGAGGACGAGATTGCCCAGAGCGAAGCCGCCACCGGCAAGCCGTTTGTCAAATACTGGCTCCACAACGCCCATCTGCTCGTCGAGGGCAAAAAAATGAGCAAATCGCTCGGCAACTTCTTTACCCTGCGCGACCTGCTCGCCAAAGGCTGGACCGGGCGCGAAATCCGTTATGCCCTCATCAGCGCCCACTACCGCGACCCGCTCAATTTCACCTTCGACGGATTGCAGGCCGCTCGCTCCGCGTTGCAACGCATGGACGAGTTTCTGCTGAAGCTACAAGAACTTGCAGGGGCGCGCTCTGTCGCGACCGCCACCGCTGACTCACTTCGCGCCGCCTTCGAATCCGCTCTCGACGACGACCTGAACATCAGCGGCGCGCTCGGCGCGCTTTTCGAGTTCATCCGCGAAACCAACAAACGCGACATCATTGCCGACGAAGCCGCCGGCATCCTCGCCGTCTGGCGGCGGTTGGATGAAGTGCTCGGTTTCGGCATCCCGACCAAATCCGAAGTTCCCACCGAAATCCAGGCGTTGGTCGAAGAACGACAGGCCGCACGCAAAGCGAAGAATTTCAAGCGCGCCGACGAGATTCGAGACCAACTCGCCGCGCAGGGCTGGGTTATCGAAGACACCCCACAAGGGCCACGCGCCAAACGCCGCTGACGATCCCGGTCCTGACTTGCGGGATACGCCCTGCTTGCTGCCACCGGTGAGACTTGTTATTCTGCGCGGCGATGAGCGCGACGGCATTTGATACGGCCTGGGAGAGAGTCAAGCAACTGGCGGAGGAGTTCCGCGCCAACGAACCGCACTACCTGTCGCCCGCCTATCAGGAAGCCGAAGTGCGCCGCGATTTTATTGATCCGTTCCTCGATGCTCTCGGCTGGAAACGGAGCCGCAACCCTTATGAACAGGAACTCAGCGTCGAGGAAACCGTTCAGGCTGCCGGACAACGTCGCGCCGATTATGCCGTGTTTCTCGCGCCCAACTTCCGGGACGTGAAGTTTTTCGTCGAAGCCAAAAAACCGCACGGCGACATTGCGACCGCCGAGAATTATTTCCAGACCATCCGCTACGGCTAGAACAGCGGCACACCGCTGGCCGTGCTCACCGACTTTGAGCAGTTTCACGTTCTCGATTGCCGTTACAAACCCGACCTAGAGACCGCGCTGAATCGCGCGGTCGCCAAGTACCACTACAGCGACTACGCCAACGAACAGAAGTTTGCCGAAATCTACTGGCTGTTCTCCCGCGAGGCCGTCGCCGCCGGCTCGCTGGAGAAACGCGCCGCAGAACTTCCCAAACCGCGCGGCAAAGCCGTCCAACGCGGTCTGTTGCCCGTCGGCTGGAAAAGCATTGACACCGCATTTCTGGAAGACCTCGACCAGTATCGCATGGAACTGGCCAAAGCCTTCAAGAAACACAATCCGCAGCTTGCCAGCGACCAATTGACCGAAGCTACCCAGCGCGCCCTCGACCGGTTGGTCTTCATTCGCTTCCTCGAAGACAAAGGAATCGAAGAGCAACGGCTGGTGGACAAGTTCGGCGATAAGGGAACGGCATGGGAAGATTTCATCGCGGCCAGCCGCCGGCTCGACGGCATCTACAACGGCATCGTCTTCAAAGAGCATCCGCTCCTCGACAAGCCCGGCTTCCGTGTGGATGACGACATCTTTGCCGACATCTGCGAGAAACTCGCCCACGTCAACTCGCCCTACGACTTCAACGCGATCCCGATCCACATCCTCGGCTTCATCTACGAACGGTTTCTCGGCAAAATTATCGTTGCCACCGACAAACGGGTCCGCGTTGAGGAAAAGCCCGAAGTCCGCAAAGCCGGCGGCGTCTATTACACCCCCGATACATCGTTCGCTACATCGTCGAGAACACCGTTGGCAAACTCATCGCCGGCAAAACACCCGACGAAATCGCCCGGATGCGATTTGCCGACATCGCTTGCGGCAGCGGCAGTTTCCTGCTCGGCGTCTATGACACCCTGCTGGACTACCACGGCAAATGGTTCAACGAACATCCCAATAAAGTCCGCAAAGGCGACTGCGTCGAGCGCGACGGCCAGTTGACGCTGTCACTGCGGAAAAAACGGGAGATTCTGCTCAACAACATCTACGGCGTGGACATTGACCCGCAAGCCGTCGAAGTCTGTCAACTCTCGCTCTACCTGCGCCTGCTCAAAGACGAAACCACCGCCAGCGCCCATCAATACCTGCTGGACTTCGAGAAACAAGCCCTGCTGCCGCCGCTTGGCAAGAACATCGTCTGCGGCAACTCCCTCATCGACACCGACATCCTCGACGGGCAGCTTTTCACCGACGAGGAAGAACGCAAACTCCGCCCCATGAACTTCGAGGATGTCTTCCCGGAGATCATGCAACGCGGCGGCTTCGACGCCATCGTCGGCAACCCACCGTATGTCCGCATCCAAACGATGCAGGAAAGTTCACCAGCTTCGGTTGCATATTTGGCGCGGCACTATCGAGCGGCTGCAAAAGGCAATTACGATATCTACGTCGTGTTTGCCGAGCGCGCTTTGTCGTTGCTGAATCCGCGCGGTCGTCTGGGCTACATTTTGCCGCACAAGTTCTTCAACTCCCAATACGGAGCGCCGCTTCGTGAGTTGCTCTCGCGCGGCCAACACGTCTCCCACATAGTCCATTTTGGCGCACAGCAAGTCTTTGTCGGTGCAACCACCTACACCTGTTTGCTGTTCCTCGACAAAGGCGGCACCAACGAGTGCCGATATGTCAAAGTCAACGACTTGGAGGCTTGGCAAAAGGGCGACGGCGCGGAGGAAGGCCGCATTCCCGCCCAACAATTCACCGGTGGCGACTGGAGTTTTGTGGTGGGGCGCAACGCGCGACTGTGCGAACGTTTGCGGGCGATGCCGGTCAAGTTGGGCGATGTGGCGGACATTTTCGTTGGATTGCAGACCAGCGCCGACGATGTTTTCATCCTCGATCTGGTCGAGGAAAAACGTCAGACACTGCGGCTACGCTCGCAGATTCTCGGCGCGGAACGCACACTGGAAAAGGGCTTGCTCTTTCCGCTGGTCAGCGGCACCGATGTGCGCGCCTACGAGGATTTGCCGAGCCGCCAATACATACTTTTCCCTTACCAAGTAACTAACGAACGCGCAGAGCTGCTCGATTTCGCCTACATTCAACAGCACTACCCCAAAACCGCCGCCTACTTGCTCGAAAATAAAAAACGACTCGCTCACCGTGAACACGGACGCTTCAATGACCGTTTCTGGTACCGCTTCGGTAGGAGTCAAAACTTGGGCATTCAATCCCGTGTCAAACTCTGTGTTCCGCGTTTGGTGGATCGGCTTCATGCCGCGTGGGACCGGGATGGGAGTCATTTCTTGGACAACGTGGATGTGGGGGGTGTCACACTGAAGCCCGGTTATGAAAAGCAGGGGTTGGCGTATCTGTTGGCGTTGCTGAACTCCCGATTGTTGGCGTGGTATTTCCCATTTGTCAGCGCGCCGTTTCGCGGCGGCTGGATGTCTGCCAACCGGCAATTCCTGTCCCAACTCCCATTCCGGGTGATTGACTTCACCGACCCTTCCGACCGGTCGCGTCATGATGCTTTGGTGGCGAAGGTGGAGGCGATGTTGGCGGCGAAGAAGGCGTGGGCAGAGGCCAAAACGGAGCGCGACCGCGACTACTACGAGCAGAAATGCGCCGCCCTCGACCGCCAGATTGATCGCCTGGTCTATGACCTCTACGGCCTGACCGAAGACGAGATTCAAATTGTGGAAACTGCCGAAACGTAGCAAAATGCTGCCAAGGATAACGCCATGATCACACAACTCAGCATCGAGCGATTCAAATCCATCCGGCAACTCAATATCGCGTGCGGGCGTGTGAATCTATTTATTGGCGAGCCAAACACCGGCAAATCCAACATCCTCGAAGCATTGGGCATGTTGTCGTGGCTGGGGCGATGCAACGAGAAGCTCAAGAACTTTGTGCGGTTTGAACTCACGCAACAGCTCTTTTATGACAATTTGACCGATGAGCCAATCTCTATCGAGTGTCAGGGGAAGCCGAGTGCAAGGTTGACCGTGAAGTTTGAAAAGGAGCGATTCCATTTCTGGCTGGGAGGTCAGAACATAGGGAGTCTTGATTACGTAGGCAACTTTTCTTGGTCACCGCATCGAGCATCGGAAATTTCGGCGATTAAACTTTACCGTTATCGCGCACTGGAGAAATTTGAGTCGGCAGAACCGGGTGCGCTCATTCCGCCACATGGCACGAACCTGTTTTCTGTGGTCTATGCTTCGAAGGCATTGCGCGAGTGGGTGATCGAGTTATTCCGCCCCTACGGATTGGCAGCTGTCTTCAAACCGCACGAGCGCGCCATTGAGTTGCAGAAGCAGCAGGACGGCGTCGTTATCAGTTACCCGTTGAGTACGGCATCCGATACGCTGCGTCGGATGCTCTTCTACAACGTCGCGATGGAGTCGAACAAGGACGCGGTGCTGGTGTTTGAGGAACCGGAAGCCCATGCGTTTCCCTACTACACAAAGCATCTCGGCGAACGGATTGCGGCGGATTCCTCCAACCAATACTTCATTGCTACGCACAACCCGTATCTGTTGGTAGCCGTCCTCGAAAAGGCAAAGAAAGAAGAAGTGAACGTTTTCGGCACTCAATACCGCGACTACGAGACCAAAGTCGCGGCGTTGACGGAAGACCAAATCAGCCGGTTGCTCGACGCGGACCCGTTTCTCGGCTTGAAAGGTGTGTTGGAGGCTGAGTAATGCTCTACGTGGAGTGTTACCCGGACGAGGTATTGGCCCGGACGCTGGGTGTGTCGCGCCGCGACATTCGACACGAGCATGGTAAAGGCAACATTATCCGTCGGCTTCGCAACCTATCGGCGGGCACCGGGTTGCTCGATGAAGACCGCGAGGGCTACCAAACGGCTGGCTTGCGTGAGTACCGATTAGCCGAACAGCATGGCAAACTTATCTTGATGAAACATGCGACCATTGCCACGAAACAGTTGATTTTAATCTGTCCGCGCTTGGAAGAATGGCTATACGGCCGCGCTGCGGCAAGGGGCGTGAAGCCCGGTGACTTCGGTTTGCCGGATACGGCCATGCGCTTGAAAGCCATTCCACGTTATGAACAAAAACCAAGGTTCCAAGAGTTCCTTAAGAAGCTGAAGCAGGTTGATTCTGAGGTACAGTATTTGAGCAAATGGATCACAGGATGACGATGCGATGTTGGCGGCGAAGAAGGCGTGGGCGGAGGCCAAGACGGAGCGCGACCGCGACTACTACGAGCAGAAATGCGCCGCCCTCGACCGCCAGATTGACCGCTTGGTCTATGACCTCTACGGCCTGACCGACGACGAAATTCGGATTGTGGAAGGATCAAAGGCGTAGGCAAAGAGTGTCACGCGCAGGCTGACGCAGAGGGATAGATGGGTAGATGGTGCCCCCTGTTGGGAGAGAGAGGCCGCAGGCGCGCACCGAGGTCAAGCGGTCGCCACATCGTTCTGCCACGTGTCCGCTCTGGGCGGAATGTAATGATGCCCGCTGCCCGACGCCCGTAACCGTTGTGTGAAGCGCGTGATCAACGGTGTGACAACGTACCTCGTTTACGACGGCTGGAGTTTGCTGGAAGAACGCAACCTTGCCGGCAACCTGTTGGCGCGCTACTATCACGGCCCTGTGATAGACGAACTCCTCTGTCGCGTGACCGAGACCAACACCGTTTACTACCACCACGACGGTCTCGGCAGCACGGTGGCGTTGACCGACTCCACCGGCAACGTGGTCGAGAGCTACACGTATGATGTGTACGGGCAACCGTCCATCCTATCTGCCACCTACCATCTACTACCTACCTCCTCCGTGACCAACCGTTTCCTCTTCACCGGCCGGGAATACCTCCCCGAACTTGGCTTGTACGACTACCGCCACCGTTTCTACTCGCCGTCATTGGGCCGCTTCCTCCAAACCGACCCCCTCCGCTTCGACGCCGAAGATGTGAATCTGTACCGGTATTGCGCCAACAACCCCGTCAACTACGTCGACCCGGACGGCCGGGCACCATGGATGCTTATTGGTGCCGCGATTGGTGGAGGTCTCGATTTAGCCGTTCAACTCGCGCAGGGCAGAAGTTTTAGTGAAGTGAATTGGGTTTCTGTTGGCGCAGGCACTGCATCGGGTGCCCTTGGTGCTGGTTTAGGTGCCAATGTTGCTCGTTTAACTGCATCCATCACGGCAAGAGCCGCACTCAATGCGGTTGGCAGTGCAGCCATAGGTGCTGGTGTTCAAACTGCTCGCAATGCTATTGAGGGAAATAGTCTAGGCGCAGGTGTTGGAAGTGCGGCAGTCGTTAGTGGAGTCCTTGGTGGTGTTGGTTCTGCTACTGGCGATCTGATTGAACGTGGAGTTGTTTCCATGTCCCAGAACTCGCGCTTCATTCAGAGCCTTCTGGACGGCGGAGTCTTGGAGGGAACCCGTCCTGGATATCTGTTGCTTGGCGAAGTCTTGCCGCCTTCCGCTGGATCCACAGCGGGAACCGCCATCGGTATAGGCATATCGAATCTCGGACCTTTGTTTCCCTCAAGCAGTTCGGAGCCGTGCAAATGACCGGCAAACAACTGTCTGGGATACTTCTGCTTGGTGTGGATGGTAGCCTGCTTGGTGCTATTCTAGCCGGGATTCTTTTCGGTATAGGTTGTTGGGCTCTTTGTTCCTTTGGGTTCATTGAGAAGACAGACGCGATATTCAAAGTAAAGATAGCCATAATTGCGTTCATGGTGTTGGGTTTTGTGTTAGGTCTTCTTCGCGCGATTAGAATGGTCCATTGACGTGCGCTTCCTCGCTACGCCGGTAATCACGGCGTCTGCTTACGCACCCGCCGCGCCGCCGACCGCCCCCAACCAGATCTGGGTCGCCGATCTGACGCATGTGTGCACCGAGACGGGTTGGCTCTATGTGGCCGTAATCATGGACTTGTACAGTCGCCGCATCATCGGCTGGGCAACGGGACAGAGCTTGGCCACGGCCACCGTGTTGGCGGCGTTGCGGATGGCCTTGGCGCATCGCCGACCGCCCCATGTTTTGCACTATCATAGCGGCCGGGGCATCCAATACGCCAGAGCCGAACACCGTGCCGTCTTGGCGGCGGTGGGGATCGAACCGAGCATGAGTCGGGTGGGCCATCCGTACGACAACGCCGCGATGGAAAGCTGGATGGCCACGTACAAGCGCGAGTGTGTCGCGCTGGCCGAAGCGGTTGGCGGTTACACCGATGCAGCTCACGCAACCGCCGATTAGTGGATTACGTCGAAGGCTACCACAACCGCCAGCGACGGCATAGTGCATTGGGTTATCAAACGCCACTGGACTTTGAAGCCAATGTCAACTAAACATCAACACATGCACCTCTCAGGGTGTACAAAAAATCGGGGCAATCCCACCGGTCCAGTTTTAGACACGCCATATGGCCCAATGCCAAACGTCTTCTATGCCTCTGAGGCTTGAATCTCACTATGACAAATAGAATCTGCCATCTTTTGCTCCCAAAGAAGATTAATCGGTGGCCGCTACAACAACTTCTCCTTTGGATTTTGTACAAACTCCACGGGAACTGTCGCAGATACAAAGGTGTTCTTCTCGTTGCGTCTGTCGTTGGACGCGAGTTGCGTTTTTTTGAGCTTCTGCAAGCGGCAATAGACCTTTTAGATACCTATGATCCTCGGCGGGCTTTCAGGCTGAGACAAACCGTATCCTTGATAGCGGACCGACGCGCCGGCGCATCTTGGTATCTATTCCCATCGAGAATTATTGAAACAGATATTGGAAGCTATCCGAACGTCCCCAATCCAGCAGCCTATTGCGCTGCCATTCTCGTCCATGAGTCTACGCACGGGTTTCTCCTATCCCGGATACGACGAAAAGGAACTGAATCTATCTGGAAGCGTTGTGAGTTTCTCTGTTCGATGGAAGCATCTCGCTTTCTCCAGAAGATTCCTAAAGGGAGGGATCTCTCCCAAAGGTTTGAGAGGCTAGCACAATGCTCCACGTTTGATCCGAAGAACATCCGTATACTGTTGGAAAAGCGACGTCGAAAAGATCAATTCTATCAAAGGGAACGAAGTTATGAAAAAGGTCACCCATAAAAGGTTCCGATCAAGACAAAAGTTCCCACGACTGGCTTTCACAGCCCTTCCGTTGCTTCTCGGTAACACCGCTCGCCGCCGCCGAAGACCCCGTCCGCGCGTGGCTTGTTCGTCGCTGTTTTGTGCAGTCACCCATCCTTCGGCTTCGCTCAGGACGGGTTCTGGTTCTAGACGTAGTCGCCGTCCGACGCGCGCTGTGTCCCGTCCCATCCCGACTTTCGCCGAGACCAGAAACTGTCGCAGCGGCAAACCGAGGAGTAATGGGCGGCAACCTTCCGTATCGTCGCATGTCCACTCGTAGTGTTTCTCGACTCGCTGCTCGCTCCTCGCCGCCGTCTTCTTCATTCAAACATCTTCTGTTCGCTGAACGCCACGTCGTCGCGCAACACGTAGTACGCGGCCTTGGCCAGCTTGCAGGCTAGCGCCTTCACCGCCACCACCCGCAACGTGCGCGCCGTCTTGCGCGCCGCCACCCGCTTGCGCCCGCGCGTGGTAGCACGCCGCATAGTTGGCCGCTTCGGAGAACGTTTCCCACAGTTCCTTCAGCGTCCAGTCCTCCAAGCCACGGCCACGAAGCGTCTGACCCGTGTGCCGCCTCATCATGGATTCCAGTGACAACAATGTGCCGGTCGCGGCTTGCACCACGGCCGTCCGCCGTCGTGCCATGTCGCGCACGGCGCGTAGCTCCTTTGGGTAGATGTAGCCGGGTGGGCAGAATCCCCAGCCGTAACATCTTCGCCAGTCAGAGTGCGTCACTCGCATCGTCGGTGCGATTCAGGCCGCTGTACTGCTGAATCTTCGCCGGGTTGGCCAACTGCACGGGGAAACTCGCCGCTTCTAGTCCGTCCACCAGCCAGTACCAGTTGAAGGTGGATTGCCGCACACGACAGCGGCGTCTCGTCGGACTCAGCTCCCACCGCCACGGCGTGAAGCTGGGGCTGATAGGGTTGGAATGCCTGCACGATGCTTGGCAGATCGTTGCGTAGTCGCTGTTGAAACACGGGCTGTCCGGTGTGATTGATTACCGTGCAGAAGGTATTGTTGGCATGCAGGTCCAAGACGGCGTGTCACTTCACTGAGGCCCCGGTCACAGGAATGGCTCCTTCGGTTGAGGTTGGACTCTCAAGCCAGTGTGCCATGACCTAAGCCTAACCTTTTGATGCTTATCAACTTTTGAAACTTGAGTCTCATTAGTTCGTCTTTTTTTCAATCTTCGCCCATGTGTCTTTCAGGGTGATTGTCCGGTTGAAGATGAGTTTGCCGGGTTGGCTGTCGGGATCGAGGGCAAAATAACCAAGGCGCTCGAATTGGTAGCGCAGTTCGGGCTTCGCGTCGGCTAGGCTTGGCTCGCATTTCGCGGTCATGATTTCCAGCGAATGCGGATTGATGTGTTTCTTGAAGTCGCCGTCGGCATCGGGTTCGGCGACGGTAAAGAGCCGATCATAGAGACGGCATTCGGCTTCGATGCAGTGTTGGGCGCTAACCCAGTGGATGGTGCCTTTGATTTTGCGGCCGGCGGTGGCGCCACCGGTTTTGCTGTCGAGGTCAGCGGTGCAACGGAGTTCGATCACCTTGCCGGTGGAGTCTTTGATAACTTCGTCGCAGCGGATGATGTAGGCGTATTTGAGACGGACTTCGCCGCCGGGGCGCAGGCGGAAAAACTTCGGAGGCGGCGTTTCCATGAAGTCGTCCTGCTCGATGTAGAGTTCGCGGCTGAAGGGGATTTTGCGTGTGCCGGCAGCCGGGTCTTCGGGGTTGTTGATGGCGTCGAGTTCCTCGAAATGATTTTCTGGCAGGTTGGTGATGACGATTTTGAGAGGGCGCAGGACGGCGAGGCGGCGCAGGGCGCGGCGGTTGAGGTCGTCGCGGATGCAGTGCTCGAAGACAGCGATGTCGGTGACGCTGTTGTATTTGGTGACGCCGATGTTGTAGGCGAATTGGCGCAGGGCGGAGGCAGGGACGCCGCGGCGGCGGATACCGCTGATGGTGGGCAGGCGTGGGTCGTCCCAGCCGGAGACGATCTTGTCGTTGACGAGTTGGATGAGTTTGCGTTTGGAGACGATGGTGTAGGTGGGAATGAGTTTGGCAAATTCGTATTGGTGCGGGAGCGGTCGGGGCAGGTCGAGGTTCTCGAGAATCCAGTCGTAGAGGGGACGGTGGACTTCAAATTCGAGGGTGCAAATGGAGTGGGTGATGCCTTCGATGTAGTCGCTGAGGCAATGGGCGAAGTCGTACATCGGGTAGATACACCATTGGTTGCCGGTGTGATGGTGTTCGGCGTGGCGAATACGGTAGAGGACGGGGTCACGAAGCCAGACGTTGGAACTGGCCATGTCAATTTTGGCGCGCAGGGTACGGGTGCCGTCGGGGAACTCGCCGGCTTTCATGCGTTGGAACAGGTCGAGGTTTTCTTCGATGGAGCGGTTCCGGTAATGGCTGGGTTCGCCGGCTTTGTCGGGCGCGCCGCGCATTCGGTCCACCTGTTCGGGCGTATGATCGCAGACGTAGGCTTTGCCTTTTTTGATCAGGCGCACGGCGTATTCGTAGAGGGCATCGAAGTAGTCGGAGGCGTAGAAGGGTTCAAGGTTCTCGGTTCTCGGTTCAGAGTGAGCGGGGAGGTAGAAATCGTCGTCTTTCTTTTCGGGAGTTTTGCCTTTGGGTTTGAGGCCGAGACAATGGTCAGCCCAGCCTTCAATGAGCCATTTCACGTCGGCGATAATGGATTCGACATACTCGGTTTCTTCTTTGGTGGGATTGGTATCGTCGAAACGGAGGTTGCAGACGCCGCCAAATTCGCGGGCGATGCCGAAGTTAAGGCAGATAGACTTGGCGTGACCGATGTGGAGGTAGCCGTTGGGCTCCGGTGGAAAACGGGTGTGGGGCGCTTTGTACTTGCCGGCGGCGAGGTCGGCTTTGACAATGTCGCGGATGAAATCGTTGGGTATTGATGTTTCGTTGGACATGGCGTTACGGAATACCATTCCACAAGGTTGTGTTCAAGCGAGTTGGTGCTGGTGGGTGGGATTCGAAGTGATAGTCAAGGTGGGGTACACTTTTAGCTTGCCCAAATTCGTGGTGTGGGCGGGGGGCCGAAGGCGCTTCCGTTGGCAAACAAGCTGGAAGCATGGCCTGTAAGGTGGCACGCGGTCCAACATTTTGAATCACGCTTGTCGGTGGTTCTTGCCAGCAGGACGGATTATGTCTAAAGTGGAGAGGTCAAGCCATGAAGCACGCGCTTTGGCTTTTATTGTGTCTCGGCGTGGTGGTGAGCGCCGAAGGGAACCGTGTTTTTCGCATTCACGCGTTGATGTTTGCCGAGCCTGAGGTGGTGGTTGAACAGGCGCGTGCCATTGTAGGCGCCGAGGGTAAGGTCACGTTCGATCAGCCGCGGAACCGACTTCTTGTGATGGCCACCGAGGAGCAACATCGCCAGATCGCCGACCTCATCAAACAAACCTCGACTCCACCGAAGAACATTCAGATCGAAGTTCGCATCAACGACACGGCAGACGGCGTCAGACGAGAGGCTGGCGTTACCGACATTCGGGGCGGCGTGATGATAGGCGGTGGCGTCCATGTGCGAGGCGACGCGCGTGGGTTTGCACGGGATGATACAATTCAGCTTTCGCAGGATGCCGTACAATTGATCACGGTCAGCAGCGGGCGACGCGGCGCGATCAGTGTGACCGAGGAAGTGCCGTTTGTGGATTGGTTTTTCGACTATGGGGTACGGTGCGGTTACCTGCAGGCGGGCATCGCATGGCGTCAAGTGGGGGCGCGGTTGTTGGTCGAGCCGCGCGTAGTCGGCGACGGCAGTTTGATTCAGGTAAAGCTCATTCCTGAGTTCAGTTATTTTGTGGACAACAGACGCTACAGCACCGCCTTTCTCAACGCGGCCACGGAATTGACCGTTGCCAACGGCCAGGAATTTCGCGTTGGCGGGACGGAACAGAACCGTGAATTCATGAGCAAATTTCTTCTTGGCTATGACCGCCACCGACAACAACGAGTCATGAACATCGTGTTGAAGGCGACAATCCTGCCATAAAGAGGTTTTGTCCTACCAACTCGACTTCATTTCGTTGCCCCACCGGTTCCCACCACCGCATTGAAAGACATTGATTGGGATTGGGTTTTACACAAAAATAAGACGATCGTCTCATTTTTGTGTACTAAACGTTCAAGAGAGAGGAAGTGATGATGATCCCTTATTTTTTCCTCTGGTATCCGAAAGGCGACTGCGCTACACAAACCCGCACCATGAGCCAGAAACCAGAATCCCATCAAGCAGCCGCCGTTACACCTCGCGCCCAAGACTACGCGCAGTGGTACCTCGATGTCATCAAACGCGGCGATCTTGCCGAACATTCGGCCGTGCGCGGTTGTATGGTTATCAAACCTCACGGTTATGCCATCTGGGAGAAAATGCAGCGGGAATTAGATGACCGTTTCAAGGCCACCGGCCACGTCAATGCCTATTTCCCATTGTTTATCCCGCTTTCGTTTCTTGCCAAAGAGGAAAAACACGCTGCCGGTTTCGCTAAAGAGTGCGCCGTTGTTACGCATCATCGCCTGACCGCCGTGGACGGGGAAGTGGTCGTTGACCCAAATTCCAAGCTCGAAGAACCCCTCGTTGTTCGCCCAACCAGTGAGACCATTATTTGGGCGCAATACAAAAACTGGATTCAGAGCTACCGTGACCTGCCGATTCTCATCAACCAATGGGCCAACGTCGTTCGTTGGGAAATGCGCACGCGCCTGTTTCTGCGCACCGCGGAATTCCTCTGGCAGGAAGGCCACACCGCTCATGCCACCGAAAAGGAGGCACTTGAAGAAACCTACCGGATGCTCGACGTGTATGCTGATTTTGCCGAGAACGTCCTGGCTGTTCCCGTCATCAAGGGCAAGAAAACACCTGGCGAGCGTTTTGCCGGCGCATTGGAAACGCTCTGCATCGAAGGCATGATGCAGGACGGCAAGGCGCTGCAGATGGGGACCAGTCACTATCTCGGCCAAAACTTCGCCAAAAGCAGCAATGTCATGTTCCTCAACAAAGACGGTCAACGCGAATACGTCTATGCCACCAGTTGGGGAGTTTCCACGCGTTTGATCGGCGCATTGATCATGACGCACTCCGACGACAACGGGTTGGTGTTGCCGCCGAAACTGGCACCGATTCATGTGGTCATCGTTCCCATCTTCAAGAACGAGGCCGAGAAGGCGCGCATCTTGGAGGAGGCGACGAAAGTCGCCGCTGAACTCAAGGCGCAAGGTCTCACGGTAAAACTTGACGACCGTGATGGCATCATGCCCGGCGCGAAATACTACGAGTGGGAAGCCAAGGGCGTTCCCATCCGCATTGAAATTGGCCCGAAAGACCTCGAAAAAGGCAGTCTCTGCATTGTCCGTCGTTTTATCCTGGAAAAAGAGGGCGAGACCGAACAGGACCAGCGCAAACGCAAAAAGAGTTTCCTGCCTCGCGCCGAAGCCATTGCCGGTATCAAGCCGACACTGGAAACCATGCAACGCGAATTGCTCGAACGCGCCCGAGCCTTTCGGGCCAAACGCAGTGTCATCATCAACACATTGGAAGAGTTCGAGCGCTACTTCGCCGACAAAAACGCCGGGTTTGCCTGGGTTCACTGGGCCGGCAACCACGAGCAGGAAGACGAAATGGCCAAACGCTTCGAGACGACCATTCGTTGCATCCCGTTGCCCGACCAGATTCCTGCTGACGCCCAGGGCAGCGGCTCCTGTATCCTCACCGGTCAACCCAGTCCACAACGCGTCGTCATGGCGCGCGCCTACTGAGTTCGCGGTAGGCAGTGTGTAATTGGGTGGTGAGGGTGTGCTCGCGGCTCCAGGTCGCCACAGGAGCAATCTCGATGAGGCTGTTGGTTGCGAACACCTCGTCGGCGGCGTCGAGAAACTCCAGCGCAAGACTCTTTTGGCGAGTCGAAATCTTCAACTTCTTTGCCAGTTCGAGCACCACGGCTCGCGTGACGCCAGGCAGCGCGCCGTCTTTGATCGGTGGCGTCAACAGAATGCCATCCTTGACGATGAAGATATTGCTGGCACTGAACTCGGCAATGCGGTCGGACTCATTCAACAACAACGCCTCGTCAGCGCCGGCTCGTTCGGCTTCGAGCCGGGCGAGCGTGTAAGGGAGGCGATTGGCCGTTTTGTACTGGGCAAGCTGCCGATGGACACGAATGGTGGCAACGATTGCGCGCAATGGGCGCGGTTGCGGATCAAACCGTCGCGGCTGAGCGGTGACAACCGTGGTGGGGAATTCCTGACCGCGGGTGATCGTCAGCCGGACAACACCGTCCTGAATCGCGTTGCGAACCACCAGTTCGTGAATGAGACTGCGTAGGGGCGGTTCCGCCGGTATCTGAAGCGCAGCGAGCGCTTCGCGGAGGCGGGAAAGATGCTGGTCGAGCAGGAAAATTTTCCCGGCATACACGCGCATGGTCTCAAAGACGGCATCGCCGTGGAGAAACCCGCGATCAAAAATGCTGACACGGGCTTCCGCCTCGGGGACAAACTTACCGTTGACGTAGGCGTAACTGATCGAGGGCACGGATAATTCCTTCTGCTTTGGCGAGCGTCTCCTCGTACTCGGCGTTCGGCTCGCTATCGGCCACAATGCCGCCACCGGCGTGAAAGGTCAAGAGACCAGCCTGATAAACCGCCGTGCGGATGGCAATACTGAAGTGGCTGACGTCATTGTAACCAAAAAAACCGATGGCGCCACAATACACACCACGGGCATGTGGCTCCAACTCGTCAATGATCTCCATGGCGCGGATTTTCGGGGCGCCGGTGATGGAACCGCCGGGGAAACAGGCGCGCAGAGCCTGGAGATGACTGACGCCGGGGCGCAGCCGCCCCGCGACGGTGGCAACAAGGTGATGAACCGTGGCATAGGTTTCCACGCGAACAAGATCGGGAACATGAACGCTGCCAAATTCACAGACGCGACCGAGATCATTGCGTTCGAGGTCGGTGATCATGAGCAACTCGGCGTTGTCCTTGGCCGAGCGAAGCAACTCATTGGGGTCGCGGTGGCGGGGCAGGGTGCCTTTGATGGGGCGGGTGACGATGTCTCGGCCGCTCATGCGGAGGAAACATTCCGGGGAAGAGGAGAGGATTTGGGCGTTGCCGAGGTCGAGATAGGCGCCATAGGGGGCGGGATTGGCGACACGAAGGGCAAAGTACAGTTCCCGTGGCGATACCGGGACGTCACACTGGAAACGTTGGGAGAGATTGACCTGATAAATGTCGCCGCTGCTGATGTATTCCTTGGCCCGTCGGACAGCGTCACAATAGGACTGGCGGGAGAAGTTGGAATGCAACCGCCTCTGATCCCGGGCAAAATCAATTTCGTAGCACGTGCCACGAAATTGATTTACGAGGGTGGCAGAGGAAGGAAGAGAGGGAGAGGAAGCAACCTGATAGACGCGATGGTCCAGATGGTCAAACACAAGAAGATTGTTGTAAAATCCAAACCAACAATCAGGCAAATGAAGGTCGTCGGTCGTGGTGGCAGGCAGTTCTTCGATGAGGTTTTTGAGATCGTAACCGAAATAGCCAATAGCGGCGCCAGCAGGAAACGGCAGATCAGCGACAACGCGATGACGGACAAGGAGTTGATCGAGGACTTCAAAAGGATCGCCGTGACCGTGTTCAATGCTTTGGGGCGTCTGCCATTCCATGTGACGACCTTTGGATCGGAAGACGCAGGAAGGTTCGGCGGCCATCAACGAGTATCGCTGGCCGCTTCCGACAGCGATAACCGTATCCAGCCATGCGCAAAAAGGACGTTTTGCGAACGCCGCAAACAGTTCGCACGGTTCACGCCATGGGAGTGGGATGACGGTCACGCAGTCGTGGCAATTTCGGCGCCGAGGCGTTTGAGCAGATTTTCAAGCAGGACGCGCCGCTGTCGGAGTATCTGGCAGTACTCCTTATTGCGGGCATGGTGGATTTCCACTCCCAGGTCGGCGTGAGCGGCCTGGATCAGGCTGGTCAACTCCTGGCGCTCTTGTTCAGTCAATTCCAATTGCATGGCTCACCTCCTGCCCTTTGGGCAATACAATATACACCGATCCCTTTTCAGGCAAATGTCAATCCCTCCCGCAGAGCGGCTTCGTCACGGCGCGGAGTGATGATGGCGGCGTTGAGACGGGAATCGCGGAACAACGTGGCGGCTACGGCTTGAATATCGTCGGCGCTAACGGCTTCGATCTGGCGTTCGATTTCGTCGGGGGTACGGATATAGCCGTAGGCCATCAGATGTTCGCCCAACCACATCATTTGGTTGCTGGTGCTCTCCAGCCCGAGTCGCATTTGTCCGACAGCGTAATCCTTGGCGCGACGCAATTCGGCAGCCGTCGGCGGTTGGCGGGTTATTTTCCGCAGCTCGCCGAAGATCAGTCGAAGCGCGCGCGGCAACCGCTTGGTATCGAGTCCCGCCGCGACAAGGAATGCGCCCGTGTCGGCAAAATAGCTGCCGGAGGATTGGATGGAGTAGGCGAGGCCATATTTTTCTCGAATCACCTGAAAGAGACGAGAACTCATGTTCTCGCCGAGAATGACACTGAGGAGCTTGGCGGCAAACCGTCGCTGATCGTGTCGGGAGAAACCGCGGAAACCGAGGGCAAGATGGGTTTGTTCGACGTTTTTGGAAAGAAAACAGAGACGCGGGGCGCGTTGACGTTCCACAGCGGGCGCGAACCGGTGGTGATGGCGGCTGCTGTGGCCGCCGAAAAATTTTTCGACACGCGCGACCACGTCGTCATGTCGGCAACGGCCCGCGGCGGCGACAACCGTGTTGGCGGGAACGTAGTGGTGGCGTTTGAAGGCGAAGATGGTGGCGCGATCGGTGGCATCGAGAGATTCCACCGAACCGGTTAGCGGGCGGCCGAGCGGTTGGTCGGGCCAGAGCGTCTCGGTGAGCAATTCCTGCACGTAGTGGTCGGGCTGGTCGCGGTACATCAGGAGTTCTTCCTTGATGACGTTGCGTTCCTTGGCGATATCGGCGGCGGCAAAACGGGGATGCCGGTACATGTCGGCCAGCACGTCCAGCAAAATGTCAAAATGACGGTGGCCAGCCTTGGCATAGTAGCAGGTGTGTTCCTCGCCGGTAAAGGCGTTGAGATAGCCGCCGATGCCTTCGACGGCCTGACTGATTTCCTTGGCGCTGCGGCGGTGGGTGCCCTTGAAGAGGAGGTGCTCGATAAAATGGGAGATCCCGCTGTGGCGTTTGGTTTCGTAACGGCCGCCAACGCCGATCCAGAGACCGAGTGCGATGCTTTCCATGTCGGGCATTTCAGCGGTGGCGACGCGCAGGCCGTTGGCAAGAGTGGTGGTTTGATACATGATCAGGGAGGCGAGGGGAGGTTGCGGCGTTTCAGGTCGCCGGCGGCGATGATCTCAATGGCCTCGCGCACGTCGTCGGTAACGTGGAACAGGGTGAGGTCCTGCGGACTGATGAGTTTGTCGGCGAGCATGCGTTTCTGCATCCAATCGGTCAGCCCGCTCCAGTAATCGCGTCCTACCAGGACAACCGGGAATCGCTCGATACGGTCGGTCTGGATCAGGGTGATGGCCTCGGTAAACTCGTCGAGGGTACCGTAGCCGCCGGGGAAGAGCACAAACCCGCTGGCGTACTTCACGAAACAGACTTTGCGGACAAAAAAGTAATGAAAATTCAGCTGACGATTCGCGTACGGGTTGGGTTTCTGTTCGTGAGGCAACTCGATGTTCAGTCCCACCGAAATGCCGCCGGCCTCGGCGGCGCCTTTGTTGGCGGCTTCCATGATGCCGGGGCCGCCGCCGGTGATGGTGGCGTAACCGAGTTTGGCGATCCACTGGCCCATTTCGTAGGCTTTTTGGTACCAGGGGCTGTCCGGCGGCGTGCGCGCGCTGCCGAACACCGTGATGGCCGGCCCGATCTGGCTCATCTCCTCGAAACTGTCCACAAACTCCGACATGATGCGGAAGATGCGCCAGGGATCCTGTTTGGTGAAATCATCCAGTGCCCGTTTCGGTGGGTTGATCATGGCCACACTAATAGTCCCGCGCAGGGCGGAGGTCAATGTTACATCAACCCCAATTCCCGGAGGCTGACAAAATCCTGGTCGCGCCCGGCGGTGCGGCGTCCGAGGATGATGTGGTCGTGGACAGTGATGCCGAGCAAATCGCCGGCTTTGACGAGCCGTTTGGTGACGGCAATGTCCTCGCTGCTCGGCGTCGGGTCGCCGCTGGGATGGTTGTGCGCGAGGATCAAACCGGCGGCAGAGGCGGCGATGGCGTCCTTGAACACTTCGCGCGGCTCCACGATGCTGGCGTCGAGCGAACCGAGCGACACGGCACAGGTCTTCAGGAACGCGTGCTTGGTGTTCAACAGGATGACGCGGAACGATTCACGGTCGAGCAATCGCATCTCTTCCCGCACCAATTCTGCCGCTTCGGCGGGCGTGTGGATGAGGCGGGGGGCGTCGTGTCGGTGCGCCTGCAATCGTTTGGCCAGCTCGAAAGCGGCCTTGAGTTGGACAGCTTTGGTTTGCCCGACCCCCTTGATTTTTCGCAACTCATCCAGCGGCGCGCGAGCCAGGGCGTCGAGGTGGCGGTAGTGTTTGATGAGTTGCTCGGCCAACTGCACGGCAGAGAGGTTTTTCATGCCAGTGCGAAGGAGAATAGCAATCAACTCCGGCGTGCCCAATGCTTCGGGGCCGAGCCGGATCAATCGTTCGCGCGGACGTTCCTCGGCGGGCATTTCTCGGATGAGGTAGCGGGTCATTTTGCGGTTGTCTCTACGATGTACGGCGTCAATTCGCCGGCCAACATTCTGGGGATTTGCGCTTCCAACATCACGTTGCCGTTGTCGTCCTCCCGACGCGCCGTGACGTGGCCGCTGCGATAGATCAACGCGATGGTTTTGGCGCGCTGCGGCGGAATGGAGAGTGTGACCTCCACGCGGCGGTCGGCCAGGCGATTGGCGATTTCGTCGAGCAACGCGTCGAGGTTCTCGCCGTTTTTGGCCGAGATGGGCACGGCATGAGGATGGTCGCGCAGAAACGTTTCCAGTGTCGGCGAGTCGGGCGGGAGTTTGTCGCGCTTGTTCAGTGCGATCACGGTGGGTTTGCCGGTGGCGTGGATTTCCTTGAGGACAACCTCGACGGCTTGGATCTGCTCGCGCGCCTGCGGGTGGCTCACGTCCACCACGTGCAACAACAGGTCGGCTTCTGTCACCTCCTCCAGCGTGGCGTTGAACGCTTCGATGAGGCCGTGTGGCAGTTTGCGGAGGAAACCGACCGTGTCGCTGAGCAGGATGTTCTGGTTGTTCGGCAGGCGGGTCTTGCGGGTCGTCGGATCGAGAGTGGCAAACAGCTTGTCTTCGGCGAGCACGTCGGCGCCGGTCAGGGCATTCAACAGCGTGCTTTTGCCGGCGTTGGTGTAGCCGATGATCGAGACCACCGGCCAGTGCAGGCGTTGGCGGCCGCTGCGTTCGATGCGGCGGTTTTTTCGGACCTCTTCCAGGGCGCGTTTCAGACGCGTAATTTTTTCCTGGACGCGGCGTCGGTCCACTTCGAGCTGGGTTTCGCCGGGGCCGCGGGTGCCGATGGCGCCGTTCTGGCGGGAAAGATGCGTCCACATGCCGGTGAGGCGGGGGAGCATGTATTCGAGCTGGGCGAGTTCGACCTGGATTTTGCCTTCGCGGGTGCGGGCGCGTTGGGCGAAGATATCCAGGATCAGTTCCGTGCGGTCGAGCACCTTGACCTTCTCGCCGAACACCTCGCCGAGATTGCGCCCCTGGGCGGGCGACAGGTCATCATCGAAGATGACGAGGTTGGCGTTTTTCTCCTTGCAGAAGGTGGCGATTTCCTCCGCCTTGCCCTTGCCGATGAAGGTGGCAGGATCGGGCTTGTCGCGTTTTTGTCGGATGACCTCCAGCACCTGTGCTCCGGCGGTGCGGGTCAGTTCGCGCAGTTCGTTCAAAGAATCTTCCACTTCCCAGCGGTCCATTCCCGACCGCTCCAATCCCACCAACACGGCGCGTTCTTCGAGCGCCGCCTGCGTGTCATACATCTTCAATTTTCTTCAGTTCCTCCAAAATTCGTTGTGCGGTTTGTGACGGCGGTTCCTCTGCCGCCACCGTAATCCAACGTAGCCCCGGCTCATGCCGAAACCAAGTCATTTGTCGCTTTGCCAGTTGTCGTGTTCGCGTTTTGATCTGCGCCACGGCTTCTGCCAACGACAATTCGCCGCGCAGGTGTGCCGCCAGTTCCCGGTAGCCTGCGGCCTGCCACGCCGTCCAAAAGCGCGTAATAGGTATTTCATTTTTTTGGCCAGGAAAGAGGGGCAGGAGGCGGCGGGTTTCCTCCAGCCATCCGTCGGCGATTTGACGGTCAATCCGTTGCTCGATGCGCCGCACCAAGTCGGCCCGCTCGCGCTGTAATCCGAACAGAGGCGCGCCGCTGGCGGCGCGGGGCCATTGTGTTTGCCATTGGACGATGGGTTTGCCCGTGGTGAGGAAGACTTCCAGTGCCCGCGCCAATCGCCGCGGATTGTGGCGGTCCATGCGGGCGGCGGTTTGCGGATCGAGGCGTTGCAATTCGGCAAACAGTTCCGCCGCCGACATTGTTTCGAGTCGCTTGCGCAACGCGGGATCGCGCGCGGGCGCTTCAAACAGGCCGTGGCGCAATGCGCGCACATACAGGCCGCTGCCGCCCACCACAAGGGCGATCCGACATTTTGCGATGGCCGCTTGAGCCAGTTCCACAAACCGTTTGACGTCGAACGGCTCGCCCGCGTCGCAGACATCAATCAGGTGATGCGGGACACGGGCACGTTCGTCCGCCGTCGGTTTGGCCGTGCCGATGTCCATGCCGCGATAAACCTGCATCGAGTCAGCCGACACGATTTCCGCGCCGAGCCGCTCGGCCAGTTCGAGGGCCACGGCGCTTTTGCCGACGGCGGTGGGGCCGACAAGGAAGATGGTTTGCATTGCCGGAAGGATAACATTTGCGATAATGCGGCGGCAATCATGAGTGCGATCCGATTCACGGAGACGGCGGCAGGGGTGACGTTTCCCGTCAAGGTGCAGCCGCGCGCCCGGCGCAATGCCGTGGTGGGCGCGGTGGGCGAGGCGTTGAAACTGCAGGTGACGGCGCCGCCGGAGGACGGGCGGGCGAATGAGGCGGTTGTGGAGTTGTTGGCTGGGACGCTCGGCGTGAAGCGGCGGCAGGTGGAAATTGTTGCGGGCGCCACCAGTCGGGAGAAGGTGGTGCGGGTGAGGGGGGTGTCGTGTGGGGAGTTGGCAACACGGCTGTTGCCGTGATACTGTTTGGCCTCATGAAACCGATTCTCTGGCTCGTGTTGGGTTTTATCCTTGTGACCGCAACCACTCAGGCTGCGACGAAGAAGGAGAGCGGCCCGCCCAAGAGGGCGGAGGAGTTCGCCAGGGCCGTCACCACGATCACGGGCGTGGCCATCTCGCCGTTGCTTGGCACCGCCGCCGTTGGGGCGTGGGATTATTGTCGTACGCCGTCGGAACAGCGCGACAAGTTGCCGTGGTACGCTCACCCGGGCTTTTGGATTCCCGCCTTGTTGCTGGTGGGAGCCGTTGCTTTCAAGGACGCCGCCGGCACGGCGACGCCGCCGGGTTTGAAGAAGCCGCTCGATGTGGCGGAGACGCTCGAAAACAAGCTCAGCGGTCTTGTCGCGGCGGGCGCAGTGGTGCCGACTCTGGCGGCGATTTTCCCGTTTGACGCCGGCAGCGCGCAGGCGGTTGCCGCGCACGTTCAACTGGCCGGATTCAACCCCGAAGGGCTGTTGAACATTCTCACCGTGCCGTTGGCGGTTGTGGCGTATGGTGTGGTCTGGCTTGTGGCTCACGCCATCAATGTCCTGATACTGCTCAGTCCGTGGGGAGTGGTGGATGCCGCGTTGAAGTCCTTTCGCTCCTTTCTGCTCGGGCTGGTGACTGTCACCCATTTCGTCAATCCGTGGGCCGGTCTGGTGCTTTCGCTTGTGATTATCCTGTTGGCGGCGCTGGTGGCGGGCTGGTCGTTTCGTCTGCTGGTGTTCGGCTCGGTGTATGTTTGGGATTTTCTTACCGGGCGCAAACACCGTTTCAAACCTGAACCGAACGCCAACTGGATGTTTACCGCCCGCAAAATCCAACAGGCGCCCGTTCGCAGCTATGGGCGACTGGTGCGCGCCGATGACGGCAAGCTCGTCTTTGAGTATCGCCCGTGGTTGTTTGGTCGGAAACGCAGCGTGGAGTTGCCCGCCGGCGCCTATGCCGTTGGCAGTGGGATGTTCTACTCTGAGATTTTGCTCGTGGAGGGCGAAAACGAGAGAATGATGATGTTGTTGCCGCCGCGTTATCGCACACACGAAGAGGAACTGGTCAGGGCATACGGGTTCCTTGGAGTTCGCCCCACCGGGTTGCGGCGCGCCTGGCAATGGATCAAGAGCCTGTTCGGGTTCGGCGCGAAACCATCGCCCGCCGTCGCATGAGCCGCCTTACCGACGCCGAAGCGTTGCGCCTGTTTCAGTCGCCCGACCTCAATGCCGTCGGCGCGCGAGCCAACGCCGTCCGCGAAGCGAAAAACGGCAACGTCGCCTACTACATTCTCAACCGCCACATCAACTACTCCAACCTCTGCGTTCTGGACTGCGATTTTTGCGCCTTCTACCGTCGGCCCGGCCAGGAGGGTGGCTATGAATTGACGCTTGACCAGATTGTGGCGAAGGCAAAAACCGCCCTGCAACAGGGGATCACCGAAATCCATCTGGTCGGCGGGTTGCATCCGACCTGGACGCTGGAGCGTTTTCTGGAGATGCTCCGCGCCTTGCGCGCGCTGGATCGGCGGCTGCACCTGAAAGCGTTCACCGCCACCGAGATTCGCCACTTTGCCAAACGGTCGCGTCGTGACACGGCTGATGTCCTCGCCGCGTTGCGCGAGGCCGGTCTCGGTTCGCTGACCGGTGGCGGTGCGGAGATTTTTGCGCCGGAAGTTCGTGAGAAGATTTGCGGGCCGAAAGAGACCGCCGAACAATGGTTGGAGGTTCACCGTGTCTGGCACAACATGGGGGGGCGTTCCACCTGCACAATGCTCATTGGCCACATCGAGCGGTTTGAGCATCGCGTGGATCATCTCCGACGGCTTCGCGCGTTGCAGGATGAAACGGGTGGTTTTACTGCCTTCGTCACGTTGCCGTTTCAGCCTGCCAATACCCGGCTGGCTCATCTGCCGGGACCGAGCGGTTACGACCTGCTCAAGACGCTGGCCATCGCCCGCCTCTACCTCGACAATTTTGACCACATCAAGGCCTACTGGGTCTCGATGGGGATGAAGCTGGCGCAGGTGTCCCTCAGTTTCGGCGTGGACGACATAGACGGCACGGTGATGGAAGAAAAAATCTACCACATGGCCGGCGCGAAAACACCGCAGCAGATGGCCCGCGCCGAGTTGGAGGCTGCCATTCGCGAAGCCGGACGCGATCCCGTCCAGCGCGATTCGCTCTACCGTCCGATGAGCGGTTCTTCATAGGCTCCGACGAAGAGGCGTCGCTTTTGCGAGGGATCCTCTGTTTTCCGTGACAGTGGACAGAAAAAAAGCGTTGGCGCAACACGTTGTGGTGTTGCGCCAATGCCGGTTGTCGTTTGAGCCGGGCGGCTAGACGGCGGAATCTCCTTCCTCGCCGGTACGGATGCGAATGGCTTTCTCGACGGGCAGGACGAAGAGTTTGCCGTCGCCGATGCGGCCCGTTTGCGCGGCGCGCACGATGACTTTCACGGCCTCGTCGGCGCGTCCGTCGGTCACGACCAGTTCGAGTTTTATTTTCGGGAGGAAATCCACCGTGTATTCGCTGCCGCGATAGATTTCGGTGTGTCCCTTTTGGCGGCCGAATCCTTTGACCTCGCTGACGGTCAGGCCTTGGATACCGATTTCCGAGAGGGCTTCCTTTACTTCGTCGAGTTTGAACGGTTTGATGATGGCTTCGATTTTTTTCATGGCCGATCTCCTTGTGTTAGCTGTGACGGCTGCCGGGGGCGCGGGTCAGGAAATCGGGATACGCTTCCTGACCGTGTTCGCCCAGGTCGAGCCCTTCGGTTTCTTCCTCGGCGCTAACCCGAATGCCGAGGGTCTTCTTCAGGATGATCCAGACGACGAATGTGCCGATGAAGGTGAACGCGCCCACGGCAGCGACGCCGATCAGTTGCGCCTTCAACAGCGCAAAACCGCCGCCCGCAAACAATCCCTTCAGTGTGGAACCGGGGACACTGTCGGTCGCAAACAGGCCGACGGCGATCGTGCCGAAAACACCGTTGCACAGATGCACCGCGCAGGCGCCAACGGGGTCGTCCACATGAATCTTGTCGAAGAACAACACGGCGAACACCACCAGCACGCCGCCGATGGCACCGATGAGCAACGCGGACGGGACGGTCACAAACGCGCATGGCGCCGTGATGGCCACCAGTCCGGCCAGACAGCCGTTGACGATCATCGAGAAGTCGGGTTTGCCGAGCAACAGCCACGCTGTCGCCAGCGAAGTCACGGCACCCGCGCAGGCCGCCAGATTCGTCGTGTTGAAAATGTGAGCGATGGCCGCGCCGTCGCCGACGGACATGGTGGAGCCGGGATTGAACCCAAACCAGCCGAACCACAACACGAATAAACCAGTGAACACCAGTGGCATCGAGTGGCCGGGAATCGGGTTGATTTTGCCGTCTTTGGTGTACTTGCCGAGACGCGGGCCGAGTGCTATGGCGCCGGCCAGCGCCGCCCAGCCGCCAACGGAGTGAACGGCAGTGGAACCGGCAAAGTCATAAAAACCCAGTTTCGCAAGCCAGCCGCCGCCCCAAATCCAGTGACCGGTGATCGGGTAGAAGATACCGACCAGGACCAGCGTGAAAGCCAGGAACGAATGGAACTTGATTCGTTCGCCCACCGCGCCCGACACGATGGTGGCCGCCGTGCCGGCGAAGGCGAGTTGGAAGAAAAACTTCGCCCAGAGCGGCACACCGGTCCAGTTCAGGGCGCTGTAAACGCCTTTATAGGCGTCGCCCATGGCGGGGCTGTTATCGGGACCGGTGGCGCCGAAAAGTCCTTTCAGCCCGATCCAGCCGGTACCGTCACCAAACATGAACCCGAAACCGATGACGTAGAACGCGATGGCGGAGAAGGCGAACACGACAAAGTTCTTTGACAGAATGTTGACGCAATTTTTGGCGCGTTGCAGGCCGGCCTCGACGAGGCCGAAGCCGAGGTTCATGAAGAAGACCAGCGCACCGGTCAGCAACACCCAGACGGTGTCCAGACCGACCCGGAGCGTGGCGGCATCGCTGATGACTTTTTCCAGCGGCGACGGTGGCGGCGTGTCAGCCGCCAGCGCGACGGTGGCGGTCATCGCGCCAATTGCCAATGGTAGAATGTATTTTCGCAGTTTCATGTGTGAGTTTCCTTTCTGGTTGGTTAAAAGATGTAGGCGACTCCGAGTCCGAGCAGGATTTGGTCGCGTTTGGCGTTGTCTCCGTCGGAAAAGGCCGTTTCCGAACAGTGGTCCCAACGGATTTCAGGGCGGACCTGAAGATTCTTGATGGGGGTGAAGTTCAACGTAAGGGTGAGGCTGGTCAGGTTGACATTGCCTGTCGGGTCGAACCCGGTGCGGCTGGAACCGTCATCGGCGAGATAATCGGCACGCAGGGCGAGGCCGATTTTATCGGTAAACTGATAAACGGCCCAGAGACCGGCAGCAAACCACTCGGCGTTGCCGCCGGCGAGGGCGGCGTTGTCCTCCTGGCCGTAGTCGCCCTGGAGATAGAGGGTGAGTTTGTTGCCGATCTTTTGGGTGAGAATGATTTCGGCGCCTTTACGCCAGTGGGAGGTGTTGTCATTTTGTTCGGGGCCGCCGTAGCCGAGCAGGGCAATGGCGGTTTTGTCGGTAAGGGTGAAGTTGATTTTGCCCATGTAGGAGAGGGCGTTGTTGTTGTCAGTGACCTTGTCCCAGCCGTTGAACACGGCGAAGACGGTTTCGATGTGGTCGTTCCATTTGTAGGAAAGCAGGCCGCCGAGTTGGGTGAAGTTTTCCGCGAAGAGGAACTGATTGCCGACGCTCCAATTGGGGTTGGCGGTTTCCTCGATGACTTCTACGCCCATCAAGGTGACCATTTTACCGAGGGCAAGTTTCAGGCCGTTGCCGATGGGGATGTTGAGAGTGAGATAGGCTTGTTCGAGGTCGAACGGCTGGTCCGAATCGCCCAGACCGGAGGCGTGGATGACTTTGGCGTCTTCGCCCGCCACCAGGTCGGCACGGAAACCGGCGTTCCATTTGTCCTTGTCGTAGTCCACGGGTTTTTCCAGGGCCAATTTGAGTTTGTGGAGGGTGAAGGCGTCGTTTTTGGTCACAAACGCGTTGGCGCTCGGATTGGCGTCGTTGAAGTTGTGAAAGAAAGAGGCGGAGACGAAGCCGCTGACGGCTGTTTTGCCGAGGAACTCCAATGTTTGTGGGGTAACGGTATCGTTTTTGAGTGTCTTGCCTTCGAGTTCTTCGAGCCGTTTTTCGAGGGCTTTGATTTTTTCCTGTAACTCCTGTTCCCCGGCGCGCGCCAGCGGCGCGCTGCACATCATTGCCCCGGTAACCGCCAGAAAAAGGGTTGTTGTTTTCCATCGGTTTATCTTGGTCATGTTATTGGTTATCTCCTGTTTGGCTGTGTTTGGTTGTGGCGATTCATATCGCCGTGCTGTCTTGGCCGAATGGCAATGAGTGTGCCAAACAAGGAGGCGATCTTATCTAAGTGCCTTTGGGAAAAAGACTTGGAAAGATAGCAGGAGAAGCGAAAGGATTAGATGACCACATTGTTTGTGGTCATGTTGGTCAAAAAGATGCAGGAAGGCGATTGTTACGGCGGCAGAACTTCGATGACTTGGACGGAAGTGTTGTCCTGTGTGTCGCGGCGCTCGGCCAGTGTGACCAATTGGCGGCAGGCGATCACGGGTTCGAGATGTTGGACGATGCTGACAATCTCGTTTTCGGCCACGCAACCGTGCAATCCGTCCGTACAGAGTACCACCCGATCACCAGGAAAAACCTTGGTGCTGTCCATGTCTGCCTTTACTTGGGGGTCTATGCCGAGGCCGCGGGTGATGAGGTGGCGATATTCGGACATGCGGGATTCGGCCTCTGTGATATGGCCGAATCGTCGTTGCAACCCCACCAGTGAGTGGTCCACGCTGAGTTGCGTGATGATGCCCCGGTGAACCAGATAAACCCGCGAATCACCGACATTGGCAACAACCATCTCGTCACCGTCAAACGCTGCTAACGCCAGGGTCGTCGCAATATGACCGGGACCACCCGGCTCAAACCCTTTGTCGTAAACGGCCCAGTTGGCCGCCTTGACAACTTCCAAGACTTTCTGGCGCAAGGACATGTCGGGAGACGACTCTTGGAACACGCGCAGGCCGGTTTCAACAGCCAGACGGCTGGCGATATCACCGGCGCCGAGGCTGCCAACCCCGTCAGCCATCAGAGCAATGGCCAGATGCTCCTCCGTATTGGAGTCAGGAGTTTGCCAGAAACCGATAAAGTCTTGATTGGAAGGGCACGGCCCGGTAACGGAAAGTTCTGCGTATTTCAGTCTCATCGTGCACATTGTAACGATACCGATGAAAAATGGAAAGAACCTGCCCCCTGTCCGGCGAAGTTTTTTTTGTTGAACAAAGGCAGGAAGGAAGGCAGATACTTAACTTTCCGTGCAAGAAGGCGATTCAGATTCATCCTTGAGCGGACGGTTGCGGCGGTTGTTGTTTGGCGGTAAACGGCACGCGACCGACCCGCATGTGTTCCACAAGCTTTCCCTGGTGGCGTTTCTGGCGTGGGTCGGGCTTGGCGCCGACGGTATTTCTTCGGCCTGTTATGGGCCTGCGGAAGCGTTCAAGGCGCTTGGCAGTCATCAGTATCTGGCGGTGATTCTTGCCGTGATGACGGCAGGGACCGTTCTGGTCATCAGCGCCAGCTACATGCAAATCATCGAACAGTTCCCGACAGGCGGTGGCGGGTATCTGGTGGCCAGCAAACTATTGTCGCCCGCCGCCGGGACGGTGGCGGGATGCGCGTTGGTGGTGGATTATGTGCTGACCATTACCACGTCCATTGCCAGCGGCGCGGATGCGGTGTTCAGCCTGTTGCCGCCGGGATGGCAGGCGTACAAGTTGTCCGCGGCCAGTTTTGTGGTGGTGGCGATGATCGTGGTGAATCTGCGCGGCGTGAAGGAGTCGGTGGTGCCGATTGTGCCGGTGTTTTTGTTGTTTTTGGTGACGCATGCCGTGGCGATTCTGGCGGCGTTTGGCACTCATCTGGGCGAGGTTGGTGTGGTAACACACCAGTGTGTGACTGACCTGCGCGAATCGGCGCGGACGATCGGGTGGTGGGGGTTGGGGTTGTTGATCCTTCATGCGTACAGTCTTGGCGGAAGTTCGTACACAGGTATCGAGGCGGTCAGCAACAGTATGCCGGTGTTGCGGGAGCCGCGGGTGGAGACGGGCAAACGGACCATGATTTACATGGCGATCAGTCTTGCGCTGGTGGCCGGTGGGCTGATTGTGGGGTTTTTGTTGTTTCGGATTGGCACCCCGGTGGCGGGCAAAACGCTCAATGCGGTGTTTTTCGAGGCGGTGGCGCGACAATGGCCCGGCGGTCATGTTTTTGTGCTGGCAGCGCTGGTGTCGGAGGCGTTGATCCTGTTGGTGGCGGCGCAGACGGGTTTTCTGGGTGGGCCGAGCGTATTGGCGAACATGGCGATTGACGGTTGGATGCCGAACCGGTTCGGCCTGTTGAGCGATCGGCTGGTCACCCAAAACGGCGTGTTGCTGATGGGGGGATCGGCCCTGGCGGTGATGTGGATGACCCGTGGTTCCATCGAGTTTCTGGTGGTGTTGTACTCGATCAATGTATTTTTGACGTTTTTCTTGTCGCAACTGGGCATGGTCCGGCTCTGGGCCACCGCGAGGGACGCGCATCCGCGCTGGAAACGCAACCTCTCCATCAACGGCATCGGCCTGTTGTTGACCACGGTGATTCTGGTGGCGACGGTCTGCCTGAAGTTTTTCGAGGGCGGCTGGTTGACGCTGCTGATCACAGGAGCGCTGGTCTCGGTGGCATTTTTAATCAAACGACACTACGTCAATACCCGCCAGTTGCTGAAACGCCTCGACTCTCTGGTGGAAGCCGCGCGCCCCGAACATCTGGCGGCGCCCGAAACCGCGGCGGCGGTGGCACCCGTTCCGGCACCGTCGCCCACCGAGAAAACGGCGGTGTTTCTGGTCAACGGCTTTGGCGGGTTGGGGTTGCATTGTTTGTTTGGTGTGATGCGAATGTTTCGCGGGCATTTCAAAAACTTCGTCTTCATCCAGGTTGGCGTGGTGGATGCGGGTCAGTTCAAGGGAGTGCAAGAGATTGCTCATTTGGAGCGGTCCGTGCAGGCTGACCTGGCAAAGTATGTCCAATACATGAACGCGCACGGATTTTACGCCACCAGTTTCTACTCGCTTGGCACCGACGTGGCCGAGGAGGCCGAGAAACTTGCCGTCAAAGCCGCCGAGCATTTTCCCAACAGCGTCGTTTTTGCCAGCCAACTCGTTTTCCCGCGCGAGACGCTCTGGACGCGGCTGTTGCACAACTACACCGCCTTTGCCATTCAAAAACGGCTCTATCAACGTGGTCTGCCGCTGCTCATCCTGCCCATTCGCGTGTGACATAGAAACCGGTTCTTGCTGTTTTTCTCGATAGTGCTATCGCCGCGCTGGTTACCAGCGCCAAAACGTCTCTCACAATCCACGGCGAAATCTCCGTTGCTCAAGGCCTCTTTCAGTTACGCCTGCAGCAGTGAAAAAAACGCGCGCCACCGGTTGCGGCACTTGCCGGCAACGAGGAAATCGCCTACACTGAGGTTGCCCGGAGAACCTAACCAGAGGAGGAGGTTGACCCATGACCACTGTGCAACAGATCTTGAGAGAGAAATCGCCCGGCGTTTGGACCATCAGCCCGCGCGCCACCGTGTATCAGGCCCTTGAACTCATGGCCGAAAAAGACGTGGGAGCGCTGCCTGTCGTGGATGACAAAGGCAAACTGGTCGGGATGTTCTCCGAACGCGACTACGCCCGCAAAGTCATCCTCAAAGGCCGGACCTCCAAGACCACCACCGTTGCCGAATTGATGACCACCAAGGTCTTTTACGTTCGTCCCGACACCACGGTCGAAGAATGTATGGCACTGATGACCAACCAACGCACCCGTCACCTTCCCGTCATCGAGAACGACAAACTCATCGGCCTCGTAAGCATCGGCGACGTGGTCAAGGCGACCATCATTGACCAGGAAATCACCATCCGCAGCCTCCAAAACTACATCACCGGCTCCTACGAAGCCTAGCTGACGGTGTGCTGTTCCGTACGCTCACGGCACGGGCAGCATTGCACAGATGATGCGCTTGCGGTAAGGTCGTCCTCCATGAACAAACCGATTCGTGTAATTCAATGCGGACTGGGTGTCATCGGATGCAACGCGGCACGACTGGTTCTGGAGAAGAAATCTCTCCAACTGGTCGGTGCTGTGGACCCTGCCCCGCACGTTGTCGGACGTGATCTGGGCGACGTGTTGGACCTGGGCCACAAACTCGGCATCCGTGTGGCCGACAAACTTTCCACTGCGCTGCAAAAAAAACGCGCCGACGCGGTGTTGCACTGCACCGGCTCCTCCTTTGCGGGTGTCTATGACCAACTGGCCGAAATTGTTCGCAACGGCCTGCATTGCGTCACCTCCTGTGAGGAAGCGTTGATGCCTCACTATCGCGCCCCGAAACTGGCCGCCCAACTCAACCGCCTCTGTGCCCGCCACGGTGTCTCCGTTCTCGGCACCGGCGTCAACCCCGGTTTCGTGATGGACACACTGGCCACCCTCACCACGGCCGTCTGCCAGCGTGTCCACTCCATCAATGTGTTGCGGGTGGTGGACGCGGCGACCCGACGCGAGGCGCTCCAGCGCAAGGTGGGCGCCGGCCTGGAGATTACGGAATTCCGACGCCTGGCCAGGGAACTAAAGATACGGCATGTCGGCCTCACCGAATCGCTCGTGTTCATTGCGGAAGCGCTCGGTTGGAACCTGGATGAAGTGGACGAATCCATTGCCCCGGTGTTGGCCGAAAAAACCGTTCAAACGAAATTTCTCACCGCCCGGAAAGGTCAGGCGGCCGGCGTGCGACAGGTGGCCACCGGCTGGCAGCGCGGGAAAAAGGCTCTGGAACTGGAATTGCAAATGTATGTCGGCGCCAAGAATCCGCGTGACGAAATCGCAGTGGAAGGGGTTCCGCCGATGCGCGTGGTGGTGGAGGGCGGCACGGCCGGTGACGAGGCAACCCCGGCCATTTTGGTCAACTGTTTGCCGCGCCTGATCGAGGCGACGCCCGGTTTGCAGACCATGGCCACCATCGGGCTGGCGCGAGCGATTCTCTGAGTGTGTCGCATGGCCAACCTCGTTTACTTTGACCTGGAGACGCAAAAAAGCGCGGCGGAAGTCGGCGGCTGGAACCGCAAAGCCGACATGAAGATGTCCATCGGCGTGACCTTCAGCACGGCGACGGGCGAGTACCAGATTTATGATGAGGCGCATGTCCAGGACCTCATCCGCCAGTTGATGCGGGCTGACAAGGTGATCGGCTACAACATCCTCAACTTCGACTACGAGGTGCTGGCCGCCTACACGCCTCTGGACATTTGCCAGGTACCGACACTGGATTTGATGAAAGACCTGGAAGACAAACTCGGCTTCCGCCCCTCGCTGGACTGTGTCGCCAAGGCGACGTTGGACGCGCCGAAAATCGCCGACGGCATGCAGGCTCTGCGGTGGTGGAAACAAGGGAAGGTGCTGGAAATAGCCGAGTATTGCTGTTTCGATGTGAAAATCACCAAGGAACTTCACGAATACGGTCAGAGCCGCGGCGAGGTTTTCTACACCGACCGCCTCGGCCAGAAAAGGTCCGTCAAGGTTAACTGGTGAACCCCTTTGATGCCGATGCCGAGCTGATGTTGCGTGTTCGACGCGGCGACCGTCAGGCCTTTCGAGAACTGGTCGAACGCCACCAACGAGCCGTCGTCCAGACCATTTACCGCGCCATTGGCGACGCTTGGGAGGCTGAAGACCTGGCCCAACGCGTCTTCCTCCAAGTGTGGCGTTCGGCGGGACGATACCAACCAACCGCCAAATTCACCACCTGGCTGTTTACCATCGTCCACAACACCATCCTCAACGAACACCGCCGCCGTGGCCGACGCGGCGCGGAATCGCTCGACGCGCTGACGCAGCGCGAAGAGGAGGAGGGGCGCGGAGTGCAATTTGCCGACACCCGCTCGCCAGACCCGTCCCAACAGGTTGCCGAACGCGAACTACAAGCGCGCATCGAGGCGGCCATCCGACGATTGCCCGACAACCAGCGTACCGCCGTCGTGTTGTGCCGGTTCGAGGGGTTTTCCTACGAGGAAATCGCCCAAGTGCTCCACTGCTCCGTGCCGGCGGTCAAATCGCTCCTGCATCGGGCGCGCGAAACATTGAAGGAACAACTCCGCGGATACTACTGACGAAACCTTTTTACAAACATGGTGTTGAAAGGAGAGAAGGTCACAATGAACTGCCAGGAAGTCCAGGCGAAATTCGATGAGCGGCTCGATGAGCTGCTCGACGCGGCACAGCGGGGCGGGTTTGACGCCCACATCGCTGCCTGTCCCGCCTGTGCCGCGCAGTGGCGCGCCTACGCCGGAGTATGGACGACAGTGGGACGCCATGTTGCCCCGATGCCGTCGGTCGGATTTGCCGAGCGGACCTTGCGACGCCTCGACGAGATGCCGGTGCGTCGCCCCATGCCCTGGTTTTTGCCCGTATGGCGCTGGGTGTTGGCAAGCGGGCTGGCTGTCATCATGCTGGCTGCCATCGGCTGGTTCGGTTGGCAGCACGCAAGGTTTGTCCAGACGGCCCGGATGCCCAAACTGGAACCGCTGGTCGAAGCCTATACAATGGCACAGCAGGACCGACTGGAAGACTTCGATGTGGTGGCCTCGCTCCATTTGCTGAATGGAGAAGCACGAAATGAAAGTCAGACGATTGATTAACCTGATGATCGCGTTGGGGCTGATTCTGGCCGTCAAAACAAGCGGCCAGACCAATGCGCTTGACGAAACGCAATTGAACGAGAAGTGGAACACGCTCTCGCCGCGCGAAAAAGCCGTCGCATTGCGGTTTTCAACGGCCTTGCGCCAGATGCCACCTGAAGAACGCAAGTTTATCCATGACCGCATCGAACGATTTCTGGAAATGACGCCCGAAGAGCGGCACCGACTCAAAGAAAACAACGAGCGCTGGCAAAAAATGACCCCCGAGGAAAAACAACAGGCCCGCGAAAAATACCGTCAACGCCGCAAGGAATTTGAGGAGAAATGGCGCAAGGAGCACCCCAACGAGCCGCCGCCGCCGTTTCTCATGCCCTCTCCCCACAAACGCAATTTGGCTGCGCCAAAGGATGGCGCACAACCAAAGACAACCCAACCAACCCAACCAAAGGAGTCACAACCATGAAGTGCCGCATGTTCGTAACCACCGTCGCGCTGGCGCTGTGCGCCGCCGTGGGCGCGCTGGCCGCCGACAAGCCCGGCAAGGGCGAAGGCCGTCCGCATCACGGACCGGGCCTGTTACCGCCACCCATCGTGGAAAAACTGACGGCCGACCAGAAGGCCAAGTACGACGCGATACTGGCCGACTACCAAAAAGCCATGCAGGACGCCGCCGGGGACAAGGAGAAAATGAAGACTGCCCGCAAGGACGCCCACGAAAAAGCCATCGCCCTGCTCACCGATGACCAGAAAGCCGAATTGAAGAAGCTGGGTCCCCCTCCCGGTAAACGCGGCGAAGGCCCCCGCAAACCGAAAGAGCAATAAATAACCCTCAGCCCCGTCGAAACCGCGCGACAAACGCTCCATCCATCCCGTCGCGCGGGGGAAACGTCGAACGCGTCGCCTCGAGCGCAAATTCCGGGTGAGAATCCCGGAACCACTCGGCGACGCGTTCGTTCTCTTCTGTCTCCAAGCTGCATGTGCTGTACACCAACACTCCGCCCGGACGCGTGAGTCGCGCCGCCGTGGCCAGCAGGTTTCCCTGGATCGCCGCCAATCGCGCCATCTCCGCCTCCTGCAGCCGCCACCGCAAGTCCGGTCGCCGCCGCAACACCCCCGTGTTTGAACACGGCGCATCCACCAACACCCGGTCAAATGTCGTCCCACACAGGCAGCGCGCCAAACGGGTTCCATCGCCCGCCAGCGTCACCACAATCTCCACACCCAGCCGACGACAATTCTCGTTCACTCGCCCCAAACGCGCGCGCGACGAATCCATGGCGAGGATGCGCCCTTTGTTTTGCATTTTTTGCGCCAGATAGGTGGTCTTGCCTCCCGGCGCCGCGCACAAGTCCAACACCGACTCGCCCGGTTGCGGATCGAGCATGTCCACGGCAATCAAGGTGGACGGGTCCTGCGCGTAAAACATCCCCTTTTGCCATGCCGCCGAACGAAAGAAAACCGCGCCATCCGTCACCCGCCAGCAAAGCGGACAACTCGTCGCCTCCAGCGGCAACCCGTCGGGTGGCTGTGTTGCCTTGAGCGTATTGAGCCGCGCGTACACCGCAGGCGGCTGGTTGTTCCACTCACACAACCGCTCCGTTGGCTCTCGTCCCCATCGCGCTACCCATCGCTCCCACAACCACTGCGGATGCGACCAGGGCACCCACGGCTGCGTCTCCCGTTGCCGCCACAATAACGCGGTCGCGGTAGCCTGATCGTGGCAGGCGGCGCGAAGGGCGGCGTTGAGGAAACGCGCTTCGGGAGGACTGACGCAGCGTTTTGCCAGTGCAACAGTCTCATGGACGGCCGCATGCGGCGCGAGGTTGAGAAAGAAGAGCTGGTAGAGGCCAAGTTGCAGCAGGTGGCTTACCACGGGGCGGGGCGGTTTCCTGGCAAAATGCGACTGTAAGAACTCCAACGCCAGCTTTTGACGGAGACAACCATAGAACAATTCCGTCGCCAATGCCCGATCAGACGCCGACAACCCCGCGCGAACCAGCCGTTCCTCGAGCAATTCATCGGCCAGACGACGCGAGCGCGACCATTGATTTAGCAATTCCAACGCCACTTCCCGTGCGTTCACGAGGTCACCGTATCACAATCCCCTTGCGTTTGACCAGTAACGACCTAACATAGGCGCCCGCGAGTTTCCATGACCCCTGCATCGAACATCCTGGCGATTGTGGGTCGTCCCAATGTCGGCAAGAGCGCGCTCTTCAACCGCATCGTGGGACGACGCATCTCCATCGTTCATGAACAGGCCGGTGTCACCCGCGACCGCGTCAGCGCTACCGCCCGCTGGCAGGACAAGACCTTTGAGGTCGTGGACACCGGTGGCATCGCTTTCATGGACGGGGAAAAAACCGCCGACGAGCTTGCCGCAGCCACGCGGCGACAGGCGGAGGTCGCCATTGAGATGGCCAGCGCGCTCATTTTGGTGGTGGACGTCGTGGCGGGATTGACGCCGTTGGACCGGGAAATCGCGCGCAAATTGCGCGCCAGCGGCAAAAAAGTGTTCCTGGCCGTCAATAAAGTGGACAACGAACAACGACAACACGGCGTGGACGAGTTTTCCGAACTGGGGTTTGACCCGATGTTCCCGATTGCCGCCGTGCACGGCCTCGGCATCGGCCCCTTGATGGACGCGGCCACGGCGGATTTCCTTGCTGGTGGAACTGAGGAAACCGTCCAACCGACGCGCATCGCCATCGTCGGGCGCCCCAACGTTGGGAAGTCATCCCTCATCAATTCCATCCTCCGAAGCGAACGGACGATTGTCAGCGAAAAGGCCGGCACGACGCGTGACTCGGTGGACGTGCCCTTTACGCTGAGCGGAAAAGCCTATGTGCTGGTGGACACGGCTGGATTGCGGCACAAGCGCAAAATCGCCACCTCTGTGGATCAATTCAGCCTGATGCGTGCCGAACGCAGCATCCGCGAGTGCGATGTAGCGGTGCTGGTGCTTGACGCCATGGATGGCGTGACACGTCAGGACAAACAAATTGGCGGGCAGATTCTCGAGGCAGGACGCGCTTGCATCGTGCTGGTGAACAAATGGGACCTCGCCCTGGAAGAGGAACGGCGCACCCAAAAGGCGTTTCGTGAGGAATATCTTCAGGCGGTGCGCAGGGAGTTGTTCTTTCTTGACTGGGCGCCGGTGCTGTTTGTGTCGGCCAAAACGGGACAAAGCGTTCTGGACCTGTTTCGCCAGGTGGCCTGTATTGAAAAGGAACTGGCGCGCCGTGTGGACACTCCGCAGTTGAACCGGGTACTCTCGCGCGCGATGCAATCGTATCCGCCCCCGGTGATCGGGGGGCGCCGGTTCAAAATCTATTACGCTTTTCAGAAAGCGGGAGCGCCGCCCACGTTTGCGTTGTTTGTGAATGAGACGCGATGTCTGACACCCCATTACGAGCGATTTCTGGCGGACCGGATCCGCGAGGAGTGGGGCTTTGAAGGTTGTCCGGTGCGTTTCGAATTGCGCCCGCGCGCACGACGAAAATTCGTGCCGGGACACGAAAATGACGCACAAGCGTAAAAATTTCGTCACAAAGAAAAATTTTCTTGAAACCACAACATATGGTGTTGTAGGGTTCGCGCCGTCGCAATTACAAGGGGTGGGGAACCTCGATGTTTTGCCATCCGCAAGTGTCTGATTTGAACGCGCACAAAATGTGCACAAGGAGGGGAAAGTGATTACATTGAAGCAGAGGACGGGAAACTTTTCGGTGAATAAATCGAAACAAGGACGAAAAGAAACGGCGGAAGAACCCGCCGGGGGGATGGGTCGAATGAATGTGAAACGGGCTAAACGGAGCGTTCAGAACGCGCCCCCAAGGAGGAGCGGGCTGACCGTGCCGCACGTGTTCAGTCGCCCGGATGTTCATCCGTTCGACGAGATCGAGTGGGAACGCCGCGTCGCGGAGATTACCGACGATGCCGGGAAAGTGATCTTTCGCCAGGAAAATGTCGAGGTGCCCAAAAACTGGTCGGTGCTCGCCACCAAGGTGGTTGTCTCGAAATACTTTTACGGCGAAATCGGTACCAGCGAGCGCGAACAAAGCGTTCGTCAGTTGATCCACCGTGTCACACGCACCATCACCGACTGGGGAAAAGCGGATGGTTATTTTGCCAGCGACAAGGATGCGGAAACCTTTTACCGCGAATTGACGTGGCTGTGTGTGAATCAGTACGGCTCGTTCAACTCGCCGGTATGGTTCAATTGCGGACTTTATCACGTGTACGGAGTCGGCAAGGACAGCGGCGCGGGCCATTTCCACTGGGAACCGAAAACCCGCTCAATCCAGCGCGCCCCGACCCAGTACGAGTACCCGCAGTGTTCGGCCTGTTTCATCCAGTCCGTCGGCGACACCATGGAAGACATCATGGAACTGGCCCGCAGCGAAGCGATGCTGTTCAAGTACGGCAGCGGCACCGGCACTGACCTCTCCACTCTGCGGAGCCGACGCGAGAAACTGTCCGGCGGCGGACGCCCCAGCGGCCCGTTGTCGTTCTTGAAGGTGTACGACGCCATCGCCAGCGTGGTGAAATCCGGCGGTAAGACACGCCGCGCGGCCAAGATGAACACGCTGAAATGCTGGCACCCGGACATCAAGGAATTCATCGAATGCAAACTCAAAGAGGAAAGGAAGGCATGGGCCTTGATCGAGGAGGGGTACTCCGGCGACTTCAACGGAGAAGCCTACGGTTCGGTGGCCTTCCAAAACGAGAACCTCTCCGTGCGCGTGACCGATGAGTTCATGCGGGCCGTGCTGGAGGACAAGGATTGGACGACGCACTGGGTCACCGATCCCAGCAAGTCCGGCCCGACCTACAAGGCCCGCGAACTGATGCTGGGTATCGCCGAAGGTACCTGGAGCTGCGGGGACCCCGGTTGCCAGTACGAGGATACCATCCAACGCTGGCACACCTGCAAAAACACCGCGCCCATCAACAGCTCCAACCCGTGCAGCGAGTACATGTTTCTCGATAACTCCGCCTGCAACCTCGCGTCGTTGAATTTGATGAAATTCCTCCGCGAAGATGGCAGCTTTGACGTGGAACGGTACAAGGCGGCAGTGGAAATTTTCATTACGGCCCAGGAAATCCTCGTGGACCACTCCAGTTATCCGACCGAGAAAATCGCGTTGAACAGTCATCTGTTTCGTCCGCTGGGTCTCGGTTATGCCAACCTCGGCTCCCTCCTTATGGCGCTCGGATTGCCGTACGACAGCGATGAAGGCCGCGCCATTGCCGGGGCGCTGACAGCCATTCTCCACCTACACGCCTACACACAATCCGCGCGCCTGGCGGAAAAAATGGGCGCCTTCGACAAATTTGCGGAAAACCGCGAGCCGATGCTTCAGGTCGTCGAAATGCACCGCGACGCGGTCAAGCGCATCCACGTCAGTTGCCCTGACTACCTCCGCGCGGCCGCCCAACGTTGCGGCGACGAGGCGGTTGAACTGGGACGTCGCTACGGTTATCGCAACGCTCAGGTCACCGTGCTCGCCCCGACGGGCACCATCGGGTTCATGATGGACTGCGACACCACGGGCGTTGAACCGGACATCGCGCTGGTGAAATACAAACTGCTCGCCGGCGGCGGCGTGCTCAAGATCGTCAACCGCACCGTGCCGATGGCCTTGCGTCGGCTCGGCTACAGTCCCGCCCAAATCGAAGCGATTGACAAGTACATTGAAGAAAACGACACCATCGAAGGCGCGCCCGGCCTCAAGGAGGAACATCTCCCCGTGTTCGACTGCGCCTTTTGTCCCGCCAAGGGCAAACGCAGCATCCACTACATGGGGCATCTGCGGATGATGGCCGCTGTCCAGCCGTTCATCAGCGGTTCCATCTCCAAAACGGTCAACATGCCGCGGGAGTCCACCATCGAAGACATCATGCAGACGTACATTGAGGGCTGGAAACTCGGCCTCAAGGCCGTTGCCATCTACCGCGACGGCTCCAAGCGGAGTCAACCCCTCAACACCACCAAATCCGGCGGCACCAAGGCCACCGCCGAACTGGATGCGGCCAAACACGAGGTGGAACAACTCAAAGCCCGCATCCTGGAACTCGAAAAAGAAATTCAAGAGCTTCGTCAACGCGAGGCCACCCCGACACGGCATCGTCTCCCTGACACCCGTCGCGCCATTACCCACAAGTTTGACATCGCCGGGCACGAAGGCTACATCACCGTCGGCCTTTACGAAGACGGATCGCCGGGCGAACTGTTCATCACGATGGCCAAAGAAGGCTCCACCATCGGCGGCTTGATGGACACCATCGGCACGCTCGTGAGCATGGCATTCCAATACGGTGTGCCTTTGGAAACGCTCGTGCGCAAGTTTGCCCACCAACGGTTCGAGCCGAGTGGCTACACCAAGAACCCGGACATCCGCCAGGCGAAATCCATTACCGACTACCTGTTCCGCTGGTTGGGATGCCAGTTCATCCCCGGTTACCGCGAAGAAAACTCCTCGGCGACACAGCCCGAATTGCCGCTGAAAGAAATCGTTGAGCAGGAGAAAAAAGCGCTGAACAAACCGGTCCAGGACCTCGAACGAACCGCCGAAGAACCCGAAACCAAACCGGCGGAACCGATGGCGCGACCCCGCGGCATTTCCCCCGTCCAGCAGCTCAACAGCACCGTCCAGCATTTCATGCAGGACGCGCCCGCCTGCGACACCTGTGGCGCCATCACCGTGAGAAACGGCTCCTGCTACAAATGCCTGAACTGCGGCGCCTCAATGGGTTGTTCCTGACGGTTCCTTCAGCTCGCAAAGGCTGAAGTCGTCAAACTCGGCCACCACCTTGGCGTTGCTGATGGTGTGGACCCAGATTTCCCCACTGACGGCGCCCTCCGGGGCGACGCCGGTGACGGCAACTTCGGTCCATTGCGTGGCGGTGGAGGGGACAGGTATTTTGTTCTCGTTGTTCAACGTTTGCGAGTTTAACCCTTTTCCTTGCGCGTCGAAGAAACGCAGATAAAGACTGACTCCGCTGCCGGAGACCACCCGCGCCCAGCACCGCGCCTCGTACTTGGCGCCCGGCCGGACCGTGAAACGACCAGGCATGATGTCCGTGGAAGTCTTCTCCGACTCATCGGTGAGCCGCACATACTGACGACCTGAATGCGGCGTCTCAGAACGAAGTTCAACCGGACCGGCCTTCGGAACCAGTCGCCACCCTTCTGTTCCGGACTCGAAACCGGGATTGAACAACTCTATTGGAGTCGCCGCGGAGCCCTCTGGCGCTTCGCCAGATTTTAGCGCCGCGCCTTGTCCGACCGTTGCCGACGCGGTTTCTTTCGCGGGCAGCGGCGACGGCATGACCGTGCCGGGGCTGACGACAGGGGGCGTCGGCCCTGGCAACGCCGGTTTCTTGCGGTGGACGAACCACCACCAACTAAAAATAAAAATGACGCCGCCGATGATCAGTGTCCACCAGATGGCCGTCTCCACCAAGGGACGAATGGACTTGGTAGGCGCGGGTGCTGACGGTTGTGGCGAGACCGTAGCGGCGGTAGCGCTTGGAGCCATCGGCCGCAGATTGAACTTCACGATCTTGGGACGCGGGAGGACATTGGGAGCCGGTTCGGATGCGGCGGGTTGCGATGGGCGCAGAGCGTGGAGGAGTTCGTCAACGGTTTGGAAGCGGTCGGCGGGGTCTGGCGCGAGCAGTTTCTGCACAATCTGGACGGTGGACGGCGAGGCGGGCACGGTTTCTGCCACATTTGTTTCCGGCTGCGGTAGCTCGCCCGTGAGCATCTCAAAAGCGATAACGCCCAGCGAATAGAGATTGGACTGCGCGGTTGCCGTGCCGCTGGCTAGTGCCATCTCGCTCCATTTGGCGTGCCCGGTGTCGTCGAACACCACGCCGGAGGGAGTCAGATCAAGAGGAGCGTATTGTTGCTGGTGTAGATGGACAAGCCCGCTGGCCAGCTCTTCCAACACCATCAACGCCTCGTCCTCTTCCAGTCGCCCTTGTTCGAGCAGAGCCGCCAGAGTGCCGCCGCCACATTGTTCCGCGGCGTACACACAGCCGTCGCCGAATCGTTCGGCAAAAAAGACGCGAACCAGATGCGGGTGTTCGAGCGTTTTCAACCGGTTCATCCGGGCAAGAAACGACTCGATGCCGTCCGCGCCACCAGTCAACGTGTCGTTGGGAACGCGCACCGCGACGGTTTCGCCAGTGGCGAGGTTTAGCGCTTGGTACAAGGTGCCGTGCGGGTCCGACTCCGGTGGACCGCAAATCTGGAATTGCTCCAGTGTGTAGCCGATGCTGAAAATGTTCTCCGGCAACATCACGGCGGCGCCGCATTGGGGACACGATTTCTGTTGTCCCGCCTCCACCGGCAGTAGGGGAATCTGTTCCCCACAAGACGGACATGTGAATTGGATGTTCATCACCGGGCCTCGCAGACAAATATCTTATACGGCAACTCCGCCGGTTTCCACACGCCAAAAATCTCTCGCAACGCCGTCGTCTTCCGCTCCGACAACCGATAACGCCGAGCCACTTCCGCCACCGACAACGGCAATGGTGGCGCCTCTTCCGACGATTTCACCTGCCAGCCGGTCGCGGCCAGTGCCCGGCGCAACTCGCGCACGGTCGGCAACCACTTGCCGCTTTCGGTCAACGCATAGGCCCGGTTGGCGAGGGCCGCCTCCTGCCGACGCGGAAAACAAACCGTTTGATGCACAAACCGTTCACCAGGCCGCATCTGCGCCCGTACATGCCGCAACAACGGCAACAACCCCTCCCGTCCCGCATAATGCAACACCGAGCGCATCACAAACAGCACCGGGCCGCGCGCCCGCAGGTCGCATCGCCGAAAACACTCAACGGATTTGTGCAGCGGTTCAATGCGGTGGTGGTTGACGACCGACAGTTGCGCGGCAGAGGAATCGAGATTGATCAGGCGGATCGTTTCCGGGACGCCGGCGCGCGCCAGTTCGGCAAGAATGAAGCCAGTGCCGCCGCCGAGGTCCACCAGGGTGGTGGCCCCGGCGAGATTTCGTCTAATGGCAGCGATCAACGGACGCGCCGACGCGCGATCGGAGAAATATCCCTCGTGGACGGAATCCCAAGCCGGGCCGTAAACATGTTCGTCGCCGGCCATCAGTTTCGCAGGGACTGAATCGGGGCGGGAATTCGTCCGCCCAGCCGCACAAACGCGCGGCTGGCGCCCACGTTGCGGATGTCCATCACCGTGGCGGCACCGAACAAGCCGCCGAACTCGACGCGCTCGCCCGGTTTCGCGCCGGGCACGGGAATGAGGCGGACGCCGGTGGTTTTGTTGTTCATCACGCCGATGGCCATTTCATCGGCAATAATGGCGGCAATCGTCTCGGCGGGCGTGTCGCCGGCAATGGCGATCATGTCGAGGCCGACACTGCAAACACTGGTCATCGCTTCCAGTTTCTCCAGCGTTAGATGGCCGTTGGCGGCGGCCTCGGCCAGCGCGGCATCTTCGCTGACGGGGATGAACGCGCCGCTCATGCCGCCCACGGAACTGGAGGCAAATGCGCCGCCTTTTTTCACCGCGTCGGTCAACATCGCCACGGCGGCGGTCGAACCGGGTGCGCCGATCTTTTCAATGCCAAGTGTGCGGAGGATTTCGCCAACGCTATCGCCCACCTGCGGCGTCGGCGCCAGCGACAGATCCACAATGCCAAACGGGATGCCAAGTTCGGCGGCCACCTCGCGTCCGATGAGTTCGCCGACGCGCGTGACGCGGAAGCTGGTGATCTTGATCTCCTCGGCAAGGTCGCCCAACGTCAAAGGCCCGCCCAGTTGCAGCCGGCGGCGCAGCGCGCTGCTGACCACGCCGGGGCCGGAGACGCCGATGTTGATGGCCGCGTCGGCCTCGCCCTCGCCGTGATAGGCGCCCGCCATGAAGGGATTATCTTCGGGAATATTCGAGAAAATGACCAGCTTCGCGCAACCGAATCCACGTTGCGCAGCCGTGGCCTCGGCGATTTTCAGGAGGATTTCGCCCATCTGACGGATGGCGTCCATATTGATGCCGGCGCGGTGGCTGGCAACGTTGACAGAGGCGCAGACCCGTTGGGTGGCGGACAACACTTGTGGAAGGCTTTCCATCACAACGGCGTCGCCGCTGCTGATTCCCTTGTGGACGAGCGCCGTGAAACCGCCGACAAGGTCAATCTGGCAATCTTTGGCGGCTTCATCGAGGGTTTGCGCCAGGCGCAATGCCGCGCCCTGACCGTGGCCGGCCAACAGGTGCGAGGCGGGAGAGATGGCGAGGCGTTTGTTGGTGACAGGAATGCCGTACTTGCCGCCGATGCGGTCACAGGCGCGAACCAGGTTCGCCGCCCGTCGGATGATCTTCTCGCGGAGTTTGCGGCAAACATTCTCCACGCTGGAGGCGGCGCAGTCGTTGACGTTCAGGCCGAGCGTCACAGTGCGCACGTCGAGATGTTCGGCGTGCAGCATCTGAATGGTCGAAAGAATTTCATCAGTGCGAAGCATGGAAACAACATTCTAGGGACGAGACCGGCGCGATACAAGCGCCGAAATCGGCTGCGAACCTCTGCCATCGGGTTTGCCGGGTTGGATTTGCCCGATTACCACGGAGCTGACACGGAAGTTGGCGTCGTGATTCTTGGCGCCAAAGCGGTTGCCGGATTTTACCTCTCCCGTTATTCTGCGGCTGAATAACGAGGCAAACGATGTCCACGAGACGAAACGAGTCGGAACAAAAAAACAGTCTGCAATTTCTTCGCCATCCGCGGACGGCATGATGAATCAACTCATGTTCATTGCGGGAGAGGCGAGCGGCGACGCTCATGCGGCGGCCCTGATCGCGGCGTTGCGCCAGCAGCGGCCCAACTGGCATCTGTTCGGAGCGGGCGGCCCCAAAATGCAGTCGGCCGGGATGGAACTGGCGCTCGACCTGACGCAACACGCCGTTGTCGGACTGATCGAGGTGCTGAAGAATTACGGCAAGTTCAAGCAAATCTTCGAGCACTTGCTCGCCGAGGTGGGGCGCCGGCAACCCGTCGCCGTGGTGTTGGTGGATTTTCCGGGATTCAATCTACGGTTTGCCCGGGCGGTAAAAGAACGATTCCCGGCGACGAAGGTGATCTATTACATCTCGCCACAGCTATGGGCCTGGCATGCCAGCCGGGCCAAACAGATCGAGCGCGACGTGGACCTGATGCTCGTGATTTTTCCGTTTGAAAAGACCTGGTACGCGCGGCACGCACCGAAACTGCGCGTGGAATTTGTGGGACATCCGTTTGCCGATCGGGTCGGCGAAAATCCGCAATCGGAAGCCCGTCATCCGAAATGTGTGTTGTTGTTGCCAGGTAGTCGAGAACGCGAGGTGGCCAAGATTTGGCCGATCATGGCAACGGTGGTGGATCGGATGACGGAGGCCGAATTTGTCGCCGCCGCCGTGGATGAACGGACCGCCGCCATGATGCGACATCCACGGGTGCGCGTGGAGGTCGGCACGGCGCGGGACTGGATGCGGCGGGCGACGCTGGCGATCACGGCGAGTGGGACAGCGACGATGGAATGCGCGTTTGCCGGTTGCCCGATGGTCGTCGTGTACAAGGTCAACTGGCTCACCTACCTCATCGGTCGGATGGTGGTGACGGTGAACTGGCTGGCGATGCCGAATGTGATCGCCGGGCGCGCGATTGTGCCGGAGTTCATCCAGCACGAGGCGTGCCCGCGTCGGATTGCGGCGGCGGTGGGAGCGATGCTGGAGGACGATGGGAAACGCGAAGCCATGCGACGAGAGTTGGCGGCTGTCGTTGCGACTCTTGGCGGTCGCGGAGCAGCGGAACGGGCAGCGAAGTTGATTCTGGACGCCGTCAGTGTTTCCGCGTGAGGAAGAAGTCGGCGATGGCGTGGAGTGGGGTGGCGCGTTCGTCGAAGATGGCGAGTTGTTTATGGGCGTCGGCGATGAGTTCTGCCGCCAAGGCCCTGGATTTTTCGATGCCGAGAACGCTGGCGTAGGTGGACTTGAGGTTTTTCTGGTCGGCGCGAACGCTTTTGCCCATGATTTCCCTGGTACTGGTGGCGTCGAGCACGTCGTCAATGATCTGAAAAGCAAGGCCGAGGTCCTGGCCGTATTTGGTGAGGCGATTGAGTTGGGGGGCCGTCGCGTTGCCGGCCATGGCGCCGAGACGGATGGCGGCGGTCAGGAGCGCGGCGGTTTTGTTCATGTGGGTGGTGCGGACCTCGTCGAGCGTGGCGCGGCGGTTTTCGTTTTCGAGGTCCTGGACCTGGCCGGCGATCAGGCGGAGACTGCCGGCGGCGAAGGCGAGTTCGCGGACCATGGTGGCAATATCGTAACGGCGGGGCGGATTGGCGTTGGCAATTAGTTCGAATGCCTGGGTCAAAAGGGCGTCGCCGGCGAGAACGGCAATGCCTTCGCCAAAAACCTTGTGGTTGGTCGGTTTGCCGCGACGCAGATCGTCGTCATCCATGCAGGGCAGGTCGTCGTGGATGAGGGAGTAGGTGTGGATGCATTCGACGGCACAGGCCAGCGGCATGGCGTTGGCGGTTTTGCCGCCAACGGCGTCGCAGGCGGCCAGGCAGAGGACAGGGCGGATGCGTTTGCCGCCGGCGAAGAGGGAGTAACGCATGGCTTTGTGGATGGTGGACGGCTCAACGGTTTCGGCGGGGATAAGTTTGTCCAGCGCCTGGTTGACGCGGGTGCTGAGGCGGGTGAGATAGGAGTCGAGGTTGAAGCGTGTGGTTGTGCTCATGGCAAAAGGTGATGCTAGGACGGCGGGGGTTTTTTGCAAGCAAAGTTTTTGCCTTGCGGGTGGGGAATTCTTGATTACACTGCCGCTTTGCCATGCCGACCTACGAATACGAGTGTCAAAAATGCCATCATCGCTTTGAGGTGTTTCAGCGGATTACCGAGCCGCCGAAAAAATCCTGCCCGCAATGTCGTGGACGGGTCAAGCGATTGTTGGGAACGGGGGCAGGGTTGTTGTTCAAGGGAACAGGGTTCTACATCACTGACTATCGCAAGCCCGGCTACAAGCAGGCAGCCAAGACCGAGACGAGCGCCACCACGGGCGCGGCCAAATCGTCTTCCAGCCAGACTTCATCGGGAGGAAAGGATTGACGCCATGTTGCCCTGTCCCAAATGCGGTTATGACAATGAACTAGGGCGGATTTTCTGCCATCAATGCGGCCAGAAACTGGATTTGGACGCGATTAAGCCCCCCAGCCGCGGCGGCAAGCCGATCAAGGCAAAGAAAGCAGGCAGCGTGGGACTTTGGATTCGACGCGGCATCAGCCTGGTGGTGTTGCTGGCATTGGTTTTTATGGTGTTTCAGATGCTTCAGGTTCCAACGGCACCGGCAAAACCCGCGGAAGCGGAAGTAAGCGCCGCCGAAAAGAAATGGGGAACCGTGGAGCGGCTGGTGAACAGCAAAAAACCCGGTCGCATTGAGGCCACCACGCGCGAGGTCAACGCCTACCTGTCTTCCATTCGGTTTCAAAAACAGGATATCAAGTGGGGGTTTGCCCCGGAACAAACATGGGTTGAGACCCGGACCGGCCTGGTCAAGGTGTACGTGCTGGCCACCATGCACCTGGGAGACCTGGCGTCGAAAAAGGTTTGTTTCATGTATGCCGGCGTGCCGAAGATTCAGGATGGCGGATTCAAATTTGAGCCCAAAGGCGCAGCCGTGGGCGGATTGAGCTGGCCGCTGGAGGTGGTGAAGGCGCTCGGATTTCACCAACGGGTGTACACGGAGATTTTTCAGGGGCTGACAATGGACAAGGAAGTGTTGTCGCAATTGAGCCAGATTGAAGTGCTGAAAGACCGCGTCGTCTTCCAATATCAGCCCCGCTAACACGTGAATCGTCGCCCGCCCATGGTCGTTCTCGTGGCGATGCTGGCGTTTGTCGTTGGCGCCTACGGCGGGTCTTCCACCAACGCGCCGCGTCCGTTTGTCAGCAGCACGGCCGGACAATTCCATGCGTTTTCGCCCGAAGCGGCCTGGTCGTCGGTATTGTGCGTGCTGGGCAGCGAGGTCAAACGCGAGTGGTTGAAACGGCTCAATCTCCCCGACAAATGGCGTGACCCGATTGTCCTTGTGGTGGCGGAACGTTCCGACAGCCAACGCGACGCTCCTGCCTGCTGGCTGGAGATTTTACGCACCGACCTGCACCTGAAATTCCAGATTCAACTTCGTGTTCCGCCGCCCTTGCCGCGCGCGGAGGTGGTGCGAGCCCTGGTACAGGCGTTGTGCAGCGAGTACGCGAATCGGGAACTTGAATTTCGCCGACAACCACATCTTGCCGCGACGGCTGTTCCGCCGTGGCTGGTCGAAGGCCTGTCGCAATCCATCGCCGGCGAACAGGACAAACTGCTCGGCATGCTCCGCCGCGGCCTCCACAGCGGCGCCGCGCCGATGGTCGAGGAACTGCTCACGGCAACGGCGATTCCCAGCGACGACGCGGGACGACTGCGGTTTCAGGCGTATTCGTGGGTGCTGGTGGAAGCATTGTTGTCCTTACCGTCGGGGGCCGAGAAACTCTGCCAATTGTTGCGCGAGCCAGGACGATTTTCGGAAATCTATCGTTGGCAATTTGACAGCGATGCGGCTCGTGAGAAATGGTGGAGTCTCCAGATTACCGAGCGCGGCAGCGCGCTGGTGGCCACCGACTGGAGCGCCGCCGAAACCGGTCGCCGGCTGGCGGCCATCCTGCCGAGCAAGCTTCAAATGCAACTGCCCGACGCCGTGGCGGAGGCGCCCGTGGCGTTTGCCGACTTGGGCCGGTACACCGAAAAAAAATGGCTGGCACCGCTGGCGCGCGACAAGCTCGCCCAACTCGCCGCGCTGCGTGGCACGGCGCATCCCTTGTACCGCGCCGCCATTGACCACTACGCGGTCGCGTTGCAGTATCTACTGGCGGGAAGCGTCAGCCGTTTCCGACATGAGACCAGGCTGGCGCAGCGCGCTCACGCCGCCGCGGATGAACAGACGCGCAAGATCAGTGAATATGTGGATCAGGTGGAACGCGTTTACGCGCCGTCCAACCGCGCCGCACTCCAGCGAGCCATGAATCTGCTGGACGCCACGCAGGAGATGAACATCCTCCGACGCGACCCGATCAGCGATTACCTGGATCAATTTGACCGGTAGCGCCCGCCGGAGAAAACCCGCTACAGGGCGCGCAAGAGCAACTGAACCTTTTCGCGTTGCTCTTTCAGCGCCGCCAGTTTGTCGCGTTCGCGCTGCACCGCAATGGGGGCGGCGCGCCGCACGAAGTTTTCGTTCGCCAGTTTCGCCTCCGTGGCGGCAAGCTGTTTCTCGATGTCGGCGAGTTGTTTGGTGAGTTTGGCGCGCTCGGCAGCGGGGTCCACCGCGCCGACCATGAACACCGTGGCGGCGCTCGTCACAAGGCTCGGCGCCAAGCCGGTCGGCGTGTATCGTTCGTCAATGGTGACCGATTCGGCGTTGAGGATGCCGGCAAGGAACCGGGTTTCGCTGCGGAAGAAATCCGCAAACCGGTCGGGTTTGATGACGAACCGGACTTTTTTCTTCGGGTCAATGCCGTGATCGTTGCGGAGCTGGCGACCGGCGGTGACGAGGGCGTAGAGTTCCTCGGTTTCGGCCAGAAAGCGGCATTCACCGGTTCGGGCGGCCGGCCACGGGGCGAACTGGATGGTGCCGGTGCCGTAGCCCATGTTGTTCCAGAGTTCCTCGGTAATGAAGGGAGCAAACGGATGCAGGAGGCGAAGGATGACGCCAAACACCTCGTCGAGGACATCGAGATTTGGCGAGATTTTACTTGCTTCGATGTACCAGTCGCAGAAGTCGCCCCAGACGAAGTCGTAAAGTTCCTTGGCGGCTTCGTTGAATTTGTAGGCGTCGAGAGCGGCGCTGACTTTGGTGATGGCCTCGTTCATTTCGTGTAAAATCCGGTGGTCGTGAGGCGATGTGGGGGAAGCCACCGTCGTGTCCGCTTGAGAAGCTGATGGGGCGGGTGGGAGGTTGGCGGCGCTTTTTTGCATCTGGATGAAACGGGCGGCATTCCAGAGTTTGTTCATGAAATTGCGTCCGATTTCGCATCGTTTCTCGTCGAAGAGGATGTCCTGGCCTTGTGGCGCGATGAGCATCAGACCGAACCGCAGGCCGTCGGCTCCGTATTTGGCGATGAGGTCGAGCGGGTCGGGCGAGTTGCCGAGCGATTTGGACATTTTTCGCCCGATGGCGTCGCGGATGATGCCGGTGTAATAGACGTTGGAAAAAGGTTTTTGGCCCATGAACTCGTAACCGGCCATGATCATGCGGGCGACCCAGAAGAAAATGATGTCGGGACCCGTTACCAGGTCGGTGGTCGGATAGAATTTCTGGCGCGTAGCGTCGTCCATTGTGGCAAACGGCCAGAGCCAGGAACTAAACCAGGTGTCGAGCACGTCGGGGTCCTGCGTCCAGTTTTCGGGATCCGGTGGCGGTGTGAGGCCGACGTAAACCGTGGGGCAAGTTTCCCGCTTGCCTGTTGTGGTTTGTGGCTGGGACAAGCCCGAAGCTTGTTCCACTCGGTACCAGACGGGGATGCGATGACCCCACCAGAGCTGTCGGCTGATACACCAGTCTTTGAGGTGGGTCATCCAATGGTTGTAAGTCTTGGCCCATCGTTCGGGGTAGAACCTGATTTCGCCGGTCTCGACAGCGGCAATGGATTTCTCGACTGCCGGATATTTTAGAAACCATTGCTCGCTCAGGTACGGCTCAATCGGCACGTCGGCGCGTTCGCTGTAGCCGACGTTGTGCCGATAGGGTTCGACTTTCACCAACAGACCGTCCTCCTGGAGTTCTTTGACGACGGCTTCTCGCGCTTCCAGACGGTCCAGCCCGGTAAACGGCTCACCGGCCTCGTCGGTCATGCGTCCGTCGGGACCGATGACGACAGTAAACGGCAAATGATGCCGCAACGCCATTTCGTAGTCGGCAACATCATGGGCGGGGGTGACCTTGACGCAGCCGGTGCCGAACTTCGGGTCCACGGCTTCGTCGGCAATGACGGGGATTTCCTTGTCTTTGAGCGGGAGCAGCAGTTTCTTGCTAACCAGATGCCGGTAACGCTCATCGTTCGGGTTCACGGCAACCGCTTCGTCGCCGAGCATGGTTTCGGGTCGGGTGGTAGCAACGACGACGAACTCGTGGCTTCCAACAATCGGATACTTGATGTGCCAGAGGTGGCCATCCACCTCTTTCATGATGACTTCCTCGTCGGAGAGCGCGGTGCGGCTGACGGGGCACCAGTTGACCATTCGTTTGCCGCGGTAAATCAGCCCTTTTTCGTAGAGTTTGACAAACACCTCCAGGACGCTGCGCGAATAACCTTCGTCCATGGTGAATCGCTCGCGGCTCCAGTCGCAGGAACAGCCGAGTTTCTTGAGCTGCTGGATGATGATGCCGCCATGTTTTTCTTTCCATTCCCAGACTTTTTCGAGGAACTTTTCCCGGCCAAGATCGTCACGGTGTTTGATGACACCCTGTTTGCGGAGGGTTTTCTCGACAACGGTTTGCGTGGCAATGCCGGCATGATCGGTGCCGGGCAGCCAGAGCACCTCGTAGCCCTGCATCCGTTTGCGGCGGGCGAGGATATCCTGCAGGGTGTTATTGAGCACGTGCCCCATCGTGAGCACGCCGGTGACGTTGGGTGGCGGGATGACGATGGCGTAGGCCGGTTTCGACGAGGCCGGGTTGGCGGTGAAATAACCTTTGGCCAGCCAGTCGGCGTACCACTTGTCTTCGACGTTTTTGGGTTCGTAGGCTTTGGGGATTTCGGTGCTCATGGCGCAAGGCGTTCTAAAGGACGGCGGCGTAGATTTCAACTACGGAGACGCTTGGAAGGCGTAGAGACGTTTCATGGTGGCCACAAAAAGGGTGCGGTTGGCGGCTACCGGCGTGGTGTGGATGGGGCTGTCGAACCGCAGGGAATGAAGGACCTTCTTTTCTTTGCTGGCGGCGAGCACCCAGAATTCGCCCAGTTTGGTGCCGAAAAACACCTTGCCGTCGGCCACCAACGGCGATCCCCAGATCTCGCCCTTGGTCTCGTGCGTCCAATGGGCGCGGCCGGTTTGCGCATCCACGCAATGCAGTGTCCGCCCAAAATCCCCGATAAACACCATGCCATCATACACGGCCGGCGTACCAATGCAGTGACGATTCAACGGGTACGACCAGAGCAGCGCAGCGCGAGTCACGTCGCCGGTCCGGGTGGCGTCAATGCACTGAAGCCATGCCTGTCGTTTCCCGTGCCACGGGTCACCGCCGGCGGCGACGTAGATACGGTTCTGGTGGAAGACCGGCATGCCGATGATGCTGCTGGGGCTTTCCTCGCGGTTGCCCTGGTATTGGGAGATGTTTTCCTTGGGAGCGGTCGGATCGGTGTCAAACTTCCAGACAAGTCGCAGCGTGGTCGGCGCATGGGTGGAAAGCGCCTCGAATGCGTAGCAAACACCGTCGGCGCCACCATAAAAGACAAGCGGGCGTCCGTTGACCTCGCCGAGCGAGGGCGAGGAAAATGTGCTGTGAAAAATCCGTTCGCCGATGCCGGTATTGTCCTGGGCGACCAGACGGCCGGTGTACTTGTCGAGCACGATCAAACCGGGCGCCTGTGGGGCGGGACGATGACGGTGGGTATAGTTCACGCCGTTGGGGGTGCTGACATACAGATAACGGTCGTGCAGAAGGACAGAGACATTGGCGGAATCGTGCGTGTTGATGCCGAGTTCGCGCCGCATGTCGAAAATCCAGAGGATATCGGCGTCGGTGTTGGCAACCGCAATGGGAGGATGACCGGGAGGCGCCGCGAGGACGGCTTCGTCCTGGGAAGGGCCGTCGTTGCCGTTGCTTTGACCGTGAATATCCAAACAAAGAACTTCTCCCCGGTTGCTGACGATATAAACGCGTTCCTGCTCGACGACGGCGGTGGAAGTGATGCCGACACCCGGGTAGTCAAGGTACGGATCGTGCGGGAGTTTGGGGACGACCAGTTGCCAGAGAAACGTCCCGGTACGCTCATCAAAACATTTCAAAACACCCCGGTCACCGCGATGGCGCGGGTCGTGGCCCGGAGAATTGTTGGTGCCGATGAAGACCTTTCCTTGCGCGACGACCGGCGTGGAGTAGGTGGAGGAACCGAGCTCGGCGGACCATTTCAGGTTTTTACCGGTGTCGGGATCAAAGGTGTCGGGCAAGCCGGTTTCCGTGGAAACCATGTTGCGCGTGAACCGTTGTCCCCATTGCGGCTGATCGCCGGCAATGGCGTGACCGACGACGGCCAGCAGCATCAGGATCAAAACCGGTCGCATGTTGGCGGAATCTACTCGTTCGGGCGCGGAAGACAATCGCAAACGGCGGCGGACTTGCGTTACCTCCCGGTTGTGTGTAGTCTCCGTCCCATGACCAACGACGAACGCAAAGAGATTGTCCGCCGGTTGCTGGCCGAGGGCCAGACCCTTTCGCAAATCCAGGATTACCTCCTCAAGGAAAAAGGCGACTCCATCACCTACATGGAACTGCGACTGCTGTTGTCAGAGATGCCCGACGTCCAGTTGCCGGAAAAAGAGCCGCCCAAAACCCCGTCCGCCCCCGCCGAAACAGGGCCAACACCCGGATCCGGTGGCAAACTCTCCATCAGCGTCAACCAGGTCCCCGCTCCGGGAACGATGCTCAGCGGTTATGTCCGATTCGCCAGTGGCGCCAAAGGACACTGGTTCATTGACGAAATGGGACGGTTGGGACTGGAACCTGAACTTGGCTCAACAAAACCCACGCAAGCCGACATGAAGGAATTCAGCTCCGAGTTGCGTCGCCTGCTCCAACAGGGCGGCGAAATGTAGCCGGGGCTTGCAAAACAAACAGGCGCACCTATCATGACCCGCACCATGTTTACTGGAGCCTACACTGCCATTGTCACCCCCTTCACCAGGGCGGGCAAAGTGGACGAACCGCGCCTGCGCGACCTGGTCGAATTCCAGATCGCCAACGGCATCAGCGGCCTCGTACCGGTCGGCACTACCGGCGAATCCCCCACACTCGACCACCACGAACACAACCACGTCATCGAACTGGTGGTGAAATTCGCCGCCAAACGCTGCAAAGTCATCGCCGGCACCGGCTCCAACTCCACCGACGAAGCCATCGCCATGACCCGACACGCGAAGGAAGTCGGCGCGGACGCCTCGTTACAGGTCGCCCCCTATTACAACAAACCGACTCAGGCAGGGTTGTACGCCCATTTCCGCGCCATTGCCGAGGCCAGCGAACTGCCCATGATCCTCTACAACATCCCCGGCCGCTGCGGCGTGGATATCGCCAACGAGACCATGGCTCGTCTGCGCCGGGACCTGCCCTCGCTGGTGGTGGGCTTGAAAGAAGCGACCGGCAACGTGGACCGCGTCAGCCAAATGCGACAATTGGTGGACAAAGAATTCAGCATTTTGTCCGGCGACGATTCGCTGACACTGCCCATGATGGCCGTCGGCGCCGTGGGCGTCATCAGCGTCGCCTCCAACATCGTGCCCGGCGAGGTCAGCCGCATGGTGGCGGCGGCGTTGCGGGGCGACTTTGTGACCGCCGGTCAGATTCACGCGACACTGTTTCCCCTGTTCAAGGACCTGTTCATCGAGACCAACCCGATCCCGATCAAGGCCGCCCTGGCCATGGCCGGAAAAATCGAGGAAACCTACCGCCTGCCGCTGGTCCCCATGGCCGAAAACAACAAAGCCCAACTGCGCAAAACCCTGACAGCGCTGGGACTGGTGAAATGAACCCGATCCGCGTCATCATCTGCGGCGCCAAAGGGCGCATGGGATGCGCGCTGGTGGCGTGCGTGAAAGCCGACCCCGAATTGCAACTCGCCGGCGAAGTGGACCTCGGCGACGACCTTTCCCAGGTTATCGGCGGCGCGGATGTTATCGTGGATTTCTCCGTGCGCGAAGCCACCGAATCGGTCGCGCGCCTGGCCGGCCAGCACAAAAAAGCGCTCGTCGTCGGCACCACCGGCCACAGCGACGCCGAGAAACAAGCCGCTCTGGCCCACTTGAAAGAAGTTCCCTGTGTCTGGACCGGCAACTACAGCACCGGCGTCAACACCCTGTTCTGGCTCTGCCACAAAGTGGCGCAAATCGTCCCGCACTGGGACTGTGAGATCGTGGAAACGCATCACACCGCCAAAAAGGATGCGCCAAGCGGCACGGCCAAGGGATTACAGGAAGCCATTCGCCAGGCCAGCGGCAAAGTGCCGCCCGCCCACGCCTTGCGCATCGGCGACGTGGTCGGTGATCACACCGTGACCTTCGGCACGACCGGCGAACGGCTGGAACTGACCCATCGGGCGAGCAGCCGTGAGATTTTTGCCCGCGGCGCTCTGCGCGCCGCCAAATGGGCAGTTGGCCAGAAACCGGGCCTGTACGACATGCAGGACGTATTGGGGCTGAAGTGAGCAACGAGTTCGCCACCGGGACGCAGAAACACCGGGAAACACCTTTTGTCCCGGTGTCTTTATGGTGATTCATGAAGGTTGGCATTGGTCTTGGCTCGAATGTCGGCGATCGGCTGCTGCATCTTCAACACGCCAAACGCTACCTGCTGAGCCTGTCGCCAGAACAATGGCACCGGGCCTCACCCTTGTACGAGACCGAACCGGTGGATTGCCCGCCGGCAACACCGAAATTCCTCAACGCAGTCCTGGAAATCGAGTTCACCGGGGCACCCTCCACGTTGCTGAAAAAACTCCTCGCCTACGAAAAAGCGCACGGACGCGACCGCGCGGCGGGACCCAACGCGCCGCGGACCATTGACCTCGATATTCTCTATTTTGGCGAGAAAGAGATCATGACCAACGACCTGGTGATTCCCCACCCGCGGCTGGCCCAGCGACGGTTTGTCCTTGTGCCGCTCTCGACGATTTGCCCGGACAGAATCGTGAAAGGCACCGGCAAAACCGTGCGGATGTTGCTACGAGAGTTGCCGGCCAGGGAAGGAGACGTTAGGTTCATCCAACAAGACTGGTGAAAATTACCCCACAAACCTTGCGCGAAATGAAACAACGCGGCGAGAAAATCGCGGCGTTAACCGCCTACGATTTTCCCACGGCGCAACTCATGGACCAGGCCGGTATCCCGGTGATTCTGGTGGGCGACTCGGTGGGAATGGTGATGCTGGGATACCCCGACACCCGTTCGGTAACAATGGAAGACATGCTCCACCACGTCCGGGCCGTGACACGCGCCAAACCAAGAGCGTTGGTGGTCGCCGACATGCCGGTAAACACCTACAACACCGCCGACGACGCCCTGGCCAATGCGCGACGGTTCCGGGACGCCGGTGCCGACGCAGTGAAACTGGAAGGCCCGGTGATCGAGCCGGTGCGGGCATTGACAGCGGCAGACATCCCGGTGTTGGGACACATCGGATTGCTCCCGCAATCAGCCAAACAGTACAAGGCCGTGGGACGCAACCCGGAATCGGTGGCGGAGTTGCTGGCCGCAGCCAAAGCGTTGGAAGAGGCCGGAGTGTTCGCGTTGGTAATCGAGTGCGTCGTGGCATCGGTGGCCCGCCAGATCACCGCCTCGGTGTCAGTGCCGACCATCGGCATCGGCGCGGGACCGGACTGCGACGGACAGGTGTTGGTGGCGCATGATCTGTTGGGGTTGTATCCGCGCGTGCCAAAACACACCCGCATCTATGCCGATCTGGGCGACGCCATGCGAAAAGCGTTTGCCGCCTACCGACGCGATGTGCAAGAGGGAAAATTTCCGGGACCAGAACAAAGTTTCTCGTAGCCGGCGGTCGGGCGCGCGTTGAGACCAAGGAACCGCCTCGTGCTGGAGAACAGTCTCCCGCGGCGGAGGCAAACCGGTTGTTCGAGTCAGTCTTTTTCCCTGGTACCGCGCGTCCGCGAAAGACAAATTCACTTCCTCCTTTCCGGGCCGGAACGGTCACTGAAAAAAGCCGAAGTTAACCGAAATAGACCGGTTACCGGTTTCGTCGTAACCCATTGCAATTGCGTTTGACAGCGAACCACCCCCTTGCTTCACTGGCCGCATGAAAACGAACGGTGTTTGTGTGGGGCAGACATGAAGGGAGACGGTATGGTTTGTTGTCAAACAAGACTGAAGGCCGGCTTTATTTTTCGAATAGCGCGGACAGCAATAGTCCTCGTAGTTCTGAAGCTCGTTACCGGTTTCTTTTCGCTAGCGATAGCAATGGATGTGGAAAACAGGAAAAACACAGTTGAAGAAGAGATATGGAAACTGGAAGAGGCCTACTTCACAAACCTTTACCGGGCCAACTATGAAGGGGTCCTTGCCCTTGTCCATCCACGGTTTCTGGGATGGCCTGCCAACTTGCCAAAGCCTATCGGCAGGGAAGAGAGCGCAGAGTTTATGAAGAGGCTGATTCCTCAGCCGACACAATGTATCGTCAGAATTGAACGCGCCGGTTTGCAGCAGGCGGGAGATACGGTATTGACGCAGTATGTTCTGAATGTGGACTGTCCGACAGCATCCGGAGTGGTGAGAACACTGTCATCGCGGATTACCCATACATGGATCAGACAGAAAGGCCAGTGGAAGCTTTTGGGTGGTATGAGTTTTGATATCAAAAAGGAGTAGATCAAAGCTTTCAACTGTCGTCGCAACAAGGCGATCCAGCAGACGTCTTTCAGATGCCGCTGATTTGTAACGCCCGGCAACAAGATTTTGGACTTGGTGCGGATGCCCGTGCCGGTAGCGTTTCCGCCGCAACGCCCGCGCAAAACGGTGTTCGTTCGGGTGGCTGATGCCTCCCTGGCGCCGTCCGAGCAGGCGATGGTCCAAGCCCTGGCTCAAATCGGCGCTCCGGTATCCGTGGCGTCGTTGCGACACACCGAGCTGGCAGAATACGTGATGGAAGCCGTGCGCAGCATCGACGAGCCGTCGGTAATTCTGTATCTGATTGCTCATTTACCCGTGATGGGAGAACCAGAACTGTCCGTGTTTTGGTGCTGAAGGGGCCAAGGTCAATGTCAGAGACCGGTATAACCGTATGCCTTTATTTTACGCATGGGAGATTTCCCAGCGGCGCTCGAAGTCTATGACATACCGCCTGATGACGGGGTCATCAGGCATCGGCTAAAACTCGAATCGTGCCCCTTGGAGGCGTTTCTCGATTTCACCGACGACACGGCGTTCGTCCGCCTCGCCTCTGGCAATAAACGTCACGGAAAACCGCAGATACGGCCCGGCATCGTCCCACGGAACGGTGGAAATGAGTTTTTCGGTGATGAGCCACTGGGACACATCCTCGGCGGAGGCAAACTCGCGGCGCGCACCGTCGGCGGTCCGCACCGCTTTGGGGGCGCGGACGTAGAGGAAGAACGAGCCTTTTGGCTTGGTGGCGTTGAAGCCGAGTTTGCGGAGGCAACCGACCAGCAGGTCCATGCGCCGGGAGTATTTGGCGGCAATTTTCTGGGTGATTTCGGGATGGTCGAGCGTGGCGGCGCAGGCTTTTTGGATGGCCAGAAACTGGCCGCTGTCGGTGTTGTCCTTGCAATCGCCGTAGGCGCGCACAAGCAGTTCGTTGCCGGCAACAAAACCGAGCCGCCAGCCGGTCATGTTGAAGGCTTTGCTCATGGAATGCAGTTCGATGGCGACCTCTTTGGCGCCGGGCACGCTGAGAATCGAGAACGGTTGTCCCTCGAAAACCAGCGCGGCATACGCGGCATCGGAAACGATGACGAGATTGTGTTTTTTGGCGAACGCCACGGCGTCGGCGAAAAACTCGCGGGTGGCGCTGGCGCCGGTCGGGTTGTTCGGGTAGTTGAGCACGATGACCTTGGCGCGGCGCAAGACGTCGGCAGGAATCTCGCCGAGGTTGGGCAGGAAATCATTTTGCTCGGTCAGTTTCAGGTTGAACACTTCGCCGCCGTACCATCGGGTGTGGGTGCCGAAGACGGGGTAGCCGGGCACGGTCATGATGGCGATGTCGCCGGGATTGATGAGGGCCGCCGGCAGGATCGAGAGAGCGGCTTTGCTGCCGATGCTGTGGAGAATCTCGGTGTCGGGGTTCAAACCGCCAACGCCGAAGACTTTTTCCATCCAACGAGCGGCGGCCTGTCGGTATTCGGGGCCGCCGTTGTCGGCATAACCGCGGTTTTCGGGTTTGGCGGCTTCTTCCTGCAGGGCGCGGACGCTGAGGGGGAAAGCCATTTCATCGGGTTCGCCGACGCCGAGGTCAATGAGTTCGACGCCGGGATGGGCGGCGGCGGCGGCGCGTTTGGCGCGTTTGATTTTCTCAAATTTATAAATGGCGGTGCTTTTGCCGTAGTTTTTGCCGCCGATGCGGTCGGCGAACAGGTTTTGGATGTAGGAGTCGCTCATGGCGGCGGGATATAGACACGAAATGGTTTTGATTGTCAACCCGCCGTCTCTGGGCAATCATGTTTTCATGAAGCAAATTCAAACCGTCAAAGAGATGGTCTCTGTCGTGGGGGCACTCCGGCGCGAGGCGAAGCCGGTAGCGTTGGTGCCGACGATGGGGGCGTTGCATGAGGGACACGCCGCCCTGATGCGGCAGGCGCGCGAGTCGGGCGCGGCGGTGGTGGTCTGCATTTATGTCAATCCGACCCAGTTCGGGCCGAGGGAGGATTTCCAAAAGTATCCGCGCACGTTGGAGGCGGATTGCGCGTTGTGTGAACGGGAAGGCGTATCGGTGGTGTTTGCGCCGACCGATGCGGAGATGTATCCGGACGGGGTGGGGCGCGTTTCCACCTGGGTGGAAGAAACCCAGGTGGCCAGGCGACTGGAAGGCGCTTGCCGTCCCGGTCATTTTCGCGGGGTCTGCACCGTGGTCGCCAAGCTCTTCAACATTGTTCAGCCCGATCGCGCGTATTTCGGCCAGAAAGATTACCAGCAACTCAAGGTCATCGAACGAATGGCGCGGGACCTCTGTTACCCGATCGAAATCGTGCCCGTGCCGACCGTGCGCGAAGCGGACGGTCTTGCCCTGAGCAGCCGCAACCGTTATCTCCGCCCCGAGGAAAGGGCGCAGGCACTCGTGTTGATCCGCGCGTTGCGGGCGGCAGCCGACCTGTTTCAGAAGGGGGAAACCGACCCGCACCGCTTGGAGGCGGTGATG
>CAZISE010000011.1:105562-111175 GCA_964541945.1 uncultured Verrucomicrobiota bacterium
AGCCGACCTGTTTCAGAAGGGGGAAACCGACCCGCACCGCTTGGAGGCGGTGATGATGCGCGTTGTGGGAATGGCGCCGCAGGCGCGTCTGGAGTACGCCGAGGTCGTCAACGGGCAGACGTTGGAGCGCGTCGCAACCGCGCATCATGGCGATGTGGCCTTGATCGCGGCGTTTGTGGGGACGACCCGGTTGATTGATAACCTGATTCTTTGAGCGACCGCTCTGGCGAGAAACAGCTTTCAAGACGGTTGTTCCACGGTCCGTGGCCGCATTGCCGCCGCCACAACGGTGGTCAGGGAATCAACACAATCTTGCCGCAGGCGCCAGGTTGCATGACGGCTTCGTGGGCTTTCGATGCTTCTGCCAGAGCGAATCGGCGTCCAATCACGGGCTGAATGACACTGGCCGCCAGCGCGTCGTGAATGTGGGCGCGTTCCACGGCGGTGGCGTTCATCAGCAACATTCCCATGATCACGCCGTCGCAGTTCATCAGGTCGCGCGGGTTGATTTCCACCGGGCCGCGGCTGCCGATGACGACGATGCGACCGCCTGGCGTCAGCAACGGCAGGTCTCTGCCGAGGTTCGCGTTGGCCAGCATCTCCAAAATGACATCGGCCTTGATGCCGTCGAGATAACCGGGCCGGTGATGGTCGCGGACTTCGTGAGCGCCCTGTTCGCGGACCAGTTGCAGGCCGCGTTCGCTGCCGGCCGTGCCGATGACGCGCAAGCCGGCGGCCACCGCCAGTTGGACGGCAGCCACTCCGACACCGCCGCTGGCGCCGTGAATCAGGACGGTTTCGCCGGGGGTGGCTTTTGCCTTTTGAAAGAGCGCCCGCCAGGCCGTGGCGTATGGCACGCCGATGGCCGCGCCCTGTTCGAAGCTGAGCTGATCGGGCAACGGATGGACCTGGTGTGGCGCGCACACCGCCATTTCCGCATACGCGCCCGTGAGCGTGCCGCTGATATACACGCGACGACCGTCTTCCAAAACGCCCGCGGCGTCGGCGCCCGGCGTGTAGGGCAACGTCGGCAGCTTCGCGTACGCGCCGCTGCGGATATAGGTGTCCACGGGATTGACGCCGATGGCGCGGAGCCGAACAAGGAGTTGTCCCGGCGCGGGAACGGGATCGGGCACCGTTTCGAGCCGCAACACGTCCGGGCCACCGAATTGAGAAACACGTATGGCTTTCATCGCGCCGTTATTGTAACATGAGAACATGGCGGACAGCCAACAACGCAACTTCGATTTTCTGGTGATCGGCAGCGGTATTGCCGGGCTGAGTTTCGCCCTCAAGGTGGCACGAGCAGGCACCGTGGCCATTATCACCAAGAAAAAAAGCGCCGAATCAAACACCAACTATGCCCAGGGCGGTATCGCCGCCGTCACCTCCGCCGAGGACAGCTTCGAGGCGCATGTGCAGGACACGCTCAACGCCGGGGCGGGCTTGTGCAAGGAGGCGGTTGTTCGCACCATCGTTAGCGAAGGTCCCGCCATTGTGCGGGAACTGGCCGAACTCGGCGTGCAGTTTACCGAGCGCGAGAACGCCCGAGGCGAATACGACCTCGGACGGGAAGGCGGACACACCCGTCGCCGTGTCCTGCACGCCGGGGACATCACCGGACGCGAGATCGAGCGGGCGTTGCTGGCCGCCGTGGCTGCCGAAAAGAACATCGCCATCTTCGAGCACCAACTGGCGATTGACCTCATCACGACGCAGAAACTCCACCAGTCCGGCCCAAACCGTTGTCTCGGCGCCTACGTGCTCGACGAGTTCACCGGTGCGGTCAGCGTATTTGCCGCTCCTGTCACCCTGCTGGCCACAGGCGGCTCCGGCAAGGTGTATCTGTACACGAGCAATCCCGACATCGCCAGCGGCGACGGCGTGGCCATGGCCTACCGCGCCGGGGCCAGCGTGGCAAACATGGAGTTCATCCAGTTTCATCCGACCTGCTTGTATCATCCGAAGGCGAAATCGTTCCTGATCAGCGAAGCGGTGCGCGGCGAAGGCGCCGTGTTGCTGGGCAAGGACGGCCGGCCATTCATGAAACGCTACCATCCCATGGCCGATCTGGCGCCACGCGACATCGTGGCGCGCGCCATTGACGCGGAGATGAAACGCACCGGCGCCGACTGCGTGTTCCTCGACATCACGCACAAGGACCCCGACTTTGTGCGGAAACGTTTCCCCAACATCTACGCGAAATGCCTGGAATTCGGCTTCGACATGACCAAAGAACCGTTGCCGATCGTACCCGCCGCCCACTACCAGTGCGGCGGCGTCGTCACCAATGTGGACGGCCAGACCGATATCGTCGGGCTGCTGGCTGCCGGTGAGGTGGCCTGCACGGGCCTGCACGGCGCCAACCGCCTGGCGAGCAATTCATTGTTGGAAGCCGTCGTTGTCGCCGAGCGCGCTGCGCACAAGGCCCTGGAACAACTCGCGGCATCGCGCGCGCCGACGGTCGCGCTCCCGCCCTGGCAAAGCGGCAACGCGGCCGACCCCGACGAACTGGTCGTGGTCACGCACAACTGGGATGAGATTCGGCGGTTGATGTGGGATTACGTCGGCATTGTGCGCACCGACAAACGGCTGTTGCGGGCCCGCGCCCGCATCCAGAATCTTCAGCGCGAGATCAACCAGTTCTATTGGGACTACAAGGTCACTCCCGACCTGATCGAGTTGCGCAATCTGGCGCTGGTGGCCGAGTTGATCATCGAGAGCGCCCTCTCCCGCAAAGAATCGCGCGGCCTGCACTACACGCTGGATTATCCGCACACCCTGCCGACGGCCTATGACACGGTGTTGCGGAAGGCTTGAAATCCGGCAGGGGCGCTGGTAGTGTGCGCGGCGTTTTCGGATGGGCGCGTAGTTCAGTTGGCTAGAACGCGCGGATCACACCCGCGAGGTCACAGGTTCGAGTCCTGTCGCGCCCACCATCTTTTATGAAACCAAACCTCATCCTCTGCCTGCTCGTCGCGCTGGGCTTGCGACTGGCGTTTGTCGGCATCGGTTTTCCATATCTGCAACCGCGAATGCAATTGCGCGACGACGCCGACGGTTACGCGCGGCTGGCGGAAACGATCCGCGCCGGGCAATGGACCGACGTGACCATCGGCCCGATCTACCCGCTGTTCGTCGCCGTCTGCGGCTCACCGATGCGTGTCAAGATCGTCCAGGCTGTTCTGGACGCGATTGTCTGCGCCCTTATCTTTCGGCTGGCAGGAACGTCACTACTCGCCGCGTGGCTCTGGGCAGTTTACCCGTTTGCCATCTGGCGTGTTGCCTTCCTGAACAAGGAAACGGTGCTGACGCTGTTGTTGGCCGGCTACATCTGCGCGCAAGTGGCGGCGCTGCGCGACGGCAAATATTGGCAATGGCTTGTCGCCGGCGCCCTGTTGGGGCTGGTGAACCTCTGCAAACCGACCTACCTGCTCTGGCCACTGTTGCTGGCCTGGGGCTTTTCCAGAACGACAACAAAAGCCGCCTGCGCCTGTCTCGTGATGGCCTTGGTGATCGCCCCCTGGACATGGCGGAACTGGCGCGTCAGCGGCGGCGATTTCATCCCCATCGCCACCCAACAAGGCGGCCTGACCGTCTTCGTCGGCAACTACCAGCCCAACAACGGCCTCTGGGAAGGCGACGGCAAAACCAACTGGCTGGCGGAAGTCGCCCGCATCCGGGCCGAACATCCCGATGCCTCATCATCGGAACTGGACCGGCTCTTTTATCGCAAAGCCTGGGAACAAGTGCGCGCCAACCCGACGGTCGCGCTCGCCATTTACATCCGCAAACTCGGCCGATTCTGGTTTCTGAGTTCGGCACAACGTATCCCGCTCGGCAGCATCCTCATCCAGGGAGCCTATCTCGCGCTGGCCGCATTGGGCTTCTGGCGGTTGCGTCCATGGAACACGCAAACACAATGGTTGCTCGCGATGGTCGTGGGAGCCATGCTCGTCCATGCCATCGGCGTCAGCGAGCTGCGGTTCTGCCTGCCCGTAATGCCGATCGTGTGCGCGCTGGCGTCCGCAAGCTTGACCGCACGGCCTCGCGCAGAGTAAGAAGCCTTCACGAAAGGAACCTATCGCCATGTCCAACGTCATCAGCATCCACCCCTACTTCAAGGTCAAACCCGGCAAGCTCGACGCCTTCAAAGCCGCTCTCCCGCCCATCATCAACGCGGTGGCTGCCGAGAAAAAGTGCGCCTACTTCGACTTCTTCGTCAACGACGACACCGTTTATTGCCGCGAAGCCTATTTCGGAGCCGATGGCGTATTGGAACATATTGCCAACGTCGGACCGATGCTGCCGTCGCTGTTCGCGCTGGCCGACCTCGTTCGCATCGAGGTCCACGGCCCCGCCGGGGAACTGGCGAAACTCAAAAACAGTCCCTTGGCCGGCCTGAACCCGGTCTGGTTCACACACCTTAACGGCATAAAACGCTGAGAAAAAACCGGGAAAACAAAGCCAACTCCATTGCGCTTCGTCAGACTCGATTGTGAAACTGAAGCGTGACCGGCAATCGTCCACGATTGCGATCACAACCGCAACGGCCCTATTTCTGAGCCGGAACGATTCAGTTGGAAGTTTTAGCAGCGTTTGGTGGCTGGGTTGTATGCACAGAAACCTCGCTCAGTGCCTCTATCGGAGGCGCACCAAACGGCGCGCCAAACATTGACTTTCACCATGCCCCTTCGTCCATCCGAATCGGCTTTACCGATCAACGTCTCACCGCTCACGGTGGCCTCTGCAACTGGTCGCAGTTCCTCCAGCAACAACAGTTCCACCGCCCACTCGGCGGGGTCATTGTAAAACCATTTGCGACCGGCCACCAACGACGCGAACAACGGCACCCGTTGTCCACGTTGAAGTGTACAGATTTTTGAGACGATCGTCTCAAAATTGTGTAAACTTATTTGGACAGTGCAGGAGTAGGGGTCACCCATAAAAAGTTCCGATCAAGACAAAAGTTCCCTGACACTGGCTTTTCTTGCCCTGCCTTTGCGACTCGGTTTGACCGTGCGACTTAGCGCTGACTCCCATTCGCGCCTGGCTTGTTCTGTTTTGTGCAGTCACCCATCTGGTTCTAGACGCCGTACGACTGGCGCCTCGTCCCATCCCGACTTTCGCCGAGACCAGAAACTGTCGCAGCGGCAGGCCGAGGGGTAATGGGCGGCAACCTTCCGTACCGTCGCATGTCCACTCGTAGTGTTTCTCGACTCGCTGGCTCGCCCTTCGCTGCTCAAGGCGTCCAACCCTCGCTGGCTCACACGACAGGCAAAACAGGGGTCCTGCGGTACGACTCACAGCGAACGACGGCGACCGCTCCCAATCAACTCTGGTGGTTGCTGGCCAACCCCTCGGCTGGTTTGCGACCGCCGCCGTCTTCTTCATCCAAACATCTTCATCTCGCTGAATTCCACATTGTCCTGCAACACGTAGTACGCGGCCTTGGCCAGCTTGCAGGCTAGCGCCTTCACCGCCACCACCCGCAACGTGCGCGCCGTCTTGCGCGCCAGCCACGTTTGCGCCCGCGCATTGTAGCGTGCCGCATAAGTTGAGCCTACCCCCGCTTTGATGGGCACCTTGGGAGAGGTGCGTTATCAACAGGAG
>CAZISE010000012.1:0-105594 GCA_964541945.1 uncultured Verrucomicrobiota bacterium
CGAGGGAGTCGCCGACGTAATCGGCGGCGTCCTGGATGTCGCCGGTCTGGTAGTTATGGGCGAGGATGACGGCGTTGCGTTCGCGTTTGAGGGCGCGCAATCGGTCTTGCAGCGGGGTGTTCATGGCCAGAGAAGCCTATCGGAAACGCGAGGTTTGTCAACGCGCTGTCCATCTGCTAAGTTGCGGCGCCATGAAAGTGTTTTGCTTCGCTTTGCTCGTGCTGGCCGCTCCCGTGTCAGCCAAAGACAACGGCGACCTCGATATCGCGCGCCGCCTGGAAAACGCCTTTGTCAAGGTTGCCGAGCAGGCCAGCGCTTCGGTGGTTGTCATTACCAGCACCCGCAAATACGGCGCCGCCGGCGGCGAGGAGGGCGAAGAGGCGATGCCGCGCGGGTTTGAGGGGACTCCGTTTGAGTATTTTTTCAAGCGTCGCGGCACTCCGGCGCCGATGCCGGACGTTGACAGTTCCGGGTCGGGCATCATCTACCGCAAGGACGGGTACATTTTGACCAACCAGCACGTGATTGATGGCGCGAACAAAATCAAAGTCCGCCTCAAAGATGGCCGCGAATTTGCGGCCAGAGTGGTCGGCACCGACGAACGCACCGATGTGGCCATTCTCAAGGTGGATGCCGATAACCTGCCCGCGGCCCAATGGGGTGACAGCGACAAACTCCGTGTTGGCCAATGGGCCATTGCCATTGGCGCGCCGTATGATCTGGAATACAGTTTCACAGTCGGTTTTGTCAGTGCCAAGGGACGCAGTGCCGTGTTCACCCGCAGCGGCAGCGCCTATGAGGACTACATCCAGACCGACGCCGCCATCAATCCCGGCAACTCCGGTGGACCGCTTTGCGACATCGAAGGCCGCGTCATCGGGATCAACACGCTCATTCGCGGCCTCAATCGTGGCATTGGTTTTGCCATCCCCATCAACCTGGCCCGACCGGTTGCCGACCAACTTATCGCCCACGGGAGAGTTATCCGCCCGTGGCTGGGCATCGCCATCGCCCCGCTCAGCGAGAACGAGGAGCTTCAGCAAATGAGCCATCGCAAGGACGGTGTTGTTGTCCAAGAAATCCGCCCCAATACCCCCGCCGGCAAAAGTAACCTGAAACCAGCCGACATCATCGTCGCCGTGGACGGTGTGCCGGTGAAAACCCCTCGCGAACTCCAACAACAGGTACTCGGCAAAAAAATCGGTCAAAAAGTCCTTCTCGATGTGGTACGCGACGGCAAACCGCTCCAAGTGCCGGTGGAAACCGCCGAAATGAAGGACGAAACCATTCTCACCTCTCGCCCGCCGCGCGAAGAATCAAAAACGGAATCCGCTTTTGGCCTTACCGTGGAAACATTGAAGGATGATGTGGCCAGGGAACTCGGTATCGAAAAGGGCGAAGGCGTGGTTGTCACCGCTGTCGAGGAGGACAGTGTGGCCGCCGAAAAAGGCTTGATGCGCGGCGATGTCATCACCGAGATGAACCGTCGCCCGATTCGCAATACGGCCGATTTCAAAACCGCCCTGGCCAGAGCCGATGCCAAGAAAGGCGTTCTGGTTTACTTCAGGCGCGGGAATGCCTCGAGCTTCGTGGTGTTGAAGGAACCATAAGCGCCCGCAACACCCGCAGATTCTCAATGTCCTCCCGCATCGCCTCGCCCTTGGGCGTCTCCAGCACCATCGGTAACCTCTCCCAGCGCTCGTCCCGCAACAAGCAACGAAACGCCTCCAAGCCCAGCAGCCCCTTGCCAATGTGCTCGTGACGATCCACACGCGAGCCAAGCGGCTTCTTTGAGTCGTTGAGATGAAAGGCGACAATTCGCCGGCAGCCGATCAAATGATCCAATTCCCGCATGACCGCCTCGTAACCGTGTTTCGTCCGAATATCGTATCCGCCCGCAAACAAATGACAGGTGTCCACACACACTGCCAACCGCTGCGGATGTCGCGCCCGCTGTAAAATCTCCGCCAGATGCTCCAAACGATACCCCAGACAGGTCCCCTGTCCGGCGGTCGTCTCCAACGCAATACAAACGTCGCTCGATGCCGTCGCCGCGAACACCTCATCCAGATGGCCGACCACCCTCCGCAAGCCCTCCGCCTCGCCCGCGCCAAGATGCGCGCCGGGATGCAACACAATAAACGGCACCCCAAGCCGGTCGGCCCGACGAATCTCCTCCACCAGCGCCTCTACTGAACGCGAATGCGGCGCGGCAAGATTGATGAGATAACCGGAATGCGCAAACACCGGCACGGCATGCTTGCGAAACCGGGCCACCTCGTCCTCGCGCAACGGCGGCCCGCTCCACTGCATGTTGTTTTTCAGAAAAATCTGAATCGCCTCACAGCCGATGGACAGACCACGCTCGATGGCTCGATCCACTCCGCCGGCAATGGACATGTGAGCGCCAAGTCGGGGCATGAAACTGATTCTGGCCGTAACCCCGGCCAAAAGCAACCCCCTGTTCCGCCTTCGATTTCGAACGACCGCAAACGGCGGCTTGTTTCACGCCCGCCACGGCGTTAGGATGCCAACATGAAAACACTTTTCAAACTCATCAAATGGGGACTGATCCTCGTGGTGGCACTGGCGGTGGTTCTCTTTCTTGGACGCAACACCATCGCCCGCATGGCCGTCGAAATCGGAACGAAACAGAAAACCGGTTTTCCCCTGTCCATCGGCTCGGTGGACATCGGCCTCTTCAACAGCACCCTCGAAGTACGCGACCTGAAAATGACCAATCCACCGGAGTTCCAAGGTGGCACCTTTGTGGACCTCCCGTTGTTGCGCGTGAACTACGATACCGTTTCCATGTTGAGACGATCCCCGCACATCAAGGAACTGATTATCAACCTCAGCGAAATTGTTATCGTCAAAAACGAAAAAGGCGAAAGCAACACAACACGACTCCAGAACAGCGTCTCCGGTTCCTCCGCCGACAGCGGCGGCCCCCCAAAGGAAACAGGAGAAGAGCCGAGACCGCAAAACAAACAACCCTATCGCGTGGACCTGGTGAAAATCCACATCGGCACTGTCATCATTAAAGACTACTCCAGCGGCAGACTCAAAGAACGCAAAATGACCCTAAACATGGACGCCACCTACAAAAACATCACCGAATCCACCAATGTCACCACGTTGGTCATGAATACCGTATTCAAACAACTTGGTACCGTTGTGGGCGATGTCGTGAAAGGACTTGGTGATGCGGCCAAGGGTGCCACCGATGCGATCCAAAAGACCGGAAAAGGGATCTTCGATATCTTCAAAAAGAAACAGTGACGCATCACCGCGATCCACTGCCGCCCAAGATGTAAAGAATAGATACACTGTTTTCCGCCGTGTGGGCGCTGGATTTGAGCGTCCTTGGAGCCAAAAGGGACCACAGGGAATGGAGGGGAAGTGTCTATCCTAAAACCTCCACTTGCCGGTAGGTGATGATCGCGGAAGTAAAGTGTACCAGTCCACGGTGGTTTCCTGCTTTCTTCTCCCACCGAATCAAGATGTGGCGAAACCGATTCAACCAACGATGCGGCTGCTCCAGCACTCAACGCCGCGGCTGACGCCGCACATTGCATTTCAAGGCTTGGGGATCTTCGCCCCGACTACGGATATGCGCTGTGTAGTCAAACCCCCGTGCCAGGGAATACGTCTCGTTGTAATCGTAGCCTTTGTCCAGACATAACCCCGGCGCGGCATCGCCCGCGCTCAGCGATCGCTGCACTGGTGTGCTTTGAGCGTTTCTTTTACCAGCTTGAAATCGTTGTGATTGGCACCGTCAACCGCCAACCGCGATCGGCATGGCCGTGGCTTTCGTCAGCAAGCGGCGCTTCACACTTTTTCGCGTGATCCGTGGGGTTGTGGCCGTTTTCCCACCCAATCAGGCTTTGGTCACTGCGCCATGAATTCATCATACTCGGTCAAGCCCCGCTTCCAAAACCGGGCAAACACTTCGACAATCACCCGGTCTTGAAAGCGACAGATGATACTTTTTTGTTTCCTGTATGTGGCGATCAAAGGGTCGTGAGGATGGCGCTGAGCCGTTCGGCGGCCTGATGGATGTCGTAGCGTTGCCGAACCATTGCTCGTCCCGCCGTGCCCAATCGCTCGCGCAACGACTCGTTTCCGATCAACTCGCGCAGATACATTTCCCACTCCACTGTCTCACCGGCGAGGTAACCGTTGACACCGTGTTGGACGATCTGGTTGTGAACGCCGACGGGCGAAGCGACAACGGGGATGCCGCAGGCCATGTATTGGAGAACTTTCACGCCGCATTTGCCGCGTTCCCACGGGCCGTCGGGCAACGGCGCAATGCCAATACCCAGTTGCGCCAGTTCGTTCAACTCCGTTTCCAACGTCCACGGCCGAAACTGCACACGGAAGCCGAGCGTCTCCGGGTCGCCGGCGGCGATGACGTGCGGCGCGATACCGAGCTTGCCGAACACTGGTTTCAGTGCTTTCAAGTACGGCAATGTTGTTCGGCTGCCGATCCAGCCAACGGTCGTGCCGCCGGCGGTCGGATACCGGGCGGTGTCAATCGCCGTCGGGATGACGGTGACATGGCGGTTGAAACGGGCGGCGTACTCGGCGAGGTAGTCGTTGCCCGCAATCACCGCCGAGGCGCATCGTAACATCTCCTGTGCGGCGCGCTCACGGTGGAGCAGTTGCGCCATCCGCGAGCCACCGACACGCCGCAGCCACATTGCGTCGTCGAAATCGTAGATGAGCGGTTTTCTGGCTGCGAACTGTCGCTCGAAACCGGCGTAGAGACCGGGGAAAACGCCCTTCTGCACAAACACGGCGTCGAACTCGCCAACGCGGTCGAGGTCGGCGCGGCGTTGTTGCCAGACGGCGCGGGGTGACGGATCGGTGATCGGCGAGACCACGGCGTCAACGTCGCGCAGCAACGGTAGCAGTTGATAGACGCGGTATCGGCTCGACGGGCCGAGCGGCCCGGTTCGGGTGAGGAAAAGAACTCTCATCGCCACCTCCGCAGCGCGACGGCGATTCGGAGCGGGATGACATGCCAGCGCGGGTAATGTTTCCGGTAAAACTTGAACAGACTCTCATACCGGTGTCGGAGGCTTTCCGACGGAGCCGACGCGGAACATTTCCCGCCAAGATGTGTGACGGTGGCATCGGGCAGATAGCGCACGCGCCAGCCTGCCCGATGCAGGCGCAGGCACAGGTCCACCTCCTCGAAGTAGAGGAAGAACTGCTCGTCGAACAGCCCGACGGCGTCAAGGGCTGCCCGACGCACCATCAGGCAGGCGCCAATAAGCTGGTCAACCTCGGCGTCGGGGTTGCGGATGAAATAAAAGCGGCGGATACCAAGTTCGGCCAGCGACATTCGCCACCAGGTCGGGAAACGACGGCAGGTAGGTTGTGTTTTGCCGTTGGCATCGAGAATGCGCGGACCGCAAGCGCCGGTGTCCGGGTGAGCGCGCATGAATGCTAGGAGCGCCTCCAACGGCGGGTGGAGCGTGTCGGGGTTCAGCAACAACACGAACGGCTCGGAGGTGGCGCGGATCCCCTGGTTGCAGGCGGCGGCAAACCCGCGGTTGGTATCGTTGGCGATCACGGTGACGGCGGGAAACTCGGCGCGGAGCATCTCGACGGTGTTGTCGGCGCTGGCATTGTCAACGACAACCACGTGCGTCCGCGGCGGCAACGAGCGGAGACAGGCGCGGAGCGCGTCGCGGCAGTTAAAGCTGACAATGATGACAACGAGATCGTTCATGGCGTCGCTCGCAACACGCAAACTTCGGCGCGCGCGCGAAGCTGAAAGAGGACTGCGCGGAGTTTGCGAAATCGTTTGTGTCGGTAACCGGCCAACGCGACGCCGACAGAACGGGCGCCGTTGGTTTCGATGACGATGTCGCGCAGGCCAGCGCGTTCGGCGATGACACGAAGGTTGCGCGGGTTGAAGACGTGAAGATGGCGCGGCGGATCGAGGCCGAGCCAGTCGGGACCGAACGCGCGATGCCCGTCGCCGTCGGAGTTCGGCGTAATGGCGACGAGGCGTCCGCCGGGGCGGAGAAACCGTCGGCAGGTGGCGAGTAGGGCAATGGGATCGGGAACGTGCTCGATCACGTGGTTGAGGGCGACAGCGTCAAAACTTTGCGGAACGAACGGTGCGGTGTCGAGCGGCCCGATGTGGATGGGGATGCCGGGTGTTGTATGGATGCGCGAATCAATCTCCTGACCCTGGACCTGCCAGCCAAGACGTTGCAAGTGAGTGAGACGTTGGCCGGAACCGCAACCAACTTCGAGAAGCCGGCCCGGCGGATGATCTTCAAGGTAGAAGGCGTCGAGTCGTTGTCGTTGACGATGGATGGGGGTGAAGCGGAGGAAGAGATGGTAGAGGCGGCGCGGCGGCGCGGTGTCAGGAGCATGAGTGTAGTAATCCTCGTAGAGGCGCGGGAGTTCCTCCTCCAGTGGCATCGGGTCGAGCCAGAGCAGTTCGCAGTCTGTGTTCGTGCACTGGCGGATGTTCCAGTGGCCGGGAACGCCGCAGAGACGGTCCGTAAGGTTGCGGTAGAGCCAGCGTCCCTCGCGTTGACAGAGCGGACAACGGGGGTAATCGCGCGCACGGATGAGGTGGCTGCTCATACAAGGAAAGTATCGGCAAGGCGGCGTGGCGAGGCGAGCCGAAAAATTTCTGTTCAGGAGAATGATTGGGTTGTGTGGGGGGATGGAAATAGTTTGTTTGACCGGGGGATGGGGGCTTGGGTATGCTCCGACCCGCCAGGATGAAACATCCCAGAATTCTTTTCCTGTATCTGACCAAGCATTCGGGGCATTACGCCGCTGCCGTGGCCGTGGAGGAGGCAGTGCGGCGGTTGGCCCCCCATGCGGAGACCATGTTGCTGGATTCGTTTCAGCACACGAACCCGGTGTTGTCAAAAGTGACCTTGCGGGCGTATCTGGCCATGTTGAAGACGGCGCCCGAGATTTGGCAGTACATGTACGACAACGCGGAGTTTCAGGCTCGGACCCGGAAAATCCGCGACCTGCTCCAACGGGGAAGCTCGAAAAAATTGCAAGCGGTGCTGGCGTCGTTTCGACCCGATGTGGTGGTTTGCACGCAGGCGTTTTCCTGCGGTGTGCTGGCGTCTTGGAAACAACGGATGGGGTTGGGCCATCCGGCATTGGTGGGGGTATTGACCGATTTTGTGGCGCACCGCTACTGGGCGCACGAGAAAGTGGACCTCTATATTGCCCCCAACGAGGCCACGCAGGCGACATTGTTGTCGCATGGCGTGCCGCCGTCGCGGGTGAAAGTGACCGGCATTCCCATCGGACGGCAATACGCGCAAGCGATGGACAAGACGGCGCTGGTCGCCAAGCTCGGATTGCAGCCCGGTCTGCCGAAGATTCTGGTAATGGGAGGCAGTTTGGGGTTGGGGCCGATGAAATCGGTCATTCGCAAGCTCGACAAACTGCCGCAACCGTTTGACATCGTGGTGGTGGCGGGCAAAAATGCCTCGCTAAAGGAACAACTGGAGCGCCGTCATCGAAAGGGACGGCATTTGACGATGATTCTCGGATTTGCGGAGAACGTGCATGAGTTGATGGAGGTTTCCGAGATTGTCGTGACCAAACCGGGCGGTATCACCACCGCGGAGGCGCTGGTCAAACAGTTGCCGATGATCATCATCAACCCCATACCGGGACAAGAGACCAAGAACACGGAGTTTCTTCTTTCGCACGGGGTGGCCGTGCAGGCCGAGGATGCCAATGACGTGATGCTTTTCGTGGACGAGTTTTTGCGTAACCCGCAGAAACTGCGCCAGATGAGAGCCGCCGCGCAGGTGTTGGGACGCCCCCGGGCGGCGGAGGACGCTGCGCAGGAAGTATTGCGGTTGTGGGCCGAGAAACAACAGGCCGTCGCGTCGGTGGCGGCGCGGACGGATACCCGTGGAGGGGATTGGGAGCCGCGACGGGCGGCATGATGAAATACCTGCAACTGAAGGTGGCGGAGGCGCTGGCCCGTTTGTTCCCGCGCAAGATGGCGTATGGCTTGGCGCGACGGCTGGCTGACCTGTATGTATTGTGTGACCGACGCGGGCGGCTGGCGGTCATGAGCAACCTGCGGCGGATCCACCAGTGTAAGGGAATCCAGTTGTCAGATCGCGCCCTGCACGCCCTGGCGCGGGAGAACTTCCTCAATTTCGCCAAATATCTGGTGGATTTCTTCAAATTCCTGCGTCCCCGTCGAGAGGTTCTGGAACGGGTGGTCCACTACGGCAATGTGCCGGAAATTTTGGATGCGTTGCTGGCACACGGCAAGGGAGTCATCGTGCTCTCCGCGCACCTCGGCAATTGGGAACTGGGCGCCTCCGCGCTTGCTGCCCGCGGGTACAAGTTCAACGTGGTGGCGCTCTGGGTGCCCGACAAGAAACTCAACGATCTTTACCAGCGCCAACGCGAAGCCCGCCAGTTGCGTCCGATCCCGATGGGACGCGCCGCGCGCGGCTGCATCGAGGCGTTGCGACGCAACGAAATCGTGGCCCTGGTGGGCGACCGCGACTTTACCGGGGCGCGTGACACCACGGAGTTTTTCGGGCAACCCGCGCGCCTGCCGCACGGCCCGGCAAAACTGGCGCTGGCTACGGGCGCACCGTTGTTGCCGGTGTTCATGGTGCGCCAGGCGGACGACACGTTTGCCTACATCGTCGAGGAACCGATTTGGGCCGACAAACGCCGCGACAATGAAGAGACTGTCATGCGGCAAATAGCTGTCGCTCTGGAACGCGTGATCAGCCGCTACAGCGAACAATGGTTCCTCTTCCATGACCTTTGGGATGTGGAGCACGATCGCGCCCTGGCCACCAGCATGGCGTTCGGTGCGCCTGTCGCCGAGGATACCGCCCGCTCCCACCACGCCCATGAATGAACGCCTGTTGGCCATCATTCCTGCCTACAACGAAGCGGCGAACATTGCCGCGGTGGTGAGCCGTGCGAAACCGTACGCCGAGCAGGTCGTGGTGGTGGACGACGGTTCCAGCGACGGCACGGGCGCGGTTGCTCTGAAGGCGGGCGCAAAAGTGTTGCGGCATGAGCAAAACCGGGGAAAAGGCGCCGCCATTGAGACGGCATTGGAGTATTTCGCCGGAACCGACATGCCGATGGCGATTTTTCTCGATGCCGACGGCCAACATGCTCCCGAGGAAATCCCGAAGTTTGTGGCGAAAGCCCGTGAGACTGGCGCCGGTATTGTGGTTGGCAACCGGATGGGGCACACCGCGGAGATGCCGCCGCTGCGGCGCGCCGCCAATCGGATCACCTCTTGGCTGACCGGTAAACTCGCTCGCCAACCCGTTCCGGACAGTCAGTGCGGATTTCGGTTGCTGCGGCGCGAGGTGTTGCCGTTTCTGAGCCTGAAAAGCAGTCATTTCGAGACGGAAACGGAGATGTTGATTCAGGCGGGGCGGGCCGGTTGCAAGATTGCCAGTGTGGACATTCGCACCATTTACGAGCCGGGCCGGGCCAGTCGGATTCGGCCGTGGCGGGATACGGTGCGTTTTTTTCGTCTGGTGCTGAAGTACCTCTGAGCCGTCGGGGGGACACGCAAGAAATGCTGGCAATGCGCGGACGGCTGTGTTAGACGTGTCGCCCCTTCATGGCTGCGGAACCAACAATTGAGAGAGCGCCCGCGCCGCTGCAACGGCATTTGTTTCGCCGGTTGTATGACTGGACGCTGCACTGGGCGCACACGCCGTACGGGGTACCCGCCCTGTTCGTGCTGGCGTTTGTGGAGTCGTCGTTCTTTCCAATTCCGCCGGATGTATTGTTGATTGCGCTGGCGCTGAGCCGTCGGGAACGCTCGTTGCGGTATGCGTTGGTGTGCAGTGCGGGGTCGGTTTTGGGGGGGATGTTTGGCTATTGGATTGGCAGTGCGGCCTGGCATCTTTTGCGGCCCTACTTTATTCCGTATGTGTTCAGCCAGGCGACCTTCGACAAGGTGGTGGCATGGTACAATGCGGAGGCGTTTTTATACGTGTTCATTGCCGCGTTTACGCCGATTCCCTACAAGGTGTTCACCATCGCGGCGGGGGTCTGTCACATTCCGTTCTGGATTTTGGTGGTGGGATCGCTGGTGGGGCGGTCGGCCCGGTTTTTTCTGGTGGGTGGGTTGATCTATCTGTTTGGAGCGCGGGTACAGGCATTTGTGGAAACCTATTTTGATCGGTTGTTGTGGGCCTTGTTGATTTTGGCGATTTTAGGATTTGTCGCCGTGAAATACCTGTGATAAGGAACAACGCCGTTTGAATCGGGGCGTAGCGCAGCTTGGCTAGCGCGCTTGGTTCGGGACCAAGAGGTCGTGGGTTCAAATCCCACCGCCCCGACCATTCCATGGGGGAATGGCGGCTGCAAGTGATGTCTCTATGCGGAAACGCATTTCAGTGTATTATACGGGACGGGTACAAGGGGTGGGGTTTCGGTACACCGTGCGCGAAGTGGCGTGTGGGTATGAAGTCGCCGGTTTCGTGCGGAACCTGCCCGATGGCCGTGTACAGTTGACGGTGGAGGGCGAGGAGGATGAACTGAAAGCCTTTGTGGCAGCCATCCGCGACGCCGGTTTGGCCGGACACATTCGCCATGAGGAAACGCACTGGGAGCCGGCCACAGGGGAATTCAATCGTTTTGAGATACGTTTTGGATGATGGACGCGATTCGGACGGAAAACCTGACAAAGAAGTACAACCTCGGCTGGGGGCGTGGACGGCTGTTGGCGTTGGATGGTCTGAATTTGCGTGTTCGGGAAGGGGAGGTATACGGGTTGCTTGGCCCGAACGGTTCGGGCAAAAGTACCACGCTGAAATTGATTCTTCACTTGGTTTGGCCAACCGACGGCAGCGCTTGGATCTTCGATGTACCATGCAACAAGGTGGTCTCGCGCCTGCATGTGGGGTTTTTGCCGGAAAATCCCTATTTTTACCGTTATCTCACCGGGGCAGAAACGCTGGAGTTTTACGGTAAACTGTGCGGAATGCGCGGGGCAACACTGAAGAAACGCATTGACGAGTTATTGGAGATGGTGGGGTTGGCACATGCCCGCGACCGCCGGTTGATGGGGTATTCGAAGGGGATGCTGCAACGGATCGGGCTGGCCCAGGCGTTGATTCATGATCCACGCTTGTTGCTCTTGGATGAGCCAACGGCCGGGGTGGACCCCATCGGCAGCAAGGAGATCCGCGACTTGATTCTGCGCTTGAAACAGATGGGGAAAACGGTTCTCCTCAGTTCACACCTGTTGGCCCAGGTGCAAGATGTTTGCGACCGCATCGGCGTGTTAAATCTGGGAAAAATGATTCTGGAAGGGGAGGTCAGCCAGTTGGTGCGGGACCAACGCCGGTTGAGTTTCACCGTGCAGGATTTGCCGGAGTCGGCGCGCGCCTCCGTGGAGGCGGCTGTGCAGGCGGCTGGCGGCAAGGTGGTGGCTGTGGAGCATCCGCAGACAACCCTGGAGTCGTTGTTCTTGGACGCCTTGCGCAAGGACAAACGAGGAGCCGGAGAGCATGATTGACGTTCGCAAAGAATGGGTGGGGTTCTCGTTGGGGCGAGTCTGGACAATTGCGGTGAACACACTCACCGAGGCACTCCGACAAAAGGTCTATTTGATCTTGATTTTGTTTGCCCTGGTGGTGATTGCCAGCGCCAGCTTCTTCTCGCAATTTGGTTTTGGCGAGGACGGCGGTCAGGAAGCGCTGGAACAGTTGAAATTCATCAAGGATTTCGGGTTGGGCGCGATTTCGGTCTTTGGCGTGCTGATTGCCATTGTGGGCACGGCACAATTGATTCCAAACGAGATGGAGAATCGTACGATTTACACGGTGCTGGCAAAGCCGGTTCGCCGGGCGGAGTTCCTATTGGGCAAGTACGGGGGAAGCTTACTGCTGATCCTGGTGAGTCTGGTGATGATGTCCCTGATGTTCGGGGCGGCCTTGAAGATCAAGGGCGACAATTATCTGCAACTGACCCGTCAGAACACCGCGCAAGCCGACAGCTCTGTCAACGCCGAGGAACTCGCGCAACAGGTGCGAAAACTCCAGGCGGCCGTCCATGACCCCGACCTGATCAAGGCGGTTTGGCTGGTGTTCATGAAACTGTCGCTGCTGGCGGGAATCACATTGTTTGTCTCCACCTTCTCCACCTCCATGGTTTTCAATGTGGCGGTGACGGCGCTGGTGTTTTTCGCCGGACATCTGACCGGTTCGGCCAAGGAGCGATGGGGGGAAAGCGGTCTTGCCCAGTTTCTTCTGGCGTTGATCCCGGACCTGAGCGTGTTCAATATTGCCGATGAAATCATCCTGGGACATGCGATTCCCTGGAGCTACGTGCAGAAAGTGACGTTGTACGGGTTGGTGTACATCGTGGCGGTGGTGGCCGCCGCGCATTTTGTGTTTGCGGAGAGGGAGATTTAGGCGATGCGCGCGGTGCTACTTGCGATTTTGTGTCTCCTGCTTCCGTCCTGGGGTACGTTGTCATTGCAACAACGCATTGAACACCAACGCTTGAGCCTGAAGTTCGGAGGGATGCCCGTCACCCGACAGATGCGCGATGTGCTGGGACAAGGGATGGCGATTGGTTTGCTGGCCGGTTTTCGCGGGATTGTGGCTGATTTTCTCTGGATTCAGGCCCATGCTTTTTGGGAGAAGAAACAATGGCTGCAGCAATACAACAAAATGCAAATGGCGACGATGTTGCAGCCGCAATCGGTTTTGTTCTGGGATGCGGGTGCCTGGCACATGGCGTGGAACATCGGCTATGCCGAGCGCACTGATACAAACAATTACACCGTGGCGCAAGGCATGAAACGAGAACAGGTCTGGCACCAGCGCGCGCGCGATTTTCTCTTGCGCGGCTTGCAGAACATCCCCAACCGCTACGAATTGTATTTCAAACTCGGTTGGCTCTACGACCAGAAATTCAAAGACCCCTGCCTGGCGGCACAACAGTATGCGATTGCCGCGAGTTTTCCCAATGTACCCACCTACATTGTGCGTATGCATTGTCGAAAACTGGGAGAGTGCGGAAAACTGCAGGAAGCCTACGAGTGCTGGAAACGAATTTGGTTTCAAGACCATAAAAAAGTGCCTCATATCTGGAGCGTTGTGGAACGGGAATTGCGGGAGATTGAAAACGAATTGAACGTGCCCGACGCCCAGCGGGTCTTGCCCCCCAAAAACAAACAGCTCGATACCACCCGATGAAATACGCCATCTTAGGAGATATTCACAGCAATCTTGAAGCGTTGCAAACCGTCCTTGCTCACGCCAAACAACAGAACTGCACCCATTACGTCTGTCTCGGCGACATTGTAGGTTACGGACCGAATCCAAAGGAGTGCCTCGACATTGTTCGCAGTTTGAATTGTCCCGTTGTCATGGGCAATCACGACGAGTATTGCGGCACCATTCTCGATCTGACCGGGTTCAACCCAATGGCCGCCGAGGCCATCAAGTGGACCCGCGAGCAACTTACCGAGGATGACCGCGAATGGCTTCGCGGCTTGAAGTATTCCCGCATTGTCGAGGCGTTTACCATCGTGCACGCCACGCTCGACCTGCCCGAAAAATGGGCCTACGTCTTCGACAAACTCGCCGCTGCGGCCAGCATGAATTATCAGCGTACCCCCGTCTGTTTCAATGGCCACACCCATGTGCCTGTCGCGTTCGTGCGCACCCCCACCGGCATCCAGGGCGGCATGTACACAAGAATCAAGGTGGAAGTGGGCCGCAAATACTTCATCAACGCCGGCTCCATCGGACAGCCGCGCGACCGCAACCCGTTTGCTGCCTACACAACCTACGATCTGATCAACAACCAGATCGAACTGCACCGCGTCGAATACGACTTCCGCATCACACAGGAGAAAATCCGGGCCGCCGGACTTCCGGAATCCCTCGCCGAGCGGCTCGAATACGGCAAGTGAGCGCTGTCTCGCGCATTCTGATCGTCAAACCCAGCTCGCTGGGCGATGTCATCCACGCCCTGCCGACCGCTGCGCGCCTCCGCTGCCGTTTCCCGCAGGCGCACATTGCCTGGCTCGTCAACGACACCCTCTCCTCACTGCTTCAGCGCTGCCCTGTCATCAACGAGATCATTCCGTTCGCGCGCCATCATGCCCGCCAGTGGTATCCCCTGTTGCGCCGTCTCCGAACGGAACGATTCGATCTGGTGGTGGATTTGCAAGGACTGTTGCGCAGCGGCATCATGACAATCGCCACCGGCGCCCCGCGTCGCATCGGCCTCAGCGACGCCCGTGAAGGGTCACGGTTGTTCTACAATGAAATCGTGGCGGTCCCCCGCTGTCATGCCGTTGACCGCTATCTGTGTGTCGCCAACCACCTCGGTTGCGAGGCTGGCCCGGTCGAGTTTCCTCTTGGTCTGCCATCGCCGGTTTCAGATCTCAGATCTCAAATTTCAAATTTCAAATCGCCAATCGCTATCCATCCCACCGCCCGCTGGCCCACCAAACTCTGGGGCGACGAGCGCTTTGCCGAACTCGTGCGCCGTCTCCCTCCCGACCGTGTTGTCCTGACCGGTGCCGCCAGCGAGCGCGACCGCATCGAGACGATTGCCCAGGGCCGCCCCAATCTCGCCGGCAAGACCAGCCTGTTGGAACTGGCAGAACTCTATGCCCGTTGTGCTGTTGTCGTCACCAACGACAGCGGCCCCATGCACCTCGCCGCCGCCGTTGGCACGCCGGTGGTGGCCATCTTTGGCCCGACGGACCCGTCGCTGACCGGGCCGTACGGCAACCGACACGTTGTGTTGCGCTCAGCGGTTGACTGTTCGCCCTGCTTCAAGAAGCATTGTGTCCACCGCCCGCCGATGGAGTGCATGGAGCAGGTGACCGTTGAACAAGTTCTCGCCGCCGTGAACCCCTTTTTGGTATAAGGCTCCCCCACTATGACCGAACTAGAACAACAACTTCAGTCCCTTCGCGCCGAAGCCGAAACCGCCATCGTCGGCTGTGCGGACCTACCGGCCCTTGTCCAGACCAAGGCCAAATACCTCGGCCCGCACGGCGCCATTACCGGTATTTTGAAACAACTCGGCACGCTCTCCAAAGAAGACCGTCCGCGCGTTGGCAAGCTCGCCAACGAAGCCAAAAACGCCCTCGCCGCGGCCATCGAAGCGAAACAGGCGGAACTGGAATCTCAAGTCTCCAATCTCAAATCTGAAATTGACACGACCTTACCCGGTCGCCGCCACCGTCTGGGGCATCTGCATCCACTAACGCAAATCTTCGAGCAGACCGTCGCCATCTTTCGCCGGATGGGATTTGCCGTCGAAGACGGCCCCGAGATCGAGGATGAATGGCATTGTTTTGATGCGCTCAATACGCCCGCCGATCATCCCGCGCGCGATATTCAGGACACGCTCTATGTGGATTTGCCGCCGCATCCGCAACACGGCCGTTACCTGCTTCGCACCCACACCTCGCCGGTGCAGGTTCGCACGATGCTTCAACGTCAGCCCCCCATCCGCATCGTCGCTCCCGGTCGCGTCTTTCGCCGCGACAATCCCGATGCCACGCACAGCCCGACGTTTCACCAGATCGAAGGATTGTACGTGGACAAGAACGTGACCGTGGCCGATCTCAAAGGAACCGTTGAGTTCTTCTTCAAACAATTGCTCGACCCGGAAACGAAAGTTCGGTTCCGCCCGCATTTCTTCCCGTACACCGAGCCGAGCTTCGAGATTGACCTTTCCACGCCACATTTCCGTGCTCGCGGCCGGGAATGGATCGAAATCGCCGGCTGCGGCATGGTGGACCCGAACGTCTTCAAGGCCGTCGGCTATCCCGACGACGCCTATACCGGTTGGGCCTTCGGCTTCGGCATCGAGCGGCTGGCGATGGTCCAGTACGGCATCACCGATATCCGCCTGTTCACCGAGAACGATGTCCGGTTTCTGGCACAATTTTGATTTCCAAAGGCAACCCATCATGACAACCACCAATGAAAATCTAAAGATCGCGTTTGCCGGCGAGAGCCAGGCCAACCGAAAATATCTGGCGTTCGCCAGAAAAGCCGAAAAAGACGGTTTTCCAATCGTCGCCCGCCTGTTCCGCGCCGCGGCAGAAGCCGAAACCATCCACGCGCACGGCCATCTGGAGGCCATGGGCGGCATCCGTTCCACGCTCGAAAACCTCCAAGAAGCCGTGGCCAGCGAAACCTACGAGTTCCAGGAAATGTACCCGCCGATGCTGGAGCAGGCCCGAAAAGACCGTCATCGCGCCAAAACCATGTTCGGCTACGCGCTCCAAGCCGAAGAAGTCCACGCCCAACTCTACGCCCGCGCCCTGGCGGCGGTGAAAGCAGGACGCGACCTCGATACAATCGAAATCTGGCTCTGCCCCGTTTGCGGTCACATCGAACTTGGCAAGCCCACGGCCCAATGCCCCATCTGCGGTTTGCCGCCCCACAAATACATCGAAATCCGCTAACGGGTCCTGCCATGAAAAGAAAAAACGGCCTCGCCGCAGCGCCGGAGGTCAACATCCGACTGATGCGGCTGGAAGACATGCCACGGGTGTTCAAAATCGGCCAGCAATTGTTCACACCCGAACGCTGGCCCACGCTGTATCGGGCGTGGGACGAATACGAAATCACCGAATTGTACGGTACCGACGACGAGTTTTGCCTGGTGGCGGAAACCGAAAGGGGACGAGTGGTGGGATTTGCGCTGGGAGCGATGATGCAAAAACCGCAAAGCGCCTGGCGCTACGGATGGCTGTTGTGGCTGGGCGTCGCTCCGCGCTACGCCGGACGCGGCATCGGCGGCCGCCTGGTTCACCACATCACCGAACGCTTCATCGAGCACGGCGCCCGGATGATGTTGGTGGATACCGATGAGGAGAACACCGAGGCGCTGGAGTTTTTCCGCCAACAGGGATTCGGCCACGAAGTGCGCCACATCTACCTGTCCAAAAACTTCGTCCACCACCCTCATTATCGCGCCTGGCGCGCCGCCAAACGACGAGCCATGGCGCGGCGTCGGCGACGTTTGTTGACCTCGCAGGTGGTGCGCGGCAAAACCGCTCGCGCCAAACTCCAACGCCGCCGCCACCACTAATCTACGGACTCGACGGACGCCGTGGCAGCCACTAGACTGAACGCGACATGAAATCGGCCCGCCAACAGAGAAGGCGATGGCGTGGAACCCTTTCCCGCCCCGCCGTCGAGGAGGGGCGAAAACGAGAGGACGACAATGAGAACGAATAACAACTGGAGCGTTGTGAGAAAAAGCATCGGCGTTCTGTGTTTGGCTGCCGCCGCGTGCGCGACAGCGGCGGAGAAGACGCCGATACGGGTGGCGTGCGTGGGCGACAGCATCACGGCGGGCGTCGGCGCCTCCAAGGGGAATTCTTATCCCGATCAGCTCGGACGGATGCTGGGGGCGGAATGGACCGTGAGGAATTTTGGAGTCAGCGGTACAACGTTGCTCAATCACGGCGACCGTCCTTACCAGAAACAGGGGGCGTTCAAGAAAGCGTTGGAATTTCAGCCGAACATCGTGGTCATCAAGCTTGGCACCAATGACACCAAGCCACAGAACTGGAAGTTCAAAGACGAGTTTGTGGCCGATTACAAGGACCTCATTGGCCAGTTCGCAAAACTGCCGAGCCGCCCGCGAATTTTCATTTGCCGGCCCGCGCCCGTGCCCGGCAAGGGAAACTTCGGCATCAATGAAGCGGGAGTGTTGGAACAATTGCCGATGCTCGACAAAATTGCCGCCGAAGAGAATGCAACTGTCATTGACATTTATGCGGCGCTGAAAGACCACCCGGAAATGTTGCCGGATCGGGTTCATCCGAACACGGCGGGCGCAACCATCATGGCCCGGACGGTCTTCAAGGCGCTGACCGGCAAAGAGTTCAGCGGCGAAACGCCGTTGGTGGCCCCGCCGGCAGAAACGAAGAGCAAGAAATAAAATCCATGAAATTTACCTACAACTGGCTCAAACAATATGTGGATTTCGACTGGACGCCCCAGGAACTGGCGGAACGCCTGACGTTTGCCGGCATCGAGGTCGAAGACGTCCAATCGCTCGGCGGAAACATACCGCCGCAGGTCGTCGTCGCCCAGATTCTCTCCAGCGAAAAACACCCCAATGCCGACAAACTTTCCGTTTGCCGCGTCACCGACGGCAGTATCGAGCGCCAGATTGTTTGCGGTGCAAAAAACTACAAGGTCGGCGACAAAGTGCCGCTGGCCCTGCCGGGCGCGACAATGGCAGCGGGGTTTACCATCAAGGAATCCAAACTTCGCGGCATTGTATCGCAGGGTATGATGTGCTCGGCGGAGGAACTCGGCCTGCCCAAGGGCGAAGACGGCCTGCTGATCCTGCCCGCAGACGCGCCGCTGGGCAAAAAGTTTGCCGAATACCTCGGTGCAGGCGACACGGTGTTCGACATCGAGGTGACCCCCAACCGGCCCGACTGGTTGAGCGTGATCGGCATTGCCCGCGAAGTGGCGGCACTGACCGGTAACCCGCTGCGGCTGCCCGAAATTCGCCTGACAGAGGACGGCGGCGCTGTGGAAACGCTTGCCCGCGTGCGCGTGGATGCGCCGGAGCTTTGCCCGCGCTACACGGCACGAATCATCTGCGACGTGAAAATCGGCCCGTCGCCCGCCTGGTTGCGACAGATTTTGGAGAAGGTCGGCCTGCGCTCGATCAACAACGTCGTGGACGTGACCAACTACGTGTTGATGGAGTGCGGGCATCCGTTGCATGCGTTTGACTACAACCTGCTGCGGAGCCACCAAATCATTGTGCGCCGCGCCGAGAACGGCGAGCAGTATGAGGCCATTGATGGCAGCCGACACGAACTGACTGCGGAAATGCTGGTCATTGCCGATGCGGAACGCCCGGTTGCCCTGGCTGGCATCATGGGAGGCAAAAACAGCGAGATCAACGACGCCACAACCAACGTGCTCCTGGAAGCGGCGTATTTCAGCCCGCCAAACATTCGTCGAACATCAAAACAGCTCGGATTGGCCAGCGATTCCAGCTACCGGTTCGAGCGCGGAACCGACATCGAAGGCCTGGTTTGGGCAAGCCAACGGGCGGCCTCGTTGATCCAGCAATTGGCTGGCGGACACGTGGCGCAGGGAATGATAGATGTGCTGGCAAAACCGATCCAGCGACGAAGGGTAAATTGCCGCTATGCCCAGGTCAATCGCCTGCTCGGCATCGAAGTGCCGGCGGCAACGGTCAAAAAGATTTTTGTCAGCCTCGGCATGTCTGTAAGCCGGGAAGACGCCGACAGTTGCGAGGTGGAGGCGCCGAGCTTTCGGGTGGACGTGGAACGGGAAGCGGACCTGATCGAGGAGGTTTGTCGGATTTACGGTGTCGAAAAAATTCCCGCCACCATGTTGCCGGCGACGGTGCAGGTGTCGGCGTTCGACGCGCAATGGGACTCGCGGCAAAAGGTCCGACGCATTTTGACGGCGCTCGGTTTTCACGAGGCCATGAACCAGACGATGGTACAGGAGGGGAACTTAAAATTGCAGAATCCGTTGACATCAGAGATGTCGGCGCTGCGCGACAGTCTGGTACCCGGTTTGATGGCGAACGTGCGAACCAATGTGTCCCGACACGAGTACGATGTGAAGTTGTTCGAGATCGGCAGAGTGTTTGCGGCGGACGGAACGGAGAAATGGAAGCTGGCCCTGGCAGCAACGGGTCGCCGCACACCGGGAGACTGGGAACGAACGGAAAAGGTGGATTATTTTGATTTGAAGGGGGCGCTGGAGGAACTGGGTGTCACGGCCGAAATACGCGAAATCCCCGTGGTACAGGCACGGAAAATGGGGTTGCGCGACGCGGTCTATGTGGCGGAACTTGACCTGCCGACGGCAGGCCGCGAGGAAAAGCAATACCGTGAGTTGCCCCGTTTTCCTGCGGTCGTGCGGGACATGGCGCTGATCGTGGCAGAGGAGGTTCGCCATGCGGACGTAATGGCCGCCATTGAAAAAAACCGAAGCAAATACTTGGAAGAAGTGCAATTGTTTGATATTTTCCGTGGTGGACAGATTCCCACGGGGAAAAAGTCCATGGCGTACTCGTTGCGATTCCGCGCCCCGGACAGAACGCTGACGGACGCGGAAGTCAACGCGGCGCATGAACAGATCAAACGGCAACTGCAACAGATGTTGCCGTGTGAAATACGCGAAAGCTGACAGGTAGAGGCAGGGTTGAGTAGAAATTGAACGTCATGAAGACGCAAAACCGCTTGCAGAGAAGGGGGGAGTTGGATTATAGGTGTAGTGGGACGAGAGAAAAGAGTCCCGACGGTTCTTTGGAAGTATGGCTATTGCGAAATACCCTGCCATGTTCGTGAACAACGAAGTTTCTTTGAGCCAACACCGGTTGTAAACGGAGCTCGGAGTTCGGTTGCCAGCGGCACACCCCGCAAGGGGCAGCCAGAAAACAGCCGACAGAGCGTCCCCTTTGATAAGGGGTTCAAAGACATCGTTCAAACGGCATTACGGCGGGGTATTTCCTTTCCCTCTACCTCAGTCGGCCGACAACACCGCAATGCGGTCATGACTGAGAACCTATTCAGCCAAAAAACAACGGCACCCGCCCCCCCGGCGGCGGAACAACCCCATCCTGCCCCGCCCGCCCCTCTTGCCACGCGGATGCGTCCGCAAACACTCGAAGAGTTTGTCGGCCAACAACACATCCTCGCCCCCGGTAAACTCCTCTGGCGCGCCATCAAAGCCGACCGAATCAGCTCCATCATCCTCTACGGACCGCCCGGCACCGGCAAGACCTCGCTGGCCCAAATCATCGCCAACGCCACCCAGTGCCGTTTCGAACGACTCAGCGGTGTCGAGTCCAACGTCGCCGACATCCGCCGCGTCATCGCTGGCGCCGCCAATCGCCTCGCCAACACCGGACAACGCACCATCCTGTTCATTGACGAAATCCATCGCTTCAACAAGGCCCAACAGGATGTCCTGCTGCCGGATGTCGAGAACGGTACCATCCGACTCATCGGCGCAACCACCCACAACCCGTTCTTTTACGTCAACTCCCCGCTCGTCTCCCGCTCGCAAATCTTCCAACTCAAACCGCTCTCGCCCGAAGACATTGTCACTCTGCTGCGACGCGGCCTGCGCGAACTGAAGGCGGAAGCCACTGAAGAAGCGCTGGTATTCCTGGCCACCGCTTGCGACGGCGACGCCCGCAAAGCACTCAACGCGCTGGAAATCGCCGCCCTGACCACGCCCGGCGCCCGTATCACTAGGGACATCGCCGAGGAGTCCATCCAGAAAAAAGCCGTTGTCTATGATGCCGACGAAGACGAGCATTACGACACCATTTCCGCCTTTATCAAATCCATGCGCGGCAGCGACCCCGACGCCGCGCTTTACTGGCTGGCCAAAATGATCGTCGCCGGCGAAGACCCGCGTTTTATTGCCCGCCGCCTCTGCATTCTTGCGGCGGAAGACATCGGTCTGGCCGACCCGATGGCGCTGGTGGTGGCGGTGGCGGCGCATCATGCGGTCGAGTTCATCGGATTACCCGAAGGCGAGCTACCACTGGCCGAAGCAACGGTGTATTGCGCGACGGCACCCAAGTCCAACGCCAGCGCCAAAGGCATCTGGGATGCGAAAGCGGATATCGAGCAGGGAAGAACATTGCCAGTGCCGGAACCTTTGAAAGACGCTCATTACAAGGGCGCCCAGCGGCTCGGTCACGGCAAAGGATACAAGTATGCCCACGATTTCGAGGGACACATCGTCGCGCAGGAGTACGTGCCCACCACCAAAAAATACTACGAACCGAGCGACCAGGGGTTTGAATTGAAGGTCCGCGAACGGATGGAGAAGTGGAAACAACAACTCCAAAAGCAAAAATAGAACTGCGACAACGGATGCGCGCGCAGTTGGCTGCGTTGACGCCGGGCGAAGCGCATGCCCGGAGCATTCCGCTTTGTCATCGCGCGGCGGCGTTGCATGAAGTGGCCGCGGGAGAATGGGTGATGGGATTTGTCTCGTTTGGGAACGAGGTGCACACCCACGAGCTGTTGCGATCCCTGCTGGCGGAGGGACGGCATGTGTGTGTGCCGAGTTTCGACCCGGTGGGACAACGTTATATTTGCTCGGAACTGAAACATTTTGACCTCGATTTGCGGGAGGGAAAGTTGGGGATTCTGGAACCGCGGCATGAGATGGTTCGCCCGGTTCCCGCAGAAAGGTTGGATGTCTGGCTGGTGCCCGGCCTGGCATTCGACAGACAGGGAAATCGGCTGGGCCGGGGGATGGGGTATTTCGACCGCCTTTTGCAGGGAGGGCGCGGCGTCAAGATCGGACTGGCCTATGATTTCCAAGTGGTAAACAAGGTCCCGGCAGAACGGCACGACGTGCGCATGGACCTTGTTGTAACCGAAACCGAAGTAGTGCACTGCAAAAAGGACTGATCAATGAACGAGATCATCATCGGCCTCGTCGCGTTGCTGTTGGGCACAGCGCTCGGCTGGGGTCTGTTCTTCCTTCACGCGCGCCGCCAACAACGGCAGGCAGGGAACCTGTTGGAGGCCACGCGAGCGGAGGCTCAAAACATCTTGCGCGACGCGCGCGCCGCAGCGCAGGAACACACCCTGAAGGCGCGAGAAGCGGTGGATCGCGAGATCCGGGAACGACGACAGGAGTTGTCGGAAAACGAACGGCGCGTTGCCCAGCGCGAAGCGAATCTGGACCGCAAAATGGAACTACTCGACCGCAAGACCGAAGAGACCCTGAAAAAGGAACTCGCCATGGTCGAACGCGAGCGGGAACTGCACAAGTTGCAGGGGGAACTGGACGAACTGAAACGACTCTCCCGCGAGGAACTACAACGAATCGCCGGACTGACGGCCGAACAGGCAAAAACCATGTTGCTGCAGGAATTGGAAAAGGAACTGAAAGGCGACGCGGAGGCGTTGACCCGCCACATCATGGAGGAAGCGCGAGAAAATGCCGAGCGCGAAGCGCGTCGGGTGATTGGCATCGCGGTGGAACGCTGCGCCTCCAATCATGTGCAAACATTGACAAGCTGCACGATCACCCTGCCGAGCGAGGAGATGAAAGGGCGCATCATCGGACGCGAGGGCCGCAACATCCGCGCGTTTGAGGCGGCCACCGGTATCAATGTCCTGATTGACGACACCCCACAAACCGTCGTGCTCAGCGGTTTTGACCCGGTGCGACGGGAACTGGCGCGGATCACCCTGGAACGCCTGGTGCTCGACGGGCGGATCAACCCCGCTCGAATCGAGGAGGAAGTGGCCAAAGTGCAGGGGGAATTGGAAGAAACAATCCGAAAAGCAGGCGAAGAAGCCGTGGCGCGAGCAGGAGTCGTGGGCGTGTCGCCGGAAATCGTGCGGATGTTGGGCCGACTGAAGTTCCGCCACAGCTACGCGCAAAACGTGCTCGACCACTCGGTGGAAGTGGCCCAGGTGGCGGGAATGATTGCCGCGGAAATGGGGTTGAACCCGCAACCGGTCAAACGGGCAGGGTTGTTTCACGACATCGGCAAGGCGCTCGACCACGAGGTGGAAGGCTCTCATGCGGTGATCGGGGCAAATTTCCTCAAAAAATGCGGGGAAACCGAAGACGTCTGCCAAGCCGTTGCCTCTCATCACCACGAAAGTGAGCCGCAAAACATCTACGGCGTTCTCATTGCCGCCGCCGACGCCATCAGCGCCTCCCGCCCCGGCGCTCGCAGCGAAAGCATGGAATTGTACGTCCAACGCCTGGAAAAACTCGAAGCTCTCGCCAACAGCTTCCCCGGCGTGGAACGCAGCTACGCCCTCCAGGCCGGGCGCGAAATTCGCGTGCTGGTCCAACCCGACAAGGTCAACGACGGCGAAGCGCTCGAACTGGCCCGCCAGATTGCCAGAAAAATCGAACAGGAACTCCAGTACCCCGGCCAGATCAAGGTCACTATTGTCCGCGAAACCCGCGTCGTGGAGTACGCCAAATGAAGATTCTTTTCATCGGCGACATCGTGGGCAGTCCCGGGCGACAAGCGGTGGCGCGCGTCGTTCCCCGCTTGCGTCAGGAGCGCGGCATCGAGTTCGTTGTGGCCAACGGCGAAAACAGCGCGCATGGCGCAGGGTTGACCGAGGCCACGGTGGAGGCGCTGTTGGGTTCCGGCGTGGACGTTATCACCGCCGGCGACCACGTGTGGGACCAAAAAGGATTCGAGAAGTTCATCGAACTCGAACCGCGCGCGCTCCGTCCATTGAATCTGGCGCCCGGCGCGCCGGGGCGTGGTTCGGTTGTCGTCAACGGCGTGGGCGTCATCAACCTGGTGGGGCGCGTGTACATGCCGGCGTGCGATTGCCCATTCCGCGCGGCGCAAACCGAGGTGGCCCGGTTGCGCCAACAGTCGAAAATCATCGTGGTAGACCTTCATGCGGAGGCCACCAGCGAGAAAATGGCGATGGGCTGGTTCCTCGACGGACAGGTCAGTGCCGTCATTGGTACCCATACCCACGTGCCGACCGCCGACGAGCAGATTTTGCCAAACGGCACCGCCTATATCAGTGACGTGGGCATGACCGGACCACATGACTCCGTGCTGGGACGCGACAAACAGGCGGTCATCCGCCGCTTCCTGACTCAGATGCCGCAACGACTGGAAGTCGCCACGGGCAACCCGATCCTCCACGGCGTCATCGTGGAAGCCGACGAACAGACGGGACTGGCTCGAAGCATCGAACGCATCCGTGTGCCGTCATGATTTTGCGGGCAAAGTATGTGTTGCCCATGGACGGCCCGCCGCTGGAGAACGGCGCGGTGTCGGTGGACGGCGACTGCGTCACGGCATTGTCCCGCGCCAAGGGACATGCCGACCTCGATCTGGGTGAGGCGGTGTTGTTTCCCGGCCTGATCAACGCGCATTGTCATCTGGACTACACGAACATGCGCGGATTGACGCCGTACCGCGGCGATTTCCTTGACTGGATTTTGCGCGTGACGGCGTTGAAGAAACAATGGAGCGACGAGCACTACATCGCCTCCATCAACAGAGGCCTGGCCGAACTTGCCGCCAGCGACACGACAACCGTCGTCAACATCGAATGTTTCCCCCAATTAGTGAATCATCTTGCGCCCTCGCCGTTGCGGGTCTGGTGGTGCGTGGAACTGCTCGACCTGACCTGGGGCGAACCGTCGCGCCACCTCCTGCAAGAGGCAACCCGTTGGTTGGAATCCCAAGCTCATGGCGGCCTGGCGCCGCACGCGCCGTACACCACCAGCATGCCATTGTACCGGCTGGCCGCGCGCGTTGCCCGAACACACGGCTGGCTGTTGACCACGCATCTGGCCGAGTCACGCGAAGAAGACGATATGTTCCGACGACAACGCGGCCCGATGTGGGAGCGTTACCACCGTGAACCGGTGTCGCTCCAGGAACTGAGCATTCTGGGACCAACTTGCCTTTTGGCCCACGCCAACTTCATCACTGATACCGAAGCCGACGCGATCGGGCGGTCCGGCGCCAGCATCGCGCATTGCCCGCGCTCCCACCGCTTTTTCGGGAGGGAACCCGCTCCGTGGGATTTGTGGCGGCGCCACGGCATCAACGTCTGCCTGGGCACCGACAGTCTGGCCAGCAACGACTCGCTGGACCTGCGGGCCGAGATGCGGTTGTTGACGCGGTTCCCGCCACGGGAGGTCCTGGCCATGGCGACGGTCAACGCGGCACGGGCGTTGAATTGTGAGGGGAAACTTGGCACAATAACCATTGGCAGCCGGGCCGACCTGGTTGCCGTGCCGCTGGACGGCGACCCGTATGAGTCGGTGGCATGTTCCGAGAAGCCGGTCTGCTTCTCGATGGTCGGCGGAAAGGTGCTGTTGCAATGAAACATGTGGCGCTGATCGTGGGAACATGGTTGCTGTGCGGGAGTCTGAACGCGGCGGTGCAGGAGGACCCGACGGCAAAGCCCAAATACACCCAGGAACATCTCGACAGCCTGTTTCAACAGGCGGTGATGCTTTCGCAGGTCGGTCTGTACGACGAAGCGGAGGCTCGTTGCAAAACGATCCTCTCCCAAATGCCCGACCAACCGACGGTGAAAAAACTGCTCCAGGACATCCAGGAGAAAAAAAGACTCTCCCAAAAACAGGACCCGTCGGCAGAACTGAAGAAGGAACTGGAAAAGGAACTGAAAACAATCATCCTGCCCGAAGTGAATTTCCGCGAGGCGGCCGTCGCCGACGTGATCGCCTACCTGCGAGCGGAAAGCAAAAAATACACAAAAGACAAAAATGAAATCAATTTCGTCCTGATCCTGCCCGAAGGAAAAACCCCAACGGTGACCCTGTCGCTGCGGAACATCCCCATGATAGAAGTGCTCCGTTATCTCACGGTACTGACCGGCCTCCAATGCCAGGTGGACCCCCATGCCGTGGTGCTTTCCCCGCCATTGAAACTCGCCCCTGCCAAATCGAATGCCAGCGCTCCGTGACACGCTTCGTGCCGAGCTGGAACGGCTTCGCGCCGACGGCCTCTACCGCCAACTCCGAATCCTCTCCACGGCGCAAGGGCCGCGCATCACGCTCGAAGGCCGGGAGTTCCTTAATTTCTCCAGCAACGATTATCTCGGCCTCGCCAACGATCCCACCCTGCGACATGCCGCGGCAGACGCGATCGAACGTTGGGGCGTCGGCGCCGGCGCCTCCCGCCTGGTCTGCGGCAATCTCGCGCCCTACGATGAACTGGAACGAAAACTGGCCACCTTCAAGGGCAGGGAGGCCGCGCTGGTTTTTAGCAGCGGATACACCGCCAATGTCGGCACCATCACCGCGCTGGTCGGCGAGGCCGACGTGGTGATTCTGGACAAGCTCGACCACGCCAGCATCATTGACGGCGCCCGCCAAAGCGGCGCCACCCTCCGCGTCTATCCCCACAAAAACCTCAAAAAACTGGAGGAAATCCTCCGACAATCGCAAAAGTTTCGCCGCCGCCTGATTGTGACCGAAACCGTCTTCTCCATGGACGGCGACACGGCGCCGCTGCCGGAGATTGTGGCACTCAAAGAAAAATACAACGCCTGGTTGATGCTCGACGAGGCCCACGCCACCGGCGTGTTCGGCCCACGCCGTCGCGGCCTGGCCGAACAACAGGGCGTGGAGGACAAGGTGGACATTACCTTGGGAACGCTGAGCAAGGCGTTGGGTTGCGTCGGCGGGTTCATCGTCGGCGACCGCGAATTGATCGAGTTCCTCCGCAATCGCGCCCGCAGCCTCATTTATTCAACGGCATTGCCTCCCGCCCTGTGCGCGGCGGCGGTCACAGCCTTGGACCTGGTGATGAGCGACGAAGGCGCCCATCGTCGCGACCGCCTCTGGGAAAACGTCCGCGCCCTGGGCGCGCAAAGCCCGATTCATCCCGTGATCGTCGGCGACGAGGCGGCGGCCGTCGCGCTGGCGCAAACACTGGCGGAGCGCGGCTTCTTCGTGCCTGCCATCCGCTACCCGACCGTGCCCAAGGGACGAGCGCGCCTGCGCGTCACCGTGAGCGCGGCGCATACTGGACAAGACATCGAACGACTTCGACATGAACTCTCTCGCTGACAAAGATCATCGTTACCTCTGGCATCCGTTCACCCAGATGAAAGACTGGCTCGCGGAAGAGCCGATCATTATCGCCTCGGCGGAAGGTGCCCTGCTGCGCGACACGGAAGGACGCGAGTACCTCGACGGCAATTCCTCGATCTGGACCAACCTCCACGGCCATCGCCACCCGAAGATCACCGCGGCGATCCGACAACAACTCGACCAAATCGCCCACTCCTCCTTTCTTGGCCTGTCCAACGTCCCCGCCATCGAACTGGCCGAGAAACTCTGCCGCCTCAGCGGAATGGATCGCGTGTTCTACTCCGACGACGGCTCAACGGCGGTAGAGGCCGCCATCAAAATGGCGCTTCAATACTGGCAGCACCGGGGACAACGGCAACGCACCAAGTTCATCGCCTTTGCCGACGCCTATCACGGTGACACGCTCGGCGCGGTGAGCGTGGGCGGTATTGATCTGTTTCACGCGGCGTTCAAACCGTTGTTGTTCGATGTCATCCGCGTCGCCCGCCTCTCGGAACTGCCCCGCGGCAACGAGGTGGCGGCGGTTGTCATTGAGCCGCTGATTCAGGGTGCGGCCGGCATGAAGCTCTGGCCGCGCGGAATGCTGCGCCAGTTACGGGCCTGGTGCGACCAAAGCGGCGCCCTGTTGATTGCCGACGAGGTAATGACCGGTTTCGGGCGGACGGGAACCATGTTTGCCTGCGAACAGGAGGGGGTGCGCCCCGACCTGATGGCGGTTGCCAAAGGACTGACCGGCGGTTACCTGCCGCTGGCGGCCACGCTGACGACGGAAGAGATTTTCGAGGCGTTTCTGGGCGAGTACGCGGAGTTCAAGACCTTCTTTCACGGCCACAGTTATACCGGCAACCAGCTCGGCTGCGCGGCGGCACTGGCGAACCTGGAAGTGTTCGAGCAGGAGCGGACGCTGGAACGGTTGTCGGCGCTTTGCGCCCAGATGTCGGCAGGGCTGCAACGCTGTCGCGATCTGGCGTCGGTGCGGGAGGTGCGTCAGTGCGGGTTTATTGGCGCTGTGGAAATCGGGCCGTATCCGTTGGAAGCGAAAATGGGAATCAACGTCTGCGCCGAAATGCGCCGCCGCGGCGTGCTCACCCGTCCCATTGGCAACGTCATTGTCCTGATGCCGCCGTACTGTGTGTCGGCGGAACAGTTGGAACAGATGCTGCAGGTGTTGAAGGACTCGATTCGCGTCGTGTGCGGCTAATCCCAGCCCAACTCGGCGAGACGTTCTTCATCAATCCCGAAATGGTGCGCGACCTCGTGAATCACGGTGCGGGCCACCTCATGGCGGAGTTCGTCCTCGTCATCGAAATCCTCCAACAACGGCCGACGATAGATGATGATGCGGTCGGGAAACGCGCCATACTCCGTGGAGCGTTCCGTCAGAGGCACTCCCTCGTACAAGCCGTAAATGGTTTCATCTGGTGGAACGCCGAGGCTGTCGAGCAACTCATCACTCGGTTGGTCCTCGATGACGACCTGAACATTGTTGATGAGCCGCCGCAGATCGGCGGGAATCCGTTTCAAACCCTCATCCACCAGTTTCTCAAATTGGGCTGCCGAAAGACGCATGACGCCAGTGTAGGGCGACCCCGCCAAAAGGCAAGCAGCGGCGTTTGACAGGCTGGGGAGGCGCTGTTAGTCTGCAGTCGTTTGGGGAGCCTTACCGAAGGCTGAGATTCCGCGCGTGGCGGAAAACCCATTGAACCTGAACCAGGTAATGCTGGCGTAGGGAACACACATGAATACACCGACACCATACCGAATTTATGTTCCGGGTCGTCTCCACCCGGACCTCCGTGTCCCTTTCCGTGAAATCCCTCTTTCCCCGACCGTGACCCACGACGGCACGATCGAGCCAAACCCGCCCCTCCGGGTGTACGATACCAGCGGCCCGTGGGGCGACCCGGATTTCCACGGCGACGAAAAACGCGGGCTTCCCCGCTGGCGCGTCAAACCCTCGCCCGTTCGCACCCAACTCCAACTGGCGCGCGACGGCATCATCACGCCCGAAATGGAGTTTGCCGCCATCCGCGAGGGGATGGAACCGGAATTCGTGCGCCGCGAAATCGCCAGCGGACGCGCCATCATCCCCGCCAACGTGAATCATCCCGAACTGGAACCGATGGTCATCGGTAGCGCCTTCTACACCAAAATCAACGCCAATATCGGCAACAGCGCCGTCGCCTCCGACATCGCCCACGAAGTCGAAAAAATGCGCTGGGCCATCCGCTGGGGCGCCGACACCGTGATGGACCTGTCCACCGGACCGAACATCCACGAGACCCGCGAGTGGATCCTGCGCAACAGTCCCGTCCCCATCGGTACCGTGCCGATCTATCAGGCCCTCGAAAAGGTCGGCGGCAAAGCCGAGGAACTAACCTGGGAGGTGTACCGCGACACCCTCATCGAACAATGCGAACAGGGAGTGGACTACTTCACCGTCCACGCCGCCGTCCTGCTCCGATACATCCCGCTGACCGCGCGACGGGTCGCTGGCATCGTCAGCCGCGGCGGCGCCATCCTGGCCAAATGGTGTCTGGCCCACCACGAGGAGAACTTCCTCTACACCCATTTCCACGAGATTTGCGACATCATGGCCGCTTACGATGTCGCCTTCAGCCTCGGCGATGGCCTGCGTCCCGGCGCGATCGCCGACGCCAACGACGAAGCGCAATTTGCCGAGCTCAAAACGCAGGGCGAACTAACCCGGATCGCCTGGGAACACGGGTGCCAGGTCATGAACGAAGGTCCCGGCCACGTCCCCTTGCACCTCATCCGGGAAAACATGGACAAACAACGACAATGGTGCCACGGCGCGCCTTTTTACACACTCGGCCCCGTCGTTACCGACATTGCGGCCGGCCACGACCACTTGGCCAGCGCCATTGGCGCGGCCCTGATCGGCTGGTACGGATGCGCGCTGCTCTGTTACGTCACCCCCAAGGAACATCTCGGACTGCCCAACCGCGACGACGTCAAAGCCGGCGTCATCGCCTACAAAATCGCCGCGCACGCCGCCGACCTCGCCAAAGGCCACCCCGGCGCCCGCGCCCGCGACGACGCGCTGAGCAAGGCCCGCTTCGAGTTCCGCTGGGAAGACCAGTTCAATCTCAGCCTCGATCCCGAAACTGCCCGCGCCTTTCACGACCAGACCCTGCCCCAACAGTCCGCCAAACTGGCGCATTTCTGTTCCATGTGCGGCCCACAGTTCTGCGCAATGAAAATTACCGAGGAAGTCCGCCAGACTGTCGAAAAAGGCATGAAAGAAAAAAGCGAGGAATTCAAACAGGGCGGCGGCGAGATTTACCGCCCTCAATGACGACCCGCTACGAATGCCAACGCTGCGGCGCCTGTTGCCGCTGGAGCGGCCAGGTAAAGGTGTCAGCAGCGGAGATTGACGCGATGGCGGCGCATCTCGGTATGAGTGTGTCAGCGTTTATCGAGCAATACACCCGCCTCCGCCCCGACCGCCGCGGCTTGATGTTGGCCGACAAACCCAACGGCGAATGCGCGCTCCTGGAGGGCGTGGACTGCCGTGTCCATCCGGTCAAACCGCAACAGTGCCGCACTTTCCCGAACGAATGGAACGTCCCCCAGTTCGCCGAGCGCTGCCGGGCCGTTAAATCTCAATCCCCAGAAAACGACGTACCACAAACCCGATCAGAAAACTGAATCCCGCCACACCGAAACTCAGACCGCTCATCTCCAGAAAACGATGACGAAACTCCAGGTCGCGGGCGACACAAATGTAGTAGTTGAAACCCGCAATAATGAGGACAGCCACGGCCAGGGTACAGGCCAGACAGAGATAGTAGTTGGCGAAAATCAGGTACGGTGTGATCAACAAAGCCACCGTAATCAGGTAGGCAATGCCGGTATAAACGGAGGCTTTGAGCGGGTTCTTGGTGTGCCCTTCCTCGGAACGAGCGGAAAGATACGACGACGAAGCCATGGACATCGCGGCGGCCACCCCGGTGATAAGACCGGTCATGGCAATCAACCGCGTGTTCTGCAACGCCAACGTCAGCCCCGCCAACGCGCCGGTCAGTTCCACAAGCGCATCGTTGAGACCCAGCACCATTGAGCCGGTGTACTGGAGACGCTCCTCATCCAACATCCCGATCAGAGACTGCTCATGACTGTCTTCCTCGCGGGCAACCTGTTCGGCTTCGGGAATAACAGCAGCCAACCGCGCGTAGGCGGCCTCGGCCCGTTGTTCGCCGCGTTCCATGAGCTTGATACTGAATGTCAGCCCCAACACTCGCCCCATCCAGTAATAAAGAAAAACAGCCAATTTGCGCGGCGCAACCTCTTGCCCGCTGTAGCCAGCCCATAACCGGGCATGACGCCGCTCATCCTCGGCAATCCGCTCCAGAACCCGACGATTCTCTCCCTCCGGCAATGTCTCCGCCAACCGGCGATACACATGATATTCCGTGATCTCATTGCATTGTAACTGCGCCAATAACAAGCGCGTTTCAGCAGACAAATTCATGGACCTACGTTTAGCCCGTTTTTCATGCCTTGTCGAGCCGTCGCAACCCGGCCCGATGCGCCGCCGCCACGGCCTCCGCAAACTCACTCGCCGTGATCCGCCGATTCAGTTCCCAATACCGAAACGCCTCGCCCGCCGGGTGATATTGCGCCATCACATTGCAATAGGTGTCGGGCGACAGTTCAGTGGCCAGCCAACGCGCAACCTCGGCGGTGCCGGCCAGCCCGTTCGGCATCACCAAATGACGAACCAGCAGCCCCCGACTGCCCAACCCCTCCTCGTCAAATTCCAAATCACCCACCTGACGATACATCTCCCGAATGGCGGCTCGGGCAACCTGCGGATAGTCGGACGCGCTCGTCAACCGCGCCGCCACGGCGTCATCCCAAAACTTGAAGTCGGGCATGTAGATATCCACCACACCGTCCAGCCAACGCAATGTCTCCACGGAATCATAACCGCCGCTGTTATAGACAATGGGTAACCGCAACCCCCGATCAGCCGCCAACGCGAGCGCCTCCAAACATTGAGCAACCACATGAGTCGGAGTTACCCAGTTGATATTGTGACAACCCATCTGTTGAAGTTCCAACATGATCTCGGCAAGGCGATCGGATGAAACGATTTCACCCGTGGTCTCGTGGCTGATGTCCCAGTTCTGACAGAATACACAGCGCAAATTGCAACCACTGAAGAAAATCGTCCCAGACCCGCGCCAACCTCGCAGACAATCCTCCTCGCCATGATGCGGACCGTAACTGGCCACGCAGGCGCGCCGTCCGATGCCGCAAATACCGAGCTGTCCGCCGAGCCGATCCACCCGACACTGGTGCGGGCAAAGACGACAACAGGCGAGCATCGCCACGGCCTGATCGGCGCGCCGTTGCAATTCACCACTGGCCGCCAGAGCGACATATCCGGGATTTTTCTTCATGGTGGCAATATACACCCACATCGCCGCGAACGACTTCCACCTCGCGCAACTGCCGCTGTTCTCCCTTCCACTGTTTTGTCATAAGTACAACAACAAGCCCGGCCAATCTGCTGCCCGATAACCAACGGAACAACAAAAACATTCGTCGCCCCCGGTTCGCGCCAGAGAGACGGGCGTTCAGTTCGGTGAACAATAAACACGGCGCAACCGCCTCACCCCGTGACGCTCAGCGACAAACGCTCCGCACACCCGCCAGCGCCTCAAAGCGTCACGCATCCTCCCCTTTCTCATGGGTTCCATCATAATAACGCGGCATCTGTAGCATAATTGTGGCAGAAGACACCGCGGCAGCAGGTTCAAAAGAGAGCCGGTCAGAAAGAGGTTGCTTCCGGTAAACGGTTTTTGAAAATGACCCCATGAAACGGTTCTTGTCGCCCTGGTGCCTGGTGGCAACACTGCTGATGGTGATGACGGCGTTGATGCTGGGGCCGCTGTGCGAGGAAAGCGCGACAGTGGACGAGGCGTTGTACGTGGCGGCGGGCTATCTCTATTGCACGGGACACGGCTATGACTTTAATCCTGAACATCCGCCGCTGGCATTGATGGCGTCGGGCCTGCCATTGTTGTGGTTGAAGGTGAATGTGCCCGATTTCCTCCAACAACTGGCCAACTTGCAACTCGCTGCGCCACGGGCGCGTCCGTGGAAAGGATGGGAGTCGGGTCGGGCGGAGGAAATTTATCCGGGTGGTCGCCGCAGTTGGTATTACTGGCCGTATTGGGAGGCAGGCATTTTTGGGCAGGAATTCGTGTACGGCGGTTGGAACGACGCCGAGTTGTTGTTGTGGACCGCGCGCGGTGCGCAGGTGGCGCTGACACTGTTGGTCGGGCTAGCAATCGCGTTGTGGCTGTGGAAACTGGCCGGCAGGGAGGCGGCGGTCTTGGGGACGGCATTGTGGGTGTTCAATCCCATGGCGCTTGCCTACGGTCACCTTGTGTTGACCGACATGGGGGTGGCATTGGGAATGACGCTGGCGGTGTGGGCGTTTAGCGAATTTCTGGAGCGGCCATCATGGCGGATGTCATTGGTGGCGGGCGCGGCAACGGGCGTGGCGCTGGCGATGAAATTTTCGGCGATCCTGTTGGTGCCGATTGATCTGGCGCTCATTGTTGTGTTTTTTTGGACACGGCGGGAGGCGGGCCGGTTTTGGAAATGGCTGCCGTTGGTGGCGGTGGGCGCATGGGCAGTGGTGATGTTGGTGTATGCGCCGCATTGGAAACCGGCGCCGCCGTTGACGGCGGCGGAAGCGGCGCGGATTGGCGTGCCGGGTTGGTTTCAGAAACTGCGTCCAGTGCTGATTCCGCCGGGGTTCTTCAAGGGAATCGCCATGCAGGCTCATCATGCTGCCTACGGTCACGAGGCGTTCCTGTGCGGCGAGTGGCGGATGAAAGGCTGGTGGCAGTATTTCCCACTGGCGTTGTTCTGGAAAACGCCACTGGCGCTGTTGGGATTGACGCTGGGGGCGTTCGGCCTCTGGCTGGCGCGGGCGCGGACATGGTGTTTGGCGGAGGCGGCCCCGTGGGTGGCGGCGCTGGTTTTTCTGGGACTGGCAATGACCAGCACGATCAACATCGGTGTGCGCTATCTGTTGCCGGTGGCGGCGTTGACCGCCGTCGGCGCGGCATCGCAATGGGTGCGACAACGGCGCGGCTGGCGTGTGGTCGCCTGGTTGCTGTGCGGCTGGCTGGCGGCAACCACCTTGCTTGCGTATCCCTTCTACATCGAATACTTCAACGAAACCGTCGGCGGCACGTCCAACGGCTACCGTTACCTTGTGGACTCCAACTACGACTGGGGACAAGACGCCCGCCGCCTTCACGCCTGGCAAACCGCGCGCGGGAACCCGAAAATCTACCTGCGATTTTTCGGCGTAGGGAAAGCCATCTCGTACTACGGAATCAATGCCGAACCGGCTTCGCCGGAGAAACTGCGCCAGACAAAACAGGGGACGCTGGTGATTTCGGTCACGCACCTGATGAAACCGGAATGGCGCTGGCTGCGTGAACAGAAACAGCCCGTCGAACGGATCGGCCACACGTTGTTTGTGTACGAGCTATCGGAGCGCGTCCGCGACTAGGAAAGCCCGCTTTGGAGCACTTCCAGGGTGGTTGCGGCTCCGGCGGGCGACATCAGGTAGAGACCGTCCCAGCCTTCACGACGGATCCACCGGACCTGTTCGATCGCGATCTCCTGCGCGGCTTTCGCCTGATCCGACGGTTGGGCAAAGGCGGCCAGCCGCCGTAAAATCTCGTCGGGCAACACCACGCCGGGAATCTCTGCCATGCGCCGGGCGTGATCCAGACCCGCCAATACCATCACGCCGATCAAAAACGCGCCGCGGCCGCGGAACGGCTCAAGCGCGCGAAGCGGTTCGTGCCGAAAAGCGGGCTGGGTCATCACATAATCGGCGCCGTTGTCGAGTTTGGCGCGCAACTTTTCCAATTCGCGGCCCGGGTTGACGCTTTCCGGCTCAAAACCGGTGCCGATGGTGAAATGCGTGCGCGGGTCGCCCTGCTTGCCGAGCGGCGCGCCGCCGAAATCCACGCCGGCATTGAGACAGGCGTGGGTGAGATGAACCATCGCGGCGGAATCGAGGTCGAAGACAGCGGTGGAACGCGGGTAGGTGGGCGACATTTTCGGCGGGTCACCCGTGATGAAGAGAACATTGTGAATGCCGCTGGCGTGGTAACCGATGAGTCGGCTCTGGATGCCCATGAGATTGAGGTCGCGGGCGGTGAAATGCGGGATGAACTCCAGCGCGTCGCCGAGCGATTGGCGGGCGATGTGAATGAAATCACCGGGCGGCATCAACGGGATACCGCGCGAACCGTCGGTGATGTCCACCGCATCGGCCAGCCCGCTGGCGGCAAGCTGACGGATCACATCCAGCTTGGCGGCAACGACATTCGGATCGGTGCCGCGCGGCGGCACAATCTCGACGCTGACCACAAACTGGCCGTCCACGAGTTTGCGGGAGAAACGGCCATTGGCGCGTTTCTCGGTATCGCCTGCGGGTGGACGAGCAGCCACACGGGGGACTGTCACCGACACAACGGCCTGGCGGGACCGAAGGTAATTGTGCATCTCCCGGATATGCGGCGGATGCATCTCGCAGCAGCCGCCAATGAGGCGGACGCCGCGATCGAGAAAACTGCGTGCAAGCCGTCCGACGTATTCCGGGTTGACACTGGTCATGAAACGATTGCCAATGCGCTGAAACCCGCCGCCGTTGGGCATCACGGAGAGCAGAACCGCGCCGTCGCGCACGGCGGGAATGTCTTTGACGGCGTTGACAAAGGCATCGGCATCCCACGGGGCGCAGCAGTTGACGCCGGCGACCGGCACGCCGCGCTGTTGCATCCGCGCGATGAAACCAACAGGGTCAGAGGTGGCGGTCAATTCGGCGATGATTGGTGGGATGTCAGAGAAAGACTGGACAAGGTCAAGAACCGCTTCCAGTTGATCGAGACTGCGAAACGTCTCCAACAACAAGGCGTCGGGCCGGGCGGCGAGAAGACTTTCGATTTGTTCGCGGCAACCGCCCGTCTCGCCGGGGCCGATGGAGGCGAGGACGAACACCGTCTCGGCGGGTTGAAAACGGGCGATGGCCTCGCGCGCGATTCGGATCCCGGCTCGATTGATGGCGGCGGTGTGTTTTTCCAGGCCAAACTGCTGGAGGGCGTGTCGGTTGGCGCCGAATGTGTTGGTTTTCAGGCAACGTGCCCCGGCGGCAAGATAGGCGAGATGAATTTCCTGAATCAGTTCGGGACGGTCGAGATTGAAAAACTCATACACGTGGTTGGCTTCCGAGAGTCGCCCCGTTTTCTCAAAAAGATACGACCCCATCGCGCCGTCCGCCAGCAACGGGGTTGCCCGCAATGTTGTCAGAAACTCGTTCATGCCGGCTCCGACAGTATCGGGAAAACGCGTTGTTGACAACGCGAGAGATGGACGATACCCATGCCGCCATGAAGATGCGCGTCTTCTGCGTCTTTTGTGTTCTGGCTTGGACCACCGCCCACGGCGACGGGCTGCGCAAGAAACTCATCGAAACCGGCTGGGACATGCCCGATACGCGACGGTTGCGCGAGAACCTCGCGACGATGGAACAACGCCCGTTCGACGGCGTCGTCCTCGAAGCGATCGGACGGCGGTCCGACGGGAAACCGTGTCGGATGCGGGAGACTTTTAGCGCGGAACCGTGGCGGGAAGAGTGGTTTCGCAGTTGCCTCGAAGACCTGCGCGCCTGCCAATTCAAGCGGTTCACGGATAATTTCCTCCTCGTCGGCGCCAATCCCGGCAATCTGGACTGGTCTGACGACGATGGCTGGCGACAGGTCGTGGATCACTGGCGAATGGCCTCGCGCCTGGCCAAACAGGGCGGTTTGAAAGGTATTCTGTTCGACCCGGAACCATACACCGAGCCATATAAACAATTCCAACACGCCCCTTGCGCGGACAACGCCCGACGACGCGGACGCGACATCATGCGCGCCGTGGCCGCCGAGTTTCCCGACATTACGTTGTTCTGTTATTTTGCCAACAGCGTCCAACCCAACGAAGGCTATGGCCTGTTGCCATCATTCCTCGACGGTTGGCTGGATGCCGCGCCGCCCACGGTGACCATCGTGGACGGCTGCGAGAGTGCCTACCGATACAAAACGGTCAACCAATACCTCGAAGCGGCGGTCAACATCAAAGGCGACTGCCAGCAATACGTCTCGCCGGAAAACCGCGCCAAATACCGGGCACAAGTGCAGGTGAGCTTCGGGATTTACCTTGACGCCTACGCCAACCCGTCCTCATCGCCGTGGTATGTGCCTGGCGGCGTGGAAACGTTGCGCGCCAACGTGACCGCAGCCATGCGGATTGCCGACGAATACGTCTGGATTTACGGCGAAAAATCCCGTTGGTGGCCGACGCCGACCTGGAATGAAGCGTTGCCGGGATGCGAGTCGTTGCTGGCGTTTGCACGCGATCCGATCGGCTACGCCCGCGAACAGATCGTCCGCGGAATCGGTCCGGTGGCATTGACAAATAACTGGAGCGTTTGGCAGGCCGACGGCTCGAAAGGAACCTTCACCTGGGACGCCCAGACCGCCTCCGGCCTCGTTACCCAGGCCGCGCACGGCTGTTTTATTCAAAGCATCGCCGTCAACCCCGGCGAACGTTACGCGGTACGGGCGCGTTGCCGCGTTCAGGGAAACGGCGAAGCGCTCATACGGATTCGCTGGCAAACGGCCGATCATCAATGGACCGCCGAAACACAGGACGTGCCGATGATTCCGGACAATACAGGCGAAGTCTTTGGTGTCGTGACCGTTCCCGAAACCGCGGGCCGACTCTCGGTGCTACTTCTTGTGAAAGGCCAACGCAACCGACAGGATGTGGCCGTGTTTCACGACATCCGTCTCTACCGGTTGAAATAACTTCCTTCGTTGTCAGCGGGTCTCGATTTCGTACCAGAGCGTCTGGTACTGTGGGCCGATCTCCAGTTGACCGCGGCGAACCGGGACTTCACACTTGCGCTGGCCGCGTTCGTCGAGTGCCCAGACTTTTGTGGCGCGCGGCAGTGTGACGGTGGCGGGAATGCCTTCGACCAGTGACGGTGCTTTCCCCCAGTCGCGGCCAACGGTTGTCTTTTCAGGGTTTTTCCAGCCCATGTCGGTGTTTTCGGCATAGCCGGTGGCCGTGAGAAGCCAGCGGCGGGGAGCCATTTCCGTGAGGCTGATGGCAACCCAATCCTGGCGGGTCTCGCCGGGGGCGATCCGGACGCCGTTGCCGAGGTCAAAATGGCGGCCGCGCACGGATCCGATCAGCATTTTGGCGCGTGGGGCGGTCACGGTAAAGACCCCGTTGGTTTGTTCCCATTGGGTCGGTTTTATCAGAGACCAGATACCGCCGGTGCGGATGGTTTCCCGCGCGTCGTCGGGATCGGGCAGTTGCGTGCGAGTGGGAGTTGCGGGAATGAGTCCGCAACGGAACACGGTCGAAGCGGCGGGGAAGGTGGCCATCTGGGTGGGATGTTGGTCCACATCAAAGAAACTGCGAATCTTGCGGGCATCCCAATCGGTCCCGTGACTGTAGGTAAAGGCGAAAATGCCGTCCCAATCCTCACGGGCGGCGGTGGCGGCAAGCATGAGGAAGGCTTCGGAGTTGTAGGTGTTGGGGGCCGGGTGATTGTATTCGGAGCAGGTGTACGGCTTGCCCGGGACCCGGCCAGCAATCAGGCGCGGCAGGGTACCGCCGTCGGGGGCAGCGGCCATGGAGATGTTTTTGATGAACCAGTTGCCGGGGTCCCAAGGTTTGCCGGGGAAACGAGGGTGCTGCCAGTAGCTGTGGATGTCCACCACATCGAGTTCGGCTTGGATTTGCGGGGGCGAATAACCGAGTTGAGTGCCGATAATCGGCGCGCGAGCCTTGAGATCGTCTTTGAGAAAACGGTACATGCCGGTCCAGTAGGCGCGCTCGGTATCCCACAGGAAACGGATCCAGTCGCGCTGCGCCTCGATGGTGCGGGTGGCAAAAGTGTTTTTGGCGAAAGCGGCAATGGTGCCGAGGGTTTCGCCGGGACGCAGGCCGAGAACGCCGCCGGGTTTGAGAGAAATATCGGCCAGCCAGACGACGCATTTTTCCTTGCCGAGACCCGAAAAGATCAGGCGGGCATTGGTTTCATCGGCATCGGGAGTGACGGGGATGGTGAAGGTCTGCCAGTCGCGGCCGAGCCGGATGCTGGAGTGAACAAGCGAACGCCAGGGACTGGCGGTTTGGGAGAGTCCGACGGAGAGGCGTCGGGGCGCATCGGATTTGGCCCGGAAACAGATGGTGTAGGTGCGGCCTTTCTCGACGGGGTGGCCGGGCTGGTTGAGTTGGACGTGCCAGTTTTCCTTGCCGGCTTGAGTGATGTCGAGACGGAAAGCGTCATTGGTTCTGGTGAGGCTGGCGCGGGCGCCGCCGTGTTGTTCGAGTGACCAACGATTGGTGGTGATCATCTCGTTACCAAAGGGTTCCTCGCGGATGTTCCAGGCGCGACGCAACGCGTCGTTGTCGGCATATTTTCGTTTGAGCCAGTCGTTCCACTGGCGGGCGAACTCGTCGGTGAGCGGGGCGGGCATGTCGTCGAGCGCGCCGTTGCCCCAGTCGTGGAAGAGCGCGTTTTCATTGTTGATTTCGATGAGAGCGACGGCGGGTTCGCCGGTGTAAGGGGTGGCGGTGTAGGCGTTGGTGTGGGTGAGCAGGGCGCGGGCGTATTCCTTTTGCATCTCGATCATGGCCGGGTGGAAATTGTCCACGCCCTTGTGGTAGCTGGCCATCGTTTCCGAGGTGGGCAGGCCGGGGTAGGTGCGGCCGACGTGGAGGTTGAGGTTGACGTAGATGCCGTGTTTTTTGAGGGCGGCGATGAAATAGTCGAGCTTGTCGAGTTGCACGGGATCGAGAGTGCGGCGGTCTTTTTGCAGGATGCCGCGGGGAGAGACGCTGGTGTCCATGTGGTGGAAACGGACGCAGTTGATGCCGAATTTGGCCATGCGGGCGGCGATCTTGTCGGCGTCGGCATGTTCCGGGAAACAGCCGCCAAAACAGATGTTGACCCCGAAGAACCGAATACGTTTATCCCCTGCGTAGAGGTGTCCGTCCCGTGCGGTGATGAAACCGCGCTCACCGGCAGGTTTGTCCAGGGTAGGGCTGCAGTCGGTGATACCGGGAGTGGCATCATCCCACGGTAGGACGAAGGGGAACAGATCGCTGGCAGTGGCGCGGGTAAAACACAGCAGGGCAAAAAGCAAAATGGATCGTTTCATAGCGACAAGTTGTATCGGATCCCATGACGATTGAGAAGTTCCGTGTTGGCTTTCAGGGTGCGGCGTTTATACTCGCGGTATGCAGCGGGTTCTTATTACGGGAGGAGCGGGATTTATCGGGTCGCATCTGGCCGAGGCGTTGGTTGCGGCGGGATGCGAGGTGTTTGTCATGGACGATTTGAGCACCGGTTCGCGCGCGAACCTGGCGGCCCTGGAAGGAAACCCTCGCCTTCATTTTACCGAAGGCAACATTCTCGACCCATCGGCGCTGGAGCCGTTGGTGGCAGAGGTGGATTTTGTTTATCATCTGGCGGCAGCCGTCGGCGTGGAACTGGTTGTACACAAGCCGGTTCACACGCTCGAAGACAACGTGGCGGGCACGGAAAACGTACTGGCGGCAGCGGCCCGACGCGGGGTGGGAGTGTTGTTGGCCTCGACCTCCGAAGTGTACGGGAAAAGCGAAAAGACGAGGTTCAGCGAGGAAGACGACCTGTTGATCGGGCCGCCGACTTTTTCTCGGTGGGGATATGCCTGTTCGAAGTTGCTCGATGAGTTTTTGGCAATGGCCTATTGGCGCGAAAAAGGGTTGCCGGTGACCATTGTGCGTTTGTTCAACACGGTAGGGCCGCGTCAGACGGGTCGCTACGGGATGGTGTTGCCCCGGTTTGTGATGCAGGCGGTACGCGGAGACCCCATCACCATTTACGGGGACGGACGGCAGTCGCGATGTTTTTGCCATGTCAGCGATGTGGTCCGGGCTCTGGTGGAACTGCCGCGCCGTCAGGAAACAGTCGGACAAATTTTCAATGTGGGCAGCACCGAGGAGGTGACGATTGGGGAGTTGGCCCGTCTGGTAAACGCGGCGGCGGGCGGCCGATCTGAGTTGAAGTTTGTGCCGTACGAAGTCGCGTACGCCAAAGGGTTTGAGGACATGCGGCGGCGGGTACCCGATATTGGGAAGATTCGACGGTTTATCGGGTGGAAACCGACCCTGTCGCTGGCGCAAATCGTCCGAGCCATGGTTTGTGACAAGAGTATTGCAATTGAGAGGTATCTCGGTTAGATTGCCCTGCCATCGTGAAAGCATGACGTTAGGGTAGGTAATGTGAGCGATAAACCAGAGACAAATACCGACTCGCAACAGATGATGATGAATTCCGCGTTGTATCGCGAGTTTCTCGCGGAGCGGGAAGAGATTTTGCGCCACAAATGGTTGGAGAGCGAAAAAGCCGGGTACGATATCGGGTTTGAAAGAGCGCTTCTGGATTGGATCGTGAAACATCGCTCGAACTGGCGTAAAGCGCGTCGCCAGCAAATGGAAGCATCGAAGTCGTAGGCGAACGGGCAAGTTCAAAGCCGCGCCTTTAAATTGGCCCCGTGAGGCCAGAAAGGAGCCAGAAATGATTAGCCGTCAACAAAACAGGAAGCTGTCTGCCGCGCAGCGGCAGACGGTTTTTTTTGTGTCATGAATGCCGCCCCGGTCCTGGACGCCGCCGCTATCGAACGGGCACTTGCCCGCATGGCCCATGAGGTCGTTGAGCGCAATCCACAGTCCGAACAACTGGCATTTGTCGGGCTTCGCACCCACGGGGCGCCGCTGGCCCGGCGATTGGCGGATAAGGTCGGCGCGATCCTCCAACGGGAAATCTCCACAGGAGAACTCGACATCACCATGCACCGCGATGACCTGGACCTGCGCGAGACCCCGCCGGTCGTCGGTCCGTCGGACATCCCGTTCGACGTGAATGGCAAAACAATTATCTTGGTGGATGACGTGTTGTTCACGGGCCGTTCCATTCGCGCAGCGATGGACGAACTGTCCGATTTTGGACGTCCCCAACGCATACAACTGGCGGTACTCGTGGACCGCGGCCATCGCGAACTGCCCATCCGGGCGGATTACGTCGGCAAAAATCTGCCCACGGCCTTGACCGAACGCGTGACCGTGCGCCTCACCGAAATAGAAGGCACTGACGAGGTGGTGATTGAGAAATGAAAAAAAACCGCTTCACCTGGAAACGCAAAGACCTGCTCGGCATCCAGGAACTTTCCGCCGAGGAAATCACCTGCCTGCTCGACACCGCCGCCGCCTTCAAACAGGTTGGCGAGCGCAACATCAAAAAAGTCCCATCACTCCGCGGCAAGACGCTCATCAACCTGTTTATCGAACCGTCCACCCGTACCCGCACCAGCTTTGAACTGGCCGCCAAACGGCTTTCCGCCGACGTGGTCAACATCACCGCCACGGCCTCCAGTCTCGTCAAGGGCGAGACCCTCAAAGACACGGCCATGAACCTCCAGGCGCTTCACGCCGACATCATAGTCATCCGCCACAGCGCCGCCGGAGCGCCGCATTTCCTCTCGCGTTTCATGAAAGCCAGCATCGTCAACGCGGGCGACGGCGCTCACGAGCACCCGACTCAGGCATTGCTCGATGCCTTCACCATTCGCGAAAAGAAGGGAAAAATTGCGGGACTCAACGTTACCATCCTCGGCGACATCCTGTACTCTCGCGTGGCCCGCTCCAACATTTGGCTGCTCACCAAGCTCGGCGCCAATGTCACCGTGGCCGGACCTTCCACGCTGGTGCCGCGCTTGTTCGAGCAACTCGGTTGCCGCGTCACTCACGACATCGAGGAGGCCATTCGCGACGCCGACGTAATCAACCTCCTCCGCATCCAGCATGAACGCCAGCGCGTTACCGCCTTCCCCAGCATCGGCGAATATACCGCCATGTTCGGTCTCAACAAGGAACGTTTCAGCCGCACCAAACCCGACGCGCTGATCATGCACCCCGGCCCGATCAATCGCGGCGTCGAAATTGACAGCGATGTCGCCGATTGCGGTCGCTCCGTTATTCTGGAACAGGTCACCAACGGCCTCGCCGTCCGCATGGCCGTGCTCTATCTCTGTTCGGGAGGCCAACCGCTATGAAGCCGCTCCTCATCCGCAACGGCCACGTCCTCGACCCCGCCAACAACGTGGACGAAGTCCGTGACCTCCTCATTGCCGACGGCAAAATCGCCGCCGGTCCGGCGCCCGCCGACGCCGATCTCCTTGACGCCAAAGGCCGTTACGTTGTCCCCGGACTCATTGACCTGCACGTCCACCTGCGCGAACCCGGCCGCAGCGACAAGGAAACCATCGAAACCGGCACCCGTTGCGCTGCCCGCGGCGGGTTTACCAGCGTCGTCTGCATGCCCAATACCTCTCCCGCCGCCGACAACACCGGCACCATCGCCTACATCCGACAACGCGCGGCGGCCGTCGGCTCTGTCAACGTCTTTCCGGCCGGAGCGATCACCAAGGAACTCAAAGGCGAAGAACTGGCCCCCATCGGCTCGCTCAAACGCGCCGGAGTGGTCGCCATCACCGACGACGGCCGCTGTATCCAGAACAACGAATTGATGCGACGCACCGTCGAGTACGCCAAAATGTTTCAACTGCCCGTGATGGACCATTGCCAGGACTACCACCTCGCCGCCGACGGCGTGATGAACGAAGGCTACTGGAGCATCGCCCTCGGCTTGCGCGGCTGGCCTGCCGCCGCCGAGGACATCATAGTGGCCCGCAATATCCTCATCGCCGAGACCACCGACTGGCATATCCATTGTCAGCATTTGTCCAGCGCCCGCAGTGTCGCTCTCGTGCGCGAAGCAAAAAAACGCGGCATCAAAATCACCGCCGAGGCCACTCCCCACCATTTCACACTGACCGACGAGGCCTGCAAAGGCTACGACACCAACTTCAAAATGAATCCCCCCCTGCGAACCGAACGTGACCGTGACGCCCTGCTCGAAGGACTGGCCGACGGCACCATTGACTGCATCGGCAGCGACCACGCGCCGCACTGCAACTACGAAAAAGAAGTCGAATTTGACGTGGCCCCCTTCGGTATCATCGGCCTGGAAACAGAACTGGCCCTCTCACTGGCGCTCGTCCACCAACAACGACTCACCCTGCGCCAACTCATCGAAAAGTTTACCGTCAACCCCGCCCGCCTCCTGCGCCTGAACAAAGGCACCCTGTCCGTCGGCGCCGACGCCGATGTGACCATCATTGACCTCGCACAAGAGTGGACCTATGACGTCAACCAAAGCGCCAGCCTATCCCGCAACTCGCCCTTCCACGGCTGGCCACTAAAAGGCCGCGCGACGACCACCATCGTCGGCGGAAAAATCGCATGGCAATTGCAATGAACGGCGTTTTCGCCCTCGAAGACGGCACCATATTCCGCGGCAGCGGGTTCGGCGCAAAAACGACCGCCTGCGGCGAAGCTGTTTTCAATACCTCGATCACCGGTTACCAGGAAATCCTCACCGACCCCTCCTACAAGGGCCAGATCGTGGCAATGACCTATCCCGAAATCGGCAACTATGGCGTCAACCCCGAAGACGTCGAAAGCTGGAAACCGCACGTCGCCGGATTCCTCGTCCGCGAACTGTCCGCCATCGTCTCCAACTGGCGCAGCACCCAGTCATTGCCCGACTACCTCACCGAACACAAAATTCCCGCCATCCAGGGGATTGACACCCGCGCGCTCACCAAAATCCTCCGCGTCAAAGGCGCGATGAAATCCTGCATCTCCACCGAAAACATCTCCGACAAAGAAGCCGTCACACGCGCCAGGGAATGGAAAGGCATCGTCGGCGTGGACTACGTCAAAGAAGTCACCCACCCAAAACCGTTCACATGGGACCCCGACGACCAACAAAGCCGCAACTGGAAAATTGAGCGTACCCCCGACGGCCAGATGCGCTACACCGACGAACTTCGCCCCGCCGACATCTCCATCGTCGCCTACGATTTCGGTATCAAGTACAACATCCTTCGGCGCCTCCGCCAACGCGGGTTCAAGGTTCAGGTCGTCCCTGCCACCACCCCTGCCGAGGAGGTCTTGAAATACCGCCCCGCCGGCGTCTTCCTCTCCAACGGCCCCGGCGATCCCGAAGCGCTGCCATACGCCCACGCCGCTGTCCGCGGCCTGCTCGGAAAACTACCCATCTTCGGCATCTGCCTCGGACACCAAATCCTCGGCCACGCTTTTGGCGGACGCACCTTCAAACTCAAATTCGGCCACCGCGGCGGGAACCAACCGGTCAAAGACCTGCCGACCGGCAAAGTCGCCATCACCTCTCAAAACCACGGATTCGCCGTTGACCCGACGAGCCTGCCGGGCGACATCGAAGTCACCCACATCAACCTCAACGACCAAACCGTTGAGGGAATGCGACACAAAGATTTGCCGGTCTTTAGCGTCCAGTACCATCCCGAGGCCAGTCCCGGCCCCCACGACGCCAGTTACCTTTTTGACCAGTTCCGCGCCCTGATCGAACAGACCTGAATCATTCCATCGAAACCCTCGCCTCGCCTCCTTTGGCCCAGCACCCGCCGACTTGACACCAGTATTCCTTCAAATCAATTACGTAGCACATGCCACATAATTGATTTAGTAGGATGACGATGCCAAAAGAAGCATTGCTAGGCGCGACATCACCTCGCGGTGGATGTCCCATGCGCGTGGGCCGAGATAATCACGGGGATGCAACGTCTGGGGTAGAAATGGATCGAACTCGGTTGCATTGCGCCACCCGCGACGTTGTTCTCGCAATCGTTGTTGTAGTAGCTCGCGGTCGGATGGGGCTGGTAGATGCCGTAAAAGTCCTTCAGCTTGTGAGATCAGAGTCTCATAACGTTTGTTGATTAGCTCGAATTTCCACGCGCCACTCACCAGTGCCGCGTTATTGTAACCGGCACAACAGTGGGCTTCCAACAAGGTGCAGGACTCGACATCATAACGAAACTCCCTCAGAGCATCCGCCAGTTCAGGGATCGGGTTGGGATGAATCCAGACGCTGTCCTGCAGGTATCCAAAACCATTGCGGCGCAGCCATCGCAGCAGTCGTCCGCGCACGGCTTTCTGGCCTGCGGGCAGGTCGAAGATCAACATCCGCCACTGCCCGTCCCACGGCCGTTGCCATTGTTGTTCGGGATGGCGCCCTCCGAGTGACATCAACCGCCCCAAGTCGGTTACGTGATAGACCAGGCGTTTGGCGTGTTTTTCGCGTTGGAGCAGGTGAGCGCGTTCCAGTCGTGCGATGGCCGACAGCGAGCCGTACCGCCGTTGCCAGGCTTCGAAGGGCGGGTGCCCCATGGGGCGTCGCAGCACCTCCATACCCCAGAACAACACATCCAGCGTCTCCAGTGCGGTTTCGCTCCAATGTCGTGCCATTGCGGAAAGGCTTTCCTTTGATGAGTGAGGAAATAAATCAATTTTGTAGCACGTGCAACGAAATTGATTTTGACGGATGGAGTGTGGGGTGGGGTGGTGAAAGGCGGCGGGTGAGACAACACTAGGCGACGGGATGTGGTTCGGTGTGGATGACGACGCGGCAGAGGTCGGGAATGTTGCGGCGAAGATGGGTTTCCAGTTCCTCGGCGAGGCGGTGAACTTCGGTGACGCTACGGGTGGCGTCAATGAGGGCGTGGAAGGACAGGTGAATGCCGGATCGCATGCGTTGAAGACGGATGTCCTGGCAGTCACGAACGGCAGGGAACTCCTTGCAGGTGGCAAGAATCTGTTTGATGTAAGGGCAGGCCTGTTCCGGGGTAAGTTCGGCGGCGGTCATTGGTTCCTTGTCACGCGGTTCGATGTGGACGTTGATGTCGGCCAGTTCTTCAAATTCAGCGCGTAACTGTTGTTCCAGGCCGCTGGCCTGGGCGTGCGCCCGTTCAAAGGTCAGGGAGGGTTCGACTTCGAGGTCCAGGTCAATGTACATGCCTTTTGTGGTGTGGTGGGCGGCGATGTGATGAACGGCAAAATGTCCGCGAGCCGCCACGGCGTGGATGCGCTCAAAGACGTTTTCTTGCTCGGCGGAGGGAATGGTGTCCACGATGATGTCGGCGGTGGGGGCGATGGCGTGGACGGCATTTTGGATGTGGTGAGTGATTTTGTGGCTGTCTTGGAGGGAATAATGTCGGGGGACGGCGACACGGAGGTCCACAAAAATATGGTTGCCGGAACCGCGGACACGAGCGCGGAGGACGCGGCGGATGCCGGGGAGTTGAGCGACGGCAGAGGTGATTTTATCAGTAAGCCCTGCCGGGGCAGTGTCGAGAAGGGCATCCACGGTGCGGCGGCCAAGTTTCCAACTGACATGGATGACGATGAGAGCGACGACAAGGGCGGCGATGGCGTCGGGTTGTCCGCCGCCGATGCCGAGGCGGACGAGGAGGAGGCCGCCGAGGACGACGAGTGAACTCCAGATGTCGGTTTGGAAATGGAGGGCATCGGCTTCGAGGGCCTGGCTTTGATGTTTTTGGGCCACCTTGGAGAGGGCGCGAGATCGGGAGAAGTCCACGGCGATGGAGATGCCCATGGTGAGGAAGGCTCCGAGTGTGGCGTCCACGTGGCCGGGGCGGAAAAAGAGGCGTTCAATGGCTTCGTAGATGATCCAACCGCAGGTCAGGAAAAGCAGGAGCGTTTCCGCCAGGGCGCTAAGATTTTCAATTTTGGCGTGGCCGTATGGATGGCGGGTGTCCGGCGGGCGGTCGCTGGCGCGGACGGCGAAAAAGGTGATCAGGGCGGCAACGAGGTCGAGGGCGGAGTGGGCGGCTTCGGCGAGGATGCCGAGGCTGCCGGTCATCCAGCCGACGGTGATTTTCATGGCGGTGAGGAAGACGGCGGCGGCGACAGAGGTGGCGGCGACGAAGTGTTTTTCTTGTTGTACACTCGGGGTCATTCGTTGTCGGCCGGTTCTTCCTGGGGCAGCGGGTTGCGGCAGGCGTGGGTGGCGCCGAGCAGGAAAATGCCGTACACAACGATGTAGATCAAGCGCAAGTCCAATCCTTCCAGGCGCATGGCGGTGTAGGTGGTGAGGATGACGGCGGCGGGGGTGATGGCGTGGAGGGCGATGTTGAAAAGTTGCGACCAGCGCAGGCCATTGGGGGTGCCTTGCTCAAGAATGGAGGAGGCAAGCGAGAAAAACAGCGCCTGCGCGAAGGCGGTGAGTATTCCGCCCAGCCACAGCAGTGGCAGACTGACCACCATGGCGGCCAAAATCATGCTGCGAACGTAATCGCCGTTGATTATGGCATCGGGATAAGCGCGAAGACTGTGACGTTGAGCGTAGACAGGTGAATCGGGCCGCGAGTCGGCCTTGAGCCAGAAGATGAGGGTGTCGGAGGTCAGGAGGATGCCCCGCATGGCTTGGGGGTCGGCGGCGGTGGTTTGTCCCGTGGTGTCGAGCAGGAAGAGAAATTCGTTGTTGCCGGCGCGGTATGGTTGGGTGACGGGCGAGACAACCTTGCCGCCTTTGATTTCCAAGGGTGGCACGTGGTGGTCGGTCCAGTTGGCGGCGCGGTTGGCCAACTGCCACCCCCAAGGGATGAAGCTGACGGTTAGTAGCAGTCCCAACACGGTGACAAGTTGGAAGAGGTATTTGATGGATGCGCCGAGAGAGAGATCGCGGACTTCGCGGTAGTGGCGAAACCCGGCGCAACAGAGAATCGCTGTGCGGAGGAATCCCATGTGTTTTTAGCGCGTGGCGAACAAGCGGTTCTTTTTGTTGGCAGCTTTCAGGGCGTCCAGGGTTTCTTTTTGGAGTTTTTTGAGTCGTCCGGCAAGGCTGGCCCGTGTGGCTGCGTTCGCGCGGTCGAGGAAAAGGACGCCATTGAGGTGGTCCAGTTCGTGTTGGAGTGCGCGGGAGAGTAGTCCGGAGGCTTCGATTTGTAGGGGGTTGCCTTGGATGTCTTCGGCCTCGACACGGACACGGGCGGCGCGTCGGATGTCGGCCGAGATTCCGGGGACGCTCAGGCAGCCTTCTTCGCCATGATGTTCGCCTTTGGTGTCGGTGATGCGCGGGTTGAGCAGGATCAGCGGCATGTGTTTGGCGATTTCCTGCGGTTGGCCGTTGAGGAGCAGTTCGGAGGGTTGTTCGCTTTGGGAGACATCAATGACCGTCAACATGAGAGGGCGGGCGACCTGTTGGGCAGCGAGGCCGACGCCGTTGGCGGCGTACATGGTTTCGATCATGTCCGCGGCGAGCTGGCGGATTTCCGGTGTGACGCGCTCGATGCGTTTGCCTTTTTCGCGCAGCACGGGATGTCCGTAATGGATGATGTTCAAGATCACGGGGAGGACTATACTGTGTGCGGTCTGGACGCGCAAGGTGCGTTGTGGTAAAAGCCGCGCCAAGGAGGAATCAACCTGGTGGTCTCATTGGAGTTGTATTGGACGACATGGCTGAAGCTGGTGACGGAACCGTTTCGTTATTTTGGTTCGGTCTGGCTGGGGATCCTGCCCTTGTATGTGACGTTGGCGTTGGGGGAGTTGTATAAGAGCAAGGTTTCCTTTGGCCATGCGGTGAGCAACGGGTTTGTGATGCTCTGGGCGGGATTGAATTGGGGCGCGCGCCTGTCGGGGATTGGGTGGACGGGGTATGTGACGGAGTTTTCCAAAGCGCAGATGAGCGTTGCGTGGCTGGTGACGGCGGCAACGGTTGCGCTGGGTGTATTCACCATTGTGCTGGGATTTCGCAAAAAGGACAGAGGGCTGTGCGAGGTGCTGGGACATACACGGTTTTCCTGTTATTTCTTGATTTTGTTTTATCCGATGCAGGCGCGGTTGTTGCGGTGGGATAACACCAACGTGATCGCGGTGCTTCTGTTTGCCTTGCCGGTGTGGTTTGTGGTGTATCTGTTGGGGCGTTTGATTCGGGCGATGATTAAATGAGTACCATCCTGTTGCCATACACTCGCGGTTGTTTCGTTTGTGGTGCGGAGAATCCTGTGGGATTGCGGTTGCGATTCCGGGTCGAGGGCGGCGAAGTGTGTGCTGATTTCGAGCCGGATTCGCGCCATGAAGGTTATCGCGGAGTGATTCATGGCGGTGTCATTGCCAGCGCATTGGACGAGGTGATGTTCTGGGCGGTATCGTATGCCAACCGAAAGTTTTACGTTTCTGTCGAACTCGCGGTGCGTTACCAGAAAAAGGTCGAAGTAGGGAAACAATATTGCCTCGTTGGGCGGGTGCGACAGGCTCAGCGGCGAATCTGCGTGGCCGAGGGGGAATTGCGGGACAGGGATGGTGAAATCTACGCGACGGCCAGCGGGAAGTTTTTTCCCATGACGCTGGACCGGGTGCCGCTGGGACACGAAGATTTTTACCCTGACCCGCTGACGCTATCCCCGTCGGAGTTTTTCAAAGAAGTTTAGAGGTTGCCAGAAATCGAAAAGAAGGTAGTGTAGTTACCATGAATGCGACGAATCAGCCGTTTAAGGCCGTGCTTCTGGTGGATGACGATCGTCGGTTGGTGGAGGCGCTTAGCAGCGCGTTGATCAGCGACAATTTTCTGGTGGATTCGGCCTATGACGGCGATGAGGCCTTTCTCAAGGTCAAGGTGCAGCAGTACGACGCCATCGTGTGTGATCTGATGATGCCGAAACTTCGCGGCGATGAATTGTATCAACGGGCCGTCGCGCTACATCCGGAACTGGCCGGCAAATTCTTGTTCATCACGGGGCATGGCGACGATCCCGAAATGCGGCGTTTTCTGAGCACGGTGCCGGGGCGTTATTTGTTGAAACCGTTTACGGTTCAGGAATTGATAGACGCCGTGGGACGGCTCGTCGGCTGAGTTAGCCCCGCCCTGCCAAACGCGCGAACCGCAGCGCGTCGGCGGCCATCGTCACATTGTTAAACAGACAATACACCGGCATCTGTTGTTGATCACAGATTTGCTTGATTCGTTGCAACTCGTCATCCGTGTAGCGATGTCGGTAGCCACTGAGGCCGTGTAACCGGAAATAACGGAGCGAGGCGTGTCCCACCGGGGCCGTTTTCAACGGGTCCACCACATGCACAAGATCGAGGTCGTCGCAGAGTTTTGCCACCAATGTTGCATCCCAATCCCCGCGCGGTTCCCATCCCATTAAGAACGCGCCGCGTTTTGCCCGCTCAAAAAACTTTCGCAGATTCGCCACATTTTCCCTGGTCGGACGAAATCCCGCGGGACACTGGAACAACACCAGAAATGCCCCCAGCACCTTGGCCACCTGAAAGGTCTCCTCCCAGGCCCAGCGGATCGTCGGGTTGAACCCGAAACCGCCGCAGTAGGGGCGATCACGAGGATCGAGTCGCGTACGTTTGTAGGTGGGGCTATCGGCGGGATGGGTAATGACTTGCCACGCTTTCATGGCGAATTGGAACCCGCCGGGAGCGCTTTCCCGCCAGCGCGCGGCGGTCTCCCGTTGGGGCAGGTTGTAGAAACTGGAGTCAATCTCCACGCACGGAAACGTGGCAAAATACTTCGTCTGCGCCAGCGCGAAGCCGCAGCAACCCACAACAATTTTGGAAGATGATTTTCGCAAAGCGCTCGCATCTTAGCAGGAAGCTTCCGGCTTGCAATGCCGTCGCAGAGTCAGCATTCTAGCGGTTCGTCAATCCATGAGCACTGCCAATCAACAACCGGAAATCGGACCGCGCGACATTGTTTTTGAATGTCCCGCTTGCCACAAAAATCTTGTTGTGGACGAGGCCGCCGAGGGGCTTACGGTGGAGTGTCCTGCCTGTAACACCAAGGTGATTGTTCCTCCCAAGGTAAAAAAAACTCCTCCCGCGCCGCCGCCTCCGCCGCCAGCCGGAGTGGACCCGCGCCTGCTGGCGTTGGGAAGCAAGTTGAAGGAGCTTCAGACCCAGCGCACCGAGATCAGCAACAACATCGCCGCTCGTCTCAACGAGATCAACCGTCAGATGGTCATGCTTGCCCGTCTGGAAAGTTCCCACCAACAACTGTTACAGGAGTGGAACAAGGTGTTGGCCGAACTGAAACCGTCCGCCGGTCGTTCCCAGGCGAACTTCAAGGCGTAAGCGATTTCACCAGGATTTTCGAGTTGCGCCCGCTTTGCTCGTATTTTTCGCGGCGTGCCGGTGGCAGGTCGTCGGGCGTGCCTTCGGCGTAGTTCAACTTGTGCTGGAAGAAGGTGAACGCCTGTGTGGAGAGCGCGAAAATGCGTTTGGCGCCGACTTCTCGCGCCACGGCTTCCGCCCGCAGGGCCAGTTTTGTACCGATACCGCGATGGGCATGCGCGTCGTTGACGTGCAGGCAGGCCAGTTCGGCCGCTTTCTGCTCCAGATAGGGGTGGACGGCCACGACGCCGACGATGTTGTTGTCAATTTCGAAGACATGATAGTCGCCGATGTGTTTTTCGATGTCAGCGCGCGTGCGGGGTAGGAGTTGATCTTCCTGAACGGAGCCTTTGATCAAAGCCAGGATGGCGCGGACATCCCGTCGGCGGGCCGGGCGAATGGCTTGATATTCGTTCGCATAAATGAGCGTGCCGATGCCTTCGTTGGAGAAGACTTCGGCCAACACGCCCTCGTCCACCTCGCCGCTGAGGATGTGCACGCGCGGCACGCCGTTTTCGCAGGCCCGCAGCGCATAGGCCGCCTTCGAAAGCATCTCCGGGCGCAACCGCTCCGGCGTTGTTTTCAATAGTTGATCCAACTCTGCCACGCTCAGTTGCCCAACCAACTTGCCGTCAATCTCCAAACCCGGTCGCGGGCCGATAAACATCAACTTCACAGCGCCCAACGCCCGCGCCAATTCTGAGGCGAGGGCATCGGAGTTGAGCCGATAGGTATGCCCGTTGCCGTCGAATCCGAGCGGGGGGACGACGGGCAGCAGGCCGTCGTCGAGCAGGGTGCGGAGCATGTTCACATCCACCTGATGAACCTTGCCCGTGTGTTGATGGTCAATGCCCTTGCGGATGCCGAGCGGCACGGCTTCGATGCAATTGGTGTGGGCGGCTCGGAGGTTATTTAGGGAAAGTCCTTCGAGAATCTCGTGCGTCACCAGATTGGCCGCCATGATGGCGATGCGCAAGGTCGGCTCGTCGGTGACGCCCGTGCCGTCGGCATTGGAGATTGGCTGGCCGAGACGTTGCGACAACTGCTGGATTTGGTGTCCCGCGCCGTGGACGAGCACGACGCGGATGTTCAGGCTGCGCAGCACGGCGATGTCCAGGAGGATGTTGCCAAAGTTGTCATCCGCCACAATGGCGCCGTCCACCGCCAGGATGAACACCCGGTCGCGGAATTGCGGGATGTATTGGAGGATGCCTCGCAAGTCGGTTGGTTTCATGGCTTGAGCGACTTATACGGCAGACGCCCCGGCGGCGCAACAGCTTTGGCGCACGCTAAAAACTGTGCTTCAGACCGAGCGAGACCAAGTGGCGGGTAAATTCGCGGCCGGCGGTGTTGGGAACCTCGCTTTTGACGGCATCGTACGACCAGGTGAGGTCGGCGCTGAAATGGCGCGCAAAGATGTAACTGACGCTGGCATTGGGCGTGTAGATGACGTCGTCACGGTTGACAGGTGACTGCCAGTCGCCTTCGTAGATTTTCAGGCCGATGGTCGCGGTGAGCTTGTCATGACAGCGGTGCTGCCAGGCGATGCTGTAGAGGATGTCTTCATAGACGCTGTGACTGGAAAAGGCGGGTTGTTCATAGCGGGTCAACGTCACGGCCAACGTGTCGTTTTTTCCGAAAGTGATCGTTGCGGAAGCGTCCACATACCAGAGCAGTTCGTTCTTGTCGAAGGTCGGAGGAAGATTGCCGGAACGGAAGACGCGAATATCCGGGCTGGCCATCACCTGAAGCTTCAGCCAATCAGACGGCGCGCCCTCAATACCGGCAAGGACACGATGATAGTTGCTACTGTACGGGCTGAGAACGCCGAGGCGTTCCCCCTGGTGCTGGTAGCCGTAACGATAACCGAACACGAGCCAGGTTTTCCTGGCGACGGTAAAGCCGATGTCGAGACCGCCGTTGACGTCGTAACGGTCAATGTAATTTTCGTAACCGGAGACGTCGCTCTGTTGTGTCTTGAAATCGTGGACGTAGGCAGTGAACACCGGGCGGAGAAAACACGAGCCAATGGTTTGAGTAAGACGAATGTTGTTGCGGTAGATGATCGCGTCGCGCCGATCGCGGAGCGGAATACCGCCCACGGCGGGGATGTCGCCGCCGTGAGCCAGGTCGAAAGTCGGCCCCCAATCGTTCCCTTGAATGCCGACGATCGTGTGGTTCACCTCCCAGGCGGTATCACCCGAACTGCCACGAAAATTCAATGTCGCACGGTGGTCAACATGGTCTTCGGAACTGTAGGAATGATAGAAAACAACTTCGGGCGCATACGAGACGGCCAATGTGAATTCGGGCGTGGCCTGATAGGAGAGAGAGAGCAACGGCGTGAAGGAGGAGACCCATGAACTTTTATGAGCCAGCGCCGTTGTGTCTTGCAGGAAAACGTTGTTATCGAAGGTTTCTTTTACCGAAAGACTCGTCGAGAAACGCCACGGAGACTCTGCCGATGCCAAGCCAACCGCAGCCACCAACACCAAAAAAACAAGAGAAATATGTTTGGTCATGAAGCGGTGACGTTTTGTCCCCGAAAACACTCTTTTTCAAGAAAGAACCGCGGGTTGGTAAAATGACCGCGGCAACATCGTGGCTCCTGTCCGGCAAACCATCACACAAGAGGTGTTGGGAGGAGTGGCCCTCCCGCAACGGCGTGACCTACCGTGTATTCAAGTTTGACGGATACTCCGGTAAAGTTTCGATCTGGAAAATCCACTTATTGTTTTGGCTATGTGCCACAGTTACGATTACCTTACCGCCGTTTTGATCTCGCCCCCCACGGGGCAATTTGGTAAGTGATGATGTCAAAGGTATTCGGATTCAATATCGTTTTGATCTCGCCCCCCACGGGGCAATTTGGTAAGCCACCGAAGCCTTCGTTCAGTTTCCACAGGCCGTTTTGATCTCGCCCCCCACGGGGCAATTTGGTAAGGCGCCAATGACCGCAGCCAGCAACTCCCGGTCGTTTTGATCTCGCCCCCCACGGGGCAATTTGGTAAGCAAGCCGGATTCCCAGGGTGTGAGCACGTTCGGTTTTGATCTCGCCCCCCACGGGGCAATTTGGTAAGTTATCCTCGCATGGCGTCGCGCCGTCGAGACCGTTTTGATCTCGCCCCCCACGGGGCAATTTGGTAAGCCGAGATCGCCACCAACACCGACTGGGGCGCCGTTTTGATCTCGCCCCCCACGGGGCAATTTGGTAAGACCCACGGCAGGGCGAATACGGCGAGGGATTTGTTTTGATCTCGCCCCCCACGGGGCAATTTGGTAAGATAACATTGCTTCCATCGCCAATGGTTGGATGGTTTTGATCTCGCCCCCCACGGGGCAATTTGGTAAGTTTTCTTCCTCTTCACGTTGCGCTTTTAAGTCGTTTTGATCTCGCCCCCCACGGGGCAATTTGGTAAGTTCCCGTATTTCGCAATCGCGCAATACCGCAGTTTTGATCTCGCCCCCCACGGGGCAATTTGGTAAGGTTCCCGTATTTCGCAATCGCGCAACACCGCAGTTTTGATCTCGCCCCCCACGGGGCAATTTGGTAAGGTGACTGACACAACATGCAACGGACTCTCGGCGTTTTGATCTCGCCCCCCACGGGGCAATTTGGTAAGATGTTCGCTTTCGTGATCGGGCGGTCGAGTTGGTTTTGATCTCGCCCCCCACGGGGCAATTTGGTAAGATAACTGGTGTTACGACTAATGATGGTATATAGTTTTGATCTCGCCCCCCACGGGGCAATTTGGTAAGTGTTGCCCTTCGCGCCCGCGTCGGGTGTCTTTGTTTTGATCTCGCCCCCCACGGGGCAATTTGGTAAGACTTTGAATTCGTTTTGTATGTTTTTGCCATAGTTTTGATCTCGCCCCCCACGGGGCAATTTGGTAAGCTCGATTACCAATTACCACTCGAATTACCCTGGTTTTGATCTCGCCCCCCACGGGGCAATTTGGTAAGGGGTCGAGGTGAAAAGCGCGTTCTCCTCTGACGTTTTGATCTCGCCCCCCACGGGGCAATTTGGTAAGACATCTGCACCGTTCCGTCTGGTATTTGTTTCGTTTTGATCTCGCCCCCCACGGGGCAATTTGGTAAGTGAATTGCTTGATTCCCTCTGCCGGCTTTGCTGTTTTGATCTCGCCCCCCACGGGGCAATTTGGTAAGGGCCACATCGAACCGATTGCGATCACGCCGCAGTTTTGATCTCGCCCCCCACGGGGCAATTTGGTAAGACGTCCGGGACGGTGACCGGTCGGTGGTGAGTGTTTTGATCTCGCCCCCCACGGGGCAATTTGGTAAGGCGGCGACGGCTTCGTTGACGGCCGCCAGCTTGTTTTGATCTCGCCCCCCACGGGGCAATTTGGTAAGTTCCGACCGCTCACCTTGAGCCGCTGCTTCAGGTTTTGATCTCGCCCCCCACGGGGCAATTTGGTAAGAGGTGCGCCGAACCCGCTCAAATAGAGCGGGTTCAGCTTACCAGACTTTCACAAATTCCTTCAGTTCGGCAATTCGCTTAGTGTTTTCGACGCACTCGGTGATGATGATTTGCGCCTCCCACGTGGATTCTTCCATCGGGAAAAGTCGAATGTCGCCGGGGATTCCTTTGGCGACGCGCTGCATGTAGCGGATGACGCGCTCGCACTCGTGCGGTTCGCCCTTGAACAGGTAAATGCTGTACTGCACGCGCGTACCGCCAACGCGCTCGAACTCTTTCCGAAGGAAGGTCTGATCCTTCTGCTCCGGGGTGTCATAGGCAAGCATCACGAGCATGGAGGACAAAGGGTTGGAAGGTTTCTTTGCCGTCGAGCGATCGCACAAACGATTCGACCATGAGCCGGATGATGGAACGTAGTCGGAACTTGCCGTCGCGGTAGGTGAACGGCGTTTCCATCATCTCGGCGAAATGACCGGCCATGCGTTTCGGTTCTTGCAGGTCGTCGAGATGCCGGGCGACGGTCAACTCGACGGTGCAGCGCAACGGTTCGATCAGGTCGCAGGCGAGGCTGGGGCGGCTGCGGCGGAGTTTGTGGATGATACCGACGGTCGGGTCAAGACCCGAAGCGAGGCATTGCCATTCGAGGGCGTGGTAGAGGAAACCGTAGCCGTAGTTGAGGGCAACGTTGAGCGGATGCTGCGGCTTGCGGCGTTCTCGTTCAAACAGGTCGGTGGCCAGCGCAGAGAAGTACCGGGGCCAGAAGAAGCGGGAATACGCGGCTTCGAGCCGCAGGATGCGGTTGTAGGAGTTTTCTTTCAGTTGCGGTTTATCGGCCAGTCGCGGGTCGAAGGTGCGAAGCATCTGATGTTGGTTGCAGACTTTCGTCCAGAGCAGACCGCTGGCGAGTTGGGTGGCGCGCTGGGGCGACAGCCGACAGAGTTTCCACAGGGCGGTGGGATTCACGTACCGGGTTTTGGGAGCGAGGCTGAAAGTTTTCCATTTCTTTTGCTGCTTATCCCATCGGGCCATGACGACCGGGCATTGGGTGGCGAGCATTTCCAGTGCGGTTTGCGACCACTGGCAGGAAGTGGCAAAACACTGAACGCTGCCGAGCGTTTCGATGGCGATGTTGCGTTCACCGGAAACGAGTTTGCCGTTGGCCACATGCAGGTGCTGGCTTTCGGTGAGCAGAATCAGATGATGGATCAATCAAGCCGCCTCCTACAGAAGTTCGTCCTCCCGTTTCCCGGTGGTCGGAGCGTGTTCCACGACCGGCGGTGGAAGTTCGATTCTCTTGCCAGTCGTGACTTCCAGCAACCAGAGCAAATCGGCCTCGTTGCTGCACGTCAACTCGTAGGTTTCCAATAACCGTTTCGTGGCCGGATCGGGGATTTGCCCTTTTGCCAACTTCGGTTCGGCAAACTCGGCCATTTGGAATTCAACTGTGCCGTCGGTTTTCAGCGATTTGACCCGGTAGAACCTCCACTCCAGCGGGGTTTCGCCGCGCTTCGCGATCAAATTGTCCTTGCGATTCCGTTTTTCTTTTTTCAACGGAATACGGAGCAGGTCGCCAACGGCCAGCTTGCCGGCCAGTTTCATTCCTAGCGGTAACGGGTCGGCTTTCCACGGCTGGCCGTAAAGTTTCTGGTACGAAGCGAGATGGCGAGGATGGGGAATCAGGCGCGACTCGTAAAACTTTTCAAGGACGTTTTGCTTACCCTTCTTTTTCCAGCGTTGACCAATCCAAATTTCGCGGCGCAGATAGACAACAGAATTGCTGTTGTCCACAGCCTTGAAGCCGGCAATTTCGTTGCCATGTTTGGGTTTCGCGGTGGGGTTGAAATGCAGGCCAAAACCGCATGGCGGCAACTTGTCTTGCTCGATGGGAATGCTACGGATGACTTGACCGGGCCGTCCATCTCGTCCGTTGGCGGCGCGTAAGACCGCGCGTTCCATCCGTGCGAGGATGGCATCTTCAACGCGCACATCGGGAATTTCGTTTTCCTTGATGTCACATTTCTTGCGGATGAAGGTGATGAGCTGCGCGGCCTTGAACTCGCGGCGAGTGCGCGTTTCGCCGGTTTTCTTGTTTTTGAACTGTTCTGCGGCCGCCTCATTGCCAATGCGCTCAGGTGGTACACCCAGGTTCGTGAGAAAGTCTCGAAACTCCTGCGGGTCAAGCGAAATATCTTTGCACGATAGCCACCGTTTCACGTCTTCTTCTCGGAGCAACTGGATTCGCCTGACCTTTCCTGTTTTCTTGTCATTGATTTCAAGCGGTTGTAGCAAGCCCGGTTGGTCCAGAAGCTTCCGCAACTCCGTGTCGGTTTTCTTCGCGGAATACTTGCTCAACAATTCTCGTGCGAACAACCGGTTTTGCTGGTCCGGCAAACTGAAGATGGTTTCTTTGTAACGGGATTTCTTGGACTTTCGTTGGCGTAGGCGCACCACCAAACAACGGTCGGCATTGGCCTTTTCAAATGCAACCAGGTCAGGGCCAAGACTCGGTAACGCTGAAACCAACCATGCGCCGGTCTGAGGATCACTACGATGGACGAAAATGCCGCCGCAATCGGAGGAATTCAGTCCCACACCTGGTGGAATATGCGAAAGCACGGCGGCATCCCAAAGGTGATGTCGCAGATTGGTGCGGTCTTTGACCCATCGCTCTTGTCCGTTCCTGTCGCGTACCGGGACGCCCTTCTTGTCGTGGAGGGGACGGTACATCTGCGGGAACACGTGCGGGGGTGTCCACGACTCGCGGCAAACGCCGGTTTGGAAGCCAGTCGGCGTACCGATGCGGCGGGCGATTTCCTTGTTGCGCTCCTTTTGATCTTTGATCTGGTCTAAACCAAGCCAGTGGATGACCTCGGCGCGGAGATGACGGGCGAGTTGGGCCATCCGTGTGGTGTTGTCCCACTGCGGCGGATCGCTTTCTTGGCGGACAAATAGAGCGCGCTTGTTCGCACTCCAGTGCATCTTCTGCAAATGGGCATCCACCCGCCAACCCTCGTCTTTTGCCCACTCCCAAGGAGTTCGGTCTCCCTTGGTTTGGTTTTCTGTGCGCCATGTGATGACCAAATTGTCCATGACGCTGATACCGCCGCGTCGTTCGGGGTAGATGTGCTCCACCTCCAAATCATGCGTGAGCGGGTTTTTGCCGAGGGACACGCCGCTGTAGGGGCTGAACGCTTCGCCTTCCTCGTTGGCTTGTTGGTCGAACAACAACACTTGTTTGACCTGCCAGTCGGAAAGCGAATCTAGTTTCAGGCCGTATTTCTTCTCGATAATCTCCATTTTTCGCGACCGGTTGGCTTTTATCTCGTCTTGAAACTCCTTCTTCTCCCTCTGGTTTTTCGGAATCTCGCCAATGGTCTCAATGACCACATAGTCGGGCACAACCTTACCGTCGAGTTTATCCTTCAGGTCCACCAATGTCCCATCGTCGAGACGCAACTGGCCTGCAAACAGCCGGCGCAGGATGCCGTGATGGACGGGTTTGCCTGTCGCCTTGTCTCTCTGCTTGGGGTTGCGATCCTTGTCGTAATGACCGCGATTTCCCAGTAGGAAGGTCACTTGCGGGTAGATGCCAAGGCCGGGCGGCAGGTTGGCACGCCAATCGTAGTAGCCGCAGTCTTCCAACGCTCGGCGAATCCTGGCAGGCTCGAAGTCCGTACCGTTTTTGGTAGCAAGATTAAACAATGCGTCCGCCGCCTCGCCGGAGAGGCTAGCGCGCCCCTTCAAGGACCGTAATTCGGGTCGCAACAAGTCACCCAACTGGTCAAAAAAGTCAGCATTGAACGACCCCTTACCGACACCAGCGACCGTCATTTTAGGTTTTGTCTTGGCTTTGCAACAGGAGCTCTTGCCCTCCTCATCTTGTCCAGTCTCCTTGCTGCAGTCTTTGCAGATGCGCCATCGGTGTTCAAAAGTCTTCTTACCGGGTTTGTCCGGCCGCGGTGCCGGTTGCTTGTTCAATAAGGCTTCGACCGCCCGAATATCTTGCTCCAAATCGCCCAACAAATCGCGGACGACGTTGGCATCGAGATTCACGCGCGGATTTTGGAGTCGTCCTTTCGCGTCGTGGGTCTCCAGTTCGATCCGTCGTTCAGCTAAGAACATCAGTAGGTTGAAACGACGGATTCGCGGGTCGCTACGGACAGCGCAGTCGTGTTGTGGAGTCGTCAGATGCCGTTTTTCAAACAGCAATGGAGCAAACGGGCATTTTTTGACTTTGCGCTTCCAAAGCTCTTCGGCCTCTTCCCGTGTGCGCCTGTGATAATCGAGGATCGTTTGCTGTGGCTTGCCGTCTTGATCCATCCACGTCAGTTTCCACTGACTTGGTCCTGTCTGGTCACCCAGCAACTCCCGCATCGCTTGGTCGAAGGTGCCGGGCGCAAAAAAGTGGCGGTGTTTCTCGCAAATGGCATACAAGTGTTGCTTAACCAGCTCACGGGCGAAATTGCGTCCACGGGCGCGAGGCCGCAGATGCGGGTGATTCTTCTCGCTCATATGCTGTTCCAACATCCGCTCGACCGGTCGGTTCTCGTATTCCCTCACGGCATCATCCAGTGCCTGTCGCACTTTGAGATACTTTTCCGTAAATGAGCCATCGGAGTTTTTCGCCCAAGGAGCGTCGGCTTCGATCAAATTGCACAAATGAGTGCGATACTCCGGTGCACAACACGAGTTCTTGGCCCACTGAATGATTTCCTTATCATCCAATTCATCACCCCACGGGAAAGCCCCTTCGTCGGTCAGGTGATAATCAAAACCGCGATGCCGCACGAGGTGTCGGATGCACACCACTAAACATTCCGGACTGGCGACTCCGGTGGTAATTGCCCGATAACGATGCTCGAATGCCCGCTCAAACACAGCAGGGTTCTTCCACCACGCGTCCGTCAGTTTTTCCCTGGGGAGCAAGCCGTAACGAACAATCCACTCGCGCAACATGGCCTCACGACGACGGAGGCTTTGACGGGCGTGTCGTTGAGCTCGTTTGGCGCGCCGATTCTTCAGCGGAGCCGCTTCCGGGAGCGAAACCATGAATGTACGGGCAAAAAGCGGTTCGCGGCCTTTCCGCAACCAAACGCCGATGCCTTCAATTCCAATATCCAAACCGAGGACAAGAGCTGAATCGTAAAACTCATCCTTCATCCAATTCTTTGTCACGGGTGTGATCACATAAGGGTTGGTGGTTGGCATATTGACTTTTCTCCTCCGTTAATGTTTCATACTTGCCAGATCAAAACCTGCGGAATGGTCGGTTCGAGAGCCACCCATAAGAACCCGCAACTCGAACACACTTTCCGGGGCGGGGCAGATGCTCGCCCCGTTTCTTTTGAGCCGAATGGGGAAGAGCCGAGCCGCTGCCGCAAGGCAACGATGACTTCCGCACGGGGCTTTCGCAGCCCCGCTTTTTTTCTATCTCTCATGGAGGGGATTCCCGATTTTGTCGCCTTTCCCGTTGCGTGCCCGGATTGTATCGCAAGGAGCTTGGGATGTGACAACTCGTTTTTCAGCGCGACAACAAAAGGCTAGGCCGGCAGTGGCAAGAAACAAGAGCAAGCGATGAAGGATGACATGGTCTCTTTGTCGTTGAGTGCAACGATGCAGAGTCGGAGGAAACAGACAGGATGAAGCGTTACTTGAGGTCTGCCTGAGCTTTTTCGATGTCGGCTCGGATAACCCGTATGTCGCGGATGGTCTGGTCAAGGTCGGTTTGGAGACGTGCGAGACGGTTGCGGTTGTAAGCGATCTGCTGCTCGTAATAGGTGCGCAGGGGATGGCGAGTGACGTTTTCGCCGATCGTGTAGCGTTCCCAGAAGGGCGGCGACCAGACGATGGGGCCTCGGCGGGTGGAGAGGGCAAACGGAGCGCCGCCGATGGGGCGGTATTCATAGACGGGCTCGACGAAATCCTGGAGGTTGGCCAGGGCTGCCTCGGCACGGTCGAGTTCAGTGGTGGTGGTTTCGATTTCTTTGTTGAGGTCTTTTTGGTGTGTTTGGAGGTCGTCGAGTCGTTGTTGCAGGGTTTGCAAGTTTTTGCGGGCGGCCTGGAGGCGGGCTTGTTCGAGAGCGAGTTTGCGGGCGGCGGTTTTCTGTTCAGGGGTCAGCCACTGGTTGTTGTATTTGACGAGGCCCTTGGTGACCTGGGCCAGTTCGGTTTTCCATTGGGCGAGTTTGGAGCGGATGACATCGTCGTCGGGATAGGTGGCGAGGAATTTTTCCATGAGCGCGATAACCTGGCGATAGTAGGTGGTGGGGAATTCCTGGTCGGGTTGGAGGTGGTAGCGGCAGAGGTTTTCAAAGGCGGCACGCCGGGCTTGTTGTTCGGGGGTGTCGCGAACGATGCTTGTGACATTGGTCTTGGGGATGATGCGGATGGCGGTGATGGTGAAATTGGTGTTGGCGATGCGGATGCTGTAGTCGTTGGAGGTTTCCGCGGTGATTTCGCCGGTGACGGTTTCGCCGGAGGTGAGGGTGAGGGTGTCGGCCCGGCCCGGCAGGGTGGCGGTGGCGATGAGGAACATGGCCACAATGCGTTTCACGGGACAAATGTATCAGGTGGACGCAGTGGTGGCAACCGTCAGGGCTTGGCGTAGGTGTCGCGGCAGAACTGGAGCCAGTCGCGAGTGAAGGTGTCCCAGTTGGTATGGAGAACGGTTTCGATGTGCGGCGAGAGGTCGGTGGAGGCGTTTTTGTGGAAGGCTTCGAAGAGAGCGGGGAGGTATTGTTGATAGGAGGTTTTTTCCAGCAGGAAACGGACGACGGTGAGCGCCTGCCAGTAGCGGTTCATGGGGATGCGTTTGCCGGAGCAGAGTTGTTGGAGGGGCAGATATTGTTGGGGATCAGCAATGCTGGCGCGGATGAGGTTGGGGAGATCGTTTTGGGGGTGGAACCGAATTTGGTAGTGGTTGGCGAACCCTTCTTGAACCCAGTCGCCGGCGCCGCTGGGCAAACCGGCGACGCGATCCAGCCATGCATGCACGTATTCGTGTGAATAGACGGGGCGCAAAGTCCCTTTGTTGGGGTCCCATGAAGAAGTGGCAATGGCCTGGATGGTGTAGCCGCCGGAGGTGGGTTTATCAGCAACTCCGCCGAGTTTTGCGGCAAAACGGGGGGTGAATTCCCGGTAGGCGTGTTCGGTGGCGAAGATGAGGAGGGTGGGTTGTCCGTCGGGTCCGTTGAGGAAGGGCAGATCGTGGCGGAGGCAGCGGTTGATTTCGGTTAGCCGTTCGGAGAGCAGGGTTGTGTCCAGTTGAGTGGCGTCGGTGAGCAGCAACAAATCGGGTTTGTCCACGATTTTGAGTTGGTTGCGGGGGGTGTTGGGAAACGCAATGGCGGCCAGTTCGTCAGCGGTGAGGTGGGCGCGGTGCGGGCCTTTTGTGAAGGTGAGTTGAGCCAGGCTGAGCGTGGCGGGGTGGCGGAAATAGAATCCCACGCGGCGCACACGGTCCCATCGCGGGGTGCGCGTATCGCTGCGGCGCATGTAACGCAAGGGGACTTCGATGAGTTTCCAGCCCGTGTGGGTGAGGTCGAGGCGCCGCCAGAATTTGGCTTTGCCGTCGGTTTCGAGTAGTTGAAGTTCGAGGATTGTTGGTTCTGGCGCGGGGTCGCGGTAGGCCCAGAAGGCCAACGAATCGTATTCATCGAGTGGAGAGGGGAGAGAGCCGTCTTTGGTGTAGAGGAAGGAGGGGGTGTGGATGGTGAGGCGCAGGACCTGTGCGTCGCGGTTTTCGGGCAGGGCTGGAGCATTGGTCCAGGTCAGGGTGATGTTGCCCTGTGGTTGGGCCCAGTCATTGGGTTGGCCGATGGTTTGAGATTGGGTGAGGGTGAAACCGCAGCAGAGGGAAAGCGCGACAAGCAAGCCCAATTTCATGGCACGTCAACTGACCAGATCGGGGTCAATGCGTTGGAGGAGCGCTTTGAGCATGGCCTGGACTTCGCGGCTGTGGGTGACATGGAGGGTGGCGGCGGCGAGTTCCTGGGCATCGCTCATTTTGAGTCGGCGGATAACTTCTTTGACACGGAGCAGGTTGGCGGCGCCGACGCTGAGTTCGTCCACGCCCATGCCGACGAGCAGGGGGACGTAGAGCGGGTCGCCGGCCATTTCGCCGCAGACGCCGACCCAGATGTTGTTGTTGTGAGCGCTTTCGACGGTGTTGCGGATGAGGCGGAGGATGGCGGGGTGGGTGGGTTCGTAGAGGCTGGCGACGCGTTCGTTGACGCGGTCCACGGCGAGGGTGTACTGGATGAGATCGTTGGAGCCGATGCTGAAGAAGTCCACTTCTTTGGCGATCATCTCGGCGGTCATGGCGGCGGAGGGGATTTCGATCATGGCGCCGACGGGGATGTTTTCGTTGAACGGTTTTCCTTCTTTGCGCAGGTCGGCCATGACCTGGTCGAGGATTTCGTTGGCGCGGATGACTTCGCTGATGCCGCTGATCATGGGGTACATGATCATGACGTTGCCTTCGGCGCTGGCGCGGAGGATGGCGCGCAATTGGGCGATGAAAACATCCGGGTTGGCCAGGCAGAAACGAATGGCGCGGAAACCCAGGAAGGGGTTGGTCTCGCGGCCTTCGTCTTCGCTGCGGAACTTGTCGCCACCCAGATCGAGTGTGCGGATGATGACGGGATGAGGTTTGGCGGCGCGGGTGACGGCGAGGTATTTGGCGTATTGTTCTTCCTCGCTGGGGAAGTCTTTGCGGTTGAGGTAGAGGAATTCGGTGCGGAACAAGCCGACTCCCTCGGCGCCGACTTGTTGGAGGGCGGTCATATCTTCGGGCAGTTCGATGTTGCCGGCGATGACAATGCGACGTCCATCGAGGGTTTCGGCGGGCAGATCGCGCAGGGCGGCAAGGCGTTCTTCGAGGGTGTGTCGTTTTTGTTCGAGCTGGCCGTAGATGAAAAGGGTTTGTTGGCTGGGCTCAACCACCAGCGTGCCGCTGTAGCCGTCGAGCAGGGCGATCTGACCGTCGTGAACGTGTTGGCTGGCGTCGCGCAGCCCCACCACGGCGGGCAGATTCAGGGAACGAGCGACAATGGCGGTGTGAGAGGTGTGGCTGCCGATGTCGGTGGCGAAACCGACGACGTTTTGGCGGTTGAGCGAAGAGGTGTCGGAGGGAGAGAGGTCGTAGGCGACAACGATGGTGCCGGGAGGAACGTTGGCGAGGCCGACGTGTTCGCGACCGAGCAGATTGCGGAGGATCCGGTGTCCGACATCCTGGATATCGGCGACGCGTTCGCGAAGGTAGTCGTCGGGGATTTCCAGGAGTGTTTGCATGTATTTGTGGATGACGTCGTGGAAGATGTGTTCGACGTTTTTGCGCTCCTTTTCCAGCCGGTGCATAACCGGGTCAATTAGGGCAGGGTCCTCGGTGATGGAAAGGTGGACATCGAGGATGCTGGAGGGAGCCGAAGAGCCGACGCCCGCGGCGATGCGTTGTTGGAGTTGGAGAAGTTGTTCGCGGGTTTTGATGAGTGCCTGTTCGAAACGGGCGATTTCTTGTGGAATCTGGTCGGGAGCGAGGTCGTATTCGGGGACCACCTCTTCGGCGATGCGGTACACGAGGATTTTGCCGCGAGCAACGCCGGGGGAGACGCCGATGCCCTGGAAAACGCGTTCAGTTGTGGCAGGAGCGCTCATTAGTCCTCGTTAAATTTTTGCAGGAACAATTGTTCCAGTTCGCGCGCAGCGGCTTCCGCGTCACGCCCCTGGGTGATGATTGTTAGTTTGGATCCTTGTCCGGCTGCCAGCATCATAAGTCCCATGATACTCTTGCCGTTGACCTGTTCGCCATCTTTTTCCACCAATACGCTGCTTTCAAAGCGATTGGCGACCTTGACAAACAGGGCGGCCGGACGGGCGTGAAGTCCGAGTTTGTTGATGACCGTACAGTGTTTTTTGACCTGGTTGGCGGAGGACATGGTGAAATCAGTGTGGTGTGGTACGCATACGTTCGATCAATCGTTCATTAAATTCACGGGCGGCGTTGACGCCGAGACTCTTCAGTTTCTGATCGAGAGCGGCGACTTCGACCAGACGCGCCATGTCCCGTCCGGGACGGACGGGGATGAGGACGTGCGGAACAGAAATGCCGAGAATGGTGTATTGATGCTGATCCATCCCCACCCGGTCTACTTCTTCCATCTTGCTCCAATCCTGCAGCGTGACCACCAGGTCCAGCCGTTTTTCAGGACGAACACTGGCCACGCCGAAAATGGCGGGAACATTGATAATGCCGATGCCGCGGATTTCCATGTGGTAACGGGTGGTTTCCGAAGATGAGCCGATTAACTCGCGGCCTTCCAAGAGGCGGATGCGGGTGACATCATCGCTCACCAGCGCATAACCGCGTTCCAGAAGACCGAGAACCGTTTCGCTTTTACCGATGCCGCTCTCGCCACGAATCAGGACGCCGATGCCAAGGATGTCCACCATCGAGCCTAACTCGGTGATTTGCGGAGCAAACTCCAATTCCAGGGCGATGGTGGCGGCATTGAGAAACTTGAGTGTTGTGATCCGACTCCGAAACAACGGAATCTTCAGCGCCTCACATTGTTCGCGAACATAGTCGGGCGGATTCAGGTTACGAGTAAAAATCAGGCAGGGAATCTTCTCTTTCAGAAGCGCTTCAATCCGTTTGGCGGCGACCTTTTCACCGAGGAACTTGAGGTAGCGGGACTCCGCCCCGCCGATGACCTGGATGCGGCGATACGCGAAGTATTGAAAAAAACCTGCCAACGCCAGGCCGGGACGGTTTACGGCGCGTTCCTCCAGTTTGCGCGAAAGCCCGGTACCGCCCGCAATCAGAGTGAGTTCAAGCTTCTCGGCGTGGTTGAGGTAGAACCGCTCGACAGTGATGGTGGGGATGGGGATGGGATCGCTCATGCCGGTGGAGGGTGCCTCAGGTTGCCATCGCCACGGCTACGGCGGCACGGCGCATGGACTTTGTTTGAGTCGGTGTTCAGGAACACAGGGGAACGGCGGGCTTCGGCCCGTTCGGCGATGCGGGCAGGGGCGATTCCCAATGGGTATTCCGGTGTCGCAATGTTCATGACGTCGTCCTTACATGCTGAATCGCGGGCCAAGGTACAATTCCCGGCTTTTCGGGTCATTGATGAGGTAATCGCTGGTGCCTTCCACCTCGACCTTGCCTTCGCAAATCAGATAGGCCCGATCCACAATGGAAAGAGTCTCTCTGACATTATGGTCGGTCACCAGAATGCCCAGCCCTTTTTGTTTGAGCTCTGCGATGATTTGCTGCACGTCATACACGGCGATGGGGTCCACACCGCTGAACGGCTCGTCCAGCAACATCAGCTTCGGCGAGGTCACCAGCGCGCGGGTGATTTCCAGTCGTCGCCGCTCGCCGCCGCTGAGCGTGTACGCCTTGTTTCGCCTCAAGTGGGCAATATCCAGTTCCTCCAACAAATAATCCAGCCGATTCTTCCGTTCTTGCTCCGACAAATCGAGCGTCTCCAGAATGGCGAGAATGTTTTCCTCGACCGTCAGCTTGCGAAACACGCTCGGTTCCTGCGCCAGATATCCCATGCCGAGCCGCGCCCGCTGGTGCATTGGCAGGCGGGTCACATCGTGTCCGTCGAAAAATACCTTGCCACCATCCGGCTTGACCAGGCCGATGGTCATGTAAAACGTCGTGGTTTTGCCGGCCCCATTCGGGCCGAGCAGGCCAACCACCTCGCCGCGTTTGACGTGGATGGCCACGCCGTTGACCACACGCCGGCCACCGTAGATTTTCACGAGGTCTTCGGTGCGCAGGAGGATGTTGTTGTTGGTGTCGTCGCTCACTCGATGGCCTTTTTCGTTTCCTTGTCCTTTTTCTCGTCCTTGTTCTTTTGGGCTTCGGGATAAATGACCAACTGAGAGCGGTTGGTGGTGGTCTGGCCGGTTTCCACCTCGATGTCTTTGATGCCCTTTTCGTCGAGGATGAAGGTGATTCTGTCGCCGGTCCAGACCGTGCCGCGCGCTTCCACTTTCGGGTCCATCGTCAACACCAGCCGATGGTCTTTGGCGGTGTAATCGGCGCGGTTCGCGGTGGCTTTTTCGTTGTTCGGAGTGACGATGGTCACGTGTCCCTCGGCTGTGATGTTGGAAATGGAGTTGGCCTTGTCCAGTGTCACCAACATGACATCGGAACGAATCGTGGCGCGCGGATTGATGGCGAGCACGTCGCCCTGAAAGGTGACAATGTTGCGGGCGTATTGGTATTTCCACTTCTGGCAGGTAATGGTGGTCGGCTCGTTGGTGGCGCCGAGCGTCATTCCCGCTGCTTTCGCGGTGTTGGTGGCAGTGGGCATCTCGTTGGTTTGCGCCCGCAACAACGCCGCCAGCGTCACGGCTGCGATTCCGAATATCAGTTGTCTCATGTTTCTCATTTCAACCAGTTGGCCTGCCGCAGCACCATTTGCATGTTGCTGCGGATGGTGAGCGTGGATTTCTCGCCGTCCCACTCGCCGCCGATGCCCGTGATGGTTATGTTGTCACGTTCAATATGCACGGGCGCGTCGGTCATTGCGCGGTTGTGGGCGCGATCCAGCCAGCAGCGCGGGGTGGTGAACACCATTGTCACCTTGTTGCTGGAGTAAAACTCCACCCGCGCATTCTCAATGTCCAGTTTCCCGTCCGCTTCCATGCGGGCGCGGTCGCCCGACACTTTTCGCAGTAACCGCCCGTGTTCATCCCGGTCCGGAAACTCGAATTTCTCGATGTAACCGACAGCCTCATTGGTGCTTGGCGACGCCGGGGGCGTTTCCCGTCCGCAACCAAACAACAGCAACAACGGCAGCAGCGTCAGATACTTCGCAATTACTTTCTTCCAATCGCCGCGCGCTTTCAAGATCATCTCCACCACTTCGCGCACGGCACCGGCTCCGCCCGCCTGCCGTGTCACATAATGCGCGGCGGCTTTGACCTCCGGAACGGCATTGGGTACCGCCACGGCCAGACCGACCCGCCGCAGGACCGGCAGGTCCACCAACTCGTCCCCGATAAACGCGATATCTTCCGTTGCCAGACCATGTTCCCGTTGCACGTCCTGCAAGAGTTCGGCCTTGTTGGTGGCCGCCTGTTTGAGGATCCGCACACCGAGATCGGCGGCCCGTCGGGCCGTCGCCTCCGATGGGCGTCCCGAAATGAATCCAACCAGCAACCCCGCCCGTTGCGCCATCGCGATCCCGTGTCCGTCCAACACATGAAACGTTTTGAACTCCCGTCCGTCGCTGGTGAAATGTAATTTCCCGTCGGTCAACACCCCGTCCACATCCATCAACAGACACTTCACCCGTTTCAAACGACGGCGGAGCGAAGTGGCGGACGGTTTCATCGAAAACCACTTTACCAAAACCGCCGTCTCTGACAAGCTTGCGGCAGGGATTTCCCGTTGTGGCGGCAAAGGGTGGGAGGGGCGGGCGAATGAATAGCGCGTCGCCACCGCCGTCAGTGTTGGGGGCGACCGGCGCGCAACCCGGATGGCCGTGTGGAGTTTGTAGATTCATGATTGGATTTGGGCGATACAATCTGTTGGTCCGGATTGGCCGCGGCGGCATGGGCATGGTGTGGCTGGCCCGTCAGAAGGCGCTGGGGCGGTTTTGCGCCATCAAATTGCTCGATCCGTTTCTGGCCAAAAAACCCGGCATTGACGAGCGGTTCGTCCGCGAAGCCCGCGCCGCCGCGTCGCTGTCGCATCCGAACCTGGTGAGCGTGTTCGACGGCGATGTGTTTGACGGCCAGCATTTCATTGCAATGGAATACGTCGAGGGCTACGGGCTGGCCGACATCATCCAAATGCGCGGTCCGGTGCCGTTGCCGCTGGCGTTGCGCTGGTTGCAGCAGGCGGCGGTGGCGTTGGAGTATGTTCACGGCAAAGGGTTGATCCACCGCGACGTGAAGCCGCACAACATGCTCATCAGCGCCGACGGCACGCTCAAGTTGATGGACCTCGGCTTGGCCACCGACACGCTCGACACTCAACACGCGCTCACGATGACCGGCGACGTCATCGGCTCGCCCAGCTACATCAGCCCCGAACAGATTCAGGATGCCAAAACCGTGGATGCCCGCGCCGACCTGTATTCGCTCGGCATCAGTTTCTACCAGATGCTCACCGGAAAACTCCCGTTCGAGCGCACCTCCGCCGCGGCGGTTTGTGTGGCGCATTTGCAAGACCCGATGCCGTCGGTTCAACTGCCCGACGCGTCACTGACGGCAGCCCTCGACCAGTTCATTGCCCGGCTCACCGCCAAAAAACGCGACGAACGTTTCCAGTCCGCCCGCGAGGTTCTGGCGGCGCTGGAACCGTGGTTGGAGCGTCACCCATTGGACGAATCCACCGCGGCATATCTTGCTGCCATCCCCTTTCAGGAACGCAGCGTCCGCCGTCTCTTGGAAGCGGAAGGCATCGAGATGAAACGGGTGGATGATGATCTCACCCCGTTGCCGCCTGGCGGCATGACCGCGCGGCTGCATCGAAGCGGCCCGGACGCCACAACCATTTTGGAAGCGACCGCTGCGGGTTCCAGGCGTCCGGTATGGTTATGGTTGGGCGGTGGCATGTTGTTGGGAGCCGTCCTGGTGGGGGGCACGGTGTTTATCACGTTGAAAATGGTCCTGCCGCAAATTGCCGCGCAGTGGAAGGCCCGCGCCAACCCGTCGCCTCCGCCCACGGAAGCGGCGGCGCGACAACAGCAACGACGGGCGTTCGCCGAGCAACTGTTTGCCGATGCCCGTCGCTGCCCCGAAGCCGAGTGGCCCCGGCAAAAACAACAATTGCTCGACAAAATCCGAACCCATCTCCAACACCAGGCACGCGTGCAAGACCCCGTGGTGTTGGAGCGTTTTGTCGCCACCATGGGCACCATGTTGGACGACGCGCGGGCGATGAGTCCGGCGGAGTATCAACAGGTCCGCCTGAAACTGATCGAGCGCTGGATGAGCATGGGACGTCGGCCTGCCGAGAAACCCAAACCCGCCGCGCCGCCACCACCGCCCGAGCCACAATAGGATTGCATTGCGGCGGCGATCGCGGTTCCCTTGCGTCATGGATCGGTTGGCAATTTTCCTGGATGACCTCTCCGGTGGTTTGTCCACCTTTTTGTTGCGGGAGGCCTTGCGGGCCGCGAGCGCCCGTTCTGATGTGACAGTGGTGGCCGTGTGTGTCCGCAAACACAAACCGTATCATCGCCTTTGTTTTCAGTATGTCCTGAAACGGTTTCGGAGACGGGTCCGACGGTTCTGGGCCGATGCTCCTCCCGACCGGGTGCTGATACCGAAACCGCTGGATTTGCCGCGACTGGCCCGGCACGGCAGGTTCCGCGTGGTGGTGCCGTCTTCGGGGGACTTCAATGAGCCGACGTTTGTTGACGAACTGCAAACGGCGGTTCGTCCGACGATGGCGTTTTGTTTGCTTTGTAGCCAGCGATTTGGCTCGCGTTTGCTGGAGACACTCCAATACCCTGTCAATTACCACAACGGGACGCTGCCCAACTATCGGGGACTTTATGCCACTTCATGGTCGCTGTATTACGGGGAGAAAGAGAGCGGGTACGCTTTTCACCGAATGAACACGGAATTTGACCGCGGTCCCATCCTACTCGAAGGCCGCGTGCCCATCGAAACCGACATCCTGGTGGGAGAACTGGAATGGAAAAAAACAACCGCCGCGGCGGCCTGTTTGCCGCAGGTCCTGGATTTGATGGTCGCTCGCGCGCCGGGCACGCCCCAACAGGGAGAAGGCCGATATTTTTCGCGACGAGATTTCACGCGAATACAGACCATCGAAAACCCAAAAGAGCTTTCCCAAGCTGAATTTCACCGTCGTCTGCGGGCGTTTGGCGCCTTGCAGATATACTACGACAACCGCTGGCACAAGGTCAGCCGCGCAGAAAAACTGTCGAGGCTACAAAACGATTAGACCGGAGGCAACGAGATCGGCGTCACTTCGGTTACCTCAATGAGTTGCTCGCGTTTCTCGATGGTTGGTTCGATGTATTGTTTCTTCATTGGGGCACCCTTTCTTGCGGGCAAGAAATTACTCATTTTGCGCGGCAGCGTCAATCTTTTGCAGGGTCGCCAGCAACGACTTCACCTCCGCCAGCGGAATCTGGTTGGCCGCGTCGCTCTTGGCACGGTCGGGCCGCGGATGCGTTTCGAGGAACACGCCGTCGCAACCGGCCGCCACCGCCGCACGCGCCAGCACCGGCGCCATCCGACGGTCGCCGCCGGTGACCTTGCCCGTGGCACCGCCGCCGGGCATTTGGACGCTGTGCGTGGCGTCGAACACCACCGGCCATCCGAATTCGCGCATCATGGCCAGTGCGCGCATGTCCACAACAAGGTTGCTGTAGCCAAAAGTGGTGCCGCGTTCGGTGAGAAGAATGTCGCGTCCACCGGCGGCGAGGACCTTGGCGATGGCGTGACGCATGTCCCACGGGGCAAGAAACTGGCCTTTTTTGATGTTGACGCAGCGGCCGGTGCGGGCGGCAGCCATGATCAAATCGGTCTGGCGACAGAGGAAGGCGGGAATCTGGAGCACGTCACAGACTTCGGCTGCCGGCTCGCATTGCGCCACTTCGTGAACGTCGGTCAACACCGGCACGCCGAGCTGTCGTTTGACCTTGGCGAGGATGGCCAGGCCGCGTTGGAGACCTGGACCGCGAAAGCTGTCGCCGGCAGTGCGGTTGGCCTTGTCGAAGCTGGATTTGAAGATGAACGGCAGATGAAGCTCGGCGCAGATGAGCGCGAGTTGTTCTGCCATTTCGAGGACGAGACGTTCATTCTCGATGACGCACGGTCCAGCGATAACGAACAACGGGGCGCGCTCGCCGCCCAGTTTCAGGTTGCCCACGCGGATGGTTTTCATGTTGGCAGTGTAGCAGAACAGCCGTGGGTGACAAGAACGGCTCGTTGCGGTAATTTGTGTGGCATGAGACCTGAGATGCTTTGGCCGGTGGCACTGGTAGTCGTGGTGTTTTGGTTGATCTTTCGGATCCGCTACACGGTGGACGATCAGCATGTGCGGGTGAAACTGTTTGGCCTGACGCTGCGCAAGGTGGCGCTCTCGGACATTGAGTTTGCCGACACGGCTATGCCGTTCTGGAACGAGCACTGGTGCAACACGCTCTGCGCGTGTGGTCGGGTCGTCCGAATCCGCCGCAAGAGCGGCTGGGTCCGCAATTTCATTATCACTCCCGCCAATCGTGACGAGTTCTTGGCGGAACTACGCGCCCGACTGGGGCGCTGATTTTCCGTGTTTCAGCGCGGCTTCGATGAAACCGCGGAACAGAGGATGCGGAGCGTAGGGTTTGGACTTGAATTCGGGATGGAATTGGCAGGCGACGAAGTAGGGGTGCGACGGGATTTCGATCACTTCGACGAGGCCTTTCTCGGTGTAATGTCCCGCAATGAGCAGGCCGGCCCGGACGAGTTTGTCGCGGTAGGCATTGTTGAATTCGTAGCGGTGGCGATGCCGTTCGTTGATGAGAGCCGTGCCGTAGAGGCGGCGTGCGTGCGTGCCGGGGGCGAGTTTGCAGGGCATCGCGCCGAGGCGCATGGTGCCGCCCTTGTCGGTGACAGTGCGTTGTTCTTCGAGCAGGCAGATGACGGGATGAGGCGACTGGGGATCGAACTCGGTGGAGTTGGCGCCTTTGAGCTTGCAGACGTGGCGGGCAAACTCGATGACGGCAATTTGCATGCCGAGGCAGATGCCGAAATAGGGGATTTTCTTCTCACGCGCATAACGCGCCGCCAGGATTTTGCCTTCGATGCCGCGATTGCCAAATCCGCCGGGAACAAGGATGCCGTGGACGCCGCGCAGATGTCGGGCAGCGCCGTCGCGCTCGATCTCCTCGGCATCCACGCGGAGGATTTCGACGGCGGCATCGTTGGCGGCACCGCCGTGTTTGATGGCTTCGTAAAGGCTCTTGTAGGCGTCCTGAAGGCCGATGTATTTGCCGACGACGGCGATGCGGGTTTTGTGTTTTGGTTCGATCAGGCGTTGGAGCATTTTTTCCCACTCGGTCATCGGTTTGGCAAAGGCGAGCAGGCCGAGATAGCGGCAGACGAGTTCGTCGAGGTTTTCAGCCCGCAATGCCATAGGGACTTCATAGATGGAATGTTCGACATCCAACTCCTCGATGACACATTCGGGGGGGACGTTGCAGAACATGGAGATTTTCTGACGAACGTCTTTGCCAAGCGGTTTTTCGCTGCGGCAGATGAGGATTTGGGGTTGGATGCCAATCTCGCGGAGCTTGGCGACGCTCTGTTGGGTCGGCTTGGTTTTGATCTCACCAGCGACCCGGATGTAGGGCACAAGCGTGACGTGGATGAAAAGGGCGTTTTTGGGGCCGACTTCGAGAGCGAACTGGCGGATGGCTTCGAGGAACGGCAGCCCTTCGATGTCGCCAATGGTGCCGCCGATCTCGATGATCAGCACGTCGGCTTCGCTTTTTTCGCCGAGCAGCTTGATCCGTTCGATGATCTCGTTGGTGACGTGCGGGATGACCTGGACAGTTTTGCCGAGGTAGTCGCCGCGACGTTCTTTCTCGATGATGTTGGCATAAACGCGGCCGCTGGTGAGGTTGTTGAGTCGCGAGAGCGTGGCATGGGTGAAACGCTCATAGTGGCCGAGATCCAGATCGGTTTCCGCGCCGTCGTCGGTGACATAGACCTCGCCGTGCTGAAAAGGGCTCATCGTGCCGGGGTCCACATTGAGGTACGGGTCGAACTTGGCCAGAGTGACTTTTAGGCCACGATTCTCCAGCAACGTGCCGAGCGAGGCGGCGGTCAGCCCTTTGCCGAGGGAACTGATAACGCCGCCGGTGACAAAAATGTATTTCATGGTGTCGTTCTTAGGATGTTTTCAACGAGTTTGATGTCTTCAGGTGTGTCCACGCCGATGGAATCATGGGACGTGACCAAAACCTTGATGGAAAAACCATTTTCGAGCGCCCGCAACTGCTCCAGTTTTTCCGTTTTCTCCAACGGCGACGGCGGCAGCGCAACGAATTTCAGCAGGAACTCGCGCCGATAGGCGTAAATGCCAAGATGCTTGTAGTGCGCGGCGGCCGTTGCCGCGTCGCGCACATAGGGAATCGGATGACGGGAGAAGTACAGCGCGTTACCGTTGGCGGCAAACACGACTTTGACGACGTTTGGATTGGCCAACAGTTCGGGGGATTCGAGCCGACGGGCCAGTGTGGCCATGCCACAGCCCGCATCGGCGGCCAGGCCGTCCACGAGCGAGTCAATCATCTCCGGCCTCATCAACGGTTCGTCGCCCTGGATGTTGACAATAATGTCAGCGTCACGTTTCCCCGCCACCAGGGCGGCCCGGTCCGTGCCGGAAGGACAATCGGGTGGTGTCATCACAACCTCGCCGCCAAAACCGCGCACCGCGGCGGCGATTCGCTCGTCGTCGGTGGCGACAACGATCGCATCGAGGCGTCGGGCCAAGCGCGCCTGTTCATAGACGCGCTGGACGAGCGGTTTACCGGCGATGAGCGCGAGCGGTTTTCCGGGAAACCGTTGGGCGCCGTAGCGGGACGGAATGACACCGAGCGTTTTCACGGGCGGGCACTGTAACAGAAGGGGCGTGTTACTGACAATCGGCAAAGCATGCGAATTGTAGTTGCGCGAAAGGCACTCGGCACGTAGCATCCCGCCCATGCCCACAAGCAAAACAAAGAAAGAACCTATCATGACCACAAAAGACTCACCCGCCAAGACCACCGGCCTCAAAGGTTGGTTGGGATACCGCCCGGAACTCCGGGTGCTGGATTGCACCATCCGCGATGGCGGCCTGATGAACGATCACCGTTTCAGCGACGAGTTTGTCCGAGCCGTGTACGAAGCCGACGTGGCAGCGGGCGTGGACTACATGGAAATCGGTTACAAATCTTCCAAGAAAATCTTCCGTCGCGCCGAGCATGGCACATGGAAGTTTTCCGACGAGGACGATATCCGACGAATTGTGGGCGAGAAAAATGGTCGCACAAAGATTTCCGTGATGGCGGATGCAGAGCGGACAGATTACAGGGAAGACATCCTGCCGCGGGACAAAAGTGTCGTGGACATGGTTCGCGTGGCCACCTACATCCATCAGATTCCAACCGCGCTGGACATGATCAAGGACGCCCACGACAAGGGGTACGAGACCACCGTCAACCTCATGGCCGTGTCCACCGTGCCTGAGATCGAGTTGGATACCGCTTTGGAGGAACTGGCGGCTTCCGAAGTGGGCACGATGTACGTCGTGGACAGTTTCGGCAACATGTACAGCGAACAGATTCACTATCTGGTCAAAAAGTTCATGCACTTTGCCAAGCCCGCCGGCAAAGAAGTCGGTATCCATACCCACAACAACATGCAACTGGCCTTCAGCAACACCATCGAGGCCATCATCCTCGGCTGCAACATGGTGGACGCCAGTTTTGCGGGACTTGGCCGCGGCGCGGGCAACTGTCCGATGGAACTGGCGTTGAGTTTCCTGCACAACCCGAAATTCAAACTCCGCCCGATTCTCCAGTGTATCCAGGAAACCATCGAGCCGCTCCGCGAGAAAGTGCGCTGGGGGTTCGCCATCCCCTACATGATCACCGGCTGCCTCAATCGCCATCCAAAACCCGCCATGGATTTCATGGAGAGCGACGAGTACCAGAATATCCTCAAGTTCTACGACCGTATCGTTGAAGAACAATAGCCGGTCGCTGCGCCGGGTGTCATTCGCCGCCGCATTCGCGTCATCCTCAAAACACGATTGGCGTTGTCGTGCGGCGCCACAATAAGGCTACCGTTGTAGCCTTATTGTGGTAAGGAGGATTCCCACCAAGGAAACCGAGCGAGGTTGAACAAAGTGATCCTCTAGCGTTGAGAGGCCAGTTGACGCAGCACAAACGGCAGGATACCGCCGTGGCGGTAGTACTCGACCTCGATTGGCGTGTCTATTCGCAAGAGCACGGGAACCCGGTCCTCATGTCCGTCGGCGCGGTGAATCACCAATGTCAAACCCTGACGCGGTTTCAGCTCGTCGCACAAGCCGAGAAGGTCGAATGTTTCCGAGCCGTCCAGCTTCAGCGTCTGGGCCGTTGTGCCTTCCGTGAACTGGCAGGGTAGGACGCCCATGCCGACCAGGTTGGATCGGTGGATCCGCTCGAAACTCTGGGCGATGACGGCTTTTACGCCGAGCAGACGTGTGCCTTTTGCGGCCCAGTCGCGGGAACTGCCGGTGCCGTATTCCTGTCCGGCGAAGATGAGCAGTGGGGTGCCACGTTTTTGGTATTCCATCGCGGCATCGTAAATGGGCATGAGGTTGTCGCCGAGTTTCGTCACGCCGCCTTCGGTGCCGGGGACGAGAAGGTTTTTGATGCGGACGTTGGCGAAGGTGCCGCGTGTCATCACCCGGTCATTACCGCGGCGGGCGCCGTAACTGTTGAAGTCGGCGGGCGCGACGCCGTTGGCGATGAGATATTTCCCGGCGGGAGAGTCTTTTTTGATGCTGCCGGCGGGACTGATGTGGTCGGTGGTTACGCTGTCGCCGAAGACGGCGAGCGCGCGGGCGGCGCGAATGTCGCGGATGGCATCGGGGTGAAGTGTGAAGTTTTCGAAGAACGGCGGTTCCTGGATGTAAGTGCTTTGGGGGTCCCACGGGTAGAGCAGGCCGGTGGAGGAGGGGACATCGTTCCAAGCGGGATTAAGTCGGGCGAAGTCGCGGTAGGTTTCGCGGAACATGTCCGGGGTCATGGCCGCAGACATGACGGCGCGGACTTCGGCGGCAGTCGGCCAGATGTCGCGCAGATAAACACCGTTGGCGATGGGTTCGGTGGTCAGGTCAATGTCCACGCGGCCCGCCAGGGCGAAGGCGACGACCAATGGCGGTGACATGAGGAAGTTGGCTTTGACGTGGGGGTGGACGCGCGCTTCGAAGTTGCGGTTACCCGAGAGCACGCTGGCGGTGATCAGGTCATTTTTGAGGATGGCTTCTTCGACCTCGGCGGGCAACGGTCCGGAGTTACCGATACAGGTGAGACATCCGTAGCCGACGAGTTGGAAGCCGAGTTTGTCGAGGTAGGGTTGGAGGCCGGTTTTGGCGAGGTAATCGGTAACGACGCGGGAACCGGGGGCGAGCGAGGTTTTGACGTGTGCGGGCACGCGCAGGCCGCGTTCGACGGCTTTTTTAGCGAGCAGGCCGGCGGCGAGCATGACGCCGGGGTTGGAGGTGTTGGTGCAACTGGTGATCGCGGCGATGACAACGGAGCCGTGGGTGACGGCGGCGCCGGCGGTGTGCGGGGGGAGAAACTCAGCGGATTTTTGTTTCAGTTCGCGCAGTTCGATGCGGTCCTGCGGGCGTTTCGGCCCGGCCACGCTCGGTTGGACGGTGGCCAGGTCGAGTTCGAGGTCCACGCTGTAGTCAATCTGGCCCTTGGACGGCATGCCGAACATTTGCTGGGCCTTGAAATAGCGCTCGAAGGCCACGCACTCGGTCTCGGAGCGCCCCGTGGCGCGCAGGTAGGCGATGGTTTCGGTGTCCACGGGGAAAAAGCCCATGGTGGCGCCGTATTCGGGCGCCATGTTGGCGACGGTGGCGCGGTCGGCCACGCTGAGGGCGGCGGCGCCAGGCCCGTAGTATTCAACAAATTTGCCGACGACCTTGGTTTTGCGGAGCATCTGAGTGAGGTGCAACGCCAGATCGGTGGCGGTGACGCCCTCGCGGAGGGCGCCGGTGAGGTGGACGCCGACGACTTCGGGTGTGAGGAAATAGACGGGTTGGCCGAGCATTCCGGCTTCGGCTTCGATGCCGCCGACACCCCAAGCAACAATGCCGATGCCGTTGATCATGGTGGTGTGGGAGTCGGTGCCGACCAGCGTGTCGGGGTAGTAGAGGTTGCCGGTGGCAAGGACGCCTTTGGCGAGGTATTCGAGATTGACCTGGTGGATGATGCCGATGCTGGGCGGAATGACACGGAAGGTTTTGAAGGCTTGCTGTCCCCATTTCAGGAACTGATAGCGCTCGCGGTTGCGCTGGAATTCCATTGCCAGGTTCTTCTGAAACGCGTCGGGCATTCCGGCAAAATCGGTTTGGACGGAATGATCAATCACCAGGTCCACCGGCACCAACGGCTCGATCAGGTTCGGGTCCTTGCCCAGTCGGGCCACGGCGGAACGCATGGCCGCCAGGTCCACCAACAGGGGCACACCGGTGAAATCTTGCAGGAGCACGCGGGCGACGACGAAGGGGATTTCTTCCGGGGCCGGAGACTTCGCGTTCCATGCGGCGAGCGCACGAACGTCGCGCTCGGTGACTTTCTGGCCGTCCACGTTGCGCAACACGGATTCGAGCACGATGCGGAGGGAAACGGGCAGACGCGAAATCCTGCCGAGGCCGGCTTTTTCCAGCGCGGGCAAGGAGTAGAAGCGCCCTTGTCGTCCGTCGCCGAGGTCGAAGGACTGAAACGAGTTGAAAAGGTTGTGGGGAGTTGTCATAGTGCGGCGGCATTATACTGATGAATGGAGGAACGACAATGAGAAGAATCTGTCTGTTGGGGGTGATGGTGTCGGCACTGGCGCTGGCAGGAGGTCAGGCGGAGATGTTTCCGCTGAAGTGTCATCCGGATTCGAGTGGCTGGAAAGACCTGTTTACTCCCGACCTCTCCAATGCCGAGTTTCCCAAGGGAATCTGGTTTGTGGAAGACGGGTTGCTGACCGCCTCCCAGGACCAATGTATCTGGACCAAAGAGTCGTATGAGAATTTCGTTTTGGACCTCGAATTCAAGATGGGCGACGCGGCCAACAGCGGCGTGATTGTCTATTGCAGCGACCTTCAGAACTGGATTCCCAATTCCGTGGAAATCCAGATTCTCGATGACCACTCGCCCAAATGGGCACAAGTCGCCCCGACCTGGCGCTGCGGCGGTTTGTTCGGACATTCCGCACCCAAGAAAATGGCCGTCAAAAAAGCCGGTGAGTGGAACCGAATGACGGTGGCCTGTCGGGGGGAGCGGATTTGCGTGTTGCTCAACGGAGAGCTGGTTACCGATGCCAATTTGAAAGACTGGACCTCCGCCAAGAAAAATCCTGATGGCAGCGAGATTCCGCCCTGGCTCAGTCGTCCGCTCGCCGAACTGGCCACCAAAGGCCGCATCGGTTTACAGGGCAAACATGGCGGCGCGCCGATCTACTTCCGCAACATTAAGATCAAACGGCTCGACTGAATTATTTCAACTGCGCCAGAGCCCGTTTGATTGCCTCAAAGTTCGGCAGTTGTGCGGGATCGTCATGGACCTCCGCGTAACGAATGACTCCTTGTTTGTCCACCACAAATGCCGAACGCTTGGGCACGCCGCTCATGCCGAGATTCTTTTCGGGAAGAAAACTGTCATAGACGCATCCGTATGCCGCCGCGACCTTGTGGTCGTAGTCGGAAAGCAACGGGAGGCTGATTTTTTCCTTTTGTGCCCAAGCTTCCTGCGCGAACGGGTTGTCACCGCTGATAGCCCAGACCTCGGCGTCCAGGGCGGCGTATTGGTTGAGGCCGGCGCTGATCTCGCACAATTCCCGGGTACAGACACCGGTGAAGGCCATCGGAACGAACAACAGAAGCGTGTTTTTCCGTCCGAGATTGTCGGTGAGTTTCAGACGTTTAAGGCCGTCAGCCTCTTTCGATGCGAGCGCGAATGCGGGTGCCTTGTCGCCAACTTTTAGGGACATGATGTTTTCTCCTTTGGCGGAGAACATACGCAGAAATGGTCAGGAGGCAAACAAGAGATGGTGGACGATACAGGACTTGAACCTGTGACCTCTTCCATGTCAAGGAAGCGCTCTAGCCAACTGAGCTAATCGTCCAACCAGTGCGCGCGGCATACTACCGGCTGGACCGCCTGCTGTCAACAGAAGCCGTGCCACCGTTGCTGCTCTCGGTGTCATTTCTTTTATGAGGCAACAAGAAGTCGCCTCTTTCAGTCATGCGCCACGCGAGCGGGAACTTGCTGGAAACCCGTCAAGGGGGTACGATACGTAAGAAAGGAATGAATTGATGCTGATGCGAGTGTGTCTGATCCTGCTGTTGGCGGGCGGCCTAGCGGGGGCCATGACGGTTTCGCGCGAGGAACAACTACCGATCGAGGTTACCGCGCTCTACCAGCAACTCACCTTCAAAATCCCTCCGTCAGTCCGATCATGGGTTATGACGGAAATGCAACGGGTGCGGTTCGATACGCGCTACAACGAAAATGCCATCCGCACCGATGCCCTGGCGCAGTTTGCCGCGCGTCCGCTGAACGTTTCCGACCAGGATGCGTTGGTGTTTCTGGTGTTGATGGAAGTGGTACAGGCAATGGATCGCGAGGCGCAACTGGCGTCGCTTCAAGCCGAACGGACCCCATCTCCGGCGTTGGCTACCAACAAAACAGTTGCGGCAACTGCCACCAACAAGACCGCGCAGACCGTCGCGGTTACGAATGCGGTGACCGCCCTTCGCGTCCAACGGGAAGAGCAGCGGAAAGAGCGTCGGGCTGCCTTTGTTGCCACGCTCACGGAACTGGCCCGGAAGATTTCCCCCTTGCAGGACTCGTTGTTTGAGGGTATCCGCTGAGCCTCATGGACGTTTGCTTTTACGAAGCGTTTGAAGAGGAGGCAGCGACGTTGCGGCGGCATCTGCCGTCGCGTATTCGCGCGGGATTCACCTGGAAAACCATTCAGGAAGCCGGCGAAACGGCGCCTCCCGCCCGTCTGATCAGCATTCGGACGCAGTCGCTGGTGCCGCCGTCATGGTTTGAGCGGCTTGATGGTTTGCTGGCGCGCACCACCGGTTATGATCATCTTGTTGAACTGCCGATTCCCTGTGGGTATCTGCCCCTGTATTGTCATCGGGCCGTGGCGGAACAGGCCATGTTGCTGTGGATGGCGCTGTTGCGGAAACTACCGCAACAGATCGCGCAGTTTCCCCGGTTCCACCGTGACGGTCTGACGGGAGCGGAATGTGCCGGTAAAAATCTGCTGGTGGTCGGTGTTGGTCATATCGGCTCGGAGGTTGTGAAGATCGGGCGCGGTCTCGGCATGAACGTTCGCCGGGTGGACATCATTCCCGAACGCGCAGACACGCCAATTGAGGAAGGGTTGCCGTGGGCCGACATCATTGTTTGCGCGATGAGCTTGAACCAGGGGAATCGCGGTTACTTTTCTTATCAACGCCTCCGACAAGCCCGGCCCGGCGTCCTTTTTGTCAACATTGCCCGCGGCGAGCTTTCTCCGACCGCCGATCTGGTGCGATTGCTCGACGAAGGACGACTCGGCGGCGTCGCGTTGGACGTGTACGAGAACGAGAGTGCGCTGGCGACCGCGTTGCGTTCGGGGAAAGGATCGTTCCCCTTGTTGGGGCGTCCGAATGTTATTCTCACGCCGCACAACGCCTTCAACACGCAGGAAGCCGTCGAACGCAAATCCATCCAGAGCGTCCAGCAGATCGAGCATTTCCTGAAACACCGTTGTTTTCTCTGGCCAGCGCCGTGAAAGACCACGGGGGCGTCCTGTCCGTCTTCCGCTACCGTGGGCGTCCGCCGACGGAGAACAGTTGGGAGTAGGTGCGCAGGTAGAGCGCTCCATGAGCGACGGCGGGGGATGCGTGGCATTTCTCGCCGAGCGGGATGCGTCCGAGCAACTCAAAGGAATCGCCCGCCGATAGGACAAAAACATCGCCACTTTTGCTGACGTTGTAGAGGCGCCCGTGGATCCACACCGGCGAGCCGTAAAACGCCCCCGACACGCGCTCCCGCCAGATCAACTCGCCGTTGGCCACCTTGTGACAAGAGACCGTGCCGTTGTCGCCCCACAAGAACAATCGCTCGCCCTTGACCAGCGCGGTGGGCACGTACGGAACCGGTTTTTCGAGTTGATAAATCTTTTCCGGTGCCGCTCCGGCCCTGACGGCGACCACCCGTGAGCCGACTCCGCCCGCGCCGCAACTGCTGATGACCAGATCGTTGGCAAGCACCGGAGATGCGACGCAACGTTTATCAAAAACGCCCGGCAATTCCCAACGAAGTTGGCCGGTGGCGAGGTCCACGCCGCTGATGCCGTGCATCGTGCTGCACAAAATCAGTTCGCCGCCGCGCACGCACGGGGTGCTGTAAGAGGATTGGCCACTGCGACGGTCCAGTTGCCAACGGGTTTTGCCCGTCCTGCGGTCCACGGCAACGACAAAACTTTTGCCGGCACTCTTGGGCGAATCGGCGCGCGTGTAAGCGTTTGGATTAGCGGCAGGGTCTTCCTGATCGTTGTGAAGGATGACAAGGTCGTCCGCGATAATCGGCGAGACGGCACTCCCATGCGCACCCACAAACGGGCCAAAATCACGACGCCAGACCTCGCGTCCGTCGTTGTCCAGCGCCAACAACATCACATGATCGGGGTCGCTCCAGGTGACGACCACTCCATCGGCATCGCACGCTGGTGTGCTGGAGGCGTAGCTGTTGTCCTTGTTCTGGTGATAGGATTGCGACGGATACTCGCGTTGCCAGAGCGTCCGCCCACTGCCCGCGTCCAGACAGAGCACGAAACGTTTTGCGGTGGCATCGTCAGCGCAGGTCACGAACAGACGGTTTTTCCAGATCACGGGCGAGGAATGGCCGCCCCCGGGGAGCTGGATTTTCCAATTGTAATCATTCTCTGTCCACGTGGCGGGCACCGTTGCGGCATCGCTGATGCCGTTGCCGTTCGGGCCGCGAAAACGCGGCCACGTGTCATGATTTGCGGCATCGTCCCCAAGAGCGGACATCGCGGCGGCAGCCAACAGGAAGACGGTGGGAATCTTCATAGCGGGTGTATAACGCTTCACACTCGCGCTTGCAAGGCTATGGCAAGCGGCGTACAACACTTCCACCATGAAGATCGCCCGTCAGAGCGTTTCGCGTCGCGTTTTCCTGAAACAATCGCTCGCAGCCGGCGCGACGTTGGCATTCCCGTGGGTCGCGCGATTTCGCGCCGGCGCGGCGGCGCCCAGCGAACGGATCACGCTGGGAGTCATCGGCATCGGACCGCGCTGTCGTCATGTGCTCGGCGCCATGTTGGCGGAGCCGGACATGCAATGCGTGGTCATTTGTGACGTGCAGGCCAGCCGCCGCGAGGCCGGCAAGGCCATGGTGGACGCCCGCTACGGCAACAAAGATTGCGTTACGGTACGCGATTTCCGCGAGGTACTCGCCCGACCTGACATTGATGCCGTGCTGATTGCCACCGGCGACCACTGGCACGCGCTTGCTTCGATCCTCGCCGCCAAAGCCGGCAAGGACGTTTACAGCGAGAAACCCTGCGCCATGACCATTGCCGATTGCCAGGCGCTCGACGAGACGATGCGACGCTACGCGCGCGTCTTCCAAGCCGGTACCCAGCGGCGCAGCATCGGCAATTTCCAGTTGGCCGTCCAACTGGCCCGCAGCGGCAAACTCGGCAAACTCCGCACCCTCCATGCCTCTGTCTATCGCCCCAAGGTCCGCTACGACTGGTTGCCAGAAGAACCGCTTCCGCCCAAGGACGAAGTGGACTGGGACCTCTGGCTCGGCCCCGCTCCGTGGCGTCCCTACAACCACGAATACGTGGCCGGTCGCTGGCGCAGCCATTTCGACTTTGATTCCGGCGGTACCCTGCTGGACTGGGGCGCACATACCGTGGACCTCTGCCAATGGGCCAACAACGCCGACGACACCATGCCCGTCGAATACGAACCGTCACCTGACCGCATCACCGCCCGTTACGCCAACGGTGTCACACTGATCCTCGATTACCTCGACACCCCCTTTGGCGAGCGCCGACCGCATTACCGGACCGAGCTGGGCACCTGTCCCGTGCGGTTCGAGGGCGACGAGGGCTGGGTTGAAACCGGCGACAGCGGCGACCTCGAAGTTCATCCGTCCTCTTTGCGAAGCGAGTTGCGCCTCCTCGCCAAACAACGGGCCGGCACCGACGCCGGCAGTCACGGACGGAACTTCCTTGATTGTATTCGCACCCGCGCCCTGACGGCGGCCAACTCCTCTGTAATGCGCCATTCGCACATTGCCTGCCACGCCGCTGCTGCTGCCTGGATGCTCAACCGCAAAATTACCTTTGACCCTGTTCGAGAGATGTTTGTCGGTGACGACGAAGCCAACCGAATGCGTTCCCGCGCCTGGCGCGAACCGTGGCGCGCCTGATCCCGTTTCGCCTCGAAATGTTCTCCCGAAATGCCAAAAACCACCTCGAATCACCTCGGAAAAAATCTCCCTGACTTCCCGGATGGTTCTTCACAAAGACGGTTCACGCTACCGTTCCATGATAAACGCGGAAGAGAAATGCAGGAAAGCGAAGGGCGTGACGGAAGGGTGGGGGGACGTGTCAAAAAAAAACAACGTTGCGCCGGCGCGTCGGCTCAGTAAGAATTGCAACATGAGAACCCTTCTGTTCCTGGCGTTGTTTGTTGGATCCTGTGCGGCCTCCGATCTCACTCTCTGGTACACGCAACCAGCCGCCAAAGGCATGAACGAAGCATTGCCCCTCGGCAACGGATACCTCGGCGCGCTCCTCTACGGCGGCATCGAAACCGAACGACTCGTCCTCAATGTGGACAGCCTCTGGACCGGTACGGAAATCTCCTCCGACAATTACAAGGAAATGGGTTCCTATCAGATGCTCGGCGAACTGCTCGTCACCTTCCGCAACGGTTCCAGCGGCCCGGTCGCGGAACCGATCGTTTCCTGCCCAAGCGGCCACAAGGCGTTTTTCGAGAAGGAAGAACTCGCGTTCTCTCACGATGGTCTGCCCGGCACCAAATGGTGCGTCGAACACAAAAACCGCCCGGTCGTTTGGGAGGCGCGCCTGCCGCAACCGAAAGCGCTGACCCAGTACAGCTTCACCTCCGCCAACGACACGCCCCAACGCGATCCCGCCACCTGGGAACTGGCCGGTTCGACCGACGGCAGGACCTGGACGACACTCGACAAACGCGCGGGCGAACCTCCGTTCGGGAAACGCGGCGAATCGAAAACATACTCGTTCGCCAACACGACGCCGTTTGCCTTCTACCGCTTCACGTTTCAACCCAACGCCGGCGTCTCGCATTTTCAGATTGCCGAGATTTCACTGCCCGGAGTGACGGCGCAGAAGCAAACGCCTCCCCCGGTGGCGGAATACCGTCGCAGCCTCGACATTGCTACCGCCACTGCGACCGTTACCTACAAGAGCGGCGACATCACCTGGCATCGGGAAGCATTTGTCTCACATCCCCACGGGGTTATCGTGTTTCGGTTCTCCACCGACCGCCCCGGCGCCTGCGCCGGCAAAATCGAGTTGCGCGGCGCCCACAACGAAACGACGCAGGCCAATGAAAACCAACTCCAGTTCGAGGGGACGTTGTCCAACGGCCTGAAATACCAGACCCGTCTGCTCGCGCTTCCCAGCGGCGGCTCGCTTCGGGCGCGCGCCGACGCGATCGAGTTCGACCATTGCGACAGCGTGACGATTCTGATTGCGGCGGATACCAATTACGTCATGGACTACGCGAGAAAATACCGCGGCGACGATCCGAGTGAAAAGATCGCGGCTCGGTTGAAGGTCGCGGCAGCCAAATCGTTCGACGAACTGAAGGCGGCACACGTGGCGGACTACCAATCGCTGTTCCAGCGTGTCACTCTCCAACTCGGCGCGACGCCGGCCGAGCGAGCGGCGTTGCCGACCGATCAACGGAAACTCCTCCATGCGGAGCAGGGAGGCGATCCCGATTTGGAGGAGTTGCTGTTCCAGTACGGCCGTTATCTGCTCATCGCCTGTTCCCGACCCGGCGGTTTGCCGGCCAATTTGCAGGGCTTGTGGAACGACAGCAACAACCCGCCGTGGCATTCCGATTACCACGTCAACATCAACCTTCAGATGAACTACTGGCCTGCCGAGCCGGCCAATCTGAGCGAATGCCATACACCGTTGTTCGATCTCGCCACCAGTCAGATGCCCGCCTGGCGCAAAGCCACCGCCGCCGAAAAACGTTTCGCCACGCCCGATGGCCAGCCGCGCGGCTGGGCGGTTCGCACCTCGCACGGCATCCACGGCGACATGGCCTGGCAGTGGGACATCACCGCCAATGCCTGGTACTGCCAGCATTTCTGGTGGCACTACCAATTCAGTGGCGACAAAGACTGGCTGCGCCGCGTCGCCTACCCGGTGATGAAGGAAATCTGCGAGTTCTGGGAGACGCGTCTGAAAAAACTTCCCGACGGCAAACTCGTCGTGCCCAACGGCTGGTCGCCCGAACACGGCCCGCACGAGGACGGCGTCAGTTATTGCCAGCAAATCGTCTGGGACCTGTTCAACAACTTTGTTGCCGCCAGCGAGGCACTCGGCGTGGACGCCGATGATCGCCGGAAAATTGCCGGGTTGCGCGACGCCCTGCTCGGCCCGCAAATCGGTCGTTGGGGACAACTCATGGAATGGATGACAGACCGCGACGATCCCAACGACCATCACCGCCACACCTCCCACCTGTTTGCCGTGTTCCCCGGCAACCAGATCAGCGTCGCCCGAACGCCCGAATTGGCCGCGGCGGCCAAAAAATCCCTCGTCGCCCGCGGCGACATCGGCGACGTGCGCGAATGGTCATTTGCCTGGCGCTGCGCGCTCTACGCCCGACTGCGCGACGGCGAGGCCGCCCACCGCCAGTTCCAGCAGCTTTTCTCCCGGCGCAACACCTGCCCCAACCTCTTCGGCCTGCATCCGCCGATGCAGATTGACGGCAACTTCGGTATCACCGCCGCCGTGTGCGAGATGCTGTTGCAATCTCACGCCGGCGAGATCGAACTGTTGCCCGCCCTGCCCGCGTGTTGGCCCGAAGGCAGCGTCCGAGGACTTCGCGCCCGCGGTAACTTCACCGTGGACATCGAATGGAAAAACGGCAGGGTCACGCGCTACCGCGTCGCCTCGCCGCAACCACGCGAGGTCAACGTCCGTGTCAACGGCGAACTCAAAACCATAACGGCTGAAAAGCAGAAAGGTTGAACCCCATGAAACGACTCGTCATGCTCACCCTGGCGCTCTCCTTGCCAGCGCTTGCTGCCGACTGGAAACCGGTCGAAGGCAACCTGATGACTCGTTGGGCAAAAGACGTAAACCCCGACCAACCCTGGCCGGAATACCCGCGCCCCCAATTGGAACGCGCCGAATGGACCAACCTCAATGGCCTCTGGGATTACACCGTCACCGAGCGCGACGCGACATGGCCGTCCCAGTTCGACGGCAAAATCCTGGTGCCGTATCCGATCGAGTCGGCGCTGTCGGGCGTCAAGAAACCGTTGACGCCCAAGGAACGGCTCTGGTATCGCCGCAAATTCGCCGTGTCGCCCCTCGGCGGCGGCAAACGGCTCCTCTTGCACTTCGGCGCGGTGGACTGGCACGCCACGGTGTACATCAACAGCAAGAAAATCGGCGAACACAAGGGCGGCTACGACGCCTTTCACTTTGACATTACCGACGCGGTCAAGGGCGGCAACAACGAGTTGGTCGTCTCCGTCTTCGACGAGACCGGCGGCATGCAGCCCAAAGGCAAACAACACCTGCCCGCCATCACCAAACCCGGCGGCATTATGTACACGCCCTGCTCCGGCATCTGGCAAACCGTCTGGCTGGAAACAGTCCCCGCCAATCACATCGAATCGCTGCATCTGGTGCCCGACGTGGACAACCACCGCCTGCTGGTCACCGTCACCGCCAGGGACGGCGGCGATGTTCAACTGACCGCGCTCGACGGTGAGCGAACGGTTGCCACCGCCGAGGGGAGAGTGGGGGAGACGGTGGCGTTGGCGATTCCGCAGGCCAAACTCTGGTCGCCCGACTCGCCGTTTCTGTACGGCTTGAAGGTGAGACTCGGCGACGACGAGGTACGCAGTTATTTCGGGATGCGAAAAATCTCGCTGGGTAAAGATGAACAGGGAAGATTGCGGCTGTTGCTGAACAACCAGTTTGTCTTTCAAGTCGGCTTCCTCGACCAGGGATTCTGGCCCGACGGTATTTACACGGCGCCGACCGACGAAGCGTTGCGGTTCGACATCGAAATGACAAAGAAACTCGGCATGAACATGGCCCGCAAACACGTCAAGGTCGAACCCGACCGCTGGTACTACTGGGCTGACAAACTCGGCTTGCTTGTCTGGCAGGACATGCCCAGCGGCCAGGCCGGCAAGGGCGGCGGCCGCAACAAACAAACCGGCGAATTGCAGGACGGCGTCCGTGTCTCCGATGAGGCCAACGCCCAGTTCGAGGCCGAATTGAAAGCGATGGTCCAGGGGCGCTGGAATCACCCCTCCATCATCATGTGGGTCGTCTTCAACGAAGGCTGGGGTCAATATGAAACGCCGCGTCTCACCCAATGGGTCAAACAAATGGACCCCTCGCGCCTCGTCAACAACGCCAGCGGCTGGCACGACATCCCCGCCGGCGATGTCATTGACATGCACAACTATCCCGGTCCCGGTTGCCCGAAACCCGACGGCAAACGCGCGCCCGTGCTCGGCGAATTCGGCGGACTCGGCCTACCCGTGCCCGGCCACATGTGGGTGGACAAAAGCTGGGGTTACCGCGGCATGCCCGACGCCACGGCGCTCACTCGCAAGTATTGCGAATTGCTCCGCAAAGTCCATGAATTGAAAGACACTGAGGGGCTCAACGCCTGCGTGTACACACAGACCACCGATGTCGAAACCGAATGCAACGGACTGCTCACCTATGACCGCGAACTCAAACCCGACCTCGAAAAAGTCGCCGCCGCCAACCGCGGCCTTTTTCCGCCGCCGCCCAAAATCGAGACCGTCGTGCCGACCTCGCAGGCGGAAGGGGCGCGGTGGCGTTACACCGAACAAAAACCTGCCGAGGACTGGTTCAAACCCGATTTCGACGACAGCGCCTGGAAAGAAGCGCCCGCCGGTTTCGGTACGCGCCACACACCCGGCGCGGTTGTCCGCACCGAGTGGAAAAGCGCCGACATCTGGATTCGCCGTGTCTTTGAACTGCCCGCGGGAGCGACCGACCAACTCGCGTTGCTGCTCCATCACGACGAGGATGCCGAGGTCTATCTCAACGGTGTGCTGGCCGCGACGGTGAACGGGTTTAGCACCGACTACGAGACGGCCGAGATCGCGCCCGCCGCCCGCGCCGCGCTCAAACCCGGCGGCAAAAACCTCATTGCCATCCACTGCCGTCAGACAATGGGCGGCCAGTACATTGACGCCGGCCTGGTCCGCGTCATCGAACAACCGTTACCCACGAAGTAAAATGCTCCGACTCGCATGTTGGCTGGCCGTCGCGGCGGCCTGTCTCACGGACATGGCGGCAGTGGCGGCGGCGCCCGACGGTCTCGACGACGTTGTGGTGTACACCATCAACGAGCCGACTGTTTCCGACTACGGTCTGAACCTCGCCCGACAGGCCGGTTCCGAAATGCTGATCCGCGGCTGGTTCAAGTGGAACCGCGCGCCACGCCTCGAATCGCTCCGCTGGGTCCCTGAAAAAGCCCACTCATTCGGCGCGCTCTTTGGTGGCGGCATTACCTGCAGCGCTCTCTACGACGGCGAAAACGGCATTTCCCGCGAACAACTCCTCGACATGGCCACGCGCGGCCAAGACGGCCAACTGGTGGACGCCTGGGGCCATCCCGGCATCCGGCACGGGTCACTTTCCAGCCCGGCGTATCTGGATTATCTTTTCCGCTGGTGCCGCGAGCAGATAGATGCCGGCGTGGATTACCTGTTCATGGATGAAATTGACGCCGCGCTCAGCGACAAGGAGGGTTACGACAACTATTCACTCGCGGATTTCCAGCAGTATCTGACGGAAATCGCAAAGACCAACGACACCAGCAAAGTGTTCTGGCGTCGGTTTCGTCGTTGGCGCGACGAGCGCGCTTGGAAAACGCTCACCGATCGCATCCGTGCCTACGCGAAGGAACGCAATCGCGTCGTATTCATCAGCGCCAACGGCCTCGCCAAGTACGTGGACTTGCAAGTCCTCGGCATCTGGGGCGCATGGACAACCCACGACGGGCGGATTGACCTGCGCAGCAACCAACTCCCACACTGGCGCTCACTGGTGGAGCAGGGACACGCCCTCGCTGGCAAGCCCGTGCCCGTGGTTTTGTTTCACGACTGGGGGTTTGGCAACCCGCCGTTCCCGTTTTTGGCCGTGCCGCCGTCGGAACGCGCGCTGTGGATGCGGGTTCGCGGCGCCGAGATTTACGCCGCTGGAGCGTTCTTTGCCTTTCCTGTGCTCGGTCCGTTTGGTTGCGACGCCAACAAGGACGGCACGCTTCCTTTGATCGCGCGGCAGGCCGCCTTCTACAAAGCCCACCGCGACCTGTATCGGCAGGCCGGCTACCTCGGCGCGTCGGCGCTTCATTCCACTGTGCCGAACCTCAGCCTCGCCGCCTGGACCAACTCGCACGCCATTTTCCTGCACGTCATCAATCGTAATCGTCAGCCCCAGACAAACGTCACCATCGAACTGCCGCTTGACCGCGCGCCTGTCGCTGCCACTGTCGTTTCGCCCGATTTCGACGGGCAACGTCCCGTCACCTTTCGGCAGGCGGACCGTCTTTTTGTCACGCTCGACACGCTCGATGCCTACAGTGTGGTCGAATTGCGTTACGAGGCGTTGCCCGAACTGGGGCGTCTGTGCGATCCGAGGCGCGTGCCGACGGCGCATCGTTGGGAACGGGCGCTCTACAATGAGTTTTGTGTTCGTCCCGACGGCTTTGTCGAGCCGGCCGACGAATTGATTGGTTACCTTCAAGGACAGTTGCATCCGACACTTCGCAACCCGCCGACGTTTCTCGTCAATGCCGCCCGCCCCGGTACGCTGATTGTCCACATCAACAGTGTCGCCCGTCTCGGCGCCCGGCTCGAATATCGTGTGGACGGTGAGACAAAGCAGGTGGTTGAACTGCCCGACCGCGACGGCAAGAATGAGGCGGTCGCCGGCGAGTACGACCAGACCTTTCGGTTCCCGTTCCCCGTCGGCTCGCACCGTCTCACACTCGACAACACCGGCGGCGACTGGGCGTACATGAGCTGGCTTGCATTCGAGTGAAGTTCCGACACAATACGACCGTGAAAAGTCTCCTCGCCCTGTTGCTGGCGGCGGCGCCGCTATCGGCGGCCACCATCGCCGGCCCGTATCGGCTCGAAACCAACTGTGTCTCGTGGGTCTCCGATTCCAACGCCACCGCGTGGGTCGAGTGGAGCGACTCCGACGGCGCCATTCGTCGCGTCGCGCCCAGCCGCGATGGGCTGGTGGAGGCGCTGACCCGGATTCACCGTGTTACGCTTGAGCATCTCACGCCGGGCATCGCCCGTCCGATGCGCGCCATCACCCGCGACATCGTCAAACTTGAGCCATACTCCGTCACATTCGGCGTCTCGACCACCAACGAGTTCACGTTTCGCGCGCCACCGGCAACCGCCGACCGGGTCAGTTTCGTCATGCTCAACGATGTTCACAGCCAGGAAACGTTGCTGCGCAAACTTCTCGCGCAAATCGTCACCAACCTGCCCGACGGCGTGATTCTCAACGGCGACATCGTCAACGATCCGCGCACCGAAACGCAGATCGTTCCCGCCATCCTTCGTCCGCTGGGCGAGACGTTGGGCGTGAATGTGCCGCTTTGGTTTGTGCGCGGCAACCATGAGACCCGCGGCCCGCTGGCCCGGCAGCTTGACGGTTATCTGCTCCCGCCCGGCCAGCGATGGTATCGCGCGTTTACTTTTGGCCCGGTCCGCGTCATCCTGCTGGACGCCGGCGAGGACAAGGAGGACACTCACAAAGCCTACAGCGGCCTGGCCGACTTCGACCGCTACCGGGAGGAACAGGCCCGCTGGCTCGCTGCCGAGGTTGACGGCGAGGCGTTTCGCAACGCCCGCTACCGGGTGGTTTTCTCGCACATCCCGCCGTTCAGCACCGATGAGGCGCAGTCGTGGCACGGTCCGCAGCAGGTGTTGAAATTGTGGGCGCCGCTCTGCCGTGGCGTCGGCCTGACCGCCTGGTTTTCCGGTCATACCCACAAGGCAGAGGTCTTGGACCCGCAACCCGGCCAGCACGATTATCCCGTCTTCATCGGCGGCGGATCAAAACCGTTGGCGGCCACCGTCACTCGCATCGAAGCCGATGCTCGGCGGATGAAGGTGACGATTCTGAATGCCGACGGCGTGGCGCTCGTCGAACGAACGCTGAAATGAAACAACTCCTGATCGCCTTCCTGTTGGCGGCAACGATTGCCGAAGCGCAGGTCGTCAGTCACATCAAGGTTCTTTCCGACAAGGTCGAGGATGTCTCCAGCCTCGAAGCCTGGAAAAAATCCTTCATTCGGGACGACATGACCGACGAACAGAAGGCCATCGCCGTCTGGCGTTCCAACGTCGCGTTTGTCTATCAGGACGCGCCGCCAAACGAACAGCTTCATGAGGCTTGTGTCCACGACGCCATCAAGAGCTTCAATGTGTACGGCTACGGCATGTGTTGCTGCGCTGCCGCTCGCATCGAACAGCTTGCCCGCTATCTTGGCCTGCCTGCGCGCGGTTGGGGCATCCATGCTCACAGCGTTCCCGAAGTTTTCTGGGAAGGCGAATGGCATCTGTTGGACGCTTCGCTGGTGAACTACTTTACCCGTCCCGACGGCAAGATCGCCAGCCTCGCCGAGGTTTGCGTCGCCGTTCAGGGCTGGCTCAAGGATCATCCCGATCTGAAGGGCAACAGCGCCCGACTCACAGAATTCCAGAAGGCCAACGGCTGGACCGGCTGGAAACAAGGCCCGTCCTTGCTGGCCAATTGCAAGTTTTATGACGACGGCGGTTGGTGGCCCGCCAAAACGCACGGTTGGGCTTCCACCATGCAGGAGTACGACGGCAGCCAGAAAACACCGTTCCCCTACGAGTACGGCTATTCACAGGGCTACGAAGTCAACATCCAACTCCGCCCCGGCGAACGGCTCACCCGCCACTGGTTCAACAAAGGCCAGCACATCAACGACGGCAAAGGCCCCGCCTGTCTTACTGCCAAACCCGCCCGATTCCTCCGCGACTTCAACGACCGCACCGAAGGCCGTGTCGGCAGCGGTACGCTGGAGTACGACGTCCCAGCCGCTTTACTCAAGCCCGACGTGATTGAGATCGAAATGCCGTGCAGTTACGTCTATCTCAACGGCACACTCACACTGACCGCCGGGCACGGCGTGACGGTTCTGTTCAGCGACAACAATGGCCTCGACTGGCACGAGATCGTTACGCTCGACCAAAACGGCCCGCGAGAAATTGACCTCACCCCCTTCTGTCGTCGCCGCTACCACTACCGTCTTCGTCTCGTCCGTCACGGCGCGGTCGTGGACGCCCTGAAAATCACGCACGACATCCAATGTTCCCAACGCGCCCTGCCGATCCTCGACCGCGGCGACAACATCATCACTTTCACCGCCGGACCACACGAGGGCACCGTTACCATCGAAGGCTCCAGCCAGGGCGGAACCCGCTTCAGCGCCATGCGATTCCACCCAATCCTCCAGGGCGTCGAAGAAGAACATTTCCGCCTCAAAACCGACGGCGGCAGTGTCACCTTCCCCATAGCGACACCCGGCGACATGACCCGCCTGCGTTTCGGCGGACACTACCGTCTCCGCGACCAACGCGACCAGTGGGAAGCTCAAGTCTCCTTTGACGACGGCAAAACCTTCAAGACCGTCGCTACCCAGACTGGTCCTTATCAGGGTATCTGCCAGTACATCACCGTGACCGACATCCCGCCCGGCACGCGCGCCGCGCAGGTCCGCTGGGTCGGACGACAGCGCAATACCACCTGCCTGTTTTTTGTCCGCATTGACGCCGACTACAAACAGCCGCAAGGCGGTTTTGTCCCCGTGAAGATTACATACACCTGGGACGAAGCCGGTGTGGCGAAACAGGACGTCCACATTGCCCGATCACCGCAGGAAACCTACACCATCACCTGCGCCGCCAAACCAACCATGAAATCCATCGCCTTGGAGTTACCATGACTTTTTTCTGTTCCGCCCTATTGATGCTTGTGGCCGTACTGCCCGCGCCGAAACAAGTCCCACCCCCCGGTGTGCCGGTCTCGGAGAAAGACCGCAAGGAACTCGAAGCGGGTGTCGCGTTGTTGGGCGCCGAAATGGAAAAATTGCGCGACCACCCGCTGTTGCCCGACGTGGCGATTTTCCACAAGGCCGTGGATTGGGCGCTTCGTTACAACGAGATGTTCGACGCGAAACAAATCGCCATCGCCAAGGCACAACTGGACGAGGGCAGGGCGCGCGCAGCAGCGCTCGCCAACGGGCAAACACCATGGCTGACGCAGACCGGGCTTGTCGTGCGCGGTTACCGCTCACAGGTGGACGGCTCGGTTCAGCCGTACGGTCTGTTCGTGCCCCCGGACTGGACTCCCGACGACCGCCGACCGCGTCGGTTGGATTTTTGGTTGCACGGACGCAACGAGAAACTCACCGAACTGGCCTTTCTCGACAGTGCCCAAAAAAATCCGCCGCCGTTTACGCCACCGGGCGCGTTTGTGTGCCAGCTTTACGGGCGTTTCTGCAACGCCAACAAATTCGCGGGCGAACGCGACCTTTTTGAGGCGTGGGAGCACATCCGCGCCGCCTATCCGATTGACAACGATCGCGTCACGGTGCGTGGGTTCTCGATGGGCGGAGCCGCTTGTTGGCATTTTGCCACGCATCACGCGGGGTGTTTCGCCGCCGCCGCGCCCGGCGCCGGTTTCGCCGAGACCGGCGAATACTCACATGCTCTCGACGAGGGCAAGGAACCGCCGCCGCCCTGGGAACAGACACTCTGGCGCTGGTACGACGCCACGGTGTATGCCGCCAACCTCGCCAACGTCCCGCTGGTCGCTTACTCCGGCGAACTCGACAAACAGAAGCAAGCGGCCGACATCATGCTCCGTTTCGCCGGACGGGAAGGCTTGAGCTTCCTGCACCTCATCGGGCCGCAGACGGCGCACAAATATCATCCCGACGCCAAGCCGAAGATCGAGGAATTCGTCACGGCCGCCGCCGTCAAAGGACGCGATCCCTTGCCGAAACAGGTTCGTTTCACCACCTACACGCTGATTTATCCGAGCATGCGCTGGGTGCGAATCGAGGCGATGGAAAAACACTGGGAACGAGCCGACGTGATCGCCCGACTTGAAGGCGACACCGTCATCGCGACCACGCGCAACGTCGCTGCCGTGCGATTTGACGTTGGCCAACAGGCGGTGCTCGACGGGCAAAAACTGAACGGGAACACCTTCCACAAGGCCAACGGCCGGTGGCAGACCGGGACATCGCCGGCAGCGGGCAAACGTCCCGGCGTCTGTGGCCCGATTGATCATGCGTTTCTGTCGCAATTCCTTCACGTTCGCCCTACCGGCCAACCGTTCCACACCGCCGTCGGAGCATGGACGCAGGCCGAGATGGAACTGGCACGGAGCGAGTGGCGCCGTGTTTTTCGCGGCGAAGCGCCCGTGAAGGATGACACCGCCGTGACTGATGCCGACATCGCCGCCGCCAACCTGGTTCTCTGGGGCGACCCGTCGAGCAACGCGTTGCTGCGGCGCATTGCCGACAAACTGCCGTTGCGCTGGACAAAGGACACGCTCGAATGGCGCGGACACCGATACGATGCCGCCTGTCACGCGCCGATCCTGATTTTCCCCAATCCGCTGAATCCGAATCGCTACGTCGTCCTCAACAGTGGTCACACGTTCCGGGCTGACGCCAACGCCAGCAATGCGCTTCAAACGCCGAAACTGCCCGACTGGGCGGTGGTGGACCTGCGCGAGCCGCCCGGAGCGCATTCGCCCGGCAAAATCGTGGCCGCTGGATTTTTCGATGAACAATGGCGGTGGCCGTGATTCTGCTGGCGCTTTTGTTGGGACTTGTGGCTCCGTATCCGCCCGGTCCGGTGGTGCGCGAGATTCGATGGCATTGGGAGACGTTGCGGTCGGCCGCGCCCGGCAGCGATCTCTGGCCGGTCGCGGAGGGACCGGACGGCAACCTGTACACGGCTTGGGGCGACGGCGGCGGTTTTGGCGGTTCGGATCAGGAGGGTCGTGTCAGTATGGGATTTGCCCGTATCGAGGGCGAGCCGGAGAACTTTCGCGGCATCAACATCAACGGCGGCAGGAACGCGTTGAATCCCGCGTCGTTTCCGAAAAAGGGGAAAACGAGCGGGTTGGTGTTTGTGGGTAGGACATTGTACGCCAGCGTGAATCAGCAGGACGGGCCGTGGCCGGACGTGACTCATGTGTTGGTATGGTCGGCGGACCTGGGCGCGACGTGGTCGAAAGCCGGTTGGGTGTTTCCCAAGGGCGCCGGGCGTTTCCAGCCGGAGACATTTTTGTCGTTCGACGGTTTTGTGTATCTGTACGGCCACCGGATTTTTGACTTAAATCGTCTGTACCTGGCGCGTGTGCCCGCCGCCAAAATCCGCGACCGCGCGGCGTACGAGTTTTTCGACGAACCCGTTTTTACCGATCCCAACGGTACGCGGGCGGCAACGGTCGTTTATCATCCCGGTTTGAAACGGTTTCTGCTCACCACGTTTCACACCGGTCCCGGTCAGCTTGGCGTGTTCGATGGGCCGACGCCACGCGGGCCGTGGACGACGGTGGCCTACTACGACGACTGGGGAGGGATGGGACGCGAAGGCGAAGGCCTGCTTTGCTCGTTTCCGACGAAGTGGATGAGCGCCGACGGTCTGACGTTGTGGAGCGTGTTCAGTGTTTACGGCGCCGGCGCCAAACAGGGAATCAACGCTCACGACCGATTCAACCTGATCAAAGCCACGTTGACGCTCAAGGCGCCGTAGGACCAATGTAACCGGTGGAGAGGGCGAGGTCGTCGTACCAGACGGTGTTGTCCTTTTGGGCGTGGTGAACGTAGAGACCGATGTGGGCGCGTTTGATGCGGACATCGTCGGCGCTGCGCCAGCGGAAACCCTTGTAGTGGATGTAGAGCTTGCCGTTGATCCATGCGGCCAGTTCGCCGTTGGCCTGGCCGATGTCGTTGACCTTGATCATGTGTTCGAGGCAATACCAGCGGTCGCGCTGGAGCGCGAGGCGTTCTTCGGGGGCGGGATTCAGGTTGTTGCCCCAGTAATGGCCGTCGGCGGCGGGTTTCATATCCATCCAGTAGGTATAGAGAAACATGAAACCGGGCGGCGGATAACGGCCCCAGTCCTTCCACGGCTCGAAACGGCAGGAGAACCGGTCGTCGCCGTTCGGTCGGAGACCGGCCTTGCCCATCTCAGCCCATTTGTTGGCGCCGGCGACGCCTTCGAGGCCGCCGCCGACGTGATGGAGGTCGCCCTGGTCGTAATCGGCGGCGAACTTGATGTAGCGTCGGAAATAAACGCGGTCGTAGCCTTTCGGGCCGAACCAGTAGGAGGCGCCGGTCAGCGACGCCTGGCCGTCGCGGCCGGGCGCGGTGAATTGCATGGCGCCGTGGCCGGTGTGGGCGAGTTTCGGGTCGGTGGTGAGTTTGACGTGGCCTTCTTTCAGCCCGGCGATCTCGAAGGAATTGGTGAGCGAGGCGGGCGACTCGAAGTTGTCGGCAAAGAAGATCGTGCCGGGTTTTTCCAACGCCGCCAGCGCGGCGGGATCGGCGCGTGTCTCGGCGGTCACGAGCCGCGGATAGGGCGGCGGTTCGGCGTAGCTTGCGGTTGACGCGAGCAAGAGGATGACGATGGTTTTCATGGTCGGTGTCTTGGGATTTCGGCCTTGAAGTCGCCGAGGCTGGCCCAGTGGAGGCGTTGGTCGAGGTCCACTTCGGCGAGGACCACACTGCCCCATTCCCTGGCTTGGGCGACGGGTTTGCCTTCGTGGTTGTAGATGGCGGAGATTATCCAGTTGGCGCTCGTGTCGGTGTAGGTGCTGCTGACGAGATAGACGTGGTTTTCGCAGGCGCGGGCGGCGGCCAGCAACGGGTTGCAGCCCCAGACGGGCCAGGCGATGACCTCGGCGCCGTTGGCGGCGAGTCGGCGCGCGACTTCGGGAAAGAATCCGTCGTAGCAGATCATCATGCCGACCTTGCCGAAGCGGGTTTGAAAGACGGGATAGTCGTGGCCGGGCTGGACGCCGGCTTCGATCTCGTTGCGGGGGAGACAGACTTTGCGGTACTTGCCGACGAGTTGGCCATCGGGACCGATGAGCGCGGCCACGTTGTAAATGAGATGGCCGTCGCGTTCGATCAATCCCGCGACGATGTAGAGGTTGTGTTGCTTGGCCAGTGCGCCGAAATAGTCCGTTGAAGGGCCGGGCACCGGCTCCGCGCAGTCTGCCAGTGTTCTGCCGGTTCCGTAAAATGTCAGCGTTTCTGGCAGGACGACGAGGTCCGCTTTCTGTTGGGCGGCCTCGGCGATCAACGGCGCGAACTGTTCGCGCTTCTCCGACGGCGTTTTGCCTTTGCTCGGACGGTAGTGGACCGTTGCGAGTCGGACCTTGCGCGGTGCGGGCGGCGGCACTTCGGTGAGCGAAACACGGCTCCACTCGACGCGTCCGCGGGGTGCCCATCGGAAATGCAGTTCGATCACGGCGCGCGTTGCGGCCGCCGGAGCGCGATACACATCCGACACTTCCGTCCATCCGCGGGCATCGGTGTTTTTATCGGTAGGATACTCCGGCTCGGCGGTCAATCCGGTGCCGGGCGCGTAGTAGAAATTGACGACCGGCGTGTCGCGCATGGCGGGCTTGCCAGTGTCGTCGAGCCAGAGCACGCGCGCGAGAACGCTGCGGCGCGGTTCGGCGACATTGCGGACGCGGCGGAACGCCTCAAACCGGTACCAATGACCGCCCTGCACCGGCACAGAGGTTGTCCACCAGCCCGCCTGGCCGTCGCGGTCGTCGGTCTCGATGATGAGCGTGCCGGTGCGGGTGTCCTGGCGGAAACGCGGGGCAATCTCGGCGCGCGGCGCGGTATGAGTCCAGTCGGAAACCAGAATCGTCAGCGTGAGAAACAAAACGTTCATTTGAGCCTTTCCGCCAGCCAGCGGCAGTTGATGACTTTTTCGACGAGATCGAGGGGGACGTAGTAATAGTGGTTGGAAGCCTCAAAACCGATCCGCGAATCGCGTGTTTGGATGGCATAGAGACGGCGGGCGAGAGCGATTTCGTCGGCCAGCGCGCGTTGCTGTTCGGCGGTATCGCGTCGGTCGCGGGCAACGAGGAACCGGGCCTGGTTGGCCGTCGAGCGGAAATGAATGGCGGCCGCCTCGGCGACTCGCAGTTCGGCGGCCAAGGCCGGCGTCGGGCGCAGCACGGCGGTTTTCAGTCGGGCGATGGCTGCGTCAAATCCGTCGGCCATTTTGTTGAACTGACCGATAAAGGTTTCCGTCGGATAGACGGCACGCCAGCCGTTGAGATCGTCGTAAGGGAACCCAACCATGGTGGATTTGTAGCCGGTCGGTTCCGTCCACAGCGGATTGGCCGGGCCGACCTGCATCGGGCCGTGGTAGAGCAGGCCAACGTGGAACGGGAATTCGCTGAATGCCGCGCTGAACTCGCGCCACGCGGCCACCACCAACGGCGCCAGCGTCTGGCCGAAACGCCGCCGAGCCACCGCGTTCATGGCCGTGTCGGGATCGGCGCCGCGACCGACCTCGGCGACGACTTCGAGGTTGGGCGACGGATACCCGCCCAACGTCCAGCCGAGCATGAGACCGTCCACGTGGGCCTCGCGCAGGTTGGCGGCGTGTTGGGCGGCGTTGGCAACGGCGGGAATATACGGCACGGCGGAAAGCTCCCAGGTGTTGCCGGCCTGGATTTTGGCGACGATTTTCATGCCGCGACGGCGAGCAAGTTCCCAATGCCGCTTGGCACGCGGGCCGGGCCCGATGGTGGAGAGGGAATACTCGCCCACAACGCTGTCCACGCCGCCACGACAAATCGGGATGCTCCATTCGCTGACGCTCATCAGGGCGGCATCGGGCGGCAGTTTTTGAACGATCGGCTCGGCCCACTCGTCTTTCCAACCCCAGTCCCAGACGATCAGACGGCTTCCGGCACCGGCCCGGCGGATACCGTCGGCAAACAACGTGTTGACCTCGGCAATCACATCGGGCGGCGAACGTTTGCCGCAACGCGGACAGGCGGCGCCGCGGTGATGCGACCAACAACTCGTCAGGTTTTCCGAGGCGGTGATGGTGAAGAACCCGGCAAGGTCGGGCACGGCACGGCAGATCGTGGCCACGGCGTCGGTGAGGAATTTCTGTACACCGGCATCGCTGGTGCAGAGCGCGGCGTGATCGGATTCGACGACACCTTTCATGTGCGGGCGCGAGTCGAAAAACGCCAGCGGCAGGGCGCGCGGCTCGTTGAGATAGAGCCAGACGCCGATGCCGTGTCGGTGCGCCCGCGCGACGAGTCTCTTGAGGTTTTGCAGACGTTGCTCCCAGCCCGCGCTGCGGGCGGCGTCCCACGGGAACGGCGCAAGCTTGTGAAGCAACGCCTGCAGCCAGACCCCGTCCACGCCCGCCGCGGCCAGGCGGGCGAGATAACCGTCAGGGTAGGGATCGGTTTCGGTTTCCAACAACGGATCGCCGTAGAGCGCAAAGTAGGAGTAACAGAAACGCGGCGAGAATGTGGAGCCGCTTTCGCGGCGCGTCGGCGCCGCAGGGCGGGCGACGGCAGAGAGATCGGTCACAAACCCGAACAGCGGATCGCGCGACCGACCGGCGTCGTTGCCAAACTCTTCGCGGACGATCCCGGCAATGGCGCGGACGCGGTCGGCGGCCGCGGCGTCTGGCGGCTCGTAGGTCAGCGGTTCGCAACGCGGTTTGAGATTGCCGAGCTTGGCAAAAAGAAAGTCGTCCTCACGCAACGTGAACGCCAGTTGCGCCTCGGTCCAGCCGAGCAGCATTAGAAGCTGGTCATACGGGAGCAGATGCCAGTTGCGACGGATGACGGTGATGTAGGAACGACGTTGTTGATCGGCGGTGATGCGCGGCGGTGGCGGCAATCCCATCGAGGCGCCGAGATCGAGAATGTGTTGCGGTTTTGCTCCGACCACTTGCGCCAGTCGCTCGACGGGCGTCAACGACCAGTTTCGCCACACAAACGCGTGCAACCGGCTCGGAAACCACGGCGCCTCCACGGGCCGGGGCGCCGCGCCTGTGGGCAGCGCGTTCACCGCCTCGCCCGGCCACGGCAGCCACGGTAGCGCCGCGCCGGCGGCGGCGAGCCGCAGGAATGCGCGTCGGGAGATTGGGTTCATTGGCTTGCGGCGAGCCAGCGGCCCAGTGTCTGGCGGCTGGCTTTCAACTCGGCGAGCAACTGCGCCCGCGTTTTCGGTTCCCACTTGTATTCGATGTGCATGGATAGTGGGGCACGGTAATTCATCGCGCGAAGACAGCGGAAGAGATCGGTTTTGCCGAATTCCCCTTCGCCAAACGGGACAAACCCCGCGCCGCGCTTGGCATCCTTGACGTAAGCGACCTTGATCCACGGTTTCAGTTTCTCAAAATAGCCGTGCCAGTCGTCGCCGTGCGTGAGAATGGCGTGGCCGAGGTCGAACGCAACCGCGATCTGCTCCGGTGAAAAATCACCGACGATCTCGCGCAACTGGCCGAGATTGGCCCCGACGTAGTTGCCGGAATGATGTTGGAAGAGCGCGCAAACGCCAAGCTGCTGGTTCAACGCGGCCAGTTCCCTGAGTTGCGATCGGACCGTGGCAAGCGGTTCCTGGCGCCAGTAACCGAGACGGTAGTAGCGGATGCCGAGCGATTTTGCCGCGCGCAGGATCGTTTCGGCGTGAGGTGAGGCGGGGCTGAGGATGGCGGTTGTCAGCAACAGCATCTTCACCCGATGTTTCTGGAGGATCTCCGCGTAGCGCGACAAATCATCGGCCGCGCGTTCGGGCAGGACTTCACCTTTCGGGCGCACCGCGCAGTCAATGCCATCCAGCCCTGCCTCGGCAGTGAGCGCGGCGGAGTCCTCGTAGGAGAGATTGATTTCCTGATACACCTTGCTAAAGACAGCCACGGGCGGCGCGAACGGTTCCTTCAGGCCGAGCGCCGCGAACATCGGCGTTGTCGCAGTGACGACCGGCGCGGCCATGGTGAGCTTGAGAAATTGTCGGCGTGTGAGAAAACAAGGCATGGTTATCTCTTTTCCAATTCCAACGGAGCAATGCAGAGTTTGCCGTGGGTTGAGCCGCCGCTTTCGCCGCGGTAGGAAAGCCACGGGCGGCCGTCGGGGCCGTCGAACACGGCGAGGTGGCCACCGAGGAAGACTTTGCCGCGCGGGTCTTTTTTCCACGGACCGAGTGGGTGATCAGCGTACGCCACGCCGGTCCAGTAGCCGAGCCAATCGGGGTGGCGTTGATCTTTGTAAATGGCGGCGTAAAAGAGACAATATGTGGAACCGATTTTCTTGACCCACGGCCCTTCAAGGTACTCGGGCTTGGCGGCGACGCCGATGTCGGAATTGTCGGCGGTCACGATGCGTTTGGGTTGGCCGACGAGTTTCATGGCGTTCAGGTCAATCTCCTGCACGTCAATATCACCGCGAGGGATGAAGGCGTAGGTCTTTCCATCCGCGTCGCCGAACAGTGTCGTGTCGCAGGCAGCGCCTTTGATATAACTAATCCGCTGGTACGGGCCGGTGATCTTGTCGGCCACGCCGACAAACGCATAGCCGGCACTGCCCCACGTGCCGGCGGGGTTGTATTCTTTCTTGAGCCAGTTGTCGGCGGTGAAGATGAGGTAGAACTTTCCGGCGATCTTGTGAATCTCCGGTGCCCAGAAACGATTCTTGTACGGGCAATCGTCCGGCAGGTCGGACGATTTCACGAGCCAGTTCACAAATGTCCACGCCTTCAAGTCGGGCGATGAATAGAGCGCGATGCCGGGCGAGCCGCCCTGGTTCGGTTCCTGAAGATGTTTCTCTTCGCGGTTGCGGAACGGATACATCGTGAAGACGAGAAAGTAGGCGGCGCCGTCGCGGATGATGCACGGGTCGCGCACCTCCGAACGCGGCGCCGTCTGGCCTTCGGTGTATTCAAAGCCGACCAGCGGACCGGCGACCGGCTGACGCTGGTCGGCAGCAAACAGGCAGAAGGTCATCGCCAATGGTGCCAGCAGCAGGGCGGAGAGGAGTGCACGAGTGCGTTGCATGTTTATGGTATTGGACGACAAACGCCCGTCAAAGTTCAAGCCGAATTATTCAACAGGTGAGAGGGGCGAACTATGTGACGAAGTTATTAGAAGTGGTCTCATAAATAGGCTCGCACAAGGATCAGCAGACAGCCAAGCAGAA
>CAZISE010000013.1:0-96306 GCA_964541945.1 uncultured Verrucomicrobiota bacterium
GACGGCTTTGTCGCTGAGCGGTCCGGTGAGTTCGGGGGAGGTGGAGCCGAAGAGGGCGACTTGCGGGACATCAAGTGCGGCGGCCAGGTGCATCGGACCGGTATCGTTGGTCAGCAGGACGCGGGCGGCCTTGAGGACGACGCAGAGTTCGAGGAGCGTGGTTTGGCCGACGAGGTTGAGCGAGCCGGGCGGCAATGGAATCACGGGGTCGTTCGGGCCACCGAGGAGGATGACGCGGCAGCCGCTTGCCGCGTGAACGTATTCGGCGACGCTGGCAAAACGGTCGGAGGGCCAGCGTTTGGCGGGACCGAATGCGGCGCCGGGATTGAGAGCGAGAATGGGACGCGGATCGTTGCCGAGAAGGCGGAGGCGGATGGCGTCGGCGTCGGGTCCGAGCCAGATGCGTGGCGGCACGGTTTGCGAGGCGCCGACGATGGCCAGGTGGCGGTGAACTTGGTGGCGGAGGGTGGGGAAGACTTTTCGGCGGAACGTTTTTCCGGCGATGGTGACGGTTTGGTAGTGTGGGATTTCGCCGGGGAAATCGGGGATGATTTGAGTGAGTAACCAACGACGCCAGTGGCCGCGGTAACCGATGCGGTGAGGGATGCGGGCACGGACGGTTTCCCAAGCGCTGCGGAAGGAGTTGGGGAAAATGTAGGCGGTATCGTAGTGGCCGGTGATTTCGGTGATGACTTCGTTGAGGTGTGGATTGTGGCGCCAGAGGTCGCGGAGGTGGGCGGGGCAACGAAGCGCGATGTGCGCGTCGGGGTTGGCCTGGCGCAGGGCGGTGACGGCGGGCATCATCATGACGGTGTCGCCGATCCAGTTGGTGGCGCGGACGAGGATGCGGTTATTCGTGGCAGATGCGGGCGACGGCATCGTGGAAGTCCTTGGCGCCTTTGATGATTTTGACTTCGACGCGGAGGAAATAGATGGGGAGGTCGCGTCGGTCTATTTTGGGGAAGCGGACGGCGTCTTTTTCGGTGGTGAGAATGGCCTGGGCGCCGCGGCGGACGCTGCGGTTGATCATGTTGAGGATTTCCTGTTGGGTATAGCGGTGGTGGTCGGCGTAGCGTTTGGCGTAGATGACATTGGCGCCGAGGTCGCGGAGGCCGTTTTCAAAGCTTTCGGGGACGGCGATGCCGGAGATGGCGGCGACGTTGAGTCCTTTGAGGGTGTTGAGGTCGCGTTGTTCGCCGGTGAAGACGTCCTGAAGATAGAGCGGCTGGTGGGCGCACTCGATGATTTCGGCGTTGGGGTTGAATTTGCGGAGCGCGGCGTGCAGGGCATGAGAGCCGTTGAGGGGGGATTTGGTGATGAAAATGTAGTGAGCACGTTTGAGATTGGCGATGGGTTCGCGCAGGGTGCCGCGGGGCAGGAGATGGTGATTGCCGAAGGGGTTGTTGTGATCCACCAGACAGATGTCAATGCGGTTCTTGAGGGCCAGGTATTGGAACCCATCGTCCAGCAACAAGGTATCGCATCCGAAACGGCGGATGGCATAGCGGCCGGATTTGACGCGATCTTTGTCCACAAGAACGACGACGTTTTTGAGGTTGGAAGCGAGCATGTAGGGTTCGTCGCCCGCTTGCGAGGAATCAAGCAACAGAGAATGGCCATCGGAAACGATGCGGGGCGGGGTGAGTTCGTCCTGAAAGGTGAGTTTTTCGTAAAGGCGTTGCCAGAGGGGGCGTGGAGCGCTTTTGTAGCCGCGGGAGAGAATGGCCACATGGCGACCGCGGGCGGTGAGAGCACGAGCGAAAACCTCGACGACAGGGGTTTTGCCGGTGCCGCCGACGGTGAGGTTGCCGATACTGACGACGCGACAGCCAAGGGTGTGATCGCGGAAGATACGGTAGTTCCAGAGAAAGAGACGGATTTGGATGGCAAACTGATAGACGCGAGACAGAGCGGAGAGAACGGCTCGGGTCAGATGCGCGCCCAAATCGCGTCGGCGCTCGAAAATGACATCGAGCACATACTGTTCAACGTTTTCCGTCCACTGCCACATGTCGTGTCATAGTGCCGCAGGCTGTAGGGTGGGTCAACGGTTTTGATGAGAGAGCCGTTGGCGAAGCTGACGGAGGAGATGGCCGGCTTCCGGGTCGTTCTGACGGGCGGCTTTCTCGTAGGCGCGGAGCGCAGCGTCGTACTGGTTGCGCCGTTCCAGGAACTGGCCGTATTCGATCAGGTAATGCGGATTGTACGGATCGAGCGCGAACACCCGGTCAAAAGTGGTCATGGCCTCGCTGATGTTGCCCATCCGCTCGTACAGGAGCGCCACCTGCAACCAGACAGCGGCGTCGCGCGGATTCCGTTGCAACGCCTCCTGGTAGGCGGTGAGCGCCCGCGACAACAGCGGGGAGGCAGCACCGTCTTCGGACGATTCGATGTATTGAAAGCGATACACTTCGCCCATGCGCGCATGAGGTTCGGCGAAATGCGGAGCGACCGCTGCCGCCTGACGATAGTGGCGCAACGCTTCCGTCCATTCTCGCGCGGCCTGAGCGTTGCGACCGTTGAGCAGATAACGTTGCGCGGCGCAAAGGCGGAATCCGTTCCAGGCGATCGCGGCGGCCACCAGCAACAGGACAACGGCCAGCGCGGTTTTCCCTGCGCGCGGCAGACGGCGACGACGAAAATGAGTGTTGTCGCCGAGTGCGGCGACCAGACCGATGATCGAGGCGGTCAAAAGCGCGTTGGCGGGGATGTGCAGGTTGAAATCCACCAACGAATGGACCAACATGGCACCGACCGCCAGAAACCCGCCCAGCGCCATCGCTCGTTCGCCGTTGGGTTGGCTGCGTCGTGTCAACCACAAGCTTTGCCAGCAAAAACAACCCAGCGCCGACACCAGCAGGAGAACCCCGACCAACCCGTATTCCGCTGCAAACTGAAAAAGATCATTGTGAGCGTACAACGGGGCGAAGGCGCCCATGCTTTCCGGTCGGTACTGCGGGTGAAACCAGCGCCAGGATCCCGGTCCGGTGCCGACCCAGAGGTGATCAAGAAACATCCACCACGAGGCCTGCGTCATCGGGACCCGCCCCTCCAAATGGGGATCATACACGCGAAGAATATCGTAGCGGAACGTGTAATCGAGATTGAGAGAAAGTGTTTCCGAGATGCGTTCCCGAACGTCGGGAATTGTCAACGCCGCCACGATGGCCGCCAGCAACGCCAAGACCGTCGCATCCGCCACGCGCGGCGGCATCCATTGCGTTCGCCACGCCCACAACCAGAACAACACACCGCCCACCGCCAGGGCCATCCAGCCCCCGCGCGACTGTGTCGCAAACAGCCCGGCGAGGATGACGCCGAACGCCGAGAACTCCAGCAGTTTGATGATGAAACTGTGTTCCAGCGACTTCAACGGACGCGGGTTGACAACGATTTGCGCCAGCAACACCAACGCCACCATTTCCAGCCACCCGGCCAGATGATTCGGACAGATATAGGTGCCGCTGCCGCGTCCGTGATACTGGGCGGGGCGCAGGTACCATAGGACCCGGTCGTTGCCCGTGGCGTACTGCCAATAGCCGTATATCGCCTCCGCCACCGCCAGCCCCGTCACCACCAGCAGCAGCGCCGTCCGATACCGCGAGCGGTAGAACGAAAACGCCGTGACGAAATAGACCAACGCATACAGTCCGATTTGCAACAGTTCCCATTCGGCCTCGTGGCGCAAGGGAGCAGTCCAAACCCGCAGCCCCGCATACGCCACCAGTCCCAGCACCGGCACGTGCAGCGGCGTCCAAATCCAGGAAACCTCCTGCGACCAGAGAAGTTTCATTGCCCACACCAACGCCAGCGCCGCGCCGCACAGGTACATCGGCAGGGCGTATTCGCCGGGGAGGCCTCCCAACGTTACGTGAGCGCTGCAAAGACACAACGCCCAGCACGCCAGGAGTGTTCCATTCCAGAAATCTTTTCTCATCGGTGTCGGACTATCTAGTCACAAAACCGGCGGCTGCCAAGCGCCGAATCATCGGTTTTTGCCTCTTGCATCGTCCGATCCCGTTCGGGGCGCATTGCCACAATGATGCTACGGCGGTGGCGCTATTATTGCAGAACCTACCCGCATGAACACCGTCACGTGTGGTTCATGCTCGACGTCACCCGGCGCGGAACGGAAACTGGTGAGCCGCGAATGGCTTGCGCCACGGCATGAACGGTTGTAGGAATGCGCGCCATGAAACCATGGGCAGCCTTGTTTGATTGGGACGGCGTGATTGTTGATTCCTCGCGTCCGCACGAGAAAAGTTGGGAACGACTGGCGGCAGAGGAACATCGCGCGCTGCCGCCAGACCATTTCAAACGCAGTTTCGGCATGAAAAACGAACAAATCATCCCGGAACTGCTGGGTTGGACGCGCGATCCACAGGAGGTCCGCCGTCTTTCCCTGCGCAAAGAGGCGTTGTACCGGGAAATAATCCGCGAAGAGGGGATCGCGCCGTTGCCCGGCGTTCGCCCCTGGCTGGAGGCGTTGCGAGCGGCGGCGGTTCCCTGCGCGATCGCTTCTTCCACGCACCGCGAAAACATTGTTTGCACTCTCGGCGTGATCGGGTTTGAGAAGTATTTCACCGTCATTGTTTCCAGCGAGGATGTTCGCCACGGCAAACCGGACCCGGAAGTGTTTTTGTTGGCTGCACAAAAGATGAACATCCCGCCGCCACGCTGCGTCGTATTTGAAGACGCGCACGTCGGCATTGAAGCCGCCCGACGCGCCGGAATGAAGGTCGTCGGCGTGGCAACCACTCATCCGTCCGATACGCTGGTAGGAGCGGATCGCATTGTGCATCGGCTCGATGAGTTGACGGTAGCGGAACTGGCTCGGTGGTTTGACGGCGCGGAATAACTCTGGTAAGCAAACACTAATGGCAAACGACAAACGATTTCGCTGGTCGAGATGGTTGATGGCGCTCCTCCTGATCGGGGGCGCTCTCGCTGGCGGTTATTATTGGCACCAAAAACAAAAGGCGGCGGAGAACGTTTCGCCTTATCAAACCGCGCCCGTCACCCGCGCGGATATTGTCCAGGTCGTGACGGCCACCGGCCAACTCAATCCCGTGCTCAATGTCCAGGTCGGCAGCCAGATTTCCGGCATCATCCAGAAACTGTTTGTGGATTTCAATTCCATCGTTACCAACGGCCAGATCATCGCCCAGATTGATCCCGCCACCTATCAGGCCAACGTCGAACAGGGCCTGGCCGACCTCGCCAACGCCAAGGCCCAGCTCGAACTGGCCCAGGTCAACGCGCGCCGCTCCAAGGAACTTCTCGACAACCGCCTCATCCCGCAGTCTGACTACGACCAGGTCATTGCCGCCCTCCACCAGGCCGAAGCCCAGGTGGCCATCAAAAACGCCTCCCTTCGCCGTAGTCAGACCGATCTGGCTCGGTGCACCATTTACTCGCCCATTGACGGCATTGTCATTGACCGCAAAGTGGACGTCGGCCAGACCGTGGCGGCCAGCCTCAGCGCGCCCACCTTGTTTGTCATTGCCAACGACCTGCGTGATATGCAGATTGACGCCAATGTCGCCGAGGCCGACATCGGTCTGGTCAAAGTCGGCCTGCCCGTCACCTTTACCGTGGACGCCTACCCGAACGAAACATTTCACGGTAAGGTCGTCGAAGTCCGCAACGCCCCTATCACCGTCCAAAACGTTGTCACCTACGATACCATCATCAAGGTCAACAACGACGAACTCAAACTCCGCCCCGGCATGACCGCCAATGTCTCCGTCATCATTGCCGAGCGCAAGGATGCCCTTTGCGTTCCCAACGCCGCTTTCCGCGTCAAACTCCCCAAAGAGACGAAAAAGGAAGAAGAATCGCTCCCCGCCGAGTCTGACAAACGCGAGCCGCCCCGACGCCGCGCGCGCAGCCAGCTTCGACAGGATTTACCCGCCATCCGCACCGTTTACCTGCTCAAAGAAGGGAAACCGCAACCGGTTAAGGTCAAAACCGGTATCAGTGACGGCGCCTACACCGAAATCATCGAGGGACTCCAGGAAGGCAACGAGGTCATCACCTTCATCCGAGCCGCCGAGAAAACCACCGCGGCGCCCTCCAGCCCGTTTGGCGGAGGTCTCCGCCGTTTCTAGCCGTGAGCGCTGTTATCCAACTGGAAGACGTCCACAAGACCTATCACACCGGCGAAGTGGACGTCCACGCCGTGCGCGGCATTTCCATAACCATTGAGCGCGGCGAGTTTGTCGCCATCATGGGCGCCAGCGGCTCCGGCAAATCCACCCTTATGAACATCCTCGGTTGCCTCGACCGTCCCAGCCGCGGACGCTACCTGCTCGACGGCACCGATGTTTCCACCCTCGATCGCAACGAGCTGGCCGATATTCGCAACCGCAAACTCGGATTCGTCTTCCAAAACTTCAACCTCCTCTCCCGCACCAGCGCGCTCGAAAACGTCGAGTTGCCCATGCTCTACACCCATCGGCGATTGCCCTCGGCACAGGCGCACGAAAAGGCGTTTCGCGCCCTCCAGACGGTCGGCCTGGCCGAGCGCGCCTCGCATCATCCCAGCCAGCTTTCCGGCGGCCAGCAACAACGCGTGGCCATCGCGCGCGCCCTTGTCAACGATCCGCCACTGTTACTGGCAGACGAGCCGACCGGCAACCTCGACAGCCGCACCAGCGTCGAAATCATGGGACTGCTCCAGCGCCTCAACGAACAGGGACTCACCATCGTCATGGTCACCCACGAACATGACATCGCCGCCTACGCCCAACGCAACGTGGTCATGCGCGACGGCCAGATTGTTCACGACCATTCTGTCGCCAGCCGTCTCAGCGCCGAGGCCGAACTGCTTCGCCTGCGCGCCGCCGACCAGGCCGTCAAACTCGCCCCATGAACTTTCTTGTTGAAACCGGCTATTGGCTCCTGCGCGTTGTCGCCATCGTCAAGATCGCTCTGCGGGCGTTGCGTCGGAACAAAATGCGTTCCGTTCTCACCGCGCTCGGTATCATCATCGGCGTCGGCGCCGTCATCGCCATGGTCGGCATCGGTCAGGGCGCCAAGAGCCAGGTGGAAGCCCAGATTGCCAGCCTGGGGCGCAACGTCATCCTTGTGTTTTCCGGCAGCATTACCCGTAGTGGCGTCCACACCGGCTGGGGCAGCGCCGGCACCCTTACCATTGGCGATGCCGACGCGATTTTGTTGGAGATCAAACAGGTCGTGGCCGTCAGTCCCGAAGTCCGACGCGGCATCCAGGTCTCCGCCGGCAACCAAAACTGGTTCACCACCGTCGTTGGTGGCAGCGCTTCCTATTTTCAAATTCGCCAGTGGGACTTCGCTCAGGGATGCGGGTTCACCGAACAGGACGTACGCGGCGCCACCAAGGTCTGTGTCCTGGGCAAAACCACTGCCGAACAACTCTTTGGCAATGAAGACCCCATCGGTAAGATTATACGGATCAGCAACGCTCCCTTCACGATTCTCGGTGTCCTCTCCTCCAAGGGCCTGTCCGTCATGGGTACCGATCAGGACGACGTCGTCATCATCCCTTACACCAGCGCCATGAAACGATTGATGGGCGTCACAACCCTGCGCTCCATGCTCGTGCAGACTGCCGCCGCCGAGGACCTCGAAACCGTCCGCACCCAGATCACCGACCTCTTGCGACAACGCCACCGCATCGCCCCCGGCAAGGACGACGATTTCACCGTCCGTACCCAGGAGGAAATTGCTCAAATGGCCACTGCCACCTCTCGCGTGATGAGCATGTTGCTGGCGGCCATCGCCGCGGTCTCGCTCGTCGTCGGCGGCATCGGCATCATGAACATCATGCTCGTCAGCGTCACCGAACGCACCCGCGAAATCGGCATCCGCATGGCCGTCGGCGCCCGTCCGCGCGACATCCTTCTGCAATTTCTCGTCGAAGCTGTTACCCTCAGTTCGCTGGGCGGCCTTCTGGGAGTTGCGCTCGGTGTTGGTGCCGCCAAAATCATCGCATGGAAGGCCCAATGGCCCGTGTTGATTTCCCCCGAATCCATTGTCATCTCCGTCATCTTCAGCGCTGCCATTGGCATCTTTTTCGGTTTCTATCCCGCCCGCAAAGCCGCCCGGCTCGATCCTATCGAAGCGTTGCGGTACGAATAAGAATGACAAAACCTCATCATCCATGGATTGCCGTCCTGTGTGTCCTGCTTGTGTTCCCGAGGATGTTGCCGGCCGAGGAACCGTCTCCCACACGACCGTTGCGCGACCTGAACCGGAGCGAGTTCCCCTTCACGCCCGTGGCCGACCGTGCGTCATGGATGACGCGACGTGAAGAAATCCGTCACCGGGTGTTGCTGGCGGCGGGGTTGTGGCCGATGCCCGAACGGACGCCGTTGCGCGCGGTGATTCACGGGCGGATCGAGCGCGACGACTACACGATTGACAAGGTTTTCTTCGAGTCGCTGCCCGGCCACTACGTGACCGGCAACCTTTATTTGCCAAAGCAATACGACCACAAAATCCCTGCCATCCTTTGTCCGCACGGCCACTGGCCCAACGGACGATTCATGCGTGCCTCCGACGCGGAGGTCAAAAAACAACTCGCCGGTGGCGCCGAATCCATCGAAAACGCCGCGCGCTCGCCCCTGCAGGCGCGTTGCGTCCAACTGGCCCGCATGGGCTGTGCCGTGTTCCACTACGACATGCTCGGCTACGCCGATAGCATCCAGTTCTGCGACGCCAACGGTAAACCTCAGCACCGACACGGGCCGCAGAAGCAAGGTTTCATGAGCGCTGAGGCCGAGCGAAATCTCTGTGGCTACTTCGGGCTGCAAACCTGGAACAGCATGCGCGCGCTCGATTTTGTCTGGTCGCTCCCGTTTGTGGACAGGAGACGAATCGGCTGCACCGGCGCCAGCGGCGGTGGTACCCAGACAATGGTCCTCAGCGGCATTGACGAGCGCGTGGCGGCGGCGTTTCCGTGCGTGATGGTCAGTGTCGCCATGCAGGGCGGCTGTACCTGCGAGAACGCGCCCTACCTGCGGATCGGCCAGGGCAACATTGACATCGCCGCCCTCACCGCGCCGCGTCCGCTCGGCATGACCGCCGCTGACGACTGGACAAAGGAACTGGCCACGAAAGGGTTTCCCGACTTGAAACGCCTCTACACGATGTTGGGAGCGCCCCACCGCGTCGAAGCGCACTTCAACACGCAGTTCCCGCACAATTACAACGCTGTCTCGCGCGCCCAGATGTACCGCTTCTTCAACAAACACTTCGCACTCGGACTCCGCGACGATCAACTTGCCGAGCGCGACTTCACACTCTCGACGCCATCGGAATTGAGCGTCTGGGACGCTGCCCATCCCGCTCCTGCGGGCGACAACGTCGGCACACCCCACGAGGTCGCCGTGATCAACTGGTTCAAACGACAACCCGTCCCGCGTCGCATGCTCCGAGACGCCTGGCAACTCATGCTCGACACCAAACGCGCCAACGCCGCCGACGCTGCGGTGACATATCCCAAACAGTGGAACGGAATCGTCGTGGTCTGGCTGTCGTTGAAAAACGAAACGCCACCAACGGAACTGCTCGACGCCGGCTGCGCGGTTGTTTGCCCGAAACTCTATCTTTCCGGCGCGATCCGAAACCCGAATGTCTATGGCGCCCGCCAACAAGCCTACGAAGGCTACTGCGGCTATCATTACGGCTACAACCCGCCGCTGTTCGCCGAGCGCGTCAGCGACGCTCTGGCCACGCTGGCAAAGGTTCGCGGCAACAACCCACCGCGCCGCTGCCGTCGCATCATCCTTGCCGGCACCGATGACGCCGCGCCGGTGGCCGTGGCTACCGCCGCAATGGCCGGTTCCGAAGTGGACGAATTGGTTGCCGCACTCGGCGGTTTTCGGTTTGCGAAACTGACCAATGTCTGGGATGTGAACTTCCTGCCCGGCGCCGAAAAGTACGGCGACATTCCCGCATTGCTGCGCTTGTGTTCCGCCAAAACCACTCTGCTGGACGACGGCGGTTCGGACGGTGTGGTTAGAGCCATCCTCAAACGGAAATAGGTCCGCGTGCTCGACACGTACCGCGCCTTCTGCTAAGTAACCCCTCGCATGAAACTGCGACAACAAACCCTCGGCGCTGTCAAACGCCTCGTCGTCAAAGTCGGCACCGGCGTTCTCACCGGAGCCGGCGCCGCGCCCGTGGTCGCTCAAATCGCCGCCCTCCACCAACAAGGAAAACAGGTCATCCTCGTCTCTTCCGGCGCCATCGCCGCCGGCATGGCCGTGCTCGGATTGAAAACACGTCCCAAAAAACTTGAACAACTCCAGGCCTGCGCCGCCATCGGACAGGGGAAATTGATGGCCGCCTACGACGCACTTTTTGGCCGGCACAACCTCCACGTCGCCCAGGTGCTGCTCACGCACGATGACCTCCGCAGCCGTCACCGACACCTCTGCGCTCGCAACACGTTGCTTCAGCTTCTTGCCGACGGCGTCATCCCGATCATCAACGAAAACGACACCGTGGCCGTGGACGAAATCAAGTTCGGCGACAACGATCGACTCAGCGCGCTTGTGGCCACGCTGGTGGACGCCGACCTGCTGGTTATCCTCTCCCACATCGAAGGCGTTTGGGATGCCGAAAAGAAACGTATTCCAATCATCCCTGCCATCACGCGCGAGGTGGAAGCCCTCGCCGGCGGCACCGACCGCGTGACCAGCGTCGGCGGCATGAAATCCAAAATCGAAGCGGCCAAAATCGTCACCCGCGCCGGCATCCCGCTTGTGATTGCCAACGGCGAGCGCGCCGACGTGTTGGCGGCCATTCTCGTGCCCGACGATGTGGGCACATTGTTCCTGCCGAAGTCCGCGCGCCTGGAGAGCCGCAAACGTTGGATTGCTTTCTTTCAGAAACCGACCGGCAAACTCATCGTGGACGACGGCGCCAAACACGCTCTCTGCGACGCCGGCAAAAGCCTGCTCGCCAAAGGCGTCGTGCGCGCCGAAGGCGACTGCGCGGCGGGCAATGTCGTCAGCGTTTGCGATGTTGCCGGCGTCGAGTTCGCCCGCGGCCTTGTCCGCGACGGCGATGTGCTGGTTCACCGCGATGACCTGGTGATTTTATAGGCGGTGAGTGATGAAGGTTTATCTCGATATGTGCGCGCTGAAACGACCATTTGACGACCAACGGCAGGGGCGCATTCTGATCGGGACCGCCGCTGTCATGCGCATTTTAGACGCCGCGGCCCAGAGGACACTGACGCTGTGCAATTCTGTAGCGTTGACCGCCGAAAATCGTCGCAATCCGAACCAACGACGGCGGGCGCGAATTGAGATATTGCTCGGGTGGATTGGAAAACCGGCGCCAGCAACCCCGTTTGTATTCGACCGTGCCGCGGAGTTTGTTCGGCATGGTGTTCAGTCCATGGATGCGCTTCACCGGGCTTTTGCGGAGTCGCTTCGGGCGGATTGGTTTGTCACAGTGGATGACCGTCTTCTTTCGCGAGCGGCAGGGCTGAAACTTGGCGTGCCGGTAAGGGATGTGATAGAGTTTGTTCGAGAACAAGAACTATGAAAGCTCACACCTATCAAACTCCCCACGAGATCGCCGTCAGAGGTTTTGCGGTGCTGGTGGAGAAGCTCGGCCCCGGTGGTGCCGTTCAGTTTGTTCATCAGTTTGAACGGGGACGGAGAAATTACACCAAGGAACGCACTGCCATCCTCAAGGGCGTCACTCTTCAGAAACTTCGATCCGAGTTGTTGGTTCGGAAGTAACCCCTGCGGACCGCGTCTTCAACTTTTCTTCCATGATTACAATGAAACAACTGGCGGAACGTTCGCGCGAGGCCGCCCGCGCACTGGCCAAACTCGACTCGGCCACCAAAAACAGACTCCTGCTGGCCATGGCCGACAACATCGAAAAGGCCGCCAACAAAATCAAAGCCGCCAACGCCATGGACCTTGAGGCCGGCCAACAAGCCGGACTGTCTGCCGCTATGCTCGACCGTCTCACGCTCAACGACAAACGCCTGGCCGACATCGCCCGAAGCGTCCGCGAAGTCGCCGCGTTGCCGGACCCGGTCGGCACCACCATCCGCGAGTGGACCCGCCCCAACGGGATGCGCATCCAAAAAGTTCGTGTCCCCATCGGTGTCATCCTCATCATCTACGAGTCGCGTCCGAATGTGACCGTTGACGCCGCCGTGCTCTGTTTCAAAACCGGCAACGCCGTCATCCTGCGTGGCGGCTCCGAGGCGATTCACTCCAACCTCGCGCTGGCCGCGGCCATGGCCGTCCCCGGATTGCCCGCCGACGCCATTACCGTGGTGCCGACAACCGATCGGGCGGCCATTGACGAACTGTTGAAACTCGACGAATTGATCAACCTCTGCATTCCCCGCGGCGGCGAAGGGCTGATTCGCGCCGTTGCCGAAAAATCGCGCATCCCGGTTATCAAACACTACAAGGGCGTTTGCCACGTGTATGTGGACCGCGACGCCGATCTCGACATGGCCGAGAAAATCGTCCTCAACGCCAAATGCCAGCGGCCCGGCGTCTGCAACGCCATCGAGACATTGCTGGTGGACGCGCCGCTGGCCGACACGTTTTTGCCGCGCATCGAGAAGGCGTTGACCGAGCGCGGTGTCGAGATTCGGCGCGAGGCCGACTGGACGACGGAATATCTCGACCTGATCATCGGCTTGCGCGTCGTCAACGGGGTGGGGGAAGCCATTGACCACATCACCCGATACGGCAGCGCCCACAGCGACGCCATTGTCACCAACAACAAAGCGACCGCGGAGCGGTTCCTGCGCGAGGTGGATTCCTCCAGTGTTTTTTGGAACGCCAGTACCCGTCTGGCCGACGGTGGCCAATACGGGTTTGGCGCCGAGATTGGGATCAGCACCGACAAACTTCACGCCCGCGGCCCGATGGGGCTGGAGGACCTGACCAGCTACAAATACGTCGTCATCGGCACCGGCCAGATCCGGGAATAAACCACCACGACACCAAGGGAACCCTTACCAACCCGTGCGGCCTGGCGGTGAGATGAATCTGCGAGAACGTGCCAACTACGTGCGCGACCAACTTCCGTCGGGCGGATTGTTTGCCGGATTGACCTGGCGGATTGCGCCGTCGGCTTTCCCGTTGCCCGTTTCGTTGCTGGCCGAACTGGAGGCGTTGGGGCCGAAGCTGCTGGCGTTTTATCGCGCCTGCAACACGCTCTACCGTCACAGCGTTGCCGGTAAACAGCCGAACTGGGTGGCCGACTACCTGGACGCGGGCAAACCAGCGGAGTTGATTGCGTTGTCGCGGCAGGAGCGATTCCGGAGCGCGTTGCCGCGGGTAATTCGCCCCGATGTGATTCTGAGCGACGACGGATTTTTCATTTCGGAGTTGGACAGCGTGCCGGGCGGGATCGGCCTGACCGGTTGGCTCGGCAAAACGTATGGCGAACTGGGTGATGAGATTGTCGGCGGGCCGCACGGGATGATGGAAGGGTTTTCGGCAATTTTGGGCGAGCGTGGCGTCGTCGTGGTCAGCGAGGAATCGGCCACTTACCGGCCCGAAATGGAGTGGCTGGGAACACAGTGCGGGTTTCGGGTGATGAGACCGGAAGAGATGGGGAAGCTGGATGCGCCGGTGACGATTTACCGGTTCTTTGAGTTGTTTGATCTGGCGAATGTGCCGAATGGCTGGGCGATGTTGCAGGGGGATGTGACGCCGCCACCGAAACCGCAGTTGGAAGAGAAGATGTTGTTTGCCTTTCTGTGGATGCCGCAACTGGAGGCGTTCTGGCGGGAGCATCTGGGTGAGGAGACGACGGCATATTTGCGGCGGGTGTTTCCCCGGACCTGGATGATGGATGCGAGGCCGTTACCGCCACACGCGGTGATCCCGGAACTCGGCATCAGTGATTGGCGGCAGATGGCGAGGTTTTCACAGCGACAGCGAGAGCTGGTGTTGAAGCTGTCGGGGTTTCACGAACACGCCTGGGGCGCGCGCAGCGTGTACGTGGGGCACGACCTGTCGTCGGCAGAATGGGCGTCAGCGATTGAACGGGCGCTGGCGAGTTTTCCATCGAATCCCTATATTTTGCAGCGATACAACCATTCGCGGCTGGTGCCGGCAGCCTGGTTTGATTTTTCGGCGGGAGAGATTCGTGAATTTCGTGGACGAGTCCGGTTGTGTCCGTATTATTTTGTGGTAGAAGAAAAGCCGCGTCTGGGCGGCGTACTGGCGACCATTTGCCCGGCGAACAAGAAACGATTGCACGGCATGTCAGACGCGGTGCTGGCGCCGTGTTCGGTGGAGAAAACAACATGACAGGAACGAATCAACCGACATTTGGTTTGGACAACGTTTCGATGCTGCAAGGGACGTTGATGGGACATCCTCTGTGGCAGTATCTGGCGTCATTCATCTGGATATTGTTGTCGTTTATGCTGGCCTATGTGGTGGACTGGCTGATGACCCATGTGTTGCGGCGATTGACTGCCAAGACGGAAACCGATCTCGATGACAAACTGTTGGAGATTCTGCACAAACCGGTCAAACTGATTGTCTGCCTGGTGGTACTGAGCGTCGGTATCCACGTGTTTGCCTGGCCCGACTGGGTGGAGAAGATCATCAGCGTGTTGTTTTCCATCGTGGTGGCCGGGACGGTCGTGTATGTGGCCATGCGGATGGTGGATTTGCTGTTGGGGTTTGTGGAAACCCGCTTTTTGAGCGGCGACACCCAGTTGGCGACAATGATGTTGCCTGTGCTGGGCAAAACCATCAAAGTCTTTGTGGTCATCATTGGCGTGTTGACAACCGCGCAATATCTCGGCCTGCCGATCACCAGTGTCCTGGCGGGACTGGGCGTCGGCGGCGTGGCGGTGGCGTTGGCGGCGCAAAACACACTGGCAAACCTCTTCGGCTCAATCACCATCCTGACGGATCGTCCGTTTCGAGTTGGCGACCGCATTCAGATCGAGAAATACGACGGCGTGGTGGAACAGATTGGACTGCGCAGCACCCGCATCCGCACGCTGGAAGGACATCTGGTCGTGATCCCGAACAAGATCGTTGCCGATTCCGCCATCAACAACGTCTCGATGCGCCCCAACATCCGCGAAACCTTCAGCCTGAGCCTCACCTACGACACGCCCGCCGAACGAGTCCAGGAAGCCGTCAACATCCTGAAAGAAATTTTCGCCGCGCATCCGATGACGCACGACGTGATTGTGTTTTGGAAAACCTACGCGGCGGCGTCGCTGGACATTTTTGTCGTTTACTGGTGCAAGACCAGAGACTACCGTGAGTTCGCCCGGTCGCTCCAGGAAATCAACCTGGAAATCAAACGACGCTTTGACGCGGCCGGTTTGGAGTTTGCCTTCCCGACGCAAACCATTTATCTGCGACAGGAGAACACTTGACGACGGCGCTCGCTTCGGGCAGATTGTGCCCGCTTTCGTCCGAGGCGGGCGTAGCATAGTGGTAATGCGCCAGCCTTCCAAGCTGGTGAGGTGGGTTCGATTCCCATCGCCCGCTCCAAACCCAATGTGGAGAGGTACCGAAGCGGCCAAACGGGGCAGACTGTAAATCTGCTGGCACTTGCCTTCAGTGGTTCGAATCCACTCCTCTCCACCATCCGCCTACCGCTGATAAATCGGCATGTAATGGTGACGGACCGAGAGACTCATGATCGCCAGCGCCGTGCTGTACACCCGTGACATCCCTTCCTGATCGCGTCCCTGCCAGGAACCATCCTCCTTCTGCTCGGCCAGCAGAACCCGTTCAACCTCGGCGCGCGCTTCTTTTGCCAGCTCGCCGCCGCGTTGGTACATGCCTTGGGCATAGTAGTAGGTGCCGTAGTAAAACCAACGATGTTTCGTGCTCACCTTTTCATCGCGCAGCCATTCCACCGTCCCCTTCAATTCCGGCGCGTCATACTCACCGCAAACCTGCAACGCGAGCAACCCTTCTGCCGCCGTCGAGTAAATGGGACTGCTGCCGGGTTCATAACCAAAACCGCTTTTGAGGTTCTTGATTTTCCCGCTGCGATCACGGTCGGACCGGTAACTGCGTTTGATGTAACCGACCGCGGCGTCAATGGTCTCTTTGGGCACTGTCAGCCCGGCGTTTTTGGCCGCCCGCAATGCCATCACCTGCCACACCGTCACGGACAAATCGGCGTCGCGCGCTTCAGGCGTGTAACGCCAGCCGCCGTGGTATTTGGGATCGTGTTTGGGAAGTTTCTGTGAGCGCACGATCAGGTCCACGGCCTTCTGGCAACGTTCCCGGATCAGAGCGTCCTGCCGCGCGTCCACGCCCATGCCGAGCATTTCGGCCAGGGCCAGGGTCACGATCCCGTGTCCGTACATCCGCGACCCGTCATATTTGCCGTAGTAACCGGTCGCGTCCTGGCGGTCATCGCCAAGCAGAAAGTCCAATGCCTTGCGCAACGCCCGCCCTTCGGGAGTGTCATCGGACGCCTGGTGGCCAACGGCGGAGATGGCCAAAATCGCCAGACCGGTCATGGCGTTGGCGTTGTCGCGGCTGTGGCGGTCCACCTTGCCGATGGCGCCATCTTCATCCTGGCGCGACAACAGATATTTGACGCCGCGTTCCACGGCCTTGTCCACGGCGCTCGATTCGGCGGGCGCGGGCGGCGTCACCAGCAACCACAGGCAACAGCCGATGGCCGATAGCCGACAGCCGATCGTTGAAAGGCGACAACGGTTCATCACTTCTTCTCCCGTGCTTTTGTGGCGATGGCGCGGAAATACAGGTCCACCATTTCGCGATACTCGCCGGCGACGCCTTCACGGCGTGATTCGAGAAGGTCGCGCGCCAGTTTGGGCGGCAGTTTACCCCAGTCGGCGCGCGCGATTCCGGGAACGTCGGGAAGCGCGCCGACGTCCATGCCGGCGGCGTTGAAAGCGGCGCCGTTTCCCTGACCGTTGGCTTCGGAAAACGGTTGTTGTCCGGGCGTCAACCCCTGGTTGCGGGCGCTCATCATCGAAACGGCTTGCGATTGAGCGGCCGCTTGTGCCGCTTGTGCGGCGAGGCTTTGGGCAGCTTGCGCGGAGGGGGAGGGTTGGCCCTGGGATTGACTCTGACCCGGTTGGGGTTGTCCCGATTGAGCTTGCTGGCCTTGATTGGGTTGTCCCTGTTGGCTGGGGGACTGACCGGGCTGACCGGATTCACTGCCGGCGGGAGCGCTGGCCGGATGCATGGCGGCATCGAGACTGTCGAGGGCGCGCGCCATCCACTGGGCGGTTTCGCCCTGGGCGGAAGCCAATTGACCGCTCAGGTCGGTGGCGGGTGGAGTGGGAGGTGTCGGCGTGGGTTGCTGGAGCATGGCGTTGACCTGGTCGAGCGGTTTTTGAATGGCCTCGGCGGCGCCCTGAGCCGGTGGGTGAAGTTGCGATGGGGTGCTGGCCCGGTTCATTTCTTTGCCGGCTTCGGCGAGCTGCGCGCCGGTTTGGTTTTCGATCTGGTTGCCGAGGTGCTGCAATTGTTGTCCCATTGGCTGGTTGCCGAGTCGTTCTTCGTGGCGGCCGGCGCGTTCGATGTTGTTGCCGGCTTCGCGGACGGTCTGTTCAATGGCGGGCTGTTGGCCGGCGGCGGCCTGCATTTGAGCGGGGATTTGTTGGAGGGCATTGGCGAGTTGCTGTGCCTGCTGGGCGAGCTGAGCGGCTTGTTGGGCGGCAGCTTGCGCTTTGGGTTTGGCTGCTTGATCGGCCTTGTTGGCGGCGTTGTGGAGGTCGGTGGCCGCCTGTTGGAGTGGGGCGACCTGTGCCTGCATGGCTTGGGCAAGTTCGGAAGGTTTTTTCGAGAAATCCTGCGGGATGTTGTGGGCGACGTTGTCGAGTTTCTGGGCGGCATTGTTGAGGTCGGGCCGGGCGTTTTCGCCGGCCTGTTGGGCGGTGGCGGGAATGTCTTGTTGAGCGAGTTTTTTGGCGGTTTCGGCGATTTGTTTGGCCTGTTCGGCGGGGCTGGCCATTTGTCGGGCGATGTTTTGCTCTTTCTGGGCGGACTGTTGGAGGTCGGCAGCGGCGTTGTGGAGGGTGTTTTTGGCGATGTCGCTGAGTTCGGCGCGCATGGGTTTGCTGGTTTGGAGGGCTTTTTCGAGTTCTTTCAATTGTTCTTGTGGCGACATGCCGGCGAGTTGTTGCAGGGCCTCGGCTTTGGCGTATTCGGCGTCGAGCGTGGCCTTGAGTCCCTGTTCTTTTTCGGCTTCGCGCAAGGCGCTGCGGGTCGGCTCGGTTTTGCCCTGGTCGAGGTTTTTGTAATGCTCGGCGAGTTGTTTCAGTGTGTTGGCCAGTTTGCTCTGTTGTTCGGCGGCATTTTTCAGGGCGACCTGCTGTTTGTCGGGTTGTTGTGTTTGCGCGGCGTGTTGGAGCATGTCGTGGGCATCGGGCGTGGGCTGGCGGAGCATGGCGAGCGCGTCGTCGGCATCGCGGGCGCGTTCGCGGCCTTGTTCGGTGGCGAGGTTTTGGCTGTTGGCGTCGCGGCGGATGGCATCGCGGGCGTCATTGACGCGGTTGTCGAGTTTTTGCTGTTCGTGGGCGAGTTTGGTGGCCTCGGCGCGGATGGTTTCGGTGGTTTCGGGTTTACCGGCTTCCTGGGCGTGAGCATCGGTTTTTTGTTTTATCTTCTCGGCGGATTGGGCGAGGGCGGCGAGGCGGTCGCTCAATTTCGGAGTGGCCTGCGCCAGTTCGGCGCGCGCTTCATCGAGTATGGGTTGCAGTTGTTTTGTCACGTCGGCGACTTGCGAGGCGAGTTGGTGGAGGGGGGTGGCGACGTTTTTGTCGGGCGTGGCGGTGTTTTGGCGTTGGTTCATTTCGTTGCCGACCTGTTGGGCGGGCTGGCTTTTGGCGATCTGATCGAGCGCGCGGGCGGCGTCGGCGGGGAGTTTGGCTTGTTCGAGTTGTGGGGGGAGTGATTGGAGTTGTTGTTGCGACCATTTCCAGTCGCGGGCGCGTTCGGTGGTCTCGGCGGGGGTGGGTTTTTCCCAGCGTTCTTTGGCGGCGAGTTGGTGGAGGGCGGGGAGTTGTTCGGCGAGGCGGTGGCCGGTTTGGAGTTTGCGGTAGGCTTCTTCGAGTTTGCGGAGAGCGGGGAGGGCATTGGTGGGTGAGGCTTGGTGGATGTCGCCGAGTGCCATGAGGGCGTCGGCGGCGTTGGCGGTGTCGGCAACGAACTGGGCGTCAGGGTGCGGTCGTTTTTCCTCGATGGCGGCGTGGTCTTTGAGTTGGGCGGCGGCGGCTTCCCATTGTTGGGGAGTGATGGGGGAGCGGTTGCGGCGTTCCAGTTGTCGGGCGAGTTGGGTGAGAGTGTCGGCGGGATTACCGAATTGGTTTTGGAGCCACTGTCGGGCGTTGTCGGCGCGTTTGGCGAGTTCGCGTTCGGCATTTCTCATGTTTTGGGCGGCGTTTTCGACGCTGTGTTGCAAGGCTTCCGAGGCTGGTCGGAGTTTGTCGGCACTGGGTTCGGCGGCGAGATTTTTTTCCAGGTTTTCGCGGTGGGTGGCGAGGGTTTTGGCCTGGTCGCGGGCGGTGTTGGCGGGCCAGTCCCAGGTGTGTTGGGCAAGGCTGTTCATTTGTTGTTCGACTTCCTTGACCTGGTCGGCGGTCACGCTCTGGCGGCGGGCTACGCGTTCGGCTTGAGTGGGGTCTCGGAGCATCTCGGCGAGGGCGCGTTGTTCGGCGGCGATCTGAGCGAGGTCGGTGGCGGCGGCGTTGGCTTCCTCGGCGGCGAGCAGTTGGCGGAAGGCGTCGTTGGCGGCGCGGATGGCACCGACGCTGTTGTTGAGGTGTTCCTGGTTTTGTTTGAGCGCTTCTTTGGCCGCCTTGTCGTCGCCGGAAGCGAGTTGGTCGGCGGCCTGTTCGAGGGCGTTTTGCAATTGCGGCAGACCGTCGCGTTGGGCGCGGCTGAGGGCGGCGGCAGCGAGTGCCAGGTCGCTGGACTCGCGGGCGGAGGTCATTTGGGGGAGTGTTTCCTGGATTTTTCGTTGGGTTTCGGCGGTTTTCTGCTGGAGGTTTTCGGCGGCGGCGCGGGCGGCGAGGAGGGCTTGTTGTTTGGCGAGTTTGTCGGCGGCGGTGTTGGCGAGTGTTTCGTGGGTTTTGTGGGTCTGCTGGTCCAGTATATCGGCGGCCTGACGCAATTCCTGGAGCGCCTTGTCCACTTCTTGTTTCGCCTGGAGACGTTTGTGGCGTTGCGGATCGAAACCGGGAGTGGTGATCATGATGCGAAGGGGGGCGGACTCGGCGCGTTGGCCTTTGAGGTCGGTGGCGGTGAGTTTTGTGAGGACACGGTCGCCGGGATGGACGCCGAGTTGGAAGAGGTCCCAGGAGCGTGTGACCTGGAGTTGGGGGGAGTTGGACTGTACGAGCGGGATGGATTGCCAGTGTCCGCGGTTGATTTGCACCATCTGTTCGACGCGAGAAACGGCGAGATCGTCTTTTGCCGTACCGGCGAGCGCAACAACGGCGTCGGGAGGAAGGACAAGTTGTTCTTTGTCGGGGAGATCAATTTTCACCGAAGGCAGCAGGTCCGGATGGACGCGGATTTCATACTGGGGACTGTATTTGTTGTCGAAGGAGGTTTCGGCGGCGACGAGGTGGACCTGGTAGGTCCCCGATACTGTCAACGGGAGGCGAGCGCTCAGGCGACGCTGTCCGGTGGAGGTCAGAGGAATGTCTTTTTTGGTTTTGCCGAGTTCGAGGCGGAGGACGGCCTGTTTGGTGGGTTGGTCCACCTCGATGTTCAGTTCGACTTCGGTTCCTTCGAGAGCTTCGAGGTCGCCATTTTCCTCGGTAACCGTTTTGGGGGGCCATTGGGAGTAGGACGGGTAATGGTAGGTTTTCTGGAAACGCACCGCCTGAGGGCGGGCGCGTGGGTCGAGCGTGAACTTGCGGGTGATGGCATCGTTGGCGCGGATGCGGTACTGCACGGGTTGTTGTCCGAGTTGGATGGAGGCGGTGAACTGTCGCGGGCCGCTCAGCGTCATCATCACGCGCTCGCGATGGCCGCGTTTGGGGAAGGTTTCGAGCAGGACCTTCTCGGTATCGGCGCCGCTGAGTTTGACGGTAATGGGCACATTGTCGCCCTGGGGGAGGATTTGGTCGGGCGGTTCGGGCGCGACAACGGTGATCTGAACGTCAGAGACGCGCTCGATGTTGGCCGCGGGCAAAACAGCGCGGGCAAACCACTGCGTGAATCGCAAACCGGGCACGCAGAGCAACAGCAAAAACACCAGCAGCACGCCACCCGCCGCGTACAGCCACGCGGCGATCAATCGCCGGGTCAAAAGGCTTTCGACCTGCAGATGGCCGACATCGCGGGCTACCAGTTCCTGGAGCGCGGCGCGAAACTGGTCGGAGTCCCAGTGCGGGCGATGTCCGCTTTCGGCCAGTTCAACGGCGGCAAGCAGTTCTTCCCGCAACTGGGGGGCGGCTGCCTCGACCAGCCGCGCCAGTTCGCGCGGTCCCGGTATCTGCGCGAGATGTCGCCCGCAGGTGAGCCAGAAGATGGCGGCGGTGGCCGCGTAGCCGGCGACGCTCAATGCCAGGCGCCACTCGTCCGCCAGCACGATGAACCGATCGGCCAGCGCCAGCAACGTCATGGCTGCCAGCCAGACTGCCGCGGTGCCGCACAGGCCGCGCCAGAGAATGAGGCGTCGGCGTTGCCGGGCGAATCGCTGGAGTTTTTCGAGCACAATCGGATGAAGAGTGGCTGGGTTCATGGTGTTTTGCTCAGATCAATCCGTTGCGTTTTCGCAGGAGCCATTCGATCGTCAACAGGCCGATGACGGGCGTAAACCACCACCAGCTTTGCCAGAGGACGGTGTCGGATTCCTCGATGCGGCCCTTGCTCAACGGTGCCAGTTTGTCGGCCAGGCGCGCGGCGTCCTCCTCGCGGAAGTATTCGCCGCCGCTGGCGCGTGCCATTTGTTGCAACAGTTCCTCGTTGCAGTTCAACTCGGTCAACTCATGTGCCGCGTCGCCGGCACGGCTGCGGACATAAAACTCGACGCGCATGTCGGAAGTATCCGGCACCAATCGTCGCGCGTCCAGTCTCACTTCGTACTGGCCGGGGGCGAGTGCGGCGGTTTTGCCTCGGAAGGTGCCGCTGCGGGTGTCCTCCGGTTCAAGGCGGAGAGTGGCGATTTTTTGGTCGTTGCGGAACAATTGCGCGACGGGGTAACCTTCCGTGATGGCGCGTCCGCGTTCGTCGCGCAGGCGGACCCGCAATTCGGCGGAGTCGCCCTCGATGTAATTGACCGCGCCGGCATCGAGCGCGACGAATCGGTCGCGCACAGCATAGGGCGCTTCCATGATGGCCGCGGCCATCTGGTGCCAGAACGGGTCGTGGTATTTGTCCGCGACATCGTATCGCCATCGCCAGGTCTCGTCGGTGCCCACGTAGAGCACCTTGCCCGCGCCGAACGGGCGCCACACGACCATCGGCCATCGCTGCGAGCCGGCCACGGCTTCGACAAGCGTTTCGGCGCCGGGCAACGCCCGGACCGGGGCGATCCAGTGCGGCGGCTGGAGGCTGCGCCAGAGGACGGCGTTTTCCTTTGCGTCGCTCGTCAGCCGCAACGGGCCGAAGGCGCGTCCGCGTTCGGTGAGTTCGAGGGCGGTTGGACGTTCCCGGAGGCCGTCGGGGATCCATTCCACGGGCAACAGTGGTCCCAGCGGCCCGCGCGCGTATTGCCGGAGCCACTCGCGCTGGCCGTCCAGGAAAAACAGGCCGCCGCCGCGTGCGCCGACGAATTCCCGGATCCATTCCAGTTCCTCGTCGCGCAGCCGTCGTGGCGGCACTTCGCCGAAGCCGATTAGGTCGTAGGCGAACAACGCCTCGCGGGAGTGCGGGAACTGGCCCGGTTGGTCGCCACGCGGCCAGACATCGCTCAATTCGGTCCCGGCGACGAGCGCGTTGACCTCCCACTGCGGGTCGCGGTCGAACATGTTTCGCAGGTAACGAAACTCCCAGCGTGGCCGCCCGTCGAGCAACAGCAGTTTGCGCCGTTGCGTCACGGCGCGCAGACGGAGCGTTGTCTCGTTGTTGGTGGCGTCTTTCTCGCCGTCCAACGGCGCGATGTTCACCTTGAATGCCAGCGGCAGACTGGTGAACTCGCGTCCGGCGGCCTCCCGTTTCTTCGCTTCGACAAGCTCCTTGATCGGGAAATCGAACTCAATCTTGCGCTGGTGGGAGTGTTCGGTCGTGAGCGGTTTTTCCCACAGCGTCTGTCCGCCCTCCTGAATGCGCAACACAAACGACCGGCCCGCCGGCATGTCGTCTTTCAGCGTGACCTCGCCACGCACGCGGTCCTCGTAGAACACCGAATCGGCCGCCGTCACGTCGGTGATGGCGAGATCGGGAGGCCGTTCCAGGGCGCCGACGCCGATGGTGAAGATCGGGATGCCGCGTCCGCCGGCGATTTTGGCCGTTTCCAGCGGCGAACTGCCGAAGTTGTGTTGGCCGTCGGAAAACAGCACGACGGCACAACGCTCATGTTGTTTCTGGCCGAGACGCGCCGCGATGGGATCGCTGAGATTGGAGCCGTCGCCGTCGGCCTTGCCCGACAGGGTCTTCGGCAGGGGAACATTTTGTTCGGGACTCCAGAGCCGTTGCGGTTCGGTGCCGGACAGTGTCCAGAGTTCAACGTTGTGTTTCTGGGTCAGATGCGGCAGAAGCCCGTCGCGCTCGTCGAACAGCAACGTCTCCATCCGCTGCCAGCGAGTGGCTCCGTCCCATTTCTGGAGGGCGGTGACGACCAACTCGTTGGTCAGCAGCGCCGGGTTGACGCCGGAGCCGAAACGGTTGGTCGGCATCACATCGGTGCGGAGCCATCCATAGGCGCTGGCGGCGATCAGTTTGCGGGCCGGGTCCATGAACTCGTCGGTCACACCCATGCTCCTGGAGTTGTCCACAAACACCAGCACGCGCGCCAGTTCGCCGATGGTGCGGCGGTGGTGCAGGACGGGGCCGAGCAACAGGAGCATCATCAGCAACACCGCTGCGCTCCGCAACAGCGGCAACAACCACCGGGAAGACCCGTTCAGGTGACGCGTCTCGCGGCGGTACAACCACCACACGAAACCGGCGGCCAACAGTGCCAGCGCCAACGGCAACCCGATACCCCAGTCGCCGAGGAAGCGAAGGCTGGTGACGGTGCGGATCATCGTGTCCTCCCGATGCGTTGTTGGAGGAGCAGTTCGGCGACCACCAGACCGAGCAACGCCCAGAGCAGGGGACGCCAGATTTCGCGTCCGTAACGGCGGCGTTGTTCGAGTTTCTGGTACTCGTCCCAACTACCGACCACCGCGGCGGCAAACGGTTTGGCCGCGGTCCGGATCTGGTCGGCGGTCAGTTGACGGAGATCGGACTCGGCGCGGCTGGTGTTGACGACAAAGTGGATGGGGTTTGTCCCATCGGGCATCTCCAGCAGGTAGAGACCGGGGCGGTGTGTCTCGGAGAAGGTAACCAGGGCGCGGCCGGTTTCGCTGCGAACGGTGAGTTTGTGTCGGGCGCCGGTCGGGTCGGTCATCTCCAATGTTTTGCCGCCGAGCGAGGCGGGCAGGACGGCGACCAGCGGGCGACCCACGTCCACGTTGCGGGGTGGATCGAATTTGGTGGCCAGATAGGTGACCAGTTGCTGCATCAACGGCAGGTAAAACGGGCGCATCGGAAGGTTTGACCACTCCGCCGAACAGGGAACGCTGCTGGCCATGACGGTGCCGTCGCCGAATTTCTTCTCCATTAGAAACGGGTCGCCCGTGCCGAGGCGGGCGAGGACAAACGGATCGGAAGCAGTCGGTTGAGCGGCGGATTTCTCGGCGAACTTGTACCAGAGACGAATGGTGGCGGCGGCGAGGTCGCCCTGACGCGGGTTGTTGAAAACCTGGAGGGCGGGATGTTCGTAGCGTTGCGCGAGAATGGAGGTGTGCGGGTCCTGGTCGTTGAGGCCGCCATCGAGGGAAAGAAGTCGCGCGGGGAACAGCCCCTGGCCATCGTTGAAAAACTTGGTGTTGTAGAAGGCGGTCTTGATGCGGTCGCCGGGGAAAATGAGCAGGCCGCCGCCGTTGCGAACAAATTTTTCCAGGAGCTGAAGCTGGGCGTCGTAGAGTTCGCGGACGTTGGCGAGGACGACGACCCGCTGGTCTTTGAGCGCGTTCTGGTGGAGCCGTTCCGGCTCGATGACGGTGGTGGTGATCAGGTCGGCCAGGGTGGCGTTGGCGCTGGAGTAGGGACGCAACGCGATTTCCAGGAAGTCGGTCTCGCCTTCCAGCGGGGCGCGACCCGTTTTGCCGTTGACCAGCAACACGGGCAGGCGATCCCACACGGGCACGGCGGCCAGAAGCGAATTGTCGAGCTTGAGCGCGTCGGGCGCGTCGGCCTCAACGGCGATCACATGCGAGCCGGGCGTCTCGAAGGTGTGCGTGAAAAGCGCCTGCGCGGTCTCCTGCGGGCCGAGCGCAAGCTGCGTGACGCCGCGTTCCTGGTTGTCCACGCGGAAATAGACCCGCAGGTTTGGAAAGGCGGTGTCGCCGTGGTTTTTCAGGTGGGCGCGGACCTGGAATTTCTGGCCGACGCCGAGCACAAAACGGGAAAGGTCAAGCGACTGGACGCTGACGTTGTTTTGGTCCTCGTGGCTGATGTGAAGAAAGGTGACGGTGGGCGGGACGGGAAGTTTTTTCAGTAACTCGGCCGCGCGCGCCCGGTCGGCGCCTTCGGTGTCAGCCCAACTGATTTTCTGGAAATCGCTGATGACAACGAGTTCGCGGTGTGCCTCGTGCATTTTGCCGAGTAGCCCGGCGGCCATTTCGAGGGCGGCGGGCACGGCGGCGGCGCCAAAGCCGGTTTGGAGTTTGGCGAGCTGGCGCTCGGCGCGGTCGGTGTTGAAGGTTGGTTCGTCCAACAAGGGAGTCGGTTGTCCGCCCATGAGCACCACGGCGACCTCGGAGCCGCGGGGCAGCGCGCGGATGAGCCTGCCGGCGGCGTCGCGTCCCTGAATAAAAGCGGTACGGTTGGCCGTGCCGACATCCATGGAGTAACTGTTGTCCAGCAGGATGACGACGGAGGTTTTTGCCGCGCCCATGAGCGAGCGCATTCCTGTCAACACGGGGCGCGCCATCAACAGCGCCAGCACGGTCGGGATCAGGCAACGCACGAGCAACAGCAGGAGTTGTTCGAGGCGGATTCGTCGGCGTTGCGTGCGCTGGAGCGGTTCCAGCAGGTGCATGGCGGCCCATTTCACGACTTTGAACCGGTTGCGGTGCAGCAGATGGATGATCAGCGGGATGCTCGCCGCTGAAATGCCGCCCAGAAGGATGAGGTTTAGAAACGTCATACGGAACTCATCCGTCGGGCCAGGTAGTGCGCCAACGCCTCGGCATACGGTTTGTCGGTGACCATCGGCACCAAATCAATGCGATGACGGTGACACCCGTCCTTCAGCTCTTTGCGGAACCGTTCGAGGTTCTCCAGGTACACGGCGCGCATCGAGGCCGGATCCAAGAGGCGTTTGTCGGTTTCCGTTTCCAGGGAGTCGAACCGGGTCCACTGGCGAAAAGGGAACTCCAGTTCATCCCGGTCCCAAATCTGGAAGAGGATGATCTCATGATGCGCATGTCGGAGATGAGCCAGCGCCGAGAGCAGTTCCGGCACATTACTGAAACAATCCGAAAGAATGATCAACAAACCGCGTCGGTGAATTTTCGGCACAAGCTGGTGGAAAACCCTGGCCAGACCGGTCTCGCCCCCAATTTGGGTCTGCTGAAGAGCGTCCAACAACACGCGCAGATGACTCGGTCGCGAGCGCGGCGGAATATACTGGCGCAGTTTCGTGTCGAACGTGACCAGCCCGACGCTGTCCTGCTGGCGCAACATCAGATAGGCAAGACAGGCGGCCAGATGGATCGCGTATTCATATTTGCTGATGCCGTTGCCGGCATAGGCCATCGAGCCGCTCACATCCACCAACAACGTCGCCCGAAGATTGGTCTCCTCCTCGTACTCGCGGATGTAAAGGCGGTCGGTCTTGCCAAAGACCTTCCAGTCGAGCCGTCGAATCTCATCGCCCTGCACGTACTGGCGATGCTCGCGGAACTCAACGCTGAAACCCTTGTGCGGCGAGGTGTGCAGCCCCGAACAGAATCCCTCGACCACAAGACGCGCCAACACCTGCAAGTTTCCAATCTTCTGCAGGTCGGACGGCGTCAGAAAATCATACGGGCGACTCACAAGACTTTGGACGGCGTGCCGCGCGGCACGGCCTGGAGAATGCGGTCAATGATCTGATCCACCTGAATGCCTTCCGCCTCGGCATTGAAGGTCGGCACGATACGATGACGGAGCACGGGATGCGCCAGCGCCTCAATATCGTCAATCGTCACATGGAAACGGCCACGCAACACAGCTCGAACCTTGCCGCCCAGCACAAGGTATTGGCAGGCGCGCGGCCCGGCGCCCCACTCAATCAGTTCCTTCACAAACGCGTGTTGTTGCTCGGCTTCCTTCGGGCGGGTACATCGCACCAGGTCCAGGACGAAATCCATGACGTGATCGGGCACCGGCACCCGTCGCACCAGCGTTTGACAGGCAATGATCTCCGGTCCCGTGATGACCGGCTCCAGCTTCGACTCAAACGCGCTGGTGGTGCGCGTGACAATCTCGCGTTCCTGTTCGCGTTGCGGATAGGTCACTTTCACATGAAACAAAAAACGGTCACGCTGCGCCTCCGGCAACGGATAGGTGCCTTCCTGTTCAATCGGATTCTGTGTCGCCAACACAAAAAACGGCTCGGTGAGCGGATAGGTCTTGCCGCCGACCGTGACGGAATGCTCCTGCATCGCTTCCAACAGGGCGGCCTGAGTCTTCGGCGGTGTGCGGTTGATTTCGTCGGCAAGAATCATTTGCGCGAAAATCGGTCCAGGCAGAAACGTCAGGTTTCGACGCCCCGTGGCCGGGTCTTCGTAGATCACCTCCGTGCCCGTAATATCGGCAGGCATGAGATCGGGGGTGAACTGGATGCGATGAAACGAAAGATCCATCACGCGCGCCAGTCCACGTACCATGAGCGTCTTGGCCAGCCCCGGTACTCCCTCCAACAAACAGTGGCCACGCGCCAGCACGGCGATCATCAGTTGCTCGATCACATCGTTCTGCCCCACAATCAAATGGCTCAGTTCGCGGGTGATTCGCGTGTAAGCATCCACGAGTGCTTTGGCTTGCGAAATGTCTTCCGCCTGGTTCGAGACGGCGGTTTGTTCGGGTTGTTCCATGGTGTTGTGCTCCTTGAGTCAAAACCGTGCCAGTGCGCTCATAGCCGAATCAACAGGGACACGCCAGCACGATTTTTTCCGCTTTCTCTGTCAGACGCTGTCATAATCTGGCAATTCAAAATTGATATGTGGACAAACGGTGTCTTTCCCGCTTGTCGGGGCGGGATACGCCCCGTAGATTCAAGCAGGACAAAACGAAGATGAAATTTGCATCCGCCATGACATTTGCCACCGAGCCGATCACCGCGGTCGAGCACCTCGTCCAACAGACCCGATCCCAACTCGGCTCCGAAAAGGCCGACCTGATACTTCTGTTTGTCCATCCGCAATACCGCGAGACAGCCGAGCAACTGGTCAACATGCTTCACGAAGCCCTCGGACGCCCGCGACTGATCGGCTGCACGGGGGCGGGTGTCATCGGGTTGGAAAGCGAGGTGGAGAAAACCGCCGCCATCTCGCTGCTGGCGGGAAGCCTGCCCCATGTGACGATCTCGACTTTTGCGGTGACACAAGCGGACGTGGAAGCAGCTTCCGATCCCAGACTCTGGCATTTTCAACTCGGAATAAAACCCGACAACGACCTCAGTTTTCTGCTGTTGGCGGAGCCGTTTTCCATTCAGTCGGTCCGATTCGTGGAGGAGTTTAGCCGAGCCTACCCGGACATGCCGGTCGCCGGTGGTCTGGCCAGCGGGGCGGAACAACCGGGTGAAAACCTGTTGTTCCTTGACGGGAAAGTCCTTCGAGAGGGTGCCGTTGGAGTCGCGTTGAAAGGGAACATGCAACTACGCGCGATGGTGGCACAAGGTTGTCGCCCAATTGGCGAACCGCTGGTGGTGACGCGAGCCGACAAGAATATCGTCTTTGAACTGGGTGGGCGACCACCCCTGGCGGTGTTGCAGACCATGTTGCCGATGTTGTCGCCAACCGATCAACAACTGGCACGTACCTCCCTGCTGATTGGGCGGGTGATCAATGAGTACCAGGAAGAATTCAGACAAGGCGATTTTCTGGTGCGAACCTTGATCGGACATGACCCCCAATCGGGGGCGTTGGCAGTGGGCGACTGGCTGCGGATAGGACAAACCGTGCAATTTCATGTGCGCGACGGCAAAACGGCCGATGCGGAACTGCGCGCCTTGCTGGGCAAACTGCGACAGGACACCGATCTGATGGCGATTCGCGGAGCCGTGTTGTTTAGTTGCTTGGGACGCGGAGAAGGGATGTACGGGACAAGAAGTCACGACATCAAGGTGTTGCGCGAATATATCGGCCCGGTGCCGACGGCCGGGTTTTTCTGCAATGGCGAGATCGGCCCCGTGGGCGGGAAAACGTTTGTTCACGGATTTACCACTGTCATCGGCCTTTTTTTGGAATTGTGAAATTGGCGTTGACAGGAAGTGGCGGATGACTATACTGCGTCCGCTCTTGTTGAGAGAAAGAGCAAAAGATGTAAATAGAGAAGGTTTGGCGGGAACTGTGCCTGTTTTTGAAAGAGGAACAGGAGGCGGGTTTTTGCCGTCTTCTTTATTTGGCGGGGTAAACGGATTTGATGGGTTTGCCCATGTAGCTCAGACGGTAGAGCGCGTCCTTGGTAAGGACGAGGTCACCAGTTCAATCCTGGTCATGGGCTCCAGAAAACAAAGTGGTTGAAACCGAAAAAGGACAGAAACGAGGCTCAGGCGAGTCCCTGAAGCAAGAAAGATAAAACAGGAGGAGATCATGGCAAAGGAAACATTTGTTCGGACCAAACCTCACGTGAACGTGGGTACAATCGGTCATATTGATCACGGCAAAACGACCTTGACCGCGGCCATTCTGCAGGTGCTCGCCAAACAAGGGCGCGCCCAGGTGAAGAGCTATGCCGACATCGCCAAGGGCGGTACCGTTCGCGACGAAACCAAGACTGTCACCATTGCCGTCGCCCACGTGGAGTACGAGTCGGAAAAACGTCACTACGCCCACGTGGATTGCCCCGGTCATGCTGACTACATCAAGAACATGATCACCGGTGCCGCGCAAATGGACGGTGCCATCCTCGTTGTCAGCGCCGCGGATGGTCCCATGCCGCAGACCCGCGAGCACATTCTGTTGGCCCGGCAGGTCGGCGTGCCGGCGATTGTGGTCGCCCTGAACAAGGTGGACCTCGTGGATGACCCCGAACTGCTTGACCTCGTGGAAATGGAAATCCGCGACCTCCTCAACAAGTACCAGTTCCCCGGCGACACCACCCCCATCGTTCGCGTCTGCGCCAGCAAAGCACTCGCCGGTGATCCCGATGCCGAAAAGGGAATTCTCGACCTCGTAGCGGCGGTGGACAGCTTTGTGCCGGACCCGGTGCGCGAAGTGGACAAACCGTTCCTGATGCCCGTGGAAGACGTCTTCTCAATCACGGGACGCGGTACGGTAGCCACGGGCCGCGTCGAGCGTGGAGTGATCAAAGTGGGCGACGAAGTGGAAATCGTCGGTATTCGCGAGACCACCAAAACGGTCGTCACTGGCGTGGAAATGTTCCGTAAACTTCTCGATCAGGGTCAGGCAGGCGACAACATTGGTGTGCTCCTGCGCGGCGTGGACAAGGATGGTATTGAACGTGGCCAAGTGTTGGCCAAGCCCGGTTCGATTACGCCACACAAGAAGTTCAAAGCGGAAGTGTACGTACTCAGCAAGGACGAAGGTGGCCGTCATACGCCGTTCTTCAGCAATTACCGCCCGCAGTTCTATCTCCGCACCACGGATGTGACGGGCGTCATCAAGTTGCCGCAGGGCGTCGAAATGGTGATGCCGGGCGACAACGTGAACATGGAAGTCGAATTGATCACTCCCGTCGCGATGGAAAAGACCATGCGCTTCGCCGTGCGCGAAGGCGGTCGCACCGTGGGCGCGGGGCGTGTGACGGAGATATTGGAATAACACAATGCCGCGAGAATTGATCACCATGGCTTGCGCCACGTGCAAGAGCCGTAATTACGTTTCGACGCGGAACAAAAAGCAAGGCTCCGAAAAACTGGAGCTGCGCAAGTTCTGCCCGAAATGCGGCAAGCACGTTCTGCACAAGGAAACGAAGTAGGAGGCCCACAGCACGGACGCGAAATTCGGTACGGCAGTAGCTCAATTGGCAGAGCGGCGGTCTCCAAAACCGCAGGTTGGGGGTTCAAGTCCCTCCTGCCGTGCCAGCGAAGCCGTCGAGGGCAGTTCATGAGCAATCCCATTCCAAAAATCCGCGAGTTTCTGACGGAAGTCTGGGTCGAACTGAAAAAATCGGCCTGGCCGACCCGTTCGGAATTGGTGGATTCCACTCTGGTGGTGTTGGTGACCGTTATTGTCCTAGGTTTGTTTGTATGGTCGGCGGACATGGTTTTCTCCTGGATGATCCGCTGGCTGACCGGCGCGGTGTAAGGAAAACGAATTCATGAGCGAAACTGATGTCAAATCCGAGTTCCAGTGGTTTGTGCTCCACACCCTGTCCGGGCAGGAACAGAAGGTCAAAGACTCCATCGAGAAACGCATCAAAGTGGAGGAAATGGGCGATTACATCAAGCAGGTCCTCATCCCGACAGAGAAAGTTGCCGAAGTCAAACGGGGCAAGAAAACCACCAGCACCCGCAAGTTTTACCCCGGTTACATCCTGTTGAACATGCGGTTGCTCGACGAAAAGAATCAACTGGTTGAGAAATCGTGGTATTTCATCCGCGAGACACCCGGCATTATCGGGTTCATCGGTGGCGAGCGACCGGTGCCGTTGAAGCCGGACGAAGTCAATAGCATTCTCGCTCAAATCGAAGAACGTCAGGACAAAGTGGCTCCGAAAGTGGCTTTTGAGCCTGGTGAGACAGTGAAGGTCACGGACGGACCGTTTCAAAACTTCACGGGCGTCATTGAGGAAGTGGATGCCGCCCGTGGCAAACTCAAAATTTCCGTTTCCATTTTCGGGCGTTCGACCCCCGTGGAACTCGAATACTGGCAGGTCGAACGCGCCTAATCGAAAGGTACCATGGCAGGCAAACCCATCACAGGCATTATCAAATTGCAGATTCCCGGCGGAGCTGCGAATCCCGCTCCCCCCGTCGGTCCGGCGTTGGGCCAGCAGGGCGTCAACATCATGGAATTCTGCAAGCAGTTCAACGCCAAGACCCAGAAAGACGCCGGCACGATCATTCCGGTCGTCATCACGGTGTACAAGGACAAGACGTTCACTTTTGTCACCAAATCGCCGCCCGCCAGTGCCCTGCTGAAAAAGGCGGCGGGCATTGCCACGGCCAGCGGCGAACCGAACCGCACCAAGGTCGGCAAGGTGACCAAAAAACAAGTGTTGGAGATTGCCAGACAAAAAATGGCCGATCTCAACGCCACCAACGAGGAAGCCGCTGCTCGCATGATCGCCGGCACGGCCCGCTCGATGGGCATTGACGTCGAAGGCTGAAAACGCAACGCGGGAGGCCCCCGACCGTAACGGGGCCGCCAGCACCGCAAAACGGAAAGAAACAGAAAATGGCCATACACGGTAAACGCTACGAAGCTGCCGCCAAGCTGGTGGAAAAAAACAAGGAATACAAACTGGCGGAAGCGGTGGATCTGTTGAAGAAACTGCCGAAGACGAAGTTCGACGAAACGCTCGAACTGGCGTTCCGACTCGGCGTGGACCCCAAACAGAGCGACCAGATGGTGCGCGGCACGGTTTCCCTGCCGCACGGCACGGGCAAAAAGGTGCGCGTGGCGGTGTTTGCCCGCGGTGCCGCGGCCCAAGCGGCCAGGGACGCCGGGGCGGACTTCGTCGGATTTGAAGACTTGTTAAAGCAATGCCAGGGAGGGTGGACCGATTTCGACGTGGCCATTGCCACGCCCGAAGCCATGAATGAGGTTCGTAAACTCGGCAAAGTGCTCGGCCCCAAAGGACTTATGCCGAACCCCAAGACCGGCACGGTGACCGAAGACACGGCAAAGGCCGTCAAAGAAGTGAAAGCAGGTCGCGTGGAGTTCAAGATGGACAAAGCGGGCAACCTGCATGTGGCGTTCGGCAAGCTGAGTTTTGAGCCGAAAGCGATCGAGGAAAACGCCCGCGCCATCATCGCGGCCGTGTTGCACGCCAAACCGGCGGCGGCCAAGGGGGCGTTCGTGTTGAGTTGCACGTTGTCGTCCACAATGAGTCCGGGATTGCGGATTGACATGAAGGAATTCTCGGGCGCAGCCGCCTGATCGAGGTGAATTTCCATGAGACCCGAAAAGAAATTGATGGTCAGTGAACTGGGCAAACAAGTCGGCGCATCACCGTTTGTGTTGTTGACCGAGTACAAAGGCATGACGGTGGGGCAGTTTGCCGAGCTGCGACGCAAACTGCGCGGTGTCCAGGCGGAATGCCACGTGGTGAAGAACTCGTTGCTGCGCTATGCTGCGCGAGAAGCCGGTCTGCCGGACATTGAGGGAGCGCTTCAGGGCATGACGGCGGTGGTGATCGGCGGGGCGAAAGCCGACATTAGCGCGGCTGCAAAGATTTTGAAGGAGTTTGCGAAGGAGACGGAGAAATCGAAGGTCAAGCTTGGCGTGATGGGCAGGGAACTGCTCAGCCCGCAACAGGTCGCGGCGGTGGCGGATTTGCCGTCGTTGGACGTGTTGCGCGCCCAGTTGATCGGCCTGATCCAGTCTCCCGCGACCAAACTGGCGGTGGTGCTTGGCGCCCCCGCCGCGCAATTGGCGCGCGTCCTCAAGGCGCACGCCGACAAGGAAGGAGCCACGGCCCAGGCGGCCGCGGCCTAGTAGCACGAAACGAAAACCGGTTCCTCGTCGTCCCGAAAGCTTTCGGGATGAAATGCCCCGAGGCTTTGGGGCGCGACGATACCAGAAAGGCAGAACAAAATGGCAGCAGACCTGAATGCAATTGTGGAACAACTCAGCGCCCTGACTGTGATCGAGGCGGCAGAGTTGGCCAAGAAACTCGAAGAGAAGTGGGGCGTCAGCGCCGCCGCCCCTGTCGCCGTGGCCGCCGGCCCGGCCGCCGGTGGCGCCGCCGCCGCCCCGGCAGCGGAAGCCAAGACCACGTTCGACGTGGTGTTGAAATCCGCGCCCGCCGACAAGAAGATCGGCGTGATCAAGGAAGTTCGCGCCATCACCAATCTCGGCTTGAAGGAAGCCAAGGACCTGGTGGAAGGCGCTCCCAAGACGTTGAAGGAAGGCGTGACCAAGCAGGAAGCCGAAGAGATCAAGAAGAAGATCGAGACGGCCGGTGGCGTGGTCGAGTTGAAGTAGTTGTTGGTTTGTATTGGGTCGGGGCGCGGGAAACCGCGCCCCGACAAAACCGTGGTAGCAGCAGTAACCCCGATTGGGCCTCACGGCCCGGGAAGCACGAATGGCTGAACGAAAATATTTCGGCAAGTTGGGTGATGTCATTGAACCGCCGGCGTTGATCGAGCCGCAGATTGTCTCGTACAACGAGTTTCTGCAGGCGGAGGTCCCGTCGAGCCGACGGAAGAACATCGGTTTGCAGGCGGTTTTCAAGGAAGTGTTCCCGATTGAGAGTTACGACGGGCAGGCCACCCTGGATTTCGTCGAGTACCAGATCGGCGAGGTCAAAATGACGTGGCTGGATGCCTTGCGCGAAGGGATCACCTACAGCGCCCCGCTGCATGTGACCTTCCGCCTCAAGGACGCCCATGGCACGAAGGAGGAGAAGGTGTACATGGGCGAGATTCCGCTCATGACCCCGTCGGCCAGCTTTGTCATCAACGGCGCGGAGCGCGTCATTGTCAGCCAGTTGCACCGTTCGCCGGGCATCTGTTTCGAGCAGGAAGTTCACACCAGCGGGAAACTGTTGTACGGCTTCCGTATCATCCCCGATCGCGGAACGTGGCTGGAGACGCAGTTCGACAACAACGACCTGCTGAATGTTTTCCTCGACCGGCGACATCGTCGTCGGAAATTCCTCATCACGACGTTCCTGAGGACCCTCGGGTACGGATCTGATGAGGAGATCATCAAGCTTTTTTATCAGATTGAAGACCTGAAGTTGAAAGACTTCAAGGAAGAGGGGCCGGAGCGCGTGCTCATTGCCGACGTGATGGACGAGCAAAAGGGCGTCGTGGTGGGGCGCGCGTTCGAGCCGTTGACCAAGGCAATTTGCAAGCAACTCCTCGACCTCGGCATCGAAAAGGTAAAGGTCGTGGACACCTCCGTGGACGACGGCGTCATCATCAAGTGCCTGAAAAAGGACCCGTGCAAGAATACCGAGGAAGCACTCAAGGAAATTTACCGCCGGTTGCGTCCGGGCGATCCGCCCACGATCGCCAACGCGCAGGCGATGATCAAGCGGCTGTTCTTCGACCCCCGTCGCTATGACCTCGGCCGCGTCGGTCGCTACAAGATCAATCAGAAACTGAATCGCAATGTTGATCTGGAGAATCGCATCCTCGAAAAAGAGGACATCATCGAGGCGTTGAAATACCTGCTGAACCTGCGCAAGGGCGAAGGCTCGGTGGATGACATTGACCATCTCGGCAGCCGTCGCCTGCGCACGGTGGGCGAACTGCTGGCCAACCAGTGCCGTATCGGCCTGGCCCGCACCGAGCGCGTCGTCAAAGAGCGCATGACGCTCTTTGACGTGAGTACCGACACGATGACGCCGACGCAACTGGTGAACCCGAAGGCGCTCTCGGCGGTTGTCCGCGACTTCTTTGGTCGCAGTCAGCTCAGTCAGTTCATGGATCAAACCAACCCGTTGAGCGAGTTGACTCATAAACGCCGCCTTTCGGCCCTCGGGCCGGGCGGTCTCTCCCGCGAGCGGGCCGGTTTTGAAGTCCGTGACGTTCATCCGTCGCACTACGGGCGCATTTGTCCGATTGAGACGCCCGAAGGTCCGAACATCGGTTTGATCAGCGCGATGAGCATTTACGCGCGGATCAACGAGTTTGGATTCATCGAGACGCCGTACCGCAAGGTGAAAGACGGACGGGTGACCGACCAGGTGGATTACCTGACCGCCGATCAGGAGGAAAATTACGTTGTCGCACAGGCGAACGTTCCGGTGGACGACAAGGGGCACTTCCTGGTCCCGCGCGTCTCCTGCCGGTTCAAGGGTGACTTTGTGGAAGTCGAGCCGGAGCGCGTCAATTACATGGACGTTTCGCCGAAACAGCTTGTTTCCATTGCTGCCGGCTTGATCCCGTTCCTGGAGCACGATGACGCGAACCGTGCGTTGATGGGATCGAACATGCAACGGCAGGCGGTGCCGTTGCTCGTCAATGAGGCGCCGCTGGTCGGCACCGGTTTGGAAGGACGCGTGGCGCTCGACTCGAAAGTGTGCGTCACCGCCGACGAGGCCGGTGTTGTGGCCAGCGTGGACAGCAAGCGCATTGTTATTACCAAGGATGGACATTTGCCCGAAGGCAAGCGCAAGCTGGTGACCAACCCCGACGAGCACATCTGGGTGTACGAGCTTCGCAAATTCATGCGCTCCAATGCCGGGACCTGTTTCAATCAGAAACCGATCGTCAAACGCGGCCAGCGCGTCAAAAAAGGCGAGGTCATTGCCGACGGTCCCTGCGTGGACAAGGGGGAACTGGCTCTCGGTCGCAACGTCCTCGTCGCGTTCATGCCGTGGAACGGCTACAACTTTGAGGACGCCATTGTGGTCAATGAACGCATCGTGAAGGACGACGTGTTCACCTCGATTCACATTGAGGAGTTTGAAGTAGGCGCCCGCGACACCAAACTCGGGCCGGAAGAAATCACCCGCGACATCCCGAACGTCGGCGAGGAAGCGCTGAAAAACCTCGGCCACGACGGTGTCATTCGCGTCGGCGCGGAAGTGCGGCCCGGCGACATTCTTGTGGGTAAGATTACGCCCAAGGGCGAGACGGAACTGGCGCCTGAGGAACGGCTGTTGCGCGCCATCTTTGGCGAAAAGGCCGCGGATGTGAAGGACACCTCGTTGCGCGTGCCCAGTGGCACGTACGGGATTGTCATGGACGTGAAGGTTTCCTCCCGCAAGGAGTTGAACAAGCCGCAATTCACCGCGTCGGAACTGCGCCGTCAGAAGAAACAGATTGAGGAAGAATACAAGAGCAAGTCCTCGGAATTGCGCGAGGAACTGACGGAGAAGCTTTCCAACATTCTCCTCGGCGAGAAGATTCCGCTTGATGTTGTCAACAGCGAGACCGGTGAGATCATCATCCCGGCCAATCGCAAGATTACCAAGACACTGTTGCGTAAACTGGCGCTGGTCTATGACCGCATCGAGATTGACCCGTCGCCGATCCGCATCAAGATCCGCGAGATCATTGGCCAGTTCGAGCAACGGTTTACCGATCTCGAAATGGACCATCAGCGCCGACTCGATCAGGTCGAGAGCGGCGAGGATGTCGAACCCGGCATCATCAAACAGGTCAAGGTGTACATCGCCAGCAAACGCAAACTCAGCGTTGGCGACAAGATGGCCGGTCGCCACGGCAACAAAGGTGTCATCGCGAAAATCGTTCCCGAAGAGGATATGCCCTTCCTCGCGGACGGGACGCCGGTGGACATCGTCCTCAACCCGCTCGGCGTGCCGAGCCGCATGAACGTCGGGCAGGTGCTCGAAACGCACCTGGGTGTCGCCGCCAAGGCGCTCGGATTTACGGTTACCTCGCCGGTGTTCGACGGCGTGACGGAGGACGAGATCAAAGAGATGCTACGTCAGGCCCGCAAGGTCGAGGGATTCAGTTGGGCGACCGAACATGGCAAGACGGTTCTCTATGACGGTCGCACGGGCGAACGGTTCGAGCAGGAGGTGGTCGTCGGGTTCATTTACCTGATGAAACTCGGCCACCTGGTGGCCGACAAGATTCACGCTCGCGCGGTCGGGCCGTACTCCCTGGTGACCCAGCAGCCGCTTGGCGGCAAGGCCCAATATGGCGGCCAGCGCTTTGGCGAAATGGAAGTTTGGGCGATGGAAGCCTACGGCGCCGCCTACGCACTGCAGGAACTGCTCACGGTGAAATCCGACGATGTGCAGGGGCGCACCCGCATCTACGAGTCCATCGTCAAGGGCGACAACACCCTCGAAGCCGGCACACCGGAATCGTTCAACGTGTTGATGAAGGAAATGCAAAGTCTCTGCCTCGACGTTCGCGTCGGCAAGGACGGAGGCGCCAAGTAATCCATGACCACTCCCACCAGCAAATCATCCAGCACCTTGCAATCCATCTCCGCCGCGACCGCCGCGGCCCGCGCCGCGCTCGGTCTTGAAAAGACGGAGGCGTTCGACCACGTCAGCATTGGCGTGGCCTCGCCGGAAACCATTCGCTCCTGGTCGCACGGGGAGGTCAAGAACCCCGAAACGATCAACTACCGCACGTTCAAACCCGAAAAGGGCGGTTTGTTTTGCGAGCGCATCTTTGGTCCCGTCCGCGACTGGGAATGCAATTGCGGCAAATACAAACGGATCAAACACCGCGGCGTCATCTGCGACCGTTGCGGCGTTGAAGTGACGCTGGCGCGCGTTCGTCGTGAGCGCATGGGCCACATTGAACTGGCCGTGCCGGTCAGCCACATCTGGTTCTTCAAAGCCATGCCCTCGCGCATGGGCCTGATGCTCGACCTGACTGCCCGCGAACTGGAGCGCGTGTTGTATTATGAGGACTACATCGTCATTGACGAGGGCAAGACTCCGCTCAAGCCGAAACAGCTCCTCACGGAAATGGAATACCGCGAGGCGCGGGAACAGTATGGCGAAGGGTTTGTCGCAAAAATGGGCGCTGAAGCGGTGCGCGATCTGCTCTCCCGCATTGACCTGCGAAAACTGGCCCAGGAACTCGAACATCAACTCGACCAGACCAAGAGCAAGCAAACCAAAAAGAAAATTGCGAAACGACTGAAACTGGTCAAAGGCTTCCTTGGCGCCAAAATGCGTCCCGAATGGATGGTGCTGGAGGTGTTGCCGGTGATCCCGCCGGACCTGCGCCCGCTCGTGCCGCTGGAAGGCGGACGTTTTGCCACCAGCGACCTCAATGATTTGTACCGCCGCGTCATCAACCGAAACAACCGGTTGAAGAATCTCCTCCAGTTGCGAACCCCCGATGTCATCATCCGCAACGAAAAACGCATGTTGCAAGAAGCCGTGGACGCGCTTCTGGACAACGGCCGCCATGGCCGCCCCGTTACGGGCGCCGGCGGGCGTTCCTTGAAGTCGCTGGCGGACATGCTCAAAGGCAAACAGGGACGGTTTCGCCAGAATCTGCTCGGCAAACGGGTGGACTACTCCGGCCGTTCCGTTATCGTCATCGGTCCCGAACTCAAACTCCACCAGTGTGGCTTGCCCAAGAAAATGGCGCTGGTGCTCTTTGAACCGTTCATCATCCGACGACTCCGCGAGATGGGCTTGGTCCATACCATCCGCTCCGCCAAGAAACTCATCGAGCGTCAGGCGCCCGAAGTCTGGGACATTCTCGATGAGGTTACCAAAGGCCACCCGGTGCTGCTGAACCGCGCGCCGACGTTGCACCGTCTCTCCATTCAAGCATTCGAACCGCAATTGATCGAAGGCGAAGCCATTCGCATCCACCCGCTGGTCTGCACTGCCTACAACGCCGACTTCGACGGCGACCAGATGGCCGTGCACGTTCCTCTCTCCATCGAGGCGCAGTTGGAGGCACGCCTGCTGATGCTGGCGCCCAACAACATCTTCTCGCCCTCCAGCGGCAAGCCGATCACCACGCCGACACAGGACATCGCGCTGGGGTCCTACTACCTCACGCACCCCGGAAAACTGGACCAGAAGAACGCGCGCCTAAAATTGTTCGCCGATGTTCACGAGGTGTTTTTTGCCCTCGACGAACACGACGTGAAAATCCACGAGAAAATCCGCCTGAAAAATCCCGATTACGGCCGCCAAACCGTATACGGCGATCCGACCTCGAAAGTCATCGAAACCACCGTGGGGCGCGTTGTCTTCAACGAAATCTGGCCGTCCGAACTTGGCTTCTTCAACAAGACCGTCAACAAGTCCATCCTCGGCGACATTATCTGGCAGTGCTATCGCCACGTGGGACACGAGCGTACCGTCGCGGTGCTCGACAAACTTAAGACTCTCGGATTCACCTGGGCCACCCGCGCCGGCATCTCCATCGGCATTGAGGACATGATCGTGCCCCAGGAGAAAGACCAGGTCATCAACGAATCCCTGAAAGAAGTTGCGGAAGTCGAGAAACAATACCGTCGCGGCATCATCACGGATGGCGAACGTTACAACAAGATCATTGACATCTGGACGCACACCACCGACCGCATCTCCAACATCATGTACGCCGCCATGGAACACAACCGCGGCAAACAGGAATTGAACCCCGTGTACATCATGGTGGACAGCAAAGCCCGTGGTTCCCGCCAGCAGATCCGCCAGTTGGCCGGCATGCGCGGCCTCATGGCCAAACCGTCCGGCGAAATCATCGAGCGCCCCATTCTCGCCAACTTCCGCGAGGGTCTCAGCGTGCTCGAATACTTCATCTCAACGCACGGCGCCCGCAAGGGACTGGCCGACACCGCGCTGAAGACCGCCGACTCCGGTTACATGACCCGCAAACTGGTGGATGTCGCCCACGATGTCATCGTGCAGGAAGAGGACTGCGGCACGGTCAACGGAATCTGGGTCAAACCCATCTATGAGGGCGAGGACGAAATCGTCAAACTCAGCGAGCGCATTGTGGGGCGTGTCGCGGCGGAAGACATCACCGACCCGATCACCAAGAAAAAGATTGTGGCGGCCAACAGCGAGATTGACGAAGCGGCGGCCAACGCGATCAGCAAACTCGGTATCGAGCGCGTCAAAATTCGCTCCGTCCTGACCTGCGAATCCCGACGGGGCGTCTGTGCCCAGTGTTACGGACGTAATCTCGCCACCGGTAAGGCCGTCAAGGTTGGTTCGGCCGTCGGCATCATTGCTGCCCAATCCATTGGCGAGCCGGGCACGCAACTCACCATGCGGACCTTCCACATTGGCGGCACGGCGAGCCAGGTCTTCAAACAACCGCAGATCAAGGCGAAAAACGACGGCATTGTCCATTACCACGAGGTGCGCGCCGTTCAACGCGCAGAAGGCAACTGGATCGTTCTCAACAAAAATGGCCAGGTCGTCCTCTGCAACGAGGAAGGGCGCGAACTCGAACGTTACAATGTTGTTGTCGGCGCCGAAATCACGGTGCCGGATGGCGGGCGGGTCAAGAAGGGTGACATTTTCGTTCAGTGGGACCCCTACAATGTCCCCGTGCTCTCCGAAGTCGCCGGCAAGGTCCAGTTCCACGACATCATCGAAGGCGTAACGATGAAGAAAGAACTCGATGAGGCCACCGGACTCATGGGCACCGTCGTCATCGAACACAAAGAGGATCTGCATCCACAGGTCAACGTCGTCAGCAGCACCGGTGAAGTGTTGGCCTTTTATTCCATCCCGGCAGGCGCCCACATCATGGTAGAGGAGGGCGAGCAAATTTCCGCGGGCGCGTTGGTGGCAAAGACCCCGCGCAAGGTGGCCATGACCAAGGACATCACCGGCGGTCTGCCGCGCGTCGCCGAATTGTTCGAGGCGCGACGCCCCAAGGATGCCGCCGAAATTGCGAAGATTGACGGCATTGTCGAGTTTGCCGGCACCGCGCGCGGCAAGCGGCGGATTCTGGTTAAAGACCCGAAGACCGGCGCCGAGGAAGAGCATCTGATCCCGCACTCCAAACACATCATCGTGTTCCGCGGCGACCACGTAAAGAAGGGACAACAATTGACCGAAGGTCCCGTGGTGCCGCATGAGATTCTTGATGTTTGCGGTCCGCAGGATTTGCAGGAGTACCTTGTCAACGAGGTGCAAGAGGTTTATCGCCTGCAGGGCGTCGAGATCAACGACAAGCACATCGAAATCATCGTGCGCCAGATGCTGCGCAAGGTCCGCGTGGTGGATCCCGGCGACACCAAATTCCTCTGGGGTGATCAGGTTGACAAGATTATCTTTGAGGAAGAAAACCGTCGCGTTGCCGAAGCCGGTGGTAAACCGGCCGAAGCGCAGCCGGTGTTGCTCGGTATCACGAAAGCGTCGTTGGAAACGGAGAGTTTTATCAGCGCCGCGAGTTTCCAGGACACAACCCGCGTGTTGACCGATGCCGCTACGCTGGGGCGTGTGGATCGCCTGCGTGGGTTCAAGGAAAACGTGATCATGGGGCACTTGATCCCCGCCGGTACAGGTTACAGCCGTTGTCGCAATGTTCGCCTTGTGCCGTTGGCGGAACCGCTCGAAGCGCCCAAGGAAGAAGTGGAGAAGGCAGACGGAGAATCCGCGAAAAAAGACGCAGAATAATTTAGAAAACGCTTGCGTGAAATGAGGGTGCGTGATAATTTCCGCGCTCCTTTCCCGGAAGTAGGAGAAAAAAGGAAGAATGCCAACAATCAATCAACTGGTTCGCAAAGGCCGCGCGAAACTGCGGAGCAAATCGAAGTCGCCCGCACTGGGCGCCTGTCCGCAACGGCGTGGCGTGTGCCTGCAGGTGATGACCCGCACGCCGAAGAAACCGAACTCGGCGTTGCGCAAGGTCGCCAAGGTGCGTTTGACCAACGGTGTGGAAGTCATCGCCTATATTCCCGACGAGGGGCACAACCTGCAGGAACACTCGATCGTGCTCGTGCGGGGCGGCCGCGTGAAGGATTTGCCCGGCGTGCGTTACCACATCGTTCGAGGTACGCTCGACGCGCTGGGAGTCGAGAAACGCCGTCGCAGCCGTTCCAAGTACGGCGTGAAACGCCCGAAGGGCGGAGCCAAACCAGCCTGAGGATGGAATTTTGAGTTATGCGCAGACGACGTGCTGAAAAACGAGAGCGATTGCCGGACCCGCGGTACAACAGCCCGCTGGTTACGCGCATGATCAAGACCGTGATGCGATGCGGCAAGAAGTCCACGGCGGAACGGATCGTGTACGGCGCCTTCGACATCATTGCCGAAAAGAACAAGGACAAAAACCCGCTGGACGTGGTCACCAGCGCGTTGGAAAACATCAAACCGAAACTGGAAGTCAAATCCCGCCGTGTCGGCGGTGCCAACTACCAGGTGCCCGTCGAAGTGGCGCCCGACCGACAGGAGGCGCTTGCCTTACGCTGGATCATTGATTTCGCCAATGGCCGAAAAGGTGGCATGGTCAAGGCGCTCGCCTCGGAAATTATGGATGCGGCCAACAATACCGGCGCGGCGGTGAAGAAGCGCGAAGACATGCACAAAATGGCGCAGGCCAACCGGGCCTTTGCGCATTATCGCTGGTAGTTTTCCGTTTGTAAAAATCATCAGAATGACAATACAGGGACGTTTTTCGCCAAACGATATTACGAGATGTTGACAGTGTTAGAACAACCGAACAAGAATGCGCCACAGCAACCGCGCTCCGCAGCGGGGCGACCGGTCACGCTGGAGCATACCCGTAACATCGGGATTTGCGCGCACATTGACGCCGGGAAAACCACCACCACCGAGCGGGTGCTTTTCTACACCGGCAAAACATACAAAATCGGAGAGGTCCATGAAGGCGCCGCCACGATGGACTTCATGGAACAGGAACGCGAACGCGGGATCACCATCACCAGCGCTGCCACCACCTGCTTCTGGCGCAACCATCGCATCAACATCATTGACACGCCCGGTCACGTAGATTTCACCGTCGAAGTCGAACGCAGCTTGCGCGTACTCGACGGAGCTGTCGCTGTGTTCTGCGCGGTTGGTGGCGTCGAGCCGCAATCGGAAACCGTCTGGCGACAGGCCAACAAATACAAGGTTCCGCGCATCGCGTTTGTGAACAAGATGGACCGCACCGGCGCCAACTTCGAGGCCGCGGTGGCCCAGATGCGCGATCGCCTTGCGGCCAACGCCGTGCCGATCCAGTTGCCCATTGGCAGCGAAGCTTCCTTTGTCGGGTGCGTGGACCTCGTCGCCATGAAAGCGTACATCTGGAGCGGCGAGGACCTCGGAGCGCGTTACGAGGTCACGGAGATACCCGCCAACATGCTCGATGCCGCAAAGGCCGCCCACGCCAGGTTGGTCGAAGCCATTGCCGAAAAGGATGAGGAAGTGATGCACCTCTATCTGGCGGATCATGACGTGACGACCGATGTGCTCAAGGCGGGGTTGCGGCGTCTTGTCATCAAAAACGAGATCACACCGGTCATGTGCGGCGCGGCCTTCAAGAACAAAGGAATCCAACCGCTGCTTGATGCCGTGGTGGATTACCTGCCTTCGCCTCTGGACGTGCCCGATATTCAAGGGATCAACCCGGATACACAGCAGATCGAGACCCGTCGTGCCGATGACAACGGACCGTTCTGCGCCCTGGCCTTCAAAATCTGGAGCGACCCCTACGTCGGCAAACTGATCTTCTTCCGCGTTTATTCCGGCACCATCCGCAAGGGAATGACCGTTTACAATCCACGCAACAACAAACGCGAACGCATCGGTCGCCTGCTGGAAATGCACGCCAATGAGCGCGAAGAAATCGAAGTTTGTTACTCCGGTGACATTGGCGCGTTGGTTGGCCTGAAAAACATCACCACCGGTGATACGATTTGCGACGACGAATTTCCGATCCTGCTGGAGTCCATCACATTCCCCGAACCGGTCATCTCCATGGCAATCGAGCCAAATAGCAAGGCTGACCGCGACAAAATGAACATCGCCCTCCAGCGGCTCGCCGAGGAAGACCCGACCTTCCGCGTCACCACCAACGAAGAGACCGGCCAAACCCTCATCAGCGGCATGGGCGAACTGCATCTGGACATCATCAAAGATCGCATGTTCCGCGAATTCAATGTCCAGGCGCAGGCCGGTAAACCGCAGGTCGCCTATCGCGAGACCATCACCAAATCCGCCACGGGCGAAGGCAAATTCATTCGCCAGTCCGGCGGGCGCGGCCAGTATGGTCATGCCATCGTCAGCATTGCTCCGGGCGAAAAAGGCAGCGGCATCGTTGTCGAAAACAAGGTCGTCGGCGGCTCCATTCCGAAAGAATACATTCCGGCCGTCGAAAAGGGCATTCGCGAGGCCGCGCAGACCGGCGTGTTGGGCGGCTATCCGATGGTGGACGTCAAGGTGGAGATTCTCGAAGGCAGCTACCACGAAGTGGACAGTTCCGAAATTGCCTTCAAGTTGGCCGGCAGTTTTGCCTTCCAGGAAGCCGCGAAAAAAGCGGGCGCAATCCTGCTGGAACCGGTCATGAGTGTGGAAGTCATCACTCCTGAAGAGCACATGGGCAACGTCATTGGCGACCTCAGCAGCCGTCGCGGGCGTGTTGAGAACATCGAACACCGCGCCAACTCGGTGATCGTCCATTCGCGTGTGCCCCTGGCGGAGATGTTCGGGTACGCGACCTGCCTGCGGTCGCTTACGCAGGGCCGCGCGAGCTACTCCATGGAACCGGATAACTTTGAAAAGGTGCCGGAAAACATTCTGGCGCAGATTTTGGATAAGAAGGTGTAACGCACGGCCATGAACAATCAACGAATTCGCATTCGCCTCAAAGGTTACGACCACCGCCTGCTCGACCAGTCGGCGCATGACATCGTCGAAACGGCCAAGCGGACCGGTGCCAAGGTCGCCGGCCCGATCCCGTTGCCGACCGATATTTGGAAACATTCCGTCAACCGCTCCCCTCATGCCGACAAGAAAAGCATGGAGCAGTTCGAAATGCGTACCCACAAACGTTTGTTGGACATCATTGACCCGACCGCCAAAACGGTGGACGAACTGAAAAAACTCAACCTGCCGGCGGGCGTGGACATCACCATCAAAATCTAGTCATGGAACTCCTCGGCAAAAAAATCGGAATGACACAGGTGTTCGACGCGAAGGGCAACTTCGTCGGCGTCACCGTGGTCGAACTCGGTCCCTGCACCGTCCTGCAAAAAAAGACCGCCACGGGCAAGGACAAATACAACGCCATCCAGATCGGTTTCGGCGAACGCAAGGCCAAGAACGCGGGCAAACCTCTCATCGGTCACTGCAAAAAAGCCAACACGCCTCCCGCCGCCTTCATCAAGGAAGTCCGCCTGGACAGCGAGCCTGGATGGAACGTGGGCGACAAAATCACGGTCAGCCAGTTCAAACCCGGCGAGTTTGTGGACGTTATCGGAGTGACCAAAGGACGGGGATTTCAAGGTGTGGTCCGCCGTCACAAATTTGCGGGTGGCCCGGCCAGCCACGGCCAGAAAGGCTGGTTCCGACGCCCCGGCGCGATTGGCGAACGATTGTTCCCCGGCCGCGTGTTCCGTGGCCAGCGCATGCCGGGACACATGGGACATGTGAAGGTCACCACCCAGAACCTGCGAGTCGTGCAGGTGCGCGAAGCGGACAACGTGATCCTGATCGAAGGATCGGTGCCCGGAGCAAAAGGCAGTTTTGTCGTGGTGCGCCACGCAAAGAAGAAGACGGCGAAGGCAGCGTAAGATGAAACTTCCAGTCATTACCATCACAGGCAGCGCCGCCGGCGAAGTCGAATTCGCCGACGAACTGCTCATCAAAAACGGCAAAGGCACACAGGCAGTACACGACGCGGTGGTGGCATTCATGGCCAACCAACGCCTCGGCACCGCCAAAACCAAACAAATGGGTGAGGTTGCCGGAACCGGCAAGAAACCCTGGCGACAGAAGGGCACCGGCCGGGCGCGCGCCGGCTCCTTCCAGTCGCCGCTATGGGCGGGTGGCGCCGTGGTCTTTGGCCCGCATCCGCGGGATTATTCCAAAAAGATCACCAAAAAAACCAAAGCGCTGGCCTTCCGCAAGGCCCTCAGCGAGCGATTGCTGGCGGGCGACGTGGTGGTGTTGGAGGATTGGAAACTCGACAAGCCCAAGACCAAAAGCATCGTGGCGGTGCTTGACAAGGTCGCGCCCCAAGCCAGTGCCCTGATCGTGGCGGAGAGCTTGGACGATAATTTGAAACTGGCATCCCGCAACCTGCCGGAAGTTCAGGTCGAGACGGCAGACGCGGTAAATGTGTACGAGCTGTTGCGATTCGACAAGATCGTAACGACCAAAGGCGCCCTGGCAAAACTACAGGCGCGGGTGGCAAAAGCATGAAAGACATCTATTCAGTCATCAAGACCGTTCGCGTGACGGAAAAAGGCACGGCGGGAACCGAAAAACGGAACCAATATCAGCTTGTTGTTGCCAAGGACGCGAATAAAATTGACATCAAACACGCCGTCGAGAAGGCCTTCAAAGTGAAGGTTCTTCGCGTGAACACCATGCACGTGCGCGGTAAAGCGCGCCGCCAGAACACCCGACAAGCGGGCGTTTCTCCCTCATGGAAAAAGGCGCTCGTCGTCCTCAAGGAGGGCGACAAGATTGAGATTGCGTAGGTAGATCATGGGCCTCAAAACATTCAGACCATTGACACATTCGTTGCGTTGGACGGCGTTGCCGGACTTCGCCGAAATCACCAAGCACAAACCGGAGCGAAAACTCACGGTCGCCAAACGCAAGACCGGCGGACGCAACGCCGACGGGCGCGTCACCGCCCGCGGCATCGGCGGAGGCCACAAACAACGCTATCGCATCATTGATTTCAAACGCGACAAGATCGGCGTGCCGGCGGTAGTCGAAGCGATCGAATACGACCCCAATCGCTCGGCGCGCATCGCGCTGTTGAAATACGAGGATGGCGAGAAACGCTATATCATTGCCCCGCTCGACCTGAAAGTGGGCGCCAAACTGATGAGCGGCCCCGATGCGGAACTGCTCACCGGCAATGCTCTTCCGTTGCGAAACATTCTGCCGGGTATGCCCATTCACAACATCGAATTGAAACGCGGCAAGGGCGGCCAACTTTGCCGCAGCGCCGCCGCGGCAGCGACCATCATGGCGTTGGAAGGAGACTACGCGATGGTCAAGCTTCCGTCGGGCGAAATCCGCAAGATTCACGCGGATTGCTATGCCACCATCGGCCAGGTGGGCAATGTGGATCACATGAACGTGTCGCTCGGCAAGGCGGGCCGAAGCCGTTGGCTCGGTATCCGCCCGATCACCCGCGGCATGGCCCGCAACCCGGTGGACCACCCGATGGGCGGCGGCCAGGGCAAGAGCAAGGGCGGCGGCGGATGGCATCATCCCGAATCGCCATGGGGCAAACTGGCCAAGGGCGGCAAGACGCGCCGCAAGAAGAAGTACTCGAACGCATTCATTCTCCAGAGAAGGAAGAAATAAATGGGACGTTCGCTGAAAAAAGGACCTTTTGTTGACGAGCACCTGATGAAGAAGGTGCAGGCCATGTCATTGACCGACAAAAAACCGATCAAGACCTGGTCGCGCCGTTCCATGATCGTGCCTGAATTTGTCGGGCACACATTCATGGTGCACAACGGGAAAACTCACGTGGCCGTGTTCGTGACCGAAAACATGGTTGGACACCGCCTCGGCGAGTTTGCAGCCACGCGCGTGTTCCGCGCCCACGGAGCGGCGACCGAGAAGGCCGTCGCGAAGTAAGCCCCGTGCGACCGATCGCCCGATTGTTGGCGGGTGGGCTGGGGATAGTAGTATTGTTCTTTGGATTAAGAGTCGTATCGGGTGTGGAGCCGATCCAACTCGATGAGTTGCGGCTTGTGCTCGACAAACTGCGCACGGAAAACGCGGACCTAAAGTCTCAGTTGGAACTGCGCGACACGGTCATTCGCAACCTCCAGGAAAGCCTGGCGGTGGCGCGCACCGAGAGCGAGATGTTCCAACGAAAATGGACAGAAGCGCAACTGCGCGCGCAGACGCTGGGGGCGAACCCCAACGACAGCGAGGCGTCCGCGGCACAGCGGCAACTGGCGGAAGCCATTCGCCAACTGGCGCTGGCGCAGGCCGAATGCCAGCGTCTGACGGCACAACTGGAGCGGTTGCTCGTCGCGGTGCAGTCCAACACGGACCTCCGCGCCGAAATCGAAGCCACGCAAGCCCTGCTGGCTGCGATGAAACGGTCCACGACGGCACCGACCGCCTTTGTAGCCGGACGGTTGGAGGCGGCGAAAGTTTTGGATGTAAATCCAAAATTGCGGGTGGCGGTGCTGAATGTTGGAGCCGAACAAGGGGTGCGCATTGGGATGCCGTTCCAAGTGGAACGCGATGAGCGAGCCGTGGCGACTGTGCGTGTGGTGGAAGTGCGGCCGCAGGTGTGCGGCGCGCTGATTGAAAGTGCGGAAAAAGGAGTCACGTTGCAGGCGGGTGATACCGCAAAAGTGACGAAAAGCGCGGGTGTAACGCCGCGATAGAACAATTTTATGGAAGTCAAAGCGATAACAAAATATCAACGAATGAGCCCCGCAAAGGTGGGGCCGGTGGCGCGCCTGATCACGGGCAAAAGTGCCTCGGAGGCGCTGGAAGTGTTGCGGGCCATGCCCAAAAAATCGGCGCGTCTGATTGAGAAGACGTTGAAGTCGGCGATTGCCAACGCCACCAACAACGCCAAACTCGCCCCCGACGCCCTGGTGGTAAAGAGCGCGGTGGCCAATGAAGGGCCGAAGATGAAACGGTGGCAGCCCAAGGCGCGCGGTAGCGCCGGGCCGATCCTGAAAAGAATGAGCCACATTGAAGTGGTGTTGACGGACGGACAATAGTTTATGGGTCAAAAAGTAAATCCAGTTGGTTTGCGTGTGTCAGTCACCAAGGACTGGCTCTCAAAGTGGTATGCGGACAAAAAAGAGTTTGCGCCGCTGCTCTTGGAGGACCTGAAAATCCGCGAAATTGTCAAACAACGACTGTTCAGCGCGGCGGTCTCCAAGATCGGTATTGAGCGGTATGCCAACCGCGCCCGCATCACGATCCACACAGCCCGCCCCGGCCTGGTTATTGGCCGCAAAGGCGCCGAAATTGACAAGCTGAAAGAAGACTTGGGCAAGATGACGGGCAAGGAAATCTACGTGGACATCATTGAGATCAAGCAACCTGAACTCGATGCCCAACTGGTGGCCGAAAACATCGCGCAACAACTGGAACGACGCGTTAGTTTCCGCCGGGCGATGAAAAAAGCGGTTCAAACCGCCATGGATCTCGGCGCCCTTGGCATCAAGGTCGCCTGCGGCGGCCGCCTCGGTGGCGCGGAACTGGCCCGACGCGAAAAATACCGTGTCGGCAAAATCCCGCTGCACACCCTGCGGGCCGACATTGACTACGGATTTGCCGAGGCGAACACGGTGTATGGCAAGATCGGAGTGAAAGTTTGGGTCTGCCGCGGAGACCGCGCGGCAAAGACGGAACCGGCGGCGACAAAAGCCGTCGGCGCGGCCCCAGCGGCCCCCGCTCCCGCGGCGCCGTCCGCCCCGACAGCGTAGAAACCATTTTGTTCGTAGGAGAAGATTGACATGCCATTGATGCCCATGAGAGTAAAGCACCGCAAGCAGCAGCGGGGCAGTCGCGCCGGCGTGGCCTGGCGGGGTTGCACGGTGGCTTTCGGTGATTATGGTTTACAGGCGTTGGAACGCGACTGGATTACCGCCACCCAGATCGAGGCGTGCCGCGTGACATTGTCACGCCACATGAAACGGCGCGGCAAACTTTGGATCCGGGTTTTCCCGGACAAACCGGTAAGCAAACGTCCGCCCGAAACCCGCATGGGACACGGCAAGGGGAATGTGGAGTTCTGGGTGGCCGTGGTGCGACCGGGAAACGTGCTGTTTGAAATGGGCGGCGTAAGCGAGCACCTGGCGCGTGAATCGTTTCGCCTGGCAGCGGCAAAATTACCGATCAAAACCCGTTTTGTGAAGCGGAAGTAACCGGATGAAGACCAAAGAATGGAATGAAATTCGAGTGGGCGCGGACGCCGAAGTGGCGGCCAAATTGCGCGATTTGCGACAGGAACAATTCAACCTGCGCCTGCAACAGTCCACGGGACAACGGCTGGAACGCCCCAGCCGTTTGCGCGAGGTTCGCCGGGATATTGCGCGCTTGGAAACGCTGTTGCGCGAGCGGCAGTTGAAAGCGACCAAACCGGCGGCGGCAGGTAAGTAAATGGTGCGACCATGACGGAACAGACAACAGAAAAGAAAAATCAAAAAGAACTGGTGGGCATCGTGGTCAGCGACAAGATGACCAAGACCATTGTGGTTCGCGTCTCCCGCCGGGTGCGTCATCCGCGCTATCAAAAGGTGATTACGAAGTTCAAAAAGTTTTATGCGCACGATGAAAAGGAAGAGGCGGGCGTTGGCGACAAGGTGCGTATTGTGGCTTCGCGTCCGCTGAGCCATTTGAAACGATGGACGCTGGCCGAGATTGTTGAAAAGGCCGAGCAGGTCGAGAAGGTGGAAGCATGATCCAAATCCGAACCCATCTGGACGTGGCCGACAACACCGGGGCGCGTGTCGCCTGGGCGATCGGTGTGTTGGGACATCAAAAACGTTATGCCCGCGTGGGCGACATCATCAAGGCGCACATCAAGGAAGCGGCGCCGGATGGCACCGTGAAAAAGGGCGATGTGGTCACCTGTGTCGTGGTCCGCACCAAATCGCCATTGCGGCGCCCGGACGGTTCGCTGCTGCGCTTTGACAGTAACGCGGTGGTCATCATTGACGATCAGCTCAACCCGAAGGGCACCCGTATCTTCGGCCCGGTAGCCCGCGAGCTTCGCGACAAGAACTTTACCAAGATCATTTCACTCGCGCCGGAGGTGCTGTGATCATGCCTGCGCTTCACGTCAAGAAAAACGACATGGTGGTCATTCTTTCCGGAGAGGACAAGGGCAAGGTGGGCAAGGTCTTGGCGGCCTATCCCTCGAAAGGCCGCGTGCTCGTCGAAGGTGTCAACATTGTCCACAAAGCCCTCCGCAAGAGCCAGGAAAACCCCAAGGGCGGCATTGTCACCCGCGAGGCGCCCGTGCCGGTATCGAAAGTGATGTTGCAGACTGAATTTGAGGCGCGCAAAAAGAAACGCGGAGTAGTCGCGCCCGCAACCCAACCGCAAGCGTAACGAGCCATGCCGCAATTGTACGATCATTACAAAAAGACAGTGGTGGAGCAGTTGCTCAAAAGCGGCCGCTACACCAACAAGATGCAGGTGCCCCGACTGGAAAAGGTCGTTGTCAACATGGGCATCAGTACCAGGTTTGAAAACATGAAGGATGTGATTGTGGAAGCCCAACAGGAGCTGGCCACCATCACAGGGCAAAAACCGCTGGTCACTCATGCTCGCAAGAGCATCGCAAACTTCAAGGTCCGTAAAGGCATGCCCGTGGGATGCAAGGTGACCCTGCGCGGCGCCCGAATGTACGAGTTCCTGGAGCGGTTCCTGAACGCCGCCCTGCCGCGCATCCGCGACTTTCGTGGCGTCAACCCGCGCGGGTTTGACGGGCGCGGCAACTACACCCTGGGCGTGAAAGACCAGACGATTTTTCCCGAGGTTGAACTGGACAAGATCAAACACAACCTGGGAATGGACATCACGATTGTGACGACGGCCAGTACCGACGCTGAGGCAAAAGAATTGCTGAAGCTGCTCGGTATGCCGTTCAGCAGCTAAAGGACGAACGTATGGCGAAAGTAACTTGGGAAGTAAAACAGCGGCGGCCCGCAAAGTTCAAGTCGCGGCAATACAACCGCTGCCAGAACTGCGGACGACGGCATGCCTACATCCGACGATTCCGGATTTGTCGCATCTGTTTCCGCGAACTGGCCAGCCAGGGGAAAATCCCCGGTGTGGTGAAATCGAGTTGGTGAGGCGCGTATCATGAGCATGACCGATCCCATTGCAGACCTGTTGACCCGCATCCGCAACGCCAACCGCGCCGGCAAACCCGACGTTGAGGTTTCCTACTCGCGCCTGAAGGCAGAAATCGCCCGTGTCTTGAAACAGAACGGCTACATCGCCGACTTCTACGCCGAAAAGAAGGACGGCGGCAAACAGATACTGAAAATCCAGTTGAAAATCGTCGGCAAGGAACGCGCCCTTGTGGGCATCCGCCGCGTCAGCCGTCCGGGGCTGCGTCGCTACGTCAGCGCAAAAGACCTGCCGCGTGTCTTGGGAGGACTCGGCATCTGCATCCTCACCACCTCGCGTGGCATCATGACCGGGCAGGAAGCGAAAAAGGCTAATGTCGGCGGCGAACTGTTGGCGTACGTTTGGTGATTGATATGTCGAGAATCGGCAAACAACCCGTTGTGATTCCAGCCAAGACCAAGGTCGAGGTCAAGGGCCAGACCGTCCACGTGGAAGGTCCCAAGGGCAAACTGGAATGGACCGTTCCGTCCCCCATCCAGGTCGAAGTCAAGGACGGCAAAGTGCTCGTGACCACCACACAGATGGATCGCACCGGCAAATCCCGTTGGGGGTTGAGCCGGGCACTCATCGCGAACATGGTCAAGGGCGTCAACGAAGGCTATTCCAAACAGCTTCTTGTCGAAGGCGTCGGTTTCCGCGCCGCCGTCAAAGGCGCCAACCTCGAACTGTTGCTGGGGTATTCCCACCCGGTCCTGTTTGAGATTCCCAAAAACATCAAGCTCACAGTGACCGATACTGCCGACAAAAAACCCCTGATCACCGTCGAAGGCTGCGACAAACACCTCGTCGGCGAAACCGCGGCCCGTATTCGCCGCTTCTACAAACCCGAACCCTACAAGGGTAAGGGAATCCGCTACCTCGGCGAACAGGTCCGCCGCAAGGCCGGCAAGACCGTGACCGGCGCCGGCGGTTGATGAAGTTGATGAATTTAGACGGAGAACCAGTCAGTCATGATTCCCAAAACACGAAAAGAATCGCGTGAACGACGCCACCTGCGTCTGCGCAAAAAAGTCAAGGGGAGCGCGCAGCGCCCACGCATGAGCGTCTGCCTCACCGGCAAACACATTTACGTGCAGTTTATTGATGATGTCGCCGGACGTACCCTCGCCAGCGCGAGCACCCTGATGGCGGATGCCAAAGGGATCAAGGCCAACTTGGCCGGCGCCCAAAAGCTGGGTGCGCTCGCTGCCGAAAAAGCCAAGGCCAACAACATCACCGAAGTCGTTTTTGACCGCGGCGGCTTTCGGTACCACGGACGGATCAAGGCTCTTGCCGAAGCCGCCCGCGAAGCCGGTCTGAAATTCTAAGGGTCCCCATGCCAGCCGAACGAAAACCACGAATTGTCAAACCCGCGCTTCCGAAAAAGGAAGACGCCGCGCCCATGGCCGCGGCGGGCGATGAACTCGAACTGATTCCGTCCACCGAAGGAGGCGAACTCGTCGAAAAAGTCGTCTTCGTCAACCGCAGCGCCAAAGTTGTCAAAGGCGGACGACGTTTCCATTTTGCCGCTCTTGTCGTCGCCGGCGACCGTCGCGGCAAGGTGGGTTGGGGATTTGGCAAAGCCAATGAAGTTGCCGACGCGATTCGCAAGGGGACCGAACAGGCCAAAAAAGCCATGGTCTCGGTTTGCCTCAAAGACGCCACCATCCCCCATGAAGTGGTGGGTGAATTCGGTGGGGGCCGTGTCCTGATGCGTCCCGCCTCGCCCGGCACCGGCGTCATCGCCGGCGGAAGCGTTCGCGCCGTGCTGGAAGCGGCGGGCGTGCGCGATGTTCTGACCAAATCCCTCGGATCAAGCAACCCTGTCAACGTCGTCAAGGCCACGTTGAACGGGCTGTTGAAACTGCGTCCGCGAGAAGAGATTTACCGAGTGCGCGGGATTTCGCGTCCCGCCGCAGCAGGAGTGAGCTGATATGACGATGCGATTGAACAACCTGAGTCCACGTCCCGGCGCCAAACACCGCAAGAAACGGGTGGGCTGCGGAGAGAGTTCCGGTCATGGCAAGACCAGCGGCCGCGGCGGCAAGGGCCAGACCGCCCGTTCGGGCGGTTCGATCCGCCTCGGATTTGAAGGCGGCCAGATGCCCCTGTTGCGGCGGATTCCGAAACGCGGCTTTAACAACAAGAGTTTTGCCACGCGTTTTGCCACCGTCAATGTGGGAGACCTCAACCGTTTGTTTGAAGACGGCGCGACCGTCACACCCGAGACGCTGGCCGAGCGAGGGCTGACCATTCGAAAATGTGCCGGCGTGAAAGTGCTCGGCGACGGCGAGCTTTCCAAGAAGTTGACGGTGAAAGCCCAGGCGTTTAGCGCTACGGCGAAAGAGAAAATTGGCAAAGCGGGCGGCGCTTGCGAAGAACTGCCGATGCCCGTGATCCATCACAAGACGGAGACGAAATAGGCCTTCCGTATGTTTTCCGCCTTCATCAACTGCTGGAAAATTCCCGAGTTGCGCCGACGCATTCTGTTCACCCTCGGCATTGTGGCGTTGGCGCGACTGGGAGCGAACATTCCCTGTCCCGGCGTCAATCCGGCGCCGTTGGTGAAGTACATTGAGGATGTCCAGCGCCAGGTGGGCGGCAGTTTCATCGGGCTGGCGAGCATGTTGACCGGTGGCGGCCTGACCAACTGCGCGGTGTTTGCGCTCGGCATCATGCCCTACATCAGCGCCTCCATTATCATGCAGTTGCTGACGGCGGTGGTGCCGTCGCTGGAACGGTTGCGCCAGGAAGGAGAGACGGGTCGGGCAAAAATCATCCAATACGGCCGTTACATGACGATTCTTATCTGCGTCATCCAAAGTTTCTTCCTGGCGTTGGCCTTTGAAAATCCGCAACAGTTGGTGCACGGGTTTACCGGGCAACTGGTGGTGAATCCGGGCTGGGCATTTCGCATCCTGACGGTAGTGACGATTACCAGCGGCTCGATGTTGTTGATGTGGATGGGCGAACAGATCACGGAACGCGGTATCGGTAATGGTGCCTCCATCATCATCACGGTGGGCATTGTGGATCGCCTGCCCCAGGCGGTGTTTTACGCCGGGCGCACCCTGTTTTCAGCGGAAGGCGACGTGGTGTTGCGCGTGTTGCAAGGGTTATTGATGCTGGTGATGGCGTTGACGGTGGTTGCCGCGGTGATCGCCGTGACACAGGCGCAACGGAAGATTCCCGTCCAATACGCGCAACGAATGGTGGGACGCAAGATGCTCGGCGGCGGACAAACGTTCATGCCGCTACGGATCAATTATTCGGGTGTCATGCCGATCATCTTTGCGCAGGCAATCTTGATGTTCCCGCAGAAAATGTTTGAGCTTTCCAAGATCGGCGTTCTCCAGAAACTGGGACGCGGTCTGGTGGAAGGCGAGGTATTGTACCTGACCGTGTACGGCCTGATGATCCTGTTCTTTTCCTATTTCTGGGTGGCCACCCAGTTTAACCCGTTGCAGATTGCCGATGATCTGAAACGCTATGGTGGTTATGTGCCGGGAATCCGTCCGGGTCGGCCTACGGCAGAATACCTTGACCATGTCATGACCCGAATCACACTGGCTGGAGCGGTGTTTCTGACCGTGCTAGCGGTGATTCCCATGATCCTGACCCGTAACTTCAACATCCCGTACATTACAGCGAGTTTTTTTGGTGGAACAAGCCTGCTCATCACCGTAGGCGTGATGCTGGACACGATGCGCCAGGTCGAGTCGCATCTGATCATGCGTCATTACGATGGATTTTTGCGAAAAGGGAAATTGCGCGGACGGCGCTGACCCTTGTTGGTTCCTTGACAGGGTATCCTTGATGCCCACTGGACGACGAGAAACGTGATCCCGATCAAGTCGCCAAGCGAGATCGAGCGGATGCGCCGCGCCTGCGCGGCGGCAGCGGAGATCCTCCATGCCGTGGCGGCTCTGGTGCAACCTGGGCGAACCACGGCAGAGCTGAACGACGCTGCGGGGGAATTAATCTCTCAGCGAGGCGGAAAAAGCCCCTTTTTTGGGTATCGCGGCTATCCGGGGCAGATTTGCGTTTCCGTCAACGACGAAGTGGTACATGGAATTCCGGGAAAACGGAAAATCCAGTATGGGGATATTGTCAGTCTGGACGTGGGCATCATCCTCGACGGGTATGTTGGCGACAATGCCAAAACGGTGGCCGTTGGCGTGGTCAAACCGCGCACGATGGAACTGCTTGCGGTTACTGAAAAAGCATTGTATGCAGGAATCGCGCAGGCGCGGGAGGGAAAGCGAGTGGGGGATATTTCACACGCGATTCAAACGACGGCAGAGGCCCACGGGTTCAGTCCGGTTCGTGAATTTGTCGGCCATGGTGTGGGGCGGAAGATGCATGAAGAGCCGCAAATCCCGAATTTCGGGAAACCGGGAGTGGGGCCAAAATTGAGGCCGGGGATGACATTGGCGATTGAGCCGATGATCAACGCCGGGACACATGAAGTACAGGTATTGAGCGATGACTGGACGGTAGTGACGGCGGATGGCGCACCGAGCGCACATTTCGAGCACACGGTTCTGGTCACGGAAGGTGAAGCGGAAATATTGACGTGTCAAAAGAAGATGCCATAAAGGTGGAAGGGACGGTTGTGGAGTTGCTGCCGAACACGATGTTTCGTGTGGAGTTGCCCAACGGACATCGGATTCTGGCGCACATATCGGGCAAGATGCGATTGCATTTCATTCGCTTGTTGCCCGGTGACAAGGTGATGGTGGAAATGTCACCGTATGATTTGAGCAAAGGGCGGATTACGTTCCGTCAAAAATAGAATAGAAACATGAAAGTCAAACCATCAGTCAAACGATTATGTGAACGCTGCAAGGTCGTGCGGCGCAAAGGTGTGGTGCGCGTTATTTGCACCAATCCCCGCCACAAACAGCGTCAAGGCTAAAGGACTACCATGGCACGTCTTATTGGTGTAGAAATTCCCGACAACAAAAAAATTGGCATCTCGTTGCGGTACATCTACGGCATTGGGCCGACAACCGCGTTGCAGGTCTGTGACAAGGCAGGGGTGGATCCCAACATCCGTTGCAAGGACCTGAATGACGAGCAATTGACCCATCTGACCAGCGTCCTGCAAACCTACCGAATCGAAGGCGATCTGCGACGCGAGGTCCAAGCCAATATCAAACGGAAAATGAGTATCGGTTGTTATCAGGGTACCCGTCACAAGAAGGGACTGCCGGTTCGTGGACAACGTACCTCGACCAACGCCCGTACTCGTAAAGGGCCGCGCAAGACCGTTGGCGTTCAACGCAACAAAGAAGCGAAAGCTGCCAAAGTTTAACAGTGAGGAAGCATAATGGCTAAAGAGGCAAGCAAACCTGAAGAAACCAAAGCCAAACCCGCTTCGACGGAGAAACCGAGCACGGCAGAAAAGCCCGTTGCCGCGGAAAAAACCGCTCCCAAGACCGAAGCGACTCCTGCCGCCACCCCCTCCGTGCCCCAGACGGCCGAGGATGTGTTGAGCGAAGGCGAGGTCTCCAAAAAGATCATCAAAGCCAAACACAGTAAGAATGTCGTTCAAGGGATTGCTCATGTGTTTGCGACGTTCAATAACACCATTGTGTCCATTACGGATGCAAAAGGTCGCGTGATCGGATGGTCGAGCGCGGGACGGGTTGGTTTCAAAGGATCGCGTAAAAGCACGGCATACGCGGCTCAGTTGGTGGCACAAGACGCCGCGCGTCAGGGGATGGCGCACGGACTGAAGGAAGTCGAAGTGTGGGTCAAAGGCCCCGGTTCCGGGCGCGAGGCGGCGATTCGCGCCCTACAGGCCATCGGCTTGGAAATCACGGTCATCAAGGACGTAACACCCGTACCACATAATGGTTGTCGGCCGCCGAAACGCCGCCGCGTTTAGTTTGGAGAATTTACCATGGCACGTTACAAAGGACCACGAGTTCGTATCAGTCGTCGTTTTGGCCAACCGATTTTTGGCCCGTCAAAATATCTGGAACGTCGTCCTCATCCGCCCGGTGTCCACGGGCAGAAGAAGGCCCGCCGCAAGATGAGCGATTACGGGGTTGGCCTCGCTGAGAAACAGAAACTTCGTTACCAGTACGGCCTGCTGGAACGCCAGTTCCGACGAATGTTTGAGGTAGCTCGCAAGAAACGTGGTGTCACAGGCGAGACTCTTTTGCAGCTCCTCGAAACTCGTCTGGACAACGTGGTTTATCGCATTGGATTTGCGACGACCCGCCCCTTCGCTCGGCAGTTGGTCACTCACGGCCACATCAAAGTCAATGGCCGCAAAGTCAGCAGCCCCTCTTACAATGTCAAGCCCGGTGATGTGATTGATGTGCGTGATACCGCGGTCAGCCGACAACTTGTGACCAAGAGTTTGGAATCAGCCCAGGTGCGGCCGGTGCCGGACTGGATTGCCTTCAATCGCGAGGCGCTTCGAGCCCAGGTGGCGCGAATCCCGACGCGCGATGATATCCAGCCGATCGTCAACGAACAGTTGATCGTCGAGTTTTATTCCAGGTAGAACAAACTCAACCGGAGTCGTTGGTCCGCGTCCCTGGAACGCGGGGAACCCGACTCCATGGAGGAAGTACCCATGCCCGTTCGACTGGGACGTTTCGAAATGCCCAAGCGCGTGGTGCGCGAGGATGCCACCGCGACGCCAACCTATGCAAAGTTTATTGCCGAACCGTTTGAAGCCGGTTACGGCAACACCATCGGCAACTCGCTGCGCCGCGTGTTACTCGGTTCGCTCGAAGGAGCCGCCATTTCCTCGATCAAAATCGAGGGTGCTCCCCACGAGTTTACTGGCATTCCCGGTGTGGTCGAAGACGTCACCGATATTGTTCTCAATCTCAAACAAGTGCTTCTGAAATCCCACAGCCGTGATCCCCATGTCGTTTTCATCTCCGTAAACAAAGAAGGTCCTGTGACGGCCGCCGACATCAAGGGGGATCAGGTTGTCGAAGTCCTCAATCCCGCGCAACACATCTGCACTCTCGACAAGAAGATGAAATTCGAGGCCGAACTGGAAGTGCGCGTTGGCCGTGGTTTTTGTCCTGCCGAAGCCAACAAGAAACCCGATCAACCCATCGGGGTCATTGCCATTGATTCGTTGTTCTCCCCTGTTCGGCGCGTTCGCTACGCGGTCGAGGATACTCGTGTCGGCCAGCGTACCGACTATGACAAGTTGATCTTGGAAATCTGGACCGATGGACGTATGACGCCCGAAGACGCTCTGGTCCAGGGCAGCAACATCCTCCGCCATCACCTGGATGTGTTCTGTGATTACAACAAGGATCTCGTCATCGAATTCGAAGCCGGTGAAGCCCGCGTCAGCGAGGAACAGGCCAAGCTCAAGAAAATCCTCAACATGAGCGTCAACGAAATCGAACTGAGCGTTCGCGCCGCCAATTGCCTCAACAACGCCAACATCACCACCGTCGGCCAACTGGCGATGAAGACCGAGCAGGAAATGCTCAAGTATCGAAACTTCGGCAAGAAGTCCCTCAACGAAATCAAGGAAAAACTGGCTGCCCTCGGCCTCACTTTGGGTATGAAGTTCGATCCGGGACTTCTCGAAAACCCCGCTGCCGAGCCGATCTCTTCATCCCCGACGGAAGCGACGAAGGAATAACGCCATGCGACATCGTAAAAACACCGCCAAGCTGGGCATGAAATCCCAGCACAAGCGCGCCACGCTGGCCAACCTCGTGTGCAGCTTGATCAAACACAAACGCATCCGCACTACCGTGCCCCGCGCCAAGGTGGCTCGACGTCTCGCCGATCAAATGGTCACCCTTGGCAAACGGGCTGCCGGCACCGAAGACAAAGCGCTCAAGGTCTATCTTCGACGCCTCGCGGCTGCCCGACTCAATGTCCACGGTCCCGCTTCCGGCGTGCGGTTTGACAAGGAAGCCCGTAAACGCTGGCGCAAAAACGAGGATGTCGTTCGCATCCTCTTCGAGGAAATCGCCCCCGCGTTCAAGGATCGCAACGGCGGTTATACCCGTATCGTCCGCGTTGGGAATCGTCGCGGCGACGCCGCTGAAGTGGCGATTTTGGAATGGACCAACTCGGTCATCGCTCCGTCATCGCCTGCCCCCAGCGAGGAAAAGGACAAGAAGGAAGAGAAGCCCGCCGAAGAGAAGGCCGCCAAGCCTAAGAAGGCCAAAAAGTCGAAGGACGAGGCGAAGTCCTGACGGCAAATCCAAATTCAAACAGCAACCGCGGCTTGGCCGAAAGGCCAAGCCGCGGTGTTTTACAGGAAACACGTCTCCCTGCACAAAAACAGTGGGATCTCAGATGTGTTTGCTGTCGTTCTCGTCCTTTTGGGTGTACCCGCTGTCCTGGCGGGCGAGGTTGACGCTGTGCTTTTTGGTGTACGCGGCGTAGAAGTCTTCAGGGGTCATTTCCAGGACGAGCGCCAGGGAGATGAGGAAGTGCATGAGGTCCACGACTTCGACGCGGGCATTTTGTTTGTCGAAGGTCTGGTATTTGGCCCACCATTTCCAGGGGACGCAGTCGGTCAGTTCGGCGATCTCCTGGCTCATGGCGCGGCAGTAGTTCAGCACCCATTGCTGGCGTTGTTCGCTGGTCATGTGGCGTGTGTCCACGCCAATGCGGAGGTTGAGGGCTTCTTGCAGGCGGAAAATCTCGTTGAGTTTGTCGGGTGTGCTCATGGCAGGCACAGTATCAGTGAAACTTGATGAAAAATCACGGAATTTCTGGTAGAGTTTGCAATCAAAGCCATCATGGAACGAAGCAAGTCCAGCAGCTCGGTGATCCGTGATTTTCGGCTGACGGCGGTACGGTTTGTGGCAGATGCCGTGAACCGGACGCTTGATCTGCGTGAAATTTCCGACAATGCGCTGGACGCTGTGTTGGCCGTGACGCACATGGATGCGGGGGCGATGTATCGCTGGGTGGAAGAGGATGCCGCGTTGCATTTGTATGCTTGGCGCAGTTTGACGGAGGCGTTTACGCGGCAAGTGATGGTGATTCGGCGTGGGGACGATGCGTTGATTGACGCCGTATTGGAGGGGACCACGCGGGTGGTGGGGGATTTCACAGTGACACTGAAGAGTGTGGGGCAGGGAGAGGTGCGAGCCGGGTTTGGTGGCGCTGTGTTGTGTCCCATTTTGGCGCAGGGAAAGATGGTGGGGTTGTTGGTACTGGGAGCTTATCGGCAGCGGCGGTTTGAATCGGAGACACTGGACCTGATCGAGGTGATTGCCAATCAGATCGGCATTGGGATTACCAACGCGGAACTGGTTCAGGATGTCCAACGAAAGAACGAGTTGTTGCGGTTGCTGATGGAAGAAGCGCATCATCGCATCAAGAACAACCTTCAGATGATTTCCGGGTTGCTTCAACTGGAGCTGGCCGCATCGGAAGGACGGACCGCCGAGCGGCTGGAACACGCCATTTCCCAGGTTCAGGCCATTGCTCAGGTGCACAATCTTCTCAGCGCGGAAATGCCGGAACAGGTGGACGCGCGGGTGTTGATTCGGGTGATCGTCGAGACGCTTGTCAGTTCCGCGACGGGGGAGCCTCCGCGTGTGCAAATGAATCTGGAACAACTCTGGCTAAACGCGGACCAAGCGGTTCCGTTGGCCCTGATTATCAATGAATTGGTGACGAATTCGCTCTTGCACGGTGTGCCCCCGGAGGGAGAACCGTTGCAATTGTTTGTGTTTTGTCAGCATCAGAACAACACCGTTACCATCACCATTGCCGACAACGGGGGGGGCTTCCGTGCCACAGAGACCAGAGGGCGATCGTCTGGGCAGGGGGTCAATATCATCCGCCAACTGACCCAGGTGAATCTGCGCGGTGAATTGTTATTGGGCAACAGCGATGTTGGGGTGTGCGCCACGTTGCGGTTCCCGTTGGAGGGTGGGACGCCAGGTGCTTGACATTGGATGGAGCGGTTTTAAGATGCGTTACACAAGAAAGAGTGGGTAGGCATGAAGTCATTGCGTGTGTTGATTGCGGACGATGACGGCGTCACACTGATGGTGCTGCGGAAAACGTTGACCGAAATGGGCCATCAGGTTGTGGCCGAGGCCGCGGACGGTCAGCAGGCAGTGGCGTTGGTCAAACAACACGCTCCGGACATGGTGATCCTTGATATTCGGATGCCGCAGATGGATGGTTTGGCGACCTGTCGTGCCATTCAGGCCATCAACGCGACCCCAGTGATCATCCTCAGCGCCCATAGTGAGGCGGGCTTGGGCAGCGAAGCAGCCAGCGCGGGTGCTGATGCCTATCTGGTCAAGCCGTTCACTGCCGCCCAGCTTGGGCCGGCCATCGAACTGGCCCTCGCCAACAAACAGAAGATTTCCCAGATGAACGAGCAACTGGAGACCCGCAAGCTCGTGGAACGCGCCAAGGGGATTTTGATGCGAGAGACCGGCATGGATGAGGAAACGGCCTATCTGACCCTCCAAAAAGCGGCGCGCAATGAGAACAAGAAAATGGCTGATGTGGCTCGCGCCCTGATTCTGGCCGAGCAACTTCGCCAAAGCAACGGCAAGCCCGCGACGCAACGCATGCGCCGCTAAGTTGTCGCTCCTCGTCAGTCTCAACAAAGGTAAGGTTATGGAAAACATTGTCATTATCGGCGCCGGCTGTGCCGGCTGGACAGCCGCCTTGTATGCGGCACGCGCCAATCTGAAGCCGGTGGTCCTCACGGGGGCGCAACCCGGTGGACTGCTCACCACCACCAGCAAGGTGGAAAACTACCCCGGATTTCCCGAAGGCGTTGACGGGACCGATCTGATGATGCGGATGCAGCAACAGGCCGAGCGTTTTGGCGCCGAGACCCGTTACGGGGTCAGCATCACCAAAGTGGATTTTCGAGCGCGCCCTTTCCAGCTTTGGGCAGATGACGAGCGGCTCGAAGCTCGCGCGGTCATCATTGCCGTTGGCGCCTCCCACCGTCATCTTGGATTGAAAAGCGAAGAAGCCCTCGAACGGAAGGGCGTTACCTACTGCGCCACCTGCGACGGCGCTCTCCCGATGTTCCGCAACCAGCCGCTTGTCGTTGTCGGCGGCGGAGATTCCGCCTGCGAAGAAGCACATTACCTCACGCATTTCGCCTCCAAAGTCCATCTTGTGCATCGCCGCAACGAACTGCGCGCCTCCAAGGTCATGGCCGACCGCGTTCTCCATCATCCCAAAATCGAAATGGTTTGGGATTCGGTCATTGAAGACATCCTGGATGTCAAACAAGACAAGGTCACCGCTGTTCTCGCCCGCAACGTCAAAACGGGAGCCGTTCGGGAAATCCCCTGCGCCGGCGTGTTTGTCGCCATCGGTCATGTTCCCAGCACGAAGGTATTCGCAGGACAGGTGGAAATGGACGGAGACGGATATATTCTTTGTCGCCAGGGCACCTACACAAACGTTCCCGGCGTTTTTGCCGCGGGTGATTGTGTGGACCGGGTGTATCGCCAGGCCATTACCGCCGCCGGCAGCGGTTGCGCGGCGGCCATTGACGCGGAACGATGGCTTTCCCGCCAGGAGTGATTTTACACGATCTGGATCCGACGGTTACAACCGCCACAACGGATCTGTGGCGCTGCAAAACTGGGGCTGAGCTGGATGGTGCGCCCGCAGGCGCAACGGAACGATTCCCAACCTTTGTGTGTGCGCGTGTATTGCAGCGGCGCGGCGTCGGTCGCCTCCGGCACCGGTGAGGCCACGGGTGGCAACGGCGGCGCAACGACCGATGGCACGGGCAACGTGCTGCCGCAACGGATGCAGCGAATGGTGTTCTGCTCGTACCCTTCGGGAATGGAAATCTCCAGCCCGCAGTTGCAACGCAATCGCAGATACCCCAGGGCGCGGCGCGAGATGAATTTGAGGTCCACATTCGACTCGATGGGACCTTCGCCAGACGGGGCACGGATGGAAGCCGAGGGAGAATCGCGGAGCGACTGCGGCCCAATGAGAGAACCGCCGCGTGTCTTGCGGAAAGCAGCTTCATACGCGCCCAATGACGCGCCGCCCATGCTGCGAAGAATTCGAATCCGTTCCTCCGTCGGCGGATGCGTGGAAAACAACCCGGCGCCACCCGCGGCGGCGAGCGGATTGACGATAAACATCGGCGCGGTGGCTTTGCTGGCGAAACTAACCGTGAGAGGGGTACGAGAAATTTTTTCCAGCGCCGACGCCAGCCCTTCGGGATAACGCGTAAACTGGGCACTGCAGGCATCGGCCAGATATTCGCGTTTGCGGGAACAGGCGAAATAGAGCAACTGCGCCAGCAACGGGCCGAGCACGACAAGTAACAATGCCACAAGAAGAATGATCAGTTGCGCCTGGCCACCGCCGCGGGAGGCGGAACGACTGCGCCCGCGCCCGCCCAGACGCAGGGAACGCCAGAGGATCTCGGAAAGGATCACAATGGAACCGAGCAATACGGCGGCGAGTGTCATGAACTGGACATCCCGATTCTTGAGATGGCCAATCTCATGAGCGATGACTCCCTGAAGTTCATCGCGGTTGAGACGGTGGAGGAGTCCCGTGGTGACGATGACGGCGCTGTTTCCAGGGTTGCGCCCGACCGCAAAGGCGTTCGGCGCGGGGTCCTCGACAAGGTAGATTTTCGGAATAAAACCGAGGCCGGAAGCAATGGCCATCTCTTCGACCACGTTGAACAAGCGCGGGCTGTCTTCCTTCTGGATTTCTCGCGCCATCGTGCCTTGAAGCAGCAACGACTGGGCGCCGGTGGCGTAAATGGCCATTTGGATGCCCCAGATAACAAGCGCCACTCCGACCCCCAGCAGCCCGGCGCCAGGCATCAACAGTTCGCCTCCGATGTAACCGAGCGTCAACAACACCAAGGCCATGCCGAGGATGAGCACGGCGGAACGGCGACGATTGGCCTGTATCTGCTCCCACATCGGGAAGGGAACAATGAATGGGGTTACCGGTTAGAACTTCACTTGCGGCGCTTCGCGCTGGGCTTCTTCTTTGACCTCGAAGAACTCCCGTCGGGTGAAGTTGAACAGGTTGGCAATGATATTGGTGGGGAACACCTCGCGGCGCGTGTTGAAGGCCATAACGCTGTCGTTGTAGAACTGGCGGGAGAACGCCACTTTGTTTTCGGTCGAGGCCAGTTCCTCCTGCAGACGCAGGAACGTCTGGTCGGCTTTCAAATTCGGATAGGCCTCGGCGACGGCAAACAGCGATTTAAGCGCGCCGGTGAGGATGTTTTCTGCCTCGGCATGTTCGCCAACAGTTTTCGCGGCGACCGCCATGTTGCGGGCTTTGATGACATTTTCCAACGTGGCCCGTTCGTGAGCAGCATAACCCTTCACGGTCTCGACCAGATTCGGAATGAGATCGTGGCGGCGTTTGAGCTGGACATCAATCTGCGACCAGGCGTTTTCGACCTGATTGCGCAAGCGGATGAGACCGTTGTAGGCGCCCGCCACCCAGGCCAGCAGGATGAGAACGAGACCGGCGAGGGCCAGCAGGATGAGGATGGCGATACTGTTCATGTTTTGGATACCTCCGTTTGGTTGGTGGGGTTGATTCCGAAAAGGTCGTTCAAGAAAGCCGCGGTTTTGGAAGCGCCAAACTCGGTGAGGAGTTGCTGAAGTTCGTTCGCATCGAACCAGAGACCGTGACCCCGCGGGCAACGGTCGAGGACGATATTGTTGACGCGAAACTCGTGGAGCTTGGCATCGCAACGTGGACACAGACAACGGGTCGCGGTTGAGGGCGAGCCGGCTTGTTCCAGCAGGTGCAGGAAAGGATCGTGTGTATCGCCTTCGATGAGGGTTTCCAGTTCGTTTTGATCAAGCCAGATGCCGCGACAACGCTCGCAATAGTCCACTTCCACTCCCTTGAAATCGAGGAGAAACATGCCGACATCGCATCTGGGACAAATCGCAATCATTTCAAGTCTGGGCTTGTATTGTCACGGAGCAACAGAACCGCGTCAAGCTTATCGCTGCATTTCATGGGCGCCACATAATCACATAAACCCGATCCGGTCATTTACAATCTTGATCTTTGTTTGTAATCATCGAAAACATGAAATCGCATGAACTTCTGCGTGAAGTGTTTCAAACGCGCAACATCAAGGAAGTGGCTGCCGCCATTGGACTTTCGGCCTCGTTACTCTACAAGTGGGCCGAGCCGGTACCCGATGCAGAGGGAGGCAGCGGTGTTGTAAACCCTTTGGATCGGGTAGAGGCATTGATTCGCAGCACCGGAGACGAACGGATTATCCAATGGCTCTGTCATCGGGCGGGTGGCTTCTTTATTGCCAACCCGCATGCGGTGGCCCGGTCGAAGGCCGTTGTACCCGCCACAAATCGTATCGTACAAGAATTTGCCGATATGCTATCCGTGATTGCCGCGGCCGCGATTGACAACAACATCACACTGTCGGAAGCAGACAAGATTCGCGCCCGTTGGGAGGATCTAAAATGCGTAACGGAAAGTTTTGTGCGTTGCTGTGAGCAGGGCGACTTTACCCAGATTACTGAGGCGAAAATGTGAATCCAGAAAATCTGCATGTGGATGTCATTGAGTGGTCACGCTGGCAACCGACAGAGGAGGCGACCCTTTGTTTTGTGATTCGGGAGGGTCAGGTTCTTCTGATTCACAAGAAACGGGGGTTGGGAGCTGGTAAAATCAACGCCCCCGGCGGACGATTGGAAGACGGCGAGACTGCTTTGGCCGCCGCCGTTCGGGAAACACAGGAAGAAGTGGGGGTGACGCCGACAGGAGTCTTGCAGGTTGGCGAACTGCATTTCCAGTTTCTCGATGGTTACAAGCTTCATGTTGCAGTGTTCTCTGCATCAGGATGTTACGGCAAATTGGTTGAGACATCTGAAGCCAAACCAATTTGGGTTGACGTGGACAAAATTCCGTACCAAGACATGTGGCAAGATGACCCGCATTGGCTTCCTTTGTTGTTGCAGCGCAAGCAGTTCCGTGGATATTTTGTCTTTGATGGAGACCGTTTGCTGAGTCATCGGGTCGTTGTTTCTGCCTGAAAACGGCTTGTTTTTTGAACAAAAAACGGATAAGAAGTGTCTCTCTTTCCGCAAGCAAGTCATGAAAGCACGCCGAAAGAACATCAAAAAAGTCAAGACCCTCCGACGGCCGACATTGGCAAAACGACGGGTGCGTGCCCATGTAGCACCCAAGGAACCTACCTTGTTGGAAAGGATCGCTCAAGTGACCGATGAATTACAGGCGTTGCGCAGCCGTTTGGCCAATGCCGGCGATAGTTTGCCAGCCGTCGGAATCCACCGCATCAATTCCTTGGAAAACGAATTGGAGCGTCTTTGGGAGTTGCGGCGTCAGGAACAAGCCGCCCCTCTGCGCGCTACGGCGCTTTCCGAAGAGGAAGAAAAAGAACTGGCGTTTCCCAGCGGCGCCCGGTCTCGTGGCATGTGACTTGCCGTCACATTTTCAGGGCAGATTGACGTTTGTGAAACGAAGTTGTTTCCACTGCTCGTAGCTCGGTTCTGTGGCTACCTCGTAAATGTCGTAGTCATCCGCCGAACTGACTCGCTTGGCGAAAACGTGCACGACCCCTCCCGTCTCAACGGGCGGCTTGTAATCACGTAAAATTACTTTTTTGCCAGTTCGTTCCCACAGGTTTGGCCGCAGCGAAAACTGAGCCGCCGCCCCATTGTCGCCGGCTTTGCGCGAAGCCAGTTCCAGGACAAAGCCACGAACCAGAGTTTCGCCATCGGAAAAACGAGCGGGACTGCCCAGAAACCCCACCAGTGAGGTGAGCGAGGAACGGCTGACCAGTTTGTTTCCCAGCACAACCTTCGTCTTGCGGTCCCGGTTATACGCCTCCCAATCGGCATCCCGATCCGACGACCGCAACGGCGGCATGGCCGTAATTCCCTGAGGTTCGGATGGCGCGGCAGGCGGCAGTGGAACCGACGCAGGGGGGAGAGACGACGGCGCGGGTGTAGAGGCAGAAGGAGATGGCGAAGAGGAAGAAGACGACGATGGGGCGCCAAGCATCGCCTGATACTCCGCCGGCAACTTGTCCAGAGGGACAACCTTGATACCACGATTGTGGAAGATGACCACATTCCCCTGGTTGACCGGCCCCCATCGGACATCCTGATAGACCTTTCCTTCAATCACCACTTGGGGAACCACTTCCCCCGCATACGTGCACCAAGCTGCAACGCTCAGCGCCGCACACACTCCAAGAAATTGCATCAATGTCTTTGCCATACCATCCACTGTTGCCTATTCTACGCGACACATGAAGAGAACACAAACAAAGAATCTTATTCGCTTGATAGAAATCGTCAAACGCCTCCGTTCCCCCGGCGGATGCCCCTGGGATCGCAAACAAACGCATCGCTCTCTCCGCCATGATTTGATCGAAGAAAGCTACGAGGTTCTCGATGCCCTGGAATCGGGCAACATGAACGACTTCCGTGATGAACTCGGCGATCTGCTTCTCCAGGTGGTATTTCACGCCCAAATCGCAGCCGAAAAAGGAAAGTTCGATTTCGACGCGGTGGCCGGCGCCGTCGCGGACAAACTGGTGCGGCGCCATCCCCATGTATTTGCCAGCAAAAAAGTGCGAGGTCATGCGGCGGTATTGCGTCAGTGGGAAACCATCAAAAAGGAAGAGAAACAAGCGCACAGTATCCTGGCCGAAGTGCCCCGCGCCTTGCCGGCGTTGTTGAAGGCCGACAAAGTGCAACGCAAGGTCGCTCGGGTCGGTTTTGATTGGCGACACGTCAACGATGTCCTGGCCAAGGTCGAAGAGGAGCTTGGCGAACTCAAAAAAGCCATGGCTTCCGGCGACCGCCGCCACTTCGAGGAGGAATTGGGGGACCTGTTATTTGCCACGGTGAACCTGGCTCGTTACCAGGGGGCACAAGCGGAGGAACTGCTCAACCGCGCCATTCACAAGTTTGTGGCCCGGTTCCAACAGGTGGAACACGCGCTCCACGCGCAAGGGCGACGCTTGGAAGATTGTACCCTCGAACAACTCGACGCCCTTTGGGAGGAGACCAAACGCGCCTCGCGTTCTCGTCGTCGTCAATCACGCCGTCGTTGACGGTGTTGCTCAGCCCGAACAGGCGTTGCACTCGCAACGACACTCCTCCAGCGTGCAAGCGCCGGCGGCGCAGGTTTCGCTACAGAACAGAAGATTTCCCCGTCGCACGGCCTTGTCCATGTCCACAGTGCAGACGCAACTGGCACAGGCGCATTTCACGCGTCGGGAACGGGCGGGTTCGGGCGATGGTTGGTTGGGCTTTTTCATGAGGCCCTCCTTTTCGCCCCCAATATAGGCTCGTTGTTCAGGCGGCGAAAGCGCCATGGTAAATGCGTGGGACACGAGCGGTCTTGGTGATGCCGCAAAGCACCTCCCAAGGGATGGTATCCTCCCAGCCGGCGACTTCTGCTGCCGTGATCTCGGCATCTGCCTGGCGCCCGATGAAAACCACCTCGTCGCCGCATTTGACCTGCGGGACGGCGCTGACGTCCACCATGATTTGGTCCATGGTGATGCGACCCACCACCCGGCAACGGACTCCGCCGATCAACACTTCCGCTTTGTTGGAAAGATGACGGCTGAACCCGTCGGCGTAACCGGCGGCCACCGTGGCGATTCGCATTGGTTTGCTGGCAACAAAGGTTTGTCCGTAACTGATCGAACGACCCGCGGCGACCGATTTGACAAAGGCAACGCGCGCCTTGAACGCCAGAGCGGGACGAAACTCCCCGCTGACCGACGGCGCGATTCCGTAAAGCAACAAACCGGGACGAACCATGTCGAGAACAGTTTCGGGCAGGTTCAGCAGGGCGGCGCTGTTGGCCGCATGGAGGCAGGGGACGGTCACACCGCTGGCGCGTACGGTGGTGGCGACGCGCAGGAAATTTTCCAACTCCTGGCGGGTGAGTTCGAGGTTTTCGTCGGCAGAAGGGAAATGGGTGTAGAGCGCTTCAATTGTCAGGGGAGAGAGGGCGGCGATTTTGCGGATTTGGTCGGCGGCATCTTCGTGCCAGAGGCCGACGCGGCCCATGCCGGTGTCCACTTCAATTTGGACGCGGCACGGTTTCCGTTGTCGGATGGCTTCGGCGGCAAAGAGTTCGGCTTCGGCGAGGGTGGAGAGGGTGGGGGTGATTTCTTGTTCGACCATTTTTGGAATCTCAAACGGCAGGGCGGAACCGAACAGCAGGATCGGCCAACCGTTGCCGCCGATTTGCCGCAACAGGAGCGCTTCGCTGAGATTGGCCACGGCAAAGGCGTCCACGCCGCACTGCATCAGGACCGTGGCCACTTGTGCCAGGCCGTGGCCATAGGCGTCGGCCTTGACGACGGCCATCAGGCGTTTCTGTGGCCCGATGCGGCGGCGGATGACGGCGACGTTGTGGCGCAGGGCGTCGAGGTCAACCTCAACCCAGCAGCGGTAATAAGATTGTGGAAGCATGGGAGGCACTCTAACAGCAAAACCCCGATTCGATGCAAGCCAACTTCTTACGGTTTGGTCGCCGGTGGCGGCAGTTCCACGTCGTACGCGCCGATGGAGGGGGCCGTGGGAGGGCGCGGATGCCCTTCAAAATCACGGGTGGGCGCCTGTTGTTCGGAGTAGGCGGTTCGTCCGCGGTAGCACGCCGGACCGTTGATTTGCAGGTGGAAATCGAGCGTGTCGGCGGCGATGAACACATCGGATGGTTTGTCGGTGTGGAGGTTGGATTCCTTGTCAATCGCGTTGTCGCCGACCTCGTCCACAATGCCGTGGGGGCCAATGAGCAGGTTGTTGAAGAGGATGTTGTCGCGGGCGCCGTCGCTGAGGCGAATGGGGACGATGCGCGGTTCCAAGATGGTGTTGTTGACGATGGTGTTGCGGCGGCTGGGGTTGCCGCAACCCAGGTGATCGGTGAGGTGGATGCCGCCGGCGCCGGAGACGCGACCGTTGTTGTAGATGAGGTTGTTGCGGATGAGGGAACCTTCGATGGAGATGAGGCTCATGCCTTTGGAATCGTTGTCACGGACGATGTTGTTTTCCAGCAGAGCGCCGTTGATGATGCCGTCGCCGCCCATGTTGCAGTCGCCATTGAGTTGGATGCCCGATGCGGCGTTTTCGAAGCATTCGTTGCCGCGCAGGACCGGGTTGTCGGACGGGTCGCGGCTGTTGGAGATGTAGATGCCGTGTTGTTCCTTGGAACCGAAGGCCTTGTTGTTGAGGACCTGGATGCGGGGCGCAAAGCCGCTGAAAATCCCCCATACCTGGTTGGAGGCGCAGACGTTGTCGCGGATGATCACGTCGCTAGAGTCCAGCACCCCGATACCGGCGCGGGGCGCGTAGCGGAGGGTGAACCCCTCGATGACGATCCAGTCGGTGCCGCGCACCAGAATGTGGTCGGGAGGATTGTTGTTGTTGCTGACGATAACGACCTTGCCGTCGGCCTTGAACGTGATGGGGCGGCCGGGTTTGCCGCTGTGTTTGGTTTGGAAACCGTCGTAAGCGCCCTTGGCGACGAGCACGGTATCGCCCGCCTCCGCCGTGTTGGCAGCTTTCTGGAGGGTTCGCCACGGGGACTCCTGTGAGCCGTCGTTTTTGTCGTCGCCGTTCATGGCGACGTGAAAAACGCGATTGGAAACGGCGGGTGGTGGTGCGGGCAACCGGGGTTCGACGTAGGTGACCGCTTGTGTGGCGGCAAGGGAAGCAGCCGTGGGGGGTGGCGGTTGCAGTCGCATTTGTTGGCGGATCAATTCGCCGCCGGAGATCGGCATGGAAGGGGGTGGGATGGCTTTGGGGCGTGGTGTGCGGTTGGTCATGGGAAGCAGATAGGGGTCGAGCGGTCGCGGTACCAGTGGCGCGGGCGGGATGTTGATGCCGGGAAGGGGAGGCGGAGGAACCGTGTTGGTGACCATGCTCTGCGGCGGGACAGGCAGATTGGTTTGGGCGGCGCTTTGGGAGATGGCCAGCGCGGCCAACAACATCCATATGACAATCTTCACGGCGCAAACATATCCGTTGAGTGCGTCTCTGTCGAGCTTGCGCAACGCCGATATTCCGTGGCGCGCAAGTAAATTGGCTCCAGCCGTTCGTCGCCGCGAGCGCCGTCCGCAAGGAAACGCTCCTGCGCCAGACGCCCCAATATCGCCGCGCTGGGAGTCAGTTCCGCGCCGACCACCCAGACCGGTTCGTCCGCCACATCCTCTCTCGCGCTGATTCGACATTCCCGCAACGGGTGACCGTCTCGGCCGTACAATCTGCTGTACACTTCGCCGCGCCCCGCGTCCGCGATCACGCACATTACCCTCGCCTCCGGCGGCATCTGCGGCAGAGCGGTCAACGCCAGCACGTCAAAACTGCTAATTCCTTTGATGGGACGATCCAACGGCAGCGCCAGCCCGCGTACCGCGGCAATGCCCGCTCGGATCCCGGTGAAAGAACCCGGCCCCAGCCCCACCGCAAACAACCCAATCTCCGACACCGACACCGTGCGCGTCACCGCCACAATCGCATCAAACATCTCGTCGTTGCCACGCTGACGTTGGAAAGAGGCTTCAGTCATCACGGTCGCATCGCTCAGCAGAGCGACGGAACCGCGTGTCGTCGAAGTGTCGAGAGCCAGGGTGATCATGTAAGGGTGATCCGTCGGGAGTTGTCGGCGATGAACTCGATCCGCAGACGGCGCGTGGTCGGTGGCAACAACGACTCCACCTTTTCCGCCCATTCAATTACTGTGACGCCGTCCCTGCCAAGATAATCATCCAACCCAATCTGAAGAGCCTGTTCGGCGGAATCAAGCCGGTAAAGGTCCACATGATACAACGGCAAACGTCCGCCCACGTACTCGTTGATCAACGTAAACGTGGGACTGGTAATTTCCTGAAGGATACCCAGACCGCGGGCGATTCCCTTGACCAGACAGGTCTTGCCCGCTCCGAGATCGCCCGTCAACGCCAGAACATCCCCCGCGCGCAACTCGGCGGCTAGCCGTTGCCCGTAATCCATGGTTTCGGACGGACTATGCGAAATGATCATATCCCCTCACGGTCAACGGCACTCCATCCAACAACACCATCCGCCGCCGAATCGCCCGACCAATTTCAGTCAGCGGCAAACGAAACGGCCATCGCCGCTTCAAAGCCTCCGCGTCACGCGCATCAACGGCAAACAACAACTCGAAGTCCTCACCGTCCGTCAACGCGGCGCGCAACGAACCGTTGCGGGGCACGGCCCGCGAGACAACGTCGAACCCCACCGCGCCCGCGTCCACCAGCCGCTGCAAATCGCTGGCCAGACCGTCGCTCACATCCATCATCGCGTGAATACGAAAATGCTGTGTCAGCCAACGCGCCTCATGAATGCGCGGGATGAAACGAAGATGTTTGCCGCGAATCGAACCACCAAGTTTTCCCGTGACAAACACCACATCTCCCGCGCGCGCTCCCGAACGACAAACCAGACGCTGCCGCTCGACCTCGCCCACCAGCGTGACCACCACAAACGGCTCGCGCGCCACGTGCGTGGTGTCGCCCCCGACAATCGCGCAGCCAAACAACCCCGCCGCCGCCCGCAGCCCCGCATAAAGCCGTTCCACATTGCGCACAGGCGTGTCCGGGCGCAGTCCGATGCTGACGACCGCCCACCGCGGCAGTCCTCCCATCGCCGCAATATCGCTGAGATTGCGAGCCATCGCCTTCCATCCCACTCGATCGGGCGGCGTGCCGGGCCGATAATGAACCCCTTCCACCACCGGATCGCAGGTCAATAGAAGATATTTCCCCTTCACGCCACTGCGCAGGACCGCGCAATCATCGCCAATGTTCACCGCCACCGAGCGATCCTTTGTCACCAGCAGGTCGCGGAGGCGCGCAATCAATCCAAACTCCCCGATGTCTCGGACGGTCTTCATGGATGGCTGCGATACAACAACAGGGCCACAACATTGAGCGAATTGAACGCCGCATGCATCGCAATCGGCGTCAACAACGAACCCGTGTACTCATAGGCAAGCGTCAACCCGACCGCCAACACGAACAACAACGGCAACGACGGCCCGTGAAAATGAATCAGCGCAAACAACGCCGATACCACCACCAGCGCTGTCGGCACGCCCCAGCGTTTCTTCAACGCCGGATACGCCAGCCCCCGAAAAAATGCCTCTTCACACACCGGCGCCACCAACAACGCGAACCCCACCAACACCACCGTCAACGACCGCGAGTCCGCCGTCAAAAACATCCGAACAATGTCCTGTGTGCTGACCTGCCAGCCCAACCACGCATACAACTTGTCCCGAAGCGTCGAAAGCACCAACAACGGCGGCTGAACTGCCAGAAAAAACACCCCCCCCATCCACAACGCATGCGGCACGGAACTTTCCGTCAACCCGAACGCATGACGAAAATCCACCCGTTCCACCTCCAAACAAATCAGAAACACCAGCAACAAACCCAGCTCCGTCGCCCCCAACAACGCCAACAACCCGGTTGCCCGCAACCGCAACAATCCCCCCACAATCCCAACCGACAAAAATACCGCCAACGTCACCCCCACCGCCACAAACAACTCCGACAACCCCCACGGTTTTGTCCCCACCCGCCACAGCGGAGCCGACGCGGTTTTTCGCCGCTGCCACCATTGCCACGCCAGCCAAACGTCCGCCACCAGTCCCGCCACAAGAATCGCCGCGGCCAACACCGGCCAACGTGCCATCAGGTCCAGTTCCGCGACATCCCCGGACTGCGACGCCACGGCAGACCGCGCCAACAACAAGCTCATCAGTTCACACGAAAAGCTCATATTTCCATTCAAAACGGCGCCACTTTCCGACATCCCGTCATCCATTTCAATCTCATTTCAAGTCGAGAAAAGATTCCGTTGCTGATCCCGCGCAACAAATGCCCGAAAACGACAGAGCAGATCGCGATAACAACGGTTGCGGAGAAAAACAGGGATTCACGCGACGAAACAAGTCGAGACGGGAGGGACACTGACAGCGTGCCTCCCTTCACACACAACCCCGTCCGACCAAACTTTTTCACAAACCGGATAAACGTTTTTGAAAGGCCCCCTTTTCTTGCTGCCGGTCCCGTCGCCTCAGAACATTCGATGCCCATTCCATCCCGCGCCAATTCACTTTTGACAGATCACGCCGAAACAACGTAGTCTCACCGCCAATGAGCCTCTTCCAACGACGCAACTTCGGCGTGGCGCTGGCACTGTTTTCGGTGGCGGCAGCATTACCCACGTTTGAGGATTTCCGACAGGTCGACCGGGCGCGCCGCGCTGCCCAACAGTGGCAGTCGGAAACCGCCGCCCGCCTGACGCAGCCGGACCTGTCGCTGGTACGAAAAGCCGCCGCCAAACATCGCGCCGACTGGGAACTGCAATGGGGCGCGGCAGAATTGTTGTCGGCGTGGGAAGAGAAACGCGCCTGTTTTGAGGTGGCATTGAAACAGAGCGGAACCAACGTGGCGGTGGCGTTGCGATTTGGCTGTGCGCTGGCATGCGAAGAAAAACCGGAACCAGCGTTGCAGTGGCTGGCCTATTGTCAGCAGCACGACAAAAGCAACGCCGTGCCCTACCTGGCCGAGTTGTGGGTGTTGCGCAAGATGGGCGACGAAGATCGGTTTGAGCCGACCGGCGCCGGACCGCTGTTCCGCGATTACGCCGAGCAGGCAGCGCGCGCGCGAATCCGCCTGCTGGAAGCGGCGGGCTACTCGAAATACGCGGCGCGCCGCATCGGGTTCCTGCCGTCATTGTACGCGGTGCGGATGGCGCAAGACCTGCGCAAAGGTTCCCATGCGGCGTACGTCGAGCAGTTCCTGCTCGACACCGCCAAAGCCATGCAAACAGCCGCGACCTATCTGGTGACCGAACTGGCGGGGGAATCGTTGGAGACAGCCATGTTGGACCGCCAGAAAGATTCGCCCCTTAAAGAGACTCGTTTGGAAGAACTGGAGCGTCGCCGCGCTTCGCTGGGCGAGTTGGTCCGCGAGATGGACCAGCGCGTGGAACTGGCCACCGAGGCACGGATGGTTCAATACTTCGACGAATTGTTGTTGCTGGGCGAGATCGAAGCCATGAAACGACTCGGACGCGACGTCGGCAAACCAAGATAAACAAACCAAAACAGAAGGCGTACACCGTTCCACAACTCATCCCATGAACACCGATCCTCTCCCGCTGACCGGGCCGGAAAAACGCAAGCTCAAAGCCCAGGCTCACCACCTTGAACCGGTCGTACAGATCGGCAAGAGCGGCTTGACCGCGGCGGTGCTGGCAAGCATCGAACAGGCGCTCGCGGCACGTCAGTTGATCAAGGTCCGACTCGATCGGGAACGCGATGAACGCGATCTCCTGGCCGCGGAAATCGCCACCGCCACCCGCGCAACCCTGATCATGCAGGTCGGCAAAGTAGCGGTCTTCTACCGCCCGAAACCGGTCACGCCGACTCCACCACGCCAAAACCGTGCGCCGGTCCGTTGAACACGCAAACAACTTGTTGCCCGTTTTCCACAAACAAGATAAAGTCCTCTCCCATTCCCTCACGGAGATACCAATGAAGAGAATGTTGAAATTTGGCGGCACCGTCATCACGGTGCTCTGGTTGATTGCCTCCACCGCGCGGGCGCAAACCGAGTTCTGGTGGACCAACACGCTGGATGGCGTATGGAGCATTTCCGCCAACTGGACCAATACCGCCCCCGCCAGCGGTGGCGCCACCAATTACACCCTCAACTTCATCAACTCCGGCAACACCTACAACGTCACCAATGACCTCGGCAGTTTCCTGCTAAATCGTCTTGTCTTCAACAATGTCGCGGTCTCCCTTTACGGCGACAGCCTTGTCTTCTCACGCAACGGTAGCCTTCTTCCCACTCTGACCCAGACCGGTGCCTCCAACGTCAGCATCTACGCCGCCATCGTCCAATCCAACACCACCACCTACAGCGTCAGCAGCCAGCTCAACCTCAACGGCGCCATCTCCGGCACCGGCGCCCTCGTCAAAACCGGTACCGGCACCCTCACGCTCGGTACCGCCAACACCTTCACCGGCGGTATTATTGTCAGCAACGGCGTCCTCAAGGTTGGCAACCCCGCCGCCCTCGGCGGCACACCCACCACTGGTACCCAGGTTGTGGTCGCCGCGGGCGCGGCACTTGATCTGGCCGGCGTTACCAACACCAGTTACACCGCTCCCATCGTCATCTACGGCATGGGTGTCGCCACCAACTTCGGCGCCATCGGTAACAGCGGCGGCGCCCTGACCTGGAGCGGTATCCGCAACGTGACCCTTGGCAGCGATGCCGCCATTGGCAGCGATGGCAATCGGTTCGACTTTACCGGTCTTCTTGACGGCAGGGGATTCACCCTGACCAAGGTGGGCAACGACTACATCGCCATCCAAAACGCCACCAACCTCGCCGCGCTGGTCATCAGCAACGGCACCTGGTCAGCCGAAGGTAACAATGCCCTGGGCGGCGCCAGTGTCACCACCGCCCCGCAAGGTATTCTCCAGTTGGTCGGTGCCATTGCCTTTACCAATTCGCTTACCATGTACGGCGGCACGCTCAAGAACTACAATGGTACCAACGCTTGGAATGGCCCCATCACGTTGATGAACAACACAACCAATTACATCAACGTCGGCGTCAATGCGGGCGGCATAATGATTATCGGCGGTCATATCGGTGGCACCGGTGTTCTATGGAAAACCGGTGCCTACACGCTGATCCTCACCAACAGCAACACCTACCTCGGTCAGACCATTTACGGCGGCACGGGGGTGACCATCTTGAGCAACTACAACGGCGGCGTCGTTGTCCCCGGCAACCTTCAAATCGGTGACTCCTCCGCGAACAATTCCATCGTCTATTTGGGCGGCAACGAACAAATCGCCGACAACGCCATCCTGACCTTCAGCGGCAACTGGGCGCGATTCGTCCTGCTCGGTTACAACGAGACCATCGGCGGACTCTCCGAACCGACCGGCGTCAACGGCCTGATCGAAGTGAGCGAAAACGCCAACTGGGAAACCAACGCCGGCCCCTCCACGCTCACCATCAACATCTCCACCAACCTCGTCTTTGCCGGCTACCTGCGCGATTATCGCAACGCTGGCCCCAGCAACCGCCTCTCACTGGTCGTCAGCGGCACCGGCACCCAAACCCTTGCCGGCGCCAACATCACCTTCAGCGGCGGCGCCTGGATCAAGGGTAACAGCACACTCGTCCTCAGCAACACCGCTGCCAACAACTCCGTCATCACCAACGATGCCACCCTCGTCTTCGCCGGCTCACAAACCCGCACCACGCTCGTCACCGGTGCCGGCGTGCTCATGCGCGCCGCCGACGATGGCGGCGAAACCGTCCTGCGCGGCGCCAATACCTACACCGGCGGCACCGTTATCAATGGCGGCCGCATCCGCCTCGACACCACCGGCAGCTCCAACGTATTCGGCACCGGCAGCATCACCATCACCAATGTTGGCCAACTCTACATCCAGGCCGCCAACACCCTCACCAATGCCTTCTTCATCTCCGGCTTGGGCTATCCCGACACCAATGGCCGCATTGGCGCTCTTCGCTTGGAAGCCAACTCCACCCTTACCGGCCCGATCACCCTCCTCGGCAACGCCCGCATCGGCAACAACGGCGGCACCGGCTACATCAACGGCCCCATCAGCGGCAACTACAGCCTGGAGTTCTTTGCCTACCCCGGCTCCGCTGGCACCATCGTCCTCGGCGGCTCCAACACCTACACCGGCTCCACCACCATCACCAACGGCATAACCGTCAGCGTCAACCGCATCGCCGATTCCGGCGTCAGCGGCATCGGCTACGGCAACCTCGTTTTCGGCAACGGCACCCTCACCTACACCGGCAGCGGCTCGGACACCACTGCTCGCAGCGTTACCATCGCCACCAATGCCAACTTCAACATCGCCACCGCGGGCGCCACCCTCACGTTGAACGGCGCCGTCAGCGGCAGTGGCGGCAACCTCATCAAAATCGGCCCCGGCATCCTCCAACTTGCCGGCGCCAACACCTACGACGGCGGCACCGCCATCAACGGCGGCCTCCTCCTGTTTGCCTCAACCAACGCCATCCCAACCGCCGGCAGCATCCTCGTCAACCCCGGCGGCGCCGTGGCCGGCAACTTCACCAACCTGATGAACAACCTGTTGCCGCGCCTCTCCATCAGCTCCGGCGGTCTCCTGGCCCTGTTGACGACCAACGCCACCGAAAACATCAACTTCAGCACCGGCAGCTATTCCAACCTCGGCCTCGGCGCCGCCGCTAACCTCACCTACAGCGGCACCTATACACCCTACCAAAGCGGCGGTACCAACTACTACCGCCTCGGCGCCATCGCCGCCGCCACCTTGACCTATACCAACCCCCTCGTCAACGGCTCCAGCGCCGCCGCCCTCATCATCAACCAGGGCGGCTCTGGCGGACGGGTCATCCTCACCACCAACAGCACCTACAGCGGCCCCACCGCCATCAACGGCGGCACACTGACCATCGGCGTCGCCAACGCCCTGCCCACCAGCACGGCTCTGACCATCGGCGACACCAACAGCGCTGGCTCACTCGACCTCGGCAACTTCAGCCAGACCATCAGCAAACTCACCTTCGCCAGCACCAACGCCTCTCTCACCAACACGGTCTTCATCGGAGCGGGACAGACCTTGAACCTTTCGGGCACATTCACCAACACCAGCGGTTCCGCCTCCAACAGCACCACCATCACAAAAATCACCGGTCCCGGCTCCTTCACCGTCACCAACCTTAGCGGCTCCTTCAGCGTCGGCGGCGCCGCCAATGGCACCGTCACCTACGTCTCCACCCTCGACATGAGCGAGTTGAACGCCTTCAACGCCAACATCAGCAACGGCACCTTCCGTATCTCCTTCCTCGGCGCCGGCTCCGGCACCGGTACCCTGACCCTTTCGTTGGCCACCAACAGCATCATCCGCGCCGCCACCCTCGGCATCAATGATAACTCCGACAAAACCGCCGGCATGGGCACCTTGAATCTCGGCGCCGGCACCAACGCCCTCTACGTCAACACCATCAACGTCGGCGGCGGCAAAAACTCTGCCGCCCTCCAGTTCCTTTCCTCGACATCGGGTATCCTGACCATCTCCAACAGTACCGGCACCGGCCGCGCCACCCTCAATGTCGGCGTCACCACCCAGGGCACCGGCGCCAACCAATCGGGTCTCTTCGACGTGCGTGGCCACGAATCCTCCTTGTACCTCGGCACCGTCACCGTCGGCGGTCGCACCGCGGGACTGGGCGGAAACGGAGCGGGGTACTTCTATTTCGACCGAGGCGTACTAGATGCCACCAACCTGCTCATCGGTACCCGTACCGGCGGCTCGGCGGGAATTGTCACCGGCGAAGTCCACATCGCCGGCGGCGTGGTAAACCTGGGGGTTGTCCGCATGGCCAACAACGCCGTGGACACCAACAACCCCGTCATCGCCCTCCTCGAACTCTCCGGCGGCAACATCAACATCAGCAGCAACATCATCAAAGTCGGCGGTATCACCACCGGCGCCCAGGCGTTCGCCACCCTCATCCTCAGCAATACCGCCGTCCTCAACATGAACGGCTACAGCATCGGCGACAGCGTCAACCCGATTGACACCCTCATCTTCGAAGGCGGTACCCTCAAAAACGTCGCCGAAATCAACGGCGGCCTCAACGACCTCGTCAAAACGGGCGCTGGCACGCTCATCCTCGACGGGACCAACACCTACTTCGGCCGCACCGTCATCAACGGCGGCCTGGTTCTCATCAACCAAACAAACTCATTCCCGTGCCTGAATTACCTCCTCATCAACGCCGGCGGTGCCCTGGCACGAAACTTCGGCCCCGTAGCCGACGACTATAGTAACCCCTTGACCTACCTCGTCACCGATTCCGCCGGCATGTTGGCTCTCCTGGCCACAAACGCCACCGACAACTACGACTTCAACAACCTCAATATCTTCGGCCAAAACTACCCCTATCTCATCCTCGGCGCCGCCACCAACCTCACCTACGGCGGCACCTACACGCCCTACGTGGACGGCGATGGCATCCGCTATTATCGTCTCGGCGCCCTCAACGGTGTTACCTTCACCTTCACCAACGTTATCTCCGACGGCTCCGCTCCCGCCGAACTCCACATCAACGAAGGCGGCTACGGCGGCACCGTTGTCCTCACCGCCAGCAACACCTACACCGGCGTCACCATCATCGAAACCGGCATGGTGCTCATCACCTCCACCACCGCCCTTGGCTCCACCGCCGGCGGCACCGTTGTTTCCAACGGCGCCCAGCTACAACTCAGCGGTAACATCACCGTGGCCGAACCGATCACCATCAACGGCCACGCCCAGTACAGCTACACCGGCGCGCTCCGCAGCCTGAGCGGCACCAACACCTGGAGTGGTTTGATCACTCTCGGCAGCGACGCCCGTATCCGGGTGGACAGCGGCAGCGCCCTCTACATCACCGGCGGCGTCACCAACCAGACCGGCGATACCATGTTTGTCGCCAACCCGCTCGGCACTCTCATCTTCACCAACAACCCCATGTACCTCGGCAACAACGGCACCCTCCTGGTTCACGCCGGCAACAGCATCGTCGCTGCCGCCGGCAACATCCTCGGCAACATTGCCGTCCAATACAACGGCATCCTCACTCTCGGCGCCAACAACCCGTTCCCCTCCTACACCGCACTGACCCTCGGCGATACCGCCACCAATTCCGGCACGCTCAACCTCAACGGCTACAACCAGACCTTTGCCTCCATCACCACGCTCGGCCTGAAATCCACCAACTGCCTCATCACCAGCGCCACCCCGGCCACGCTCACCATCAGTAATACCGTCGCCAACACCTACGATGGACGCATGACCGGCGCGATGAGCCTGACCAAGGACGGTTCGGGCACATTGACCCTCACCAAAAATTCACTCACCTACACCGGCGACACCACCATCCTCGCCGGTACCCTGGCGCTCGGTACCGGTGCCGCCGCTCCCAATACCGCCCGATTCGTGCTCAGCCCCGGCGCCTTCCTTGATGTCACCGGCATGGGCGGTCTCAGCCTTGCCTCCGGACAAGAACTCAAAGGCAGCGGCACCGTTCTCGGCAGTGTCACCGCCGGCAACGGCTCGCAAATCACCCCTGGCAACTCCGTCGGCACACTCACCGTTGGCAATCTCACCCTCACCAACGGCGTGCTCCTGAACTTTGAGCTTGGCCCGACCAACAACAGCGACTTGGTCATCGTCACCGGCTCGCTCTCCTTTGCGGGAATGCAGACCAACTGGTTCGTCTTCAGCGCCGTCAGCGGATTTGGCGTCGGAACCTATACCCTGTTTGATGCCGCGTCGTTGGGCTCTTCGACCCTCGGAACCGGCACCAACTTCGCCAACATCGGTGGCAGCGGCCTCTCCGGCTACCTCTGGCTGGACAATGCCAATGCCGATGTCAAACTCACCGTCGTCCCCGAACCAACCGCCGATACCCTGGTCGGCGCGGGACTGTTGGCAATGTTCTGGCTGTTGCGGCGACGCGCGCGGGCCTGAAAAAATCCACAACAAAGATTGCCTCGCTGCTATCTCTGCGCTAGACTCCGCAAGTCCTCAACGGAGGCAAAAGGATGAATCGTATCGCAAAGTTTGGTAGTGTGTTTCTGTTGTGCTTGTGTTGGATGCTGACCACGGTACGGGCGCAGACCGAGTTCTGGTGGACCAACACGACCGGTGGCGCATGGAGCGACGCCGCTAACTGGACCAACACCGCCCCCGCCACCGGCGGCGCCACCAATTACACCCTCAACTTCATCAACACCGGCAACACCTACACCGCCACCAACGATCTCGGCGTTTTCCTGCTAAACCAGCTCAACTTCAACAACGTCGCCGCCACCTTGTGGGGCAACGGCTTGGTGCTCATCAACAACGGCGCCACCGCCCCGCGCATCACGCAAACCGGCAACTCCAACGTCACCATCAACACCAGCCTCGTTCTCTCCAACACTGCCACCTTCGACATCGGCACCAACGGCCAGATGATCCTCAACGGCACCCTCAGCGGCTCCGGCGGCCTGAACAAAACCAACACAGGTACCCTCGTGCTTACCGCCGCCAACACCTACACCGGCACGACGACCCTCTACCAGGGCATCCTCAACATCCAAAGCAGCGGCGCGCTGGGCACCGGCCTGTTGCAGTTCAGCATTGATGCCGCGGCCAGCCGCCTCGGCGCCATCCATCTCCAGAGCGCCACCGGCCTCGTCCTCTCCAACAACATCAACATTAGCGGCGCCGGCACCGACGGCACCGGTGCGCTTCGCAACCTCAGCGGTACCAACACCATCGCCGGCAACCTCAGCCTCATCGCCGGCGCCGGCGGCACCACCATCCAATCCGATGCCGGCACCCTCACCATCACCGGCAACATTAGCGCCGGCACCACCGCTCGCACTCTCACCCTGCAAGGCGCGGGCAACGGCGAAATCCGCGGCGTCATTTCCGACGGCCTGACAGCAGGACTGCCGGTGACCAAGTCCGGCGCTGGCACCTGGGTTTTGACAGGCGCCAACACCTACACCGGCACCACTACCGTCAGCGCCGGCACGCTCCAAATCGGCAACGGCGGCACCAATGGCACCCTCGGTCTCGGCAACGTCATCGTCAACGCCAACCTTGCCTTCAACCGCAGCGACGCCTACACCGTCACCAACCTCATGACCGGCACCGGCACCATCACCCTCCTCGGCGGCGGCACCCTCACCGCCAGTGTCCACAGCAACCTCTCCGCCTCCGCCAACCTCGTCCTCGGCGGCCCCGCCAGCACCGGCAACCTTGACCTCAGCAACTTCAGCCAGACCGTTCGCACCCTCACAGCGGCCTCCACCAACGCTAGCCTCACTAACCGCATCACCATCGGCACCGCTCAGACCCTCGCCGTCAACGGCAACGTCACCATCGGCGTTGATGCCACCAACATCACCACCCGCCTCATCATGAACGGCGGCGGCGCTTTTGTCGTCGTCACCAACAACGGCACCTTCAAAGTCGGCGGCGCCACTGGCGCCAAAGCCTACAACAACGCTCTCCTGGACATGAGCGCCCTCGGCACCTTTACCGCCAGCTTGGGCAGCGGCGGACGATTCCAGGTGGGCGACATCAACGGCGACGTGCCCGTCGGCGGCACATCCACGCTGATCCTGGCCAGCAACAACACCGTGACCGCCGGACGATTGTCCATCGGCGACGGCTCGCAACAGACCATGCCCCACTACCTCTACCTCGGTCCTGGCTCGAACGTGTTCAACGTCAACACCATTGACATCGGCACCAGCGACAGCGGCCGATCCAGCGGTACCATCCAGTTCAACAGCGCCGCCGGTACCCTCGTCATCCGCGACGCCACCGGCACGGGCCGCGCCGGCCTCGACATCATATCGGGATTTGCCAACACGGGTAGCGGGCTTTCCGGACTGCTGGACCTGGCTGGCCACGAAGCGGATTTGCTCTTGGGCTTCGTACGCATCGCCGCCATGACCAACACTGCCAACTACAGCGTCGGCAGCCGAATCGCCACCCTCAACTTCGACCGCGGCATCTTCGACGCCACCGGCATCGAAATGGCCGTCAAAGGCGGCGGCACCGGCAACATCATTTCCGCCACCTTCAACATCGGCGGCGGCATCGTCAACATCGGCACCGGTGGCATCGTCATGGCCGCCAACTACACCCCCAACCTCGCCCCCACCGCCACCGTCAACATCACCGGCGGCACCGTCACACTAAACGGCGACATTGCCAAATCCGCTGCCGGTGGCGGCCCCACCGTCGCCAGCCTCCTGCTCAACGGTGGCACCCTCGACATGCAAGGCCACAACCTCGGCGACGGCGTCAACCCGATTGACAATCTCATCCTCCAAAGTGGCACCCTCAAAAACGTCGCCCAAATCAACGGCGGCGCCAGTCCCTTGACCAAGACCGGCTCCGGCACACTCTACCTCGACGGCACCAACACCTACACCAGCGCCACCGCCATCAACGGCGGTCTGCTCCAGTTCCAAAACACCAGCGCCTTTCCCTACTACAACGTCATCAACCTCAACGCCGGCGGCGCCCTCGCTGCCACCTTCACCAACCTCACCGGCGCCTACGAACTGTTGACATTTGTCGCGTCTGGTTCCGCCGGCATGTTTGCCCTGTTGCCAGTCCAGGCCAGCCAAAATTTCGACTACAACAACATCGGCGGCCAGTCCTATCCCAACCTCATCCTCGGCGCCGCCACCAACCTCACCTACGGCGGCACCTACACGCCTTACCAGAACGGCGGCACCAACTACTGGCGACTCGGCGCCATCACCGGCGTCACCTTCACCTACACCAACGCCATCAACAGCGGCGAACTCCACATCAACGGCGGTGGCCACGGCGGCACCGTGGTTCTGACCGCCAACAACACCCTTACCGGCGCCGCCTTCATCGGCGGCGGCACCCTCCAACTCGGCGCGGGCGGGACCTCCGGCAGCATCGCCAGTCCCATGGTGACCGTCAGCAACGGCGCATGGCTCGCCTTCAACCGCTCCGACAGCATCACCAACAACATCGCCATCACCGGTGCCGGTGGTCTCGTGCAGTCCGGTAACGGTCGTCTCGTTCTGCCTCTTAGCAACACCAACACCTACAGCGGCGGAACCGTCATCACCGCCGGCACACTTCAGTTCTACAGCCTCACCAACCTCGGCAGCGGCAACATCACCCTCGGCGGCGGCACGCTTGCCTACGCCAACAACGTCGGGCTGACGTTCAACCGCGCGATCACTCTGACCGCTGACAGCACAATCGCCAACATCGGCAGCCAACAAATCTTTCTGACTGGACAGATCACCGACGGCACCGGCAGCTACGGCATCATCAAATCCGGCAATGCCGTGTACATCAACAACTCCGCCAACAACTACGACGGCTCCACCATCGTCACCAACGGCACACTCTACGTTCAATCCAACAACTCCCTCGGCACCACCAACGGCCCGACCATTGTCGCCACCAACGCCACCCTCAGCATTGAAACCCAGTACACCACGCCCGAAACCCTCTACCTCAACGGCGGTACTCTCCGCACCAGCAGCGGCGGCGCCGCACCCACCTACCTGAGTTGGACCGGTAATATTCTCCTCGGCGGCAACAGCACCATGAGCGCAAAATACTCCAATAGCGTCATCACCGTTTCCGGCAACATCAGCGGCAATTACGGCCTGACCATCGGCAACCTTGGGAGCAACCCACCGGAAACCGGCACCATCGTCTTTGCCGGCATCAACACCTACACCGGCCCCACCACCGTCGTTGGCGGCACGCTTACCGTCAACGGCTCGGTCCTCAACAGTGCCATCACCGTCCAAAACGGCGGTACCCTCGGCGGTACTGGATTCATTGCTCAGGCTGTCACTCTCAACAACGGTGCCAATCTCAGCCCCGGCAACTCCGTCGGCACGTTGACTGTTGGCGATCTCACGTTGACCAATGGCGTCCATCTGCTCTTTGAACTTGGTACCCCCGGCGCCAGCGATCTTGTCATCGTGACCAATGCCCTGAACTTCAGCGGCATGGACACCAACTGGTTTGTCTTCAGCGTTGTCGGCGGGTTTGGCGAGGGAACCTACACACTGTTTGATGCCGCCGCCGGGACGATGTTGCTTGGCAGCGAAACCAACTTCACCAACATCGGCGGCAGCGGTCTGGACGGGTATCTCTGGCTGGACGACGCCGCCAAGGATGTCAAACTCACCGTTGTGCCCGAACCGAGTGCTGCGACCTTGGTGTTCATCGGCTTGCTCACGATGCTTTTGGTACGACGCCGGCGTTGCTAAAGGCAAATTCGACTTGTTTCCCAACCGGCGACTTGATAATTTTCCGACAGTTTGTCGGCTGGAGGCGCTATGAAAAAAATTCTGCTTGTCGCGTTCTGGTGCGCGATGTTGTTCCTGACCGTATCCGCCCGTGCGCAACTTCTCTGGACCAATCTTTCCTCTGGATTGTGGTCCAGCAACGCCATCTGGAACGGCGGCGTCGCTCCCACGAGTGGTTCCAACGATTACACCGTCATTTTCAACGCCACCGCGACTGACAACAGCACCAACAATCTCGGCGCGTTCACTCTCAATCGCCTCGTTGTGATCAACTCCGGCAATGTCAACCTCTACGGCAGCAATCTCGTCTTCGACATCACCAGCGACGGAACCGTCCTTCCCCAATTGCTCATGAACGGCGGCGCCTCGATCACCTTCAACAACGGCGTTACCCTCAACACCAACCTCACCGTTCTCGCCCTCCAACAACGCGCCGTGGTATTCAACGCCATCATTGACGGCGCCGGCACCCTCATTGTCAGCAATGCAGCAGGCGGAAACTACAGCCTCGTTACTCTCAACGCCGCCAACACCTACAGCGGCGGCACCCAAATCGGCGCCGGACGCCTCCAACTCAACAGCTCGGCCGCCAAACTCGGTACCGGTACCGTCACGATCTCCGCCGGCGCCGAACTGTACATCTCCCAGGCGGTCACGCTCACCAACAACTTCTACATCGCCGGCAACTACAGCGGCGAAAACCTCGGTGCCATTCGCATGGACAACGGTGCCCTCAACGGCTCGATCACCCTGACCGACGACGCCGCCCTCGGCTCCGGCACCGGCACCGGCACCATCAATGCGTCCCTCAGCGGCGACTACAACCTATGGAAACTTGGCGCCGGCACCCTCGTCCTCAACGCCACCAACACCGTCACCGGCAATCTGACCGTCGCCGGCGGCGTGTTGCGACTCAATGCGTCCAACAGTTTCGCCGGTGTCCGCGTCACCAATGGTCTGCTGGTGCTGGGCGCTCTTGATACCCTGCCGTCCACAAGCCCGATCCTTGTCAGCGGCGGTGTGGCCTTCAATTTTGCCGGGGCTGTCAACACCGTGACCAGCCGCGTGGCTTGGCTGAGCGGTCCTACCGGTGGCACGCTCGCGCTCACCGCCGCCAACGCCGGCGAAGCGATAGATTTCAGCGCCGCCTATTTCACCAATGCCTGTCTCGGCGCCTATGGCGGCACCATCACCGTCGCCAGTTTCACCCCCAACGGCTCGACCTACCGCTTCGGCGGCGGCACCGGCACCTTGGTCTTCACCAACCCGATCACCAGCGGCAGCGTCCTCATCGGCGGCTCCACCACTGGTACTGTCATTCTCACTGCCAGCAACAGTTTTTCCGGGCCGGTGATCATCAGCAACAACATCCTCCGCATCACCAACAAGGACGCCCTCGGCCTCAGCACCAATCTCACGATTGTTTCCCCGGTTATGGCCAGCGAGTTTCAACTCAGCAGCGGCTCCAGCGGCAACTGGGTGTTCACCAACCTGACCATCGTTACTGACAACGCCGGCACCGCTAACGCCCCTACGCTCCGCAATGTGGATGGCACCAACACATTCGCCGGCACTCTCGTGACCACCGGCACCGGCGGCTACGGTCTGCTCATCCAGGCCGATGGCGGGCTGTTCACCTTCAGCGGTACTGTGTCCAACATCAATGTCCCCTCCAACAACGCCGTGCTCTTCCTCGGCGGCAGCGGTAATGCCATCCTCAACAGCACCATTGATCTCGGCAACGGCGTCCTCCGCAAAGGCTATAGCGGCACCTGGCGCATCAATTCCACCGGCAACAACTGGCTCTACTCCTACATCGAAAACGGACGGATCATCCTCGGCACCAACGACGCTCTTTCCACGCGCGGCTACCTCACCCACGGCAGCACCGCCGGCGTCGTGGTGGACCTCAACGGCTACAACCAGACCTTGCAGGCGCTCAACTCCACCCGCACCGACTGTTTCATTACCAACGGCAACGGCGCCGTCACCTCCACGTTGACCCTCAGCAATGCCACGGCCACGGCCTACGTCTATTCCAGCTTTATTCGTGGCAACATCGCCCTCGTCCTTTCTGCCGGCACACAAATCCTCACCGCCACCAACGGCTACACCGCCGGCACCACCATCAACGGCGGCGCTCTCCTGATCTCCACCAACGCCGCCATCGGCACCGGCCCGCTCACCATCAACTTCGGCGGTGGCATCGGCCTGACCAACAGCGTGGTGGATCAGACCTTTCTTACCTGGGTCGCCAGCCGTGTCACCAACGACGTCACTGGTGCCATTCTCCTGGCTGCCAACAACGCCAACAACCTCACCTTCACTGGTGTTCTCGCCAACGCCTTCCTCGGCGCTGTTACCAATGTGACCTACAGCGGCGTGTACACGCCCGCCTCCAATACCTACCGTCTCGGCATGGGCGGCGGCATTCTCACCTTTACCTCCGCCATTGCCGACGGCGCGGCAACGACCAACGTCAACATCGCCGGCCCCGGTGTTGTTCTCCTCACCGCCACCAATACCTACACCGGCCCCACCACCGTGTTCGGCGGAGGCACGCTTCGCATCAATTCCTTCAGCAACCTCCCTTACGCCTCCAACCTCATCCTCAGCAACGGCATCCTCGAACTCAACAACCTCACCTTCACCCGCGGTCTCGGCAGCGGCAGCAACCAGGTCCAACTCACCGGTGCCAGCGGATTCGGTTGCGGCAGCAACAACGCCACCATCACTCTCTGGAACAACAGCGGTTACACCGTCATTTGGGGCACCAACGGATTCACCCCCGACGTGCTCGTCCTTCAAGGGCCGCTCTCCACCGCCAACTCGCTCACCTTCAACAACCCGATTGACCTCATCGGCACCAACCGCGCCATAGACGTTCGTTCCGCCCCCAGTTCGGGCGTAGCGGTTCTTGCTGGCGCCATCCGCAACAGCGCCGCCAACGGCGTCGGCATCATCAAGGGCGGCACCGGTGTCCTCCAATTACAGGGAGCCAACACCTACGATGGCGCCACCGTGGTCACCGGCGGCGTCCTCCGCCTCGGCGCCAACACACTCACCACCAGCGCGCTGCCTTCCGGCAATCTTCTCCTCAGCAACGGTGTCCTGGAAATCAACTACGGCACGCCCGGCATGGCCAGTTTCACCCGCAGCCTCGGCACCGGTCTCAATCAAATCCAGTTTGCCAGCGGCACCACCGGCGGCTTCAGCGCCGTCAACGGCCCGCGCATCGTCAATCTCGGCGGTGCCGGCGACACTCTCGTATGGGGTAGCCCTTCGTTTGACCTCGGCGCTCTCCTCCTTGCCGAAGCCAGCGGCAACGCTCGCATCACGCTCGCCAACGGCCTCGACCTCAACGGCGCCAACCGCACCATTCTTGTCAACAATGCCGACGCTCGTTATGGCGCCATGATCACGGGCGTTGTCACCAACACCGGCTCCGTTCCCGCCGGCCTGATCAAGGCCGGTAGCGGCTACCTTTTTGTTGTCGGAAACAATTACGCTTACGACGGCCCTACCGTCATCAATGCCGGCGTCATTGCCCTCGGCGATCATCACCTGGCCAATGGTGCGCTCCCCAGCGCGGTCATTACCAATTACGGCACCCTGATGTTCAACAACCCCTTCCCGCAAACCTTCTCCGCCAACGTCACCGGCACTGGCGGCCTTACTAAAAACGGACGCGGCACCCTCACCATCACCGGCACCAACAACACCTTTACTGGCACCACCACCGTCAACGCCGGCCAACTCCTCCTCGATTATTCCCTCGGCGGTACCCCCGCCGCCAACCTGTTGCCCGCCACCTCCTCCATGACCCTCGGCCAGGATGCCGTGTTGTATATCAAAGCCGCCGGCGGCGCCGTGACCAATCTCCAGGCATTCCGCGCCTTCACCGTCAACACCGGTGCCTCCCGTGTTGTGGCCGACTCCAATGGCGGTTTCCTCAGCCTCCAGCTCAGCAACATCACCCGCAACGCCGGCGGCGTCATTGATTTCGCTCTCCCCGCCAACGGCGAAATCCTGACCAGCACCGCCAACACCACCGCCGGCATCCTCGGCGGCTACGCCACCGTCGGCGGTACCGACTGGGCTGCCAGCGGCTGGCTTTATTATCTCCCCAACAAAATCACCAACTACACCGGGTACACCACCCTTACCGGTGCCAACCCCGTCATCACCGGCAACGGCAACGCCAATCTCCTCCTCGACGCCGCCTCGACCGGCAACCCCACCTTCGCCGCCACGACCAACTACCTCAACACCATCGCCTTCAAAGACCCCGCCAACCGCATCCTCCTCATCGGCAACGGCACCAACCTCATCCTCGGCACCATTGGCGGCATCCTCGTTGCTCCCGGAGCCGGCGCCCAAACCATCAGCGGCGGCACCCTTACGGCTGGTGCCACTCCCGGCACTGCCGGCGAACTCGTCTTCATCAACAACTCCGCCAACCCTCTCACCGTCAACTCCCGCCTCGCCAATAACGGCACCGGCACACTCACCGTTACCATTGCCGGTTCTGGCGGGGTCAACCTCGCAGGCACCAATGCCTACACCGGCTACACCTACGTCAACGGCCTCGCCAACTTCACCGGCAGCAACACGCTCACCGAAGTCCGCGTGGACTCCGGCGGTACCGCCACCTTCAACGGACTCACCACCGGCTCCAACCTTCGCATTGGCCAGACATCGGGCGGACGCGGCGTCGTCTATGTCACCGGCGGCATCACCACCTTTACCAACCAACTGCTCATCGGCACCGGCGGTGAAGCCGTCGGTTCTGCCGGCGCACTGATCCAAACCGGCGGACTTCTCTACATCCCCAGCACCAGCAGCGGCGCCTACATTGCCGACGGTTATCAGGATTACGCTTATTACAACCTCGCGGGCGGCACCCTGATTGTCTCCAACAGCTTCGTTTTTGGCCATCGCGGTTACGGTGTCATGGAAGTCACTGGCGGTACCAACTCCAGTACTCCGACGATTACCTTTGCCAATGGCGACGCCCGTTGCCCCGCCATCGGCATCCTTCGCGTCTCCGCCGGTCTCTTCAACGCCGGTATTGGCGGCAACGAAATCCGCCTCAACGGCAACGGCTATGTTGGCACCTACGGCGTCATCACCGTCGAAGGCAGCGGCGTCATCAACGCTGCCACCAACGATCTTTCCAAAGGCTTGAACCTCATGGCCGGCGCGGGCAACACCGGCATCGTCAACATCAACCCCGGCGGCACCGTCATCGCCAACCGCATCTACGCCGGCAACGCCATTGGACTTTCCGTGTTGAACCTCAACGGCGGCACCATTCTCGCCGCGCCCGGCACCACTCAGGGCACCAACTTCATGGCGAACATTACCGCCGTCTATCTCACCCCCGCCGGCATCACCCTCGATACCGGCGCCAATGCCATCACCATCACCAACAGCATCCTCGCCCCTGTCGGCTATGGTGTCACCAACATCGCCATCCTCGACGGCGGCGGTGGGTACATTGGCAACCCCGCCGTCCAGATCAGCGGCGGCAGTGGCACCGGCGCCACTGCAATTGCGCAAATTGATTTTGCCACCGGTGTCCTCACCAATATCGTCATCACCAGCGCCGGCTCCGGTTATCAACCGGGCGATGTCCTCACCGTCAACCTCTACGGCGGCGGTTTCACCAATCCCGCCACCCTCGGCGCCGTCCAGTTCGGCCCCAACACCAATACCGGCGGCATTGTCAAACTCGGCACCGGCACCCTCGCCCTTACTGGCACCAACACCTTCACCGGCGGCATCAACGTCAGCAATGGTCTCCTCATCGGCACCACCCTCAGCCTCCAAGGGCCCATTACCAACAACGGCGGGGTCGTCTTCGACCAGGGATTCAACGGCGTCTTCAACGGCCTCATTTCCGGTGCCGGGTACCTTGGCAAACAGGGTACCGGTCTGGTCATTCTCGCCACTGCCAACACCTATACCGGCAACACCTTCCTCACTGGCGGCGTCCTTCGGGCCGACTACGGTATTGGCCTCAGCACGGCCAACCTCCTCATCTCCAATGCCGTCTGGGAAACCGGCGCCAACATCACCAACGCCTTCGGCACCGCTGCCGGCCAAATCCAAATCACCGGCGGCACCGCCGGTTTCAGCGCGTTTGGCAGCCCGATCACCGTCAACCTCGGTGGCAGCGCCGCCACGCTGGTCTGGGGGACCGATTTACCGCTCGCCGCTCTTGTCCTCAACAGTCCCTACGCCAACACCAACCTCACCTTTGTCCACGGGCTTGACCTCGCCGGCGTCAACCGCACCGTCACCGTCCACGCCGCCACTGCCACCATCACCGGTGTCATTACCAACGGCGCCCTCACCAAGACCGGCGCCGGCAACCTCGCATTGGCAGCCACCAACTCCTACGACGGCGTCACCACCCTCAACGCCGGCACCCTGACCGTCTCCTACCTCACCGATCTCGGTGCTGATTCCGGTCTCGGCCGCAGCAACATCGCCTTTGTCGGTGGCGCCCTTCGTTACGACGGTCCATCCGTCAGCGTAAACCGTGGCGGCACCCTCACCGCCAGCTCCGTCATTGACATTGTCAGCGGCAACCTTGACCTCAGCGGCGTCATCCGCGGCAATCAAAACACCCTCACCAAGACCGGCGCCGGCACTCTCACCCTCAGCGGCACCGGCGACAACGACAGCCTCTGGGTTGGCGTTTCCAACGGTGTTGTTGTCCTCAACAAGACCGCTCCCAACGCCCGCATTGCTGCCGTTCGTTTCATTGCCAATGGCGGCACCATTCAACTGGCCGGCAACAACGGCGACCAAATCTACGGTGGCGCCGGTTACGGAATCACCAACCTCAACGGCACCCTCGACATGAATGGCCGCAACGAATCTATCAGCGGTTTCTGGGGCGGCAGCAGTGGCTTGGTCACCAACACCAGTTCCACCAACAGTCTGCTGACCGTGGGCGAAAACAACGACTCCGGCAACTTCGCCGGCGTGATTGCTGACAACATTGCCCTCACCAAAATCGGCGCCGGTACCCTCACCCTCAGCGGTCCCAACACCTACACCGGCATCACCCTCGTCAACACCGGCTTCGTCGTTATTACCCACGGAAGCGCTCTTGGCGACACCGTTGCCGGTACCGTTGTCTCCAACGGCGCCATGGTCCTACTCAGCGGTGGCATCACCGTGGCCGAACCGATCAGCCTCAACGGCGACGGAACTCCGTTGTACAGCGGCGCGCTGCGCAGTACCGGCGGCGACAACACCTGGAGTGGCCTCATTACCCTCCCCAGCAACGCCCGCATCAACGCCACCAGCGGCTCCCTGAACATCACCGGTGGCGTCCTTGGCACCAATCGCCAACTCGTCATCAATGCCTCCACTGGCGCCACCATCAGTTTCACCGGTAACCCCGTTCTCCTCGGCAGCGGTGGCGTCTTTTACACTGATGCCGGTGGGCTGACCGTTCTGGGGGTTGCCAGTAACACGTGGAGTCGAACGCTGGTTGCCCAGGGCACTTTGCGTCTGGATGTCGCCAATGCGTTGCCTTCGGCAGGTACCCTCGAACTCGGCGTCAGCTACCAACCTGGCGCCACGGTGGACCTCAACGGATTTGACCAAACCGTCGCCCAACTCAAGAGCATCGTCACCAACGCGGGTGTCCGCACGATCACCAGTGCCACCCCGGCTACCTTGACTGTGGATCAAACAGCCGCCACCACCTTTGACGGACAACTGACCGGTGCCCTCACCTTGATCAAGGCCAACACCGGTATCCTCACGCTCACCCGCACGAATACCCACACCGGCAACACCCTCATCAACGGTGGCACCCTCGCGTTCGGCGCCGGCGCTGCGGCGCCCAACACCGCTCGTTTCGAGCTTCAAGCCGGCGCCGTCCTCGATGTCACCGGTATGGGCGGCTTGACTCTTGCGTCGGGACAGGAACTCAAAGGTAGTGGTGCCGTTCTCGGCGGTGTTGCCGCCGGCAACGGCTCGCAAATCACCCCCGGTAACTCCGTCGGCACGCTCACCGTCGGCACTCTCACTTTGGCCGACGGCGTACTCCTGAACTTTGAGCTTGGCTCGACCAACAACAGCGACCTGATTCTCGTGAGCAACGCGCTGAATCTCGACGGTATGAATGCCAATTGGTTTGTCCTCAGTGCTGTCAGCGGGTTTGGAGAAGGGGAGTACACGCTATTTGACGCCGCGAACATTGTCGGTTCGTTGGGAGCTAATACCAACTTTGCCGACATCGGCGGCAGCGGCCTTTCCGGTTACCTCTGGCTGGACAACGCCAATGCCGATGTCAAACTCACTGTTGTTCCCGAACCGGGCACTGGCGCGCTGGTTGGGATGGGGCTGCTCGCCCTGTTGGCGCTCCGCCGCTGGCATCGCTAAAACTAGCGAAGGAGTGTTTTTTGGTT
>CAZISE010000014.1:0-91766 GCA_964541945.1 uncultured Verrucomicrobiota bacterium
TTGGAGTTGTGCTTACCTCCTCCAACTGCTCCACTTCTAAATGCAATCGCCCTGTGAATCCTTGAGTCTGGTGATTGACATTCGCGTCGAGTCCGTTTAGTTCCATTGGATTATGACGCTGTTGGGCTTGATTCTGCTGGCCGCCAACCTCGTCTTCAACCCGTCGTTTGACAGCGATGACGGTTGGACGACCGCCGGCGCCCGCGAGGTCGCGCAGACGCTGCGGTTTGAGACGGGACGCGACGGCGGTCGTTGCGCGCGTCTCGATTGCACGGCGTTCACGGGCGACGGGCCGAGTCATCACGCCATGCTCTGTCAGGTCGGCAAAATCGGTGTGCAGCGTGGCCAGTGGTATCGGCTCACGTTTTGGGCGCGCGCCACCGGGCTTCGCGGCGGCGTGGATGTGGCGCTGACCAATACGCGCACGTGGGAGAACGCCGGGTTGCAGGAGGCGTTTCTGCCACAATCCGACTGGCAACGATTCGAGATGTTGTTTCAGGCAAAGGCTGACCTGCCGGCCTCGGACAGCCGTTTTCAGTTTTGGTTCAAGGGCACCGGTACGCTCTGGCTTGACGATGTGAGCCTCGTCGAAACGCAGGAAGGGATCCAGTGGTATCCGCAAATCCACGGCGATGGCGTGAAAAACCTTGTGCCAAACAGCAGCTTCGAGTGCGGCACCGCCAACTGGGGCGGGTTCACCTATGGCCTGCAAGGTTGGGCCGGCAACCTCTACCGGCTCGAAGGCGGCGAACTCGACACTTCCACGGCCAAACACGGTCACGCCAGTTTGCGCCTGCGCCCGACACGGCCGGTGTTTTGGTTCGATTACTACGAGCCTGTTCGCCAGACGGTGCGTCGTCTTATGGTGGCCAACCTCGGCTGGTTCAAGGCCGCGCCGGGGGAGACGTTCACGTTGTCGGCCTGGCTGAAATCCGACACTGAATCCATCGCGGCCGAGTTGCTTGTTTACGAAGCTTCGCGCCGTCAGTCGAAGAAAGCGGTTACCGTTGGACGGGAGTGGCGCCGCCACGAGTTCACGTTCAAGCCGTCGCAGCCGTTTTTCTTCATTGCCATCGGCGGTGACTCGGATGCGACGTTGTGGATGGACGCCGTCCAACTCGAACGCGGTTCGCGCGCCACCGAGTACGAGCCGCGCCAGCCATCCGAATCGTTTCTCGCCACCGATGTTCCCGGCAACATTTTCACCAATGGCATTGCCCGCTTCATCGTCCGAGGTAACGCGCCGGGCACGTTGCGTGTCACGGATTTTTTTGACCGTGTGGTGCTGGAGACGAACGCGCTTCCCGCCACGATCACGCAACGCGGTTTTTTCCGCGCCACCTGGAGTACCGCCACGGCGACGCAGGAGGTTCGTTGCGCCGTGATTGATCCGGTGCGCTGCGACGATTCGCCGTTCGGTTTCAACCACGCGTATCCGTGGGATTTCCTCGTGACGCTGGCGCAACAAGCCGGCGTTGTTTGGTGGCGCGATTGGTCGGCAAAATGGGAGACCGTCGAGCCGGCACAGGGTCAGTTCGATTTCGCGGTGCCAGACGCGCAGATCGAGCGTGTCCGGAACCTCGGCGGCAGAGTGGAGGTTTTGCTGCCGTTCGCCTCGGCAAAATGGGCAAGCACTGCGCCGCCCGATATGAAGAAGGCAACCGATTACCCCGGCAGCCGTCTGGCCGTAGCCTATCCGCCCAAAGACCTGGCGGATTTTGGCCGCTACGCGGCGGCAACGGTAAAGCATTACCAGCCACGCGGCGTGACGCATTACCAGATTCTCAACGAAGCGGTCTATACCGACTACGCCTTGCCGCGGAAGTTCGGTTTCGGGATGGATGATTATCTGAAACTGCTCGGCGTGGCGTATGACGCCATCAAAACAGCGGACCGCAACGCCGTTGTGGTGGGCGGTCTCAGCGCCAACCTCGAATCGGGGTACACCACCGATTTTGTGAAGCAGGGCGGATTGCGGTGGTGCGATGTGTTCGACCTCCACCTCTACAATCCGCCGCGCCCGGCGGAGAGCTACGAAGGATCGTTTGCCGCGCTGGAAGAGTTGATGCGCGCCCACGGTGGCCCGAAGCCGGTCTGGATTACCGAGTGGGGTTGCTACGCCGACGACGATCCACCGTGTCGTCCGTGGACCGCAGGCGACGCCGCCATGAACCGGAGCCGCTGGCCGAGCGAGCGCGACGCGACCGAACACATTGTCAAGTTCGCTGCCGTCGGCTTCGCACACGGCGTTCGGAAAATCTTTTTCCACGCCGGCACCTGCGGCACGATCAACGGCCCCGATGCCGGCGGCGTGCTCTTCGAGTACGGGGGCGCACCACGTAAAATGTACGCCGGCGTGGCGGTGTTGAGCCGCCTGCTTGGCGTGCCGGATCGCCTGGTAAAAAAAGTGGCGGATGGCGGTTTCCGTGCGTACACTTTTGCGACGGGCGGGCGAACGGTGACGATCTGTTGGAACAATGACGCGACTCCGCGCGAGTTGCCGGGCGTTGAGGCCGTGGACATCATGGGTAATCCGTTACCCGCGCCGGTGCGGGTGGGGAAATCGCCGGTGTACGTGATAGGAGAATAATGAGAACCATTTTGTTGTTGGCCCTGGCAAACGCCGTGGCGCTGGCGCAACAGCCGCGGCGGATGGAATTGCCGACGGGCACGGTGACGCATCGGGATGTGGCGTACGTCGTCAACGGCCACGAGCGGCAGAGACTGGATTTGTACCTGCCACCGACGGGCGAGAACCTGCCGCTGGTGATTTGGGTTCACGGCGGAGCATGGAAAGGGGGCAGCAAGGATCGTTGCCCCGCCCTGTGGCTGGTGCGCGAAGGCTACGCCGTGGCCAGCATCAACTACCGGCTCAGCCAACACGCCGTTTTCCCGGCGCAGATCGAAGACTGCAAGGCTGCCGTGCGTTTCCTGCGCGCCAACGCGGCCAAATACCGTCTCAACCCTGACAAATTCGGCGCCTGGGGATCATCGGCGGGCGGCCATCTGGTTGCCCTGCTCGGCACGACCGGCGACGTGAAGGAATTCGACACGGGCGACAACCTCCAGGTCTCCAGCCGCGTACAGGCCGTGTGCGACTTCTTTGGGCCGACGGATTTTACGCAGATGAACAAGGCCAAAAGCACGATGGACCACGATGCGGACAATTCACCCGAATCACAACTGATTGGCGGTCCCGTGCAACAGAACCGGGAAAAAGCCGCTCGCGCCAATCCGATTACCTACGTCGCGAAAGGCGCCCCGCCGTTTCTCATCATGCACGGCGACAAGGATCCGCTCGTCCCGCTCCACCAGAGCGAACTGCTCCGCGACGCCCTTCAAAAAGCGGGTGTGCCGGTCAAACTCCACATCGTCGCCGGTGCCGGACACGGGTTTGGCGGGCCGGAGATCCATGCGATGGTCAAGGAGTTCTTCGACAAACATCTGCGATGAAGACACTGCTGATCAGCCTTACCTTGGCTGCGACAGTTCATGTGTTGGCAGCACCGATGCCGAAGATTCGCGTGGCGGCAGATGGGCAAACGTTTATAACGGAAGACGGCAAGCCTTTTGTGCCGTTTGGCGTGAATTACTACCGGCCCGACACCGGCTGGGCGCCGCAAATCTGGAAGAAGTTCGATGTTGACGCCACGCGCAACGATTTTACGGTCATGAAATCGCTCGGCGTGAATTGTGTCCGCGTTTTTTTGACCTTCGGCTCTTTTTTCACGAAGACGAATGCGCTCGATGCGGCCGGGCTGGCGAAGTTTGATCAATTCCTCACGCTTGCCGAGGAGGCCGGCATCTATGTGCATCCGACGGGACCGGATCATTGGGAGGGCGTGCCGGAATGGGCACGCGGAGACCGGTTTACGGACGAGAAACTTCTGTCAGCGCAGGAAAATTTCTGGCGGCTGTTCGCGCAACGCTACCGGGGCCGTAACGTGATTTTCGCGTACGATCTGCTCAACGAACCGGTGGTGCGCTGGAACCCGACGGAGGGCGTGGACGTGCTCGCGTACCAGCGGGCACGCGAGGACATCGCCGACAACTGGACGCGACGGCAGGTCGCGGCGATCAAGGCGGCGGACCCGGCGGCGTTGGTGACGGTCGGGCTGATTCAATGGTCGGTACCAGCGTTGTTGCCGGGGGTAAAACATTATTCCGGTTTCCGGCCGGCGCGGCAGGCGAAGTTTCTCGACTTCATGGAAGTTCATTTCTATCCGCTCGACCATAAGCCGGGCGATTTCGATGCGCGCAACTGGGCATACCTCGAAAGCGTGGTGCGCGAAACGGCGGCGACGGGCAAGCCGGTCGTGGTGGCGGAGTTCGGCTGGAACCGGGGCGGCGGCGAGGAGCAACAGGCGCGGTGGTGTGCACGCGCGGTGGAGCGCACGGCGGGGATCGCGTGCGGTTGGTTGAACTGGGGCCTGTACGATGTCGCCGAGGCGCGCGACGGGAGCCAGTTCAGCGGGTTGTTGACGACAAACGGTACACTGAAGGCGTGGGCGCGGGAATTTCAGCGGTTGGCCGGGACGTTGAAGATTCCGAAGGTTCAGCGACGGGATTTGCCGGTGCTTGATTGGAATCGTTGTCTGGTGGACACGAAGGCAGGCGATGAATTCCGAACGGCGTATTTCCAGGCGGTGTTTCCCGTTGCGGCGTCGTTCCTGTACGCGGCGGAGGGAGCGAAAACGGTTTGCATCTACGACAACGGCAAGGTGACCTGGGAGTACCCGGCGGAGATGTGCCGGGACGCCTGGCGGCTGCCAAATGGGAACGTGTTGTTCGCGTACAACAAGGACTACAACAGCCGGCGCAATGATAATCCGAGTGGCGTGATGGAAGTGACACCGGAGAAGAAGGTCGTGTTCCATTTTCAGACAACCGGCCAGGTGTGGAGCTGTCAGCGATTGGCCGATGGCAATACGCTCGTCGGCGCGGCCAGCCATGGCAAACTGTTGATTGTTGACCCGAAGGGCGCGGTCATAAAAACGATCACGCTGAAGAACAACCCCGGCCACAGTTGCCTCCGATATGCGCGCGGGTTGGCCAACGGCAACTTTCTCGTTGCCGAGGAATCGGCAAAAGCGGTTCGTGAGTACGACGGCGACGGCCGATTGGTACGCGAGTTTGCGGTGGATTTTCCGACGTTCGGTTGTGTGCGGTTGCCAAGCGGCACCACCGTGATCAGCGGCAAATCCGCCGTCATGGAAGTGGACGAGAACGGTAAAACCGTTTGGCGGCTCGACGCGGCAGAGGTTCCTCAGCTTGGGATTCGCTGGTTTGCGAGCGTGCAGGTGTTGCCCAACGGAAACCTGTTCGTCTGCAACGCGGGCGGCGCGGTACCGGTATTCGAGATCGGACGGGATAAACGTGTGGTGTGGCAGACGGAGACGGCGCTGCCAATTGGACACGGTGTGCAACGGTTGGATGTGAAGGAGGTGTGGCGATGAGATGGACAATCCTGATAATGCTCGGCGCGGTAGCGGCGTTGGCGGGACCGACGACGAACACGCCCGGAAACAAATTTGAGTTTCCCGAACGCCCGACGGGACCGGGCGCGCCCGTGATTTACGAGCACTCGCGTGAAGCGGGACCGGATGAAACGTTCCTGATGGTCGGCGAGAACCTGACAACCAACGTCGTGGCATGGGGCGTGAGCGCAAACAACCCGGCGGGACAGGAGTACAAGCTGCAGGCGCAACTGCTCAAAAGTGGTCTGCTCGCCGTCACGATTCCCGAACGAGCACAGGATGGCCCGTTCATTGTTTGGGTCCGCAACAACACTGGCTGGTCCACTCCCATTGTCCTCAACGCGCCGCAGCCGTGGTGGTGTATGGTGGACGGCGACAAGGTCCGGGTGTTTGGACGAAACCTGTCGAGACGACCTGATTTCGCGAAAGCCTTTGTCTATTTGCGCCCGTCAGGAAAGGAGACTGGGACATGGATTGAAGCGGAAAAGAACGGCAAGTACGAAGTGGCATTTCGTCTTCCGCCGCCGGGCGAGTATGAGATTTGGATTCATGCCGGTGACGGCGGCGAGTGGGGATGGGGGACTCCGTTGAAACTCGACGTGGCCGGGGCAAACCCGTCGCGGCCGGTTGTGCATTTTCATGGGAACAGCGGCGCGGAACTGCAACAGGTGATGGAAAAACTTGCGGAGCGCGGTGGCGGAACGGTTTTACTGGGGGCAGGGCGGGTGACCTTTGCCGGCACGTTGCGCGTGCCGTCGGGTGTCATGTTACAGGGCGCGGGTCGGGACGCGACGACATTGCAGCTTGTTTATGACCCCACTGCGACATTTACCCGTTTGTCGGGCACGGGCTGGAACCATGCGCCGGGCGCGATTCACACGCCGGGCGACATGATGGAGTACCGCTTGGACATACCGCAGAGCGGTCGTTGGGATGTCTGGGTGCGGTACGCGACAGACTTGAAACCGTGGAAACAAGACGGCGTCAGCGGCAATCATGCGGTGTCGGTGGACAATGGTCCCGTGGTGCCGTTGATGAATATGGACAACACCGGCAGTTTCGGCGCGTTTCGATGGTCGAAGACCGCCACGTTGGAGTTGACCGCCGGTCGGCACACGCTGACCTGGAAGAACATCAAAGGCGGCGGTGTTTCACTGGATGCGTTTCTGTTTGCCATGGACCCGTCGTATGAGCCGACCATGACGCCGCCGCCCACCAACAGCGCGACGGTGGTGGTCGTACAGGCGGAAGACTGTGAGCGGTTTGTGTCCAAAGAGGGCAAACTCTACGGCGGCGATCGGGCGGCATTGTGGCTGAGCGGGGATGGGGCAGGGATCAGCGATCTCACTCTGCTCGGCAACGCGCAGGTCAATGTCGGTATCGCCATCCAATCCGCCCAACCACTGGCGTGGATTACAAATGGCGTGGTTCGCAACGTTCGTGTCGCCGACGTGGACGGCAAGCAGGGGGAAAACTGTGGGGTGCGGGCGCGCTATGTTGTGCGCGCGGTCGTGCGCGACTGCGAACTTTGGGGGCGCGCGCCGATTTTTCTTTCGGGCGCGCGCCAGTGCCAGTTTGCCAATAATCGGCTCGTGTCAGTTACCCGCTTTGGCGGCAATGCCGAGGCGGCCATTCTCGGACGGTGCGATACGATTGAGGAATGTCTCATCGAAAACAACGTCATCGCCTCCCCGACGGGCGCAGAGGCGGGCGGGCCGACGGCGCGGCGGATGTTGTGGTTTTCGACGGGACACGGTTCGATCACGAGAAACTGGATTGCGGGAAACCGCTCCGAAGGGGCGCCGTTTGGCGGCGTGGCGGGAACGGACCAAAATGTCGGCGAGATGATTTTGTTCGAGGCAAATCATCGGACAATGTTTTTCGGGGCATTGGCGGGGGCGGATACGCAGAGCGTGACATTGCCGAAAACAGTTCCGCGGACGCCGGACGAACATCTCGGAAGCGTAAAGCGGGAACAACTCGCGCATGACGCGGCGGGGAATGAAACGCCGTTCTGGCCGCCCGATACGGATGATGGGACGACGGAGCCGCCCATTTACGAGTATTATGTGACGGTGTTTGCAGGCCGCGGTCAGGGGCAGACGCGGCGGGTGGTGCGACGAGAGGGGGAAAAGTTGTTGCTGGATCATCCGTGGAACGTGCCGCCGTCAACGGGCAGTGTGGTGGCGGTGGGGACGGCATTTTACCAGAACCTGATCGTTGGGAACCAGACGACGGATGGGATGACGGGAATCCAGCTTTGGATTTCGTGCATCGAGAACGTGATCAGCGGCAACATGATTGCCCGTCAGCGGAAACCGGGGTTGTTCCTGTACGCCAACGGCACGACACTGGCCTCCTCGATGCCGCGGACATGGAACCGGGGGATCAGTCCGTTGTTCTGGAACCTGGCGGAGGGGAACCGCACTGAGGAATGCAGTGTGGGCGCGCTCGTGACCAGTGGTGACGCGCCGAATCTGCCTATTGAGTTCCCGCGCGCGTTGGGGAATGTGTTGCGGCACAATTCATTCATCCGCAACCGCACCGACGGGATACAGGTCAACGCCGCGGCGGCGGGCACCCTTGTAGAGTTCAACGTCGTGCGTGACGCGCTGATCGGGTATCACCAGGCGGGGCGCGCCGACGCCACTGTTTTCCGCCGCAATCACGCCTATTTCTGGTATCCCGTGAATCATTCGACGAATGCGCCGGTGGCGTTTCAGGCGGATCATCCGACCACGACCATTGTGCTGGAGAAGAATTCCATCGAAGGCATCCATGGCACCGCCGACCGTCGGATCATTGAGTTGAAACGCGGGCAAACAACGGAGCGGTTGCCGGAAAAATGAGATTTCTCCCTGTCTTCCTTGCGTGCGCCACCCTCGCGTCCGGCGCGGAACTTGACACGTTCAACTATGTGATTGGCACGCAAACATTCAGTCCCGCCTACCAATTCACGACGGAACCGGCACTGCTGGAAACCGCAAAAGCGATTTTGGAGATGGGTTCCAACACGATCAAGTTTCGACTTCGCAGCGTCGGCGAAGAAGAGCGGCAGGTATTTGCGATGCCATTTGCGCATTACCTGCTCTGGGCGGAGACCGAAGAGATGGGGGCGCTGGCGCGTTTTCTGTTGAAAACCTACAACGGCACCGGCAAAACCTTTTATCTCGGCCACTGGGAAGGCGACTGGTTGTTGCGCGGCAGCGGCAATACAAAGGACGAGGAGAAGGTGACACCGGCAAAAATCCAAAAGATGATTGACTGGCTCAACGCTCGCCAAAAGGCTGTGGACGACGCGAAGCGGGAAGTGCCCCACGATGGGGTGGAAGTATGGCATTACACCGAGGTCAACCTGGTCAAACTGGCGATGGCGGGCAAGAAAACAATGACGCGCGATGTCGTGCCGAAGACAAACGTGGATTTTGTCTCGTACTCGGCCTACGACACACAGAAGTCTCCGTCGCAACTCAAGGCGGCGTTGGACTTCATTGAATCAAAGCTGCCGCCGAAACCGGGCATCGCCGGCAGGCGTGTTTTTATCGGGGAGTATGGGTTCCCGGCCTGTTTTCATTCGCCGACGGAACAGGATCGTTTGTCACGACAGGTTATGCGCGCGGGGCTGGAGTGGGGGTGCCCGTTCGTGCTCTACTGGGAGATGTACAACAACGAGGTGGACAAAAAAAGCGGCCAACAGCGCGGGTTCTGGTTGATAGACGACAAGGGCGTCAAACAGCCCATTTACCATACCCACCAGCGGTTTTATCAACAGTCCCGTGCGTTTGTTGCGGAATTCACGAAGAAGAATGGCCGATGGCCTTCGCGTGAAGAATTTGCCCGATTTGCCGTCACTCTATTGCCATGAATCGTCGAACTTTTCTCAAAGTGAGCGCCGCCGCCGCGGCCGCCGGGTGGGCAGGTTGCGCTTTGACGCGGGGTGCGCCACGGTTGCCAGAGGCGACCTGGCAGAAACTGCCGCGTTGGCGTGGTTTCAACTTGCTCGAAAAATTTAACGTGTCCCGCAACGCGCCGTTTGTCGAGACCGATTTCCAGTGGTTGTCCGATTGGGGATTCAATTTCGTGCGGCTGCCGATGGATTATCGTTGTTGGGCGAAGACGCCAGAAGCGGAGTTCCATGAGCCGACGCTGCGCGAGATTGATCAGGCCATCGAGTGGGGGCGACGTTACCATGTGCATGTGTGTCTGAACTTTCATCGTGCCCCCGGCTACACGGTGGCGCGCCCACCCGAAGCGCGCAATCTCTGGAAAGATCCGGGGATTCAGGAACAGTTTGCGCGGCATTGGGCTGTCTTTGCCAAACGTTATCAGGGCATTCCCAGTCGCCATCTCAGTTTCAATCTTCTGAACGAGCCGTCCGACATTACCGGTGCCGAATATGCCGCGGCGGTGAAACCGGCCGTTGACGCCATTCGGGCCGCCGATCCCCAACGGTTGATCATCGCCGATGGCATCCGCTGGGGAACGAAGCCGGTGCCGGAGTTGATCCCGCTAGGGGTGGCACAAAGCACACGCGGCTACGAGCCGGGACTGTTGAGCCATTACAAGGCCTCGTGGATCAACCACAGCGGCCCTTGGGCCACCCCCACTTGGCCGGTGCCGGTGGGCATCAACGCCTATCTCTACGGCGACAGCAAGGCGGACCTGAAAAGCCCGTTGGTGTTGCACGTGAACTGTCCGCAGACAACGACCTTTGGTATTCGGGTCGGGAAGGTCTCCGCGCAGGCCGAATTGCTGGTGAAAGCCGATGGAGCGATTGTTTTACAGAAACTTCTCCAGCCCGGTCCCGGCAGCGGCGAGTGGAAGAAATCTGAGAAAACCCAGTGGGGCAGTTACAACGCCGAGTACGACCGGGAATACACCGCGACCATCCCTGCCGGCACGCGCCAGATTCTGGTCGAGGTGGGCAAGGGCGACTGGATGACATTCTGGCACCTGCGCTTGAACGAGTTGGTCATCGTGCCGGGGACCTCGGACTGGGGCGTCAAACAGGAAGCGTTCATTGTGGACAATCGCGGTGCCCGCCCCGTCAACCTGCGTTACCGCTACAGCAAGGAAACACTTTGGAAAACCATGATCGAGCCGTGGCAACAACTCGCTACGCAAGGCGTGGGCGTCCACGTCGGCGAATGGGGTTCGTACAACCAGACGCCACACGATGTCGTGTTGGCGTGGATGCGCGATTGCCTAGACAACTGGAAAAAGGCCGGGTTCGGATGGGCGTTGTGGAACTTCCGCGGCTCGTTCGGCATCCTTGACAGTGAGCGCCAGGATGTGGTCTATGAAGATTACAAAGGCCACAAGCTTGATCGGAAAATGCTGGAATTGCTTCGTGCGTTCTAACGGAAAGGAAAAACATGAAACTCTCACGTCGTTCTTTTTTGAAAACCACCGCTATCTCGGCCGCTGTCGCGCCCTGGATTTTGCCCTCGCGCATTTGGGCGGCGGAGACCAAGCCGAATTCGCTCTTGACGATGGGTTTTATCGGCATGGGCAAACAATCCCGTGGCCTGTTGGGCGGGTTTCTCGGACACGACACCAAGGTGCTGGCCGTTTGCGACGTGGACACGACACGGCGCGAAGACGCCCGGAAACGGGTGGAGGAGTATTACGCCAAGAAAGGCGAGCAGGGTTTCCGATGCGCGGCCTACACTGATTTCCGTGAACTCATCGCCCGCAAGGACATTGACGCCGTCTGCATTGCCACGCCCGATCACTGGCATACCTACATCACCCTGGCCGCCTTGCGCGCCGGCAAGGATGTGTACTGCGAAAAACCGTTGACGCAAAACATCCACGAATCGGTCGTGCTCTTGCGGGCCGTGGACGCCAACCGTCGAGTCCTGCAGACCGGCTCGATGCAACGCTCGATGAAGGAATTTCGTGTGGCCTGCGAACTGGTGCTCAATGGCGCCATCGGAAAGATCCAACGGGTGGCCTGCAGTTTCGGCGATCCCGCTATCCCCTGTGATTTGCCCGAAGAACCGATGGAACCGGGCCTGGACTGGAACCTGTGGTTGGGCGCCGCCCCGATGCGTCCCTACAATTCGGTGCTCAGCCCGCGTGGTCTGCACGATCATTTCCCCGCCTGGCGACGCTACCGCGAGTATGGCGGCGGCGCCGTCACCGATTGGGGTGCGCATCATCTCGACATCGCTCAGTGGGGACTCGGCATGGATGGGAGCGGTCCCGTGGAAGCGCTGCCACCCGCCACCGCCGGAGCCAAACGCGGGGCAAAACTGGTCTATGCCAACGGCGTCACGGTTGAACATGGCAACGGGTTCGGTGTGGAGTTTTTCGGGACCGAGGGCGAAATCAAGGTCAATCGCGGCAAGTTCGTCTTCAAGCGCGGTACCGAAACCATTGCCTCCTACACCAACAGCGAGGAAGACAGGAAAACAACCTCCTGCGCTGCCCAGGTCCAAAAGGCCGAACGCGCCTTCCTGGCAAACGCAAAAATCAAACTCTACGAGAGCAAAAATCACCTCTCCGATTTCCTCGACTGCGTGAAATCCCGCAAAAAACCCATCACCAGCGAACAGGTCGGCGCCCGCTCCGCCATCTGCTGTCACCTGGTCAACCTGGCTTACTACCATGCCCGTCCGCTGAAATGGGACCCGGTTCGTTGTACCTTCCAGGACCGCTCCGCAAAAGCCGAGTGGCTGACCCGTGACTATCGTCAGCCCTGGGCGGTTTGAGCGTGAAACCGATTCTGCTCTGTCTCCTGTTGTCTCTGACGGTGCACGGACGCGAATGGTCGCCTGAAGAACTAACTCGCTGGAACAGCGGCAAACTCAAAAACCTCCGTGTCGCCGACGGCGCGCTTCTGTTCGAGACCGAACCGGGCGATTCGATGCTGATCAGCCCGCCGTTTGCCCCGTTTTCCGCCACGCCATGGCAGTGTATCGAACTGGTCATGAAAAGCGACGTGACGGGGCACGCCCAGATTTTCTGGACGGGCACGACCGTCGGCCGTTTCGGCGGATTCTCGCCTGAGAAAACCACGGACTTCACCGTCGTTGCCGGTGACTGGCAAACCTACCGTCTCGAACCGTTCTGGCAGGCCGAGCAAAACATTCTCCGTTTGCGACTGGACTTTCCCGAACAACAACCCGGTCACTATGCCATTCGCTCGCTCCGCATTCTTGAGCGACCCACGACGGAAAAAGTGTCGTTGCAAGCCGACAACAACGGTTTCCTCTGTTTGCGAATGGCCGCCAACCGTGGCGAGACTGGCGTTATTGAGTTTGCCAGCCGCGCCACCAACGGCCTGCATCGCGTGACGTTTCCGCTGCGTGCCGACGGACGGATGCACACCTACAACATTGACCTCGGCGCCCATCCAGCCTGGCGCGGCGAAATCATCGCGTTGCGCTCGCCGCCCGGTGCCGTTGCCACGGTCGGCCCCGAACCGCAAGGCCCCGCCGACCTCGAAATCACCTTTCTCGGCCTGCAGGACCCGTGGGCGCGGTGCGGTCAACCAACGCGCCTCGAAGCCCGCGTCGTCAATCACGGCGGTGAACCGGCCCGCAACTTGGAACCGCGCCTCCAAATCGCCCGGGCGCGCCTGCTCGGAACGGAAAAAGTTCCACCCCAGATCGAATTCGGAATCCCCGAAACACTCCTCTGGACGGTAAAAGCCGATCACCCTGTTGAAACCGGCGTCCGCCTCTCGATCGGCGACACGACACGAACCGAAACGCTCCTCTTTCGCCCACCATCGCCCTGGCCAAAGGCTGATTACGTTCCTGAACCGAAACCGGCCAAAACGGATTATCTGGTGGGGGCGTACTATTATCCCGGCTGGCACACCGCCGCGCGCTGGGCGCCATTGCGGAACTATCCCGAACGCCAGCCATTGCTGGGTTGGTACCGGGAAGGCGACCCTGAAGTGGCGGACTGGCAGATCAAATGGGCGGTCGAACACGGCATTCGCTTCTTCCTCTACGACTGGTACTGGGATCGCGGCCATCGTCATCTCGAACACGGAATCCATGATGCTCTGTTCCATGCGCGTTACCAGAACCTGATCCAATTCTGCCTGCTTTACGCCAACCACAACCCACCCGGCTCGCACTCGCCCGAAGACTTCGAGAAAATCACTCAATACTGGATCGAAAACTACTTCAAACGCCCGAACTACCTGACCATCGACGGCAAACCGGTGGTGGTCATCTTTTCCTCGCAAAATCCCGCCCGCGACATGGGCGCCGACAAGGTCAAACCAACCTTTGACCGAATGCGGCAAATCTGCCGGGACGCGGGACTCGGCGGCCTGTACCTGGTGGCGTGTATCCACAGCAGCACCAACCTCCTCCAAAAAATGAAGGAACAGGGCTACGACGCCGTGACCGCCTACAACTGGCCCGGCGTCAACATGACACCTGCGGAAACCGCCACCCGTCGGGCGTCGTATGCAAGTTGCATCGAGGGATACCATCAGGCATGGCGCGACATCGCGTCCGCCAATGTGTTGCCGCTGATTCCGCCCGTCTGCGGCGGTTGGGACGCACGCCCGTGGCACGGCGAAAACACTCTCGTCCGAACCGGACGAACACCGGAATTGTTCAAACGTCATTTGATGGAATGCAAGCGGTTTCTTGATCAACGCGGCGAGAAGATGCTCTTCATCGAGGCATGGAATGAGTGGGGCGAAGGCAGCTACATCGAGCCGCACCGCGAGTTTGGTTTCGGTTATCTTGAAGCGGTACGAGAGGTGTTCGCCCCGCAATCGCCAAAACCCGAGCCGATTGTTCCCTCCGACATTGGTCTCGGTCCGTATGACATTCCCGACGAACCGCCGGCGACTTCCTGGACGTTCACGAACAATACGCTTGGTTGGACGGGCAACAACGTGAACGATTTTCGCGTGGCTGACGGCGCCCTGCGATTCGTCACACGAGGTCGCGATCCGAGCCTTGCCAGCCCGCGAATGCAGGCACGGGCATCGCAGTTTCCGTTTGTTGTGCTGCGGCTGAAAGCATCGCGCGATCTCGACGGGCAACTGTTCTGGCGCACCACCAACACAAAAGAAAACGAAGCCAGCAGCGTAAAATTCCCCATTCGCGGCGACGGCGAATACCATGAGATTCGCGTCCGTATCGCCGACAATCGTCATTGGCGTGGCATCATTACCGGACTGCGCTTCGATCCCGGCAGCCACGACGGCGCCGAAGTCGCGATCGAATCAATCCGTCTGTCGGAATAGTTTCAGGGCGGCGCGGTTGCCGCCGCTGAGTTCGCGGTTGGTACCGCCAAATGCGGCGCGGATTTGCCAGAAGGCGTTGTTCGGGTACCACCAGTGATCGCCTGTCGGCAGTTCTGCCAGCGGCGCCTCCTCGCCGTAGCCCCACAACGTGAACCGCGTGTCGCCTCCGGTCAGGTTGACGACGCTGAGTTCGTGGCTGTTGCGATGGGGCGCGTTAAAATACACGGCGTCGGACGCCAGTGTTTTGCCGTCGGACGTCGTGGTGCGGATGGCATACCAGCCGCTCTGGGCAACAGGTTCATCGGCCTGGAGATGCTGAGACTTCCACCAGATCGAGCCGACAGTGTAGTCGCCATAAATCCCGGTGACGGGCGTTTTATCGCTGCAACGGTCGCCGTCGGCAGGGCGAAATCGTCGGAGCGGAGTTCCGTCCTTGAGAAGTTGGACCTCGGTGAGACGCTGGTCGGGTGAAACGGTGACGATGAGGTGGGCAAAAAAACTCCGGCGTAACTCGGCGAAACGGGAGGCGTTGCTGATTTCAAGCAACAGCGCGACGGAGGATGGACGAGGCCCGGCATCGGGTGGCTCGAAGTAGATGGGGCTGGTCACGGCCCAATGCCCGTCAACGTCTTCGGTCCGCAACGTGTACCAGCTCCGTTCCGTTTCGTGGATCGGGTAGGTAAAGTCGTTGGTTTTCTTTACGTCGAACGCTTTGACCCGGTGGCCGCGACGGTAGATTTCGACGGCGCGCAACCGGCGTAAAGCGTGGACCTCGGCGCGGGCGGTGGCATTGGTGGCTCGGAGGACGTCGCCGGGTAGATGGCCGTCCACAGTAAAAAAAACGAAAAGAGGACCGCCGTCGGTGGCGAAGGTGCGACCGTTGCGGAGCGCGTTGGCAATGGCGGCGGCGCTGAGTTCGTCGGCATGGCAATAGACACGGCGGTCGCCGGGGGAGAGTGTGCGGCGTCGGCCAAGATCGCAGTCGGTGGAACCGCTGACGGCGAGGCGATTGCCGAGGTTGAGCACGGCGAACCGAAGCAATTCTGTCATTGGCGAATCGGTATCGAGCGCGTCAGCGCACTGTCCGAGCACGGCGTCGGAAAACATCTCGGTGGCGCCCATCCAATGGAGTTGATGTCGCGGCGAAAGCGGATGAGTGTGGATGAGCGCGCCGCCGCGTTGGTGCACAGCGTCGAGAAGCGCCTGCGCGAGCAGGGGAGCGTCCGAAATTTTTTCGAGCGATTGGCGGAGGCCGGGCGTGTTGAAATGCCCGATGAACGGACCGGGACGTTGTTCAACAGCGTGCATCATGAGGAAATCGGGTGGGTGGAGTTGTTTCGCGCCGTCGCGGACTGTCGGGGCAGAACCGTTCTCGGTGATGAAGCGGAGGCCGTTGGCGCGCGCTTGGAGAACGGCATAGGCGTAGTCGGTTCGCACATCGGCGTTTTCGTCGTGTTGCGCATGGACATGATTGTCGCCACCGATCCAACCGTGGTCGCGCGGGGAGAACCATTGTTTGAGCGCTACCTTGAGGCGGAGACATTCGCCTGCATTCGGTTCGACAACCAGTTCCTGCGGCTCGAACTCGGGGCCAGCACTTATGCCGATCGTCGTTTTTCCAGGTGGGACACGGACCGAACAAACGCCATCGGCATAGAATCGTCCGTCAGCATAGACCCCGCGTCCGGAGCCGTCGGGATGCGAGCCGTCACTGGCGGTGACGATGACCCGCACCGGGCGTCCAACATCCACGATTATCTCGGCAGCACCCGTGGTTTCTGTCGTTCCAGCACCGAAAACGGGGAACGCACAGCACAATGCCAGTGCTGTCCAATGGAGTCGCGAGTTGTTTCTCATTGCCCGCCGTGGATTGACGGCTTCGCGCGGCGGCGCGCGATCAACGGCAACAGACCGAGCACGGTCAGCAGGAAACTTTCCGGTTCGGGGATGACGGTGAGGACAAGATCGTTACCGGTGCCGCCGTTGTAGCTGGCCTGGAATTGGTAATCCACCGCGTTGTACGAGGCAACAATGATGCCGCCCTCGGCAAGATTGGTGAAGGTTCCTGCCATCGCTCCCAACGCGGTGTTGTTGAGGATGGTGAAGGTGTCGTTGCTGGAGGGGGCAAAGCCCAGTAGCAGTTCGAGGGCACCGCCATTGATGGTGACGCCATTGGCAATAAGTTGGTCGTAGTTGTCCGCGGCGCTCAGCTCGATGCGGAAAACGGAACCGGGATTAAAGGTGACGCTGTTTTGCAGGGTCAAAGTGCCCGATGAATTGCCGGGCGAGAGCGCACCGTTGACAGTGACCGCGCCGCTGACGAGGCCGGTGCCGCCGAGGGTGGCGGCGCTGTGGACGAGGACGGCGCCAGTGCCGGTGCCGGACCCGGTGGCGTTGTTGACCAACAGGGTGCCGGAATAGATGGTGGTGCCGGCGGTGTAGGTGTTGGCGGCTGAAAAGATCACCGTGCCCGCTCCACTGACCTGGACGGGGCGGGCGTTGGTGCCCGTCGCCGAACGGTCGCGGATGACCTGGTTGAACTCGATGGCGCCGCCGGACTGGAGCGCAGCAAAGATCACCGGATGAATGTAACTGGCGTTGGTGGGTGCCATGTTCATGTCAATCGGGCAATTCCAGACGGCTTTCCCGGAGGCAATGTCGGTGCCGAGGATGATGTCGGCGTCGTTGCGCAATTCAGTGGTGTTACGAGTGAAGGTGAAGGCGCCGCCAAGAAGGTTCGTGCGGGTTGCGCCGACGGAACCAGCATCGCCGCCGCCGGAAACAAAGGCGCGCGTGGCCGGGCCGAGAGCGTTGGGATGAGCGATAATGACGGTTCCCTGGCCGGTGTGACGAAAACTGGCGCCGCCGGTAACGGTCCAATTGCTATTGTCGCCGCTGAGAATGAGACGGTTGCCAGCAGCGAGGTTGGCCACGATGCGGACATCGGCGCCAGACGAAACGCCGGTGATGGGACCGGAGAGGATCAGCGTGGCGGTGTTGGCCATTTGGATCATGTTATGCGTGTTGGTTTGCGTGCCGAGGCTGATCGGGCCGGCAAACTCGATGGAGCCGCTGCCCGAAATGTTGAACATCGCGGCGCCATTCACGTAGTAGTCAGCGATGGCAACGGCAGACCGGATGGAAACATTGCCGGAGGCGCCTGTTTGTCGGAGAAAACTACCGATACCGCTGGTACCGGTGGCCTGGGGGGCAATGGTGCCATTGGTGAAGGTGAGCGCGAACGCGCCGTGGTTCAGGTCGAGGCGACGCGGTTGCTGCGTGCCATCCACATGGATGGTGGTGCCGTTGCCATAGGTGGTCAGAAACGATGCGTCCTCGGTGGCACTGGGCACGCCGTTGCTCCAATTGGAAGCGTTCGACCAGTCGGGAAAAGCCGCACCGCCCGTCCACGAAGTGGCAGCCATCATGCGGGGAGCAATCAGAAACAGAACAAAGATTGCAACCTGCAGGTTTGGCTTCGTGGAAGAGAAGACTTGCATCTTGATTCTCTCAATTTTGTATAGCGGCAGAAGAACACTGAGTCAAGAGTCGAGGTGCCCTTGGGTATGATCAAACGCGGTGGGTAACAGCCTACTTTGTAGGACATGCTTTCCGCTTGTCCACCAACGGGATTGTGACCACGCCTTTGTTTGGGGTGATCGCTCGCTTATTGGGCAACTAGTTTGCCGGAAAACAGACCAAAAAGGCGGAGTGACAGCGGGATGAGCGTCGAAAATCAAGTTTACAGGAAATGATCGGAGGGGTAGAAGCTGACGTAAAAACGCGGCGGAGGTCTTCATGAAGCTGAAATTAATCGGCGCGGTGGTGGTGGCGGCGTTGGGTGGGTTGCTGTTTGGTTTCGATACGGCGGTGATTTCGGGAACGACGGAATCGTTGAAAAAGGTGTTTGGGTTGTCCGATTTCATGTTGGGATTTACGGTGGCCAGTGCTTTGATCGGCACGATCATCGGGGCGATTGCGGTGGGCAAACCGGCCGATCGGTTGGGACGGCGCGGGATTCTCATTGTGATGGCTGTACTCTATTTTGTCTCGGCGGTCGGTTGTGCGATGCCGTGGAACTGGTGGTCGCTGGTGTTTTTTCGGTTTCTTGGAGGGCTGGCCGTGGGCGGCTCGTCGGTGGTTTCGCCGATGTATATCGCGGAGATTTCGCCGGCGCGGTTACGCGGGCGTCTGGTGGCGATCACCCAGTTCAACATTGTGTTGGGGATTCTCCTGGCATATTTGTCGAACTATCTGATTGGCCGGTTGAATCTCGGTGTTGCCGAGTGGCGTTGGATGTTCGGGGTGGAGGCCGTACCGTCGGCCGTGTTTTTTGTGATGTTGTTTTTCATTCCGCAAAGTCCGCGCTGGCTCGTGGCCAAGGGGCGCATCGAGGAGGCGCGTGCCGTACTGGAGATGTGCGGAACCGACACGGGCAATGTTGAGGCGGAGCTTGCGGAGATCCGGGCTTCGTTGGACATCGAGCATCACAGTCTGGAGGAGCCGTTTTTCTGTCGGAAATATGCGAAGCCGATTTTGTTGGCGGTGGCGATTGCGGCGTTTAATCAACTTTCGGGGATCAATGCGCTGATCTATTACACGGCGCACATCTTTAAAATGGCCGGGTACGGCACGGCGGATGCCCTGTTGCAGTCGGTCGTTATTGGTCTGACCAATCTCGTTTTTACGATGGCCGCGCTGGCGGTGATTGATCATTTCGGACGTCGAAAACTGATGTTGGCGGGTTCGATTGGTTACATTGTCAGTCTCGGTGCCGCCGCGTATTCCTTTTACACTGGTGCGGGCGGCAAATGGCTGTTGGCCAGTTTGATTGTATTCATTGCGGCGCACGCGTTTGGACAGGGCGCGGTCATCTGGGTGTTCATCAGCGAGATTTTCCCGAACCGAGTGCGCGCCCGTGGCCAGGCTCTTGGCAGTTTCACTCACTGGATCATGGCGGCGGGGATTTCGTGGACGTTTCCCATGATCGCCGCCCGGTCCGGTGGGCACGCCTTTGCGTTCTACGCCCTCTGCATGGTCGGCCAATTGCTCTGGGTACTGTGGGTAATGCCCGAAACGAAGGGGATCTCGCTGGAGAAAATCCAGAAGGAACTGGGCATCGAATGAGAACGCTCATGGTGTTTTCCCTGCTGGGCGTTGTGTTCTGCCGCGCAGCATTCGGCGCACCGGTGGTGAGCAACACGGTTTCGCAAAGCAAGGAATCGGGTGTCGTCCCGCGAACGACAACACACGAACGCGAATTGGTTCTTGAGAAGCGTTACCTGCATTTCCCCGTGAAGAATGTGTCAAAAAAAAGTGCAAAGTCTCGCGTCGCGGTGCTGCTGGATGGCCGGATAGTCCGTGAGTTCGAGGCCGATCTGACGGATCAACCCGATTGGTTCGCGCACCTTGACGTGAGCGCGTGGCAGGGGAGGAAGGCAACAGTGCGGGTGGAAAATCCTCCAGAAAACTCCAGGTCCCAGGAACTGGTCATGCAAGCTGACTCGATTTGGGAGGCCGAGAAGGTTTACCAAGAGCCGTTGCGAGCGCAGGTGCATTTCTCGCCGCGCCGTGGTTGGAACAACGACCCGAATGGGTTGGTGTTTGCCGACGGCGAGTATCATCTCTACTTCCAACACAACCCCTACGGTTGGTCGTGGGGCAACATGCATTGGGGACACGCGGTCAGTCGTGACCTTGTGCATTGGGCGGAACTGCCGATTGCCATTTACCCGTTTAAGTTCGGTGATTGGGCGTTCAGCGGCAGCGCCATCGTGGACGCGCGTAACACGAGCGGATGGAAGCAGGGCGACAATGAGTTGATCGTTGCCGCCTATACCAGCACGGGACGCGGCGAGTGCATCGTTTATTCCAACGACCGCGGACGCTCCTTTCAGGAGTACGCGGGGAACCCGGTCATTAACCATGTCGGCCGCGATCCTCGTCTGCTCTGGTATGCGCCCGGTCAGCATTGGGTAATGGCGGTGTATGACGAGTTTGAAAAGGAGCGATGTATTGCGTTCTACACATCGCCGGATTTGAAGACGTGGACATTCCAGAGCCGTATCGCGGGGTTTTATGAATGTCCGGACCTTTTTGAGCTATCAGGGCAATGGGTTCTCACGGCGGCCAATGGCGATTACATGATCGGTCAGTTTGACGGAAAAAGATTCACGCCGCAGACACCGAAGTTGAAGGGGCATTTGGGCAAGGGGTTTTACGCGGCGCAGACGTTCAGCCACGAACCGAAAGGACGAGTTGTCCAGATTGGCTGGCTCCAGGTTGTCACGCCGGGGATGCCATTCAATCAGGCGATGTCATTGCCACTCGAATTGAAGCTGCGCCAGATGCCGGAGGGGCCGCGCCTGACTTGGACGCCGGTCGAGGAGTTGAAGACGTTGCGTATCGGCCCCGCAACCTCCGGTGAATTGCTGGAAGTGCGAGCCGAGTGCGACGCCGACCTAACTTTGACGGTGCGCGGCGCGATCATCCGCTACGATGCGGCCAAACAGGAGCTTATCGTCAACAATCACCGTGCCCCGGCACCGTTGGTGGACGGCCGACAGCGACTCATCATTTATGTGGACCGTACCGTACTGGAAATTTTCGCCAGCGATGGGCTAACCTACGTGCCGATGCCGTTCACGCCAAACACGAAGAACCAATCCATCGCCGTTACCAGCGGGAAACCGTTGTCGCTGGAAGCATGGAAACTGAAATCCATCTGGTGAGCTAAACCTTTGGTTCCCAGCCGCGGCGGTACTCGTCCCGTCGCCAAAGCCGCATGGCAGCGAAATTGCCGATGACCTTGCCGTTGCGCGGATCAATCGTGATCGTTTGGGCGGTGCGAACGGCCATGTTGGCATAATGACAGAGCATCGTGCTCTTTTGGCCCTCGGCGATCTCTGAATTGGGTGTGCCGCCATTGCGGACGCAGGAAACGAAGTTGGCAAAATGCTCGTCCTCGCCACCGGGACCGGTCACGGTGTCCCCTTCACCCCCGGTGACCTTCCAGCCACCAATCTCTTTGCCTTTTTTGTCGTAGAGTTTGTAACCTTGTCCCGCAATGGAGAGCGTCCCGCCTTCACCGTAGAAACTCACAAACGCCTGTGTCTCGGCCTTGCGGTCATGGCTGCTGCTTTGTTCCCAGGTGATCAGTTTGTCGCCAAAATCAAACGTCGCCACGCCGGTGTCGGGCGTTTCCTGGTCGTCTTTGCAGAGATAACGGCCGCCGCCCCAGGTCACGCGACGCGGTGGGGCATCCACGCCGAGGCCCCAGCGGGCCACGTCGAGGGCGTGAACGGCGTTGTTGCCGAGTTCGCCGTTGCCCCAGTGCCAGAACCAATGCCAGTTATAGTGGATTAGATTGTCTTTGTAAGGACGCTCCGGCGCTGGGCCCTGCCAGAGATCGTAATCAAGCCACGACGGCACGGGCGCAACTTTGCCGATGCCGATGCTGGGCCGGAATCGCGTGTACCAGCACCGCGCCGTCAAGACCCGACCAATGGCGCCGTTGCGGACTTTATGGATTCCCTCGATAATACCCGGCATGCTGCGGCGCTGGTTGCCCATTTGGACGACACGTTTGTATTTGCGCGCCGCCGCGACCATCAGCTCCGACTCGTACGGGTCGTGGCTGCCCGGTTTCTCGACATAGACATGCTTGCCGGCGGCACAGGCCATGATGGTTGCAATCGCGTGCCAATGATTCGGCGTCGCGATGGAGATGGCATCCACCGATTTGTCTTCGAGCACCTTGCGGATGTCCTTGGCCCCCTTGGGTTCCTTGCCCTGTTTAGCGGTGGCGGCCTTGATGCCCTTGGCCACGGCGCGTTCGTCCACGTCGCAGATGTAGGCGATTTCGACGTTTGGCGCGGCGAGCATTCCCTTGATGTGCGCCATGCCGCGGCTGTTACAACCCATGATGGCCACGACCAGTTTCGCGTTGGGTGATGCCGAGGCGCCAAACACGCGCCACGGGACAGCCATGGCAGTGGTGACGACGGCGGAGTGTTTGAGGAATTGACGGCGGGAGAGGGTGTGATTCATACTGTTGGCCATTTAAGCCAAACGGAGGATTCATGAAAAGCGCAATCTTGTCCGCCGTCATCGTCGGTGTTGCCCTGATCGCCAACGCCGCCGACCTGCGCATCGGTATTATCGGTACCGACACCTCGCATGTCCCCGCGTTCACCAAGCTGCTCAACGACCCAAACGCCAAGGACCACATTCCCGGCGCGCGCATTGTCGCCGCATTCAAAGGAGGAAGCGACGACATCGAGTCCAGCCGTACCCGCGTGGACAAATTTGCCGAGCAACTTCAGAAAGAGTTCGGTGTCGTCTTCTACGATTCCATCGAAGAAATGTGCAAACACGTGGACGCCGTCTTGTTGGAAAGCGTGGATGGGCGGCCGCACCTGACACAGGCGCGCCCCGTCATCGCCGCGGGCAAACCGCTGTTCATTGACAAACCGATGGCCGCCTCGCTCAAGGATGCCCGCGAAATCTTCCGTCTTGCCCGTGAAGCAAACGTCCCTGTGTTCAGCGCCTCCTCACTTCGTTTTGGCAAGGCCACCCAGGCCGTTCGCAACGGCGCCATCGGCAAGGTGCTCAGTGCCGAGACGTTTTCTCCTGTTCACATTGAGCCGCATCATCCGGAACTGTTCTGGTATGGCATCCACGGTGTGGAATCCCTGTTCACCGTCATGGGGGCTGGTTGCGAGAGCGTCAAACGCGTACCGACAGCCAACGGCAAGATTGAGGTCATTGGTACCTGGCGCGACGGACGCATTGGCACTTTTCGCCAGGCAAGCGACAACAAAACCTACGGTGGCACTGCTCGCGGCGAAAAAGGCGAGGCGCCCGTCGGTGGCTATGACGGGTATGCACCGCTGGTGCATGAGGTCGTAAAGTTCTTCCAAACCCGTGTCGCGCCCGTGTCGGAACAGGAAACGATGGAGATTCTTGCCTTCATGGAAGCCGCCGAGGAAAGCAAGCGCCGCGACGGACAACCCGTGAAACTGGCGGAGTTTTTGCGCCAATGAAAATCGCTGAAACAAACCGTTCCGATGGGTCACGGTGGCGTTGTTGGTGACATCGGGAAGGCGTTGCGGTAATCTCGATCGAGTGAAAAGCTGCCATTTTCTTTTTGTCAGTCTTATCGCGTTGAGGGTGGGGGCCCCGCTGTTGGCGTTTGATGGACATCGCGTCACGGAAGGGGCGTTGACGCTGACCATCAGCGACATTGCGAGCGTGACCCGCTACGACACACCACAGCCAGTCGGCGTAACTCTTTCAAACGCTTCCGAATCGCTGCTTGATGTGACCTTGGAAATGAAGGGACTGGTGGACGATTGCCAGGCGGTCGGCGAGACGAAACGCCGCGTCACCGTACCGCCGAAAGGAACCGCTACGGCAGAGTTTCAGTTTGCCTGCGGGCGCGGGACCTACTCGGCGTTGTATCCCGTTCATGTGGAGGCGCGGTTTGGCAACCAGACGGCTCATGCCGTGCAGATTTTCGAGACGAAATTTTCGCTGGAAAAAACGCCCACCGAATTTGCCGTCAACCGTGTGCCGACATCGGGCACGTTTACCCTCGCCAATTTCAAGTCATATCGTGTCGCTTGGGCGTACGTCGGCGAGCCGCTCGTTTATCTGCCGGTGGGTTGGAGTGGTTCCGACGCGGTTTCGTCGGCCAGTTTTGCTCGCGAGATGATCACGCGCGGCGACGCGACGCGTCAGGCGATCATCATGCATCCGCCGTATCGTCCACGCGCCGGCACGGTGTTTGCCGAGTATCGGCTCAAACTGCCGCCGATCACGCCAATTCGGCTCAGTTTTTTTAACGCCATCCGCGACAACTCGCCGAAAGAAGGCAAAAGCGACGGAGTCACCTTCCGCGTCTGGGCCGGCGAGGAAAAAATCTTTGAGAGGCATACTGACTCGAAGACCTGGCTGCCGGGCGAAGCCGACCTCAGCGCATTTGCGGGCAAAGAAATCCTCTTGCGACTGGAAAGTCATCCGGGGCCAAAGAACAACACCGTTTGCGATTCGTCGTATTGGGGCGACCCCGTCCTTGTTGTCGGCCCGCCTCCAAAAGTGCTCACCGATGCCGAGCGGCAGGAACTGTTCGCTCGCGCGCGCAAGGCGTTGGCCGGGGAAAAGGAGTTGTTCGTGTTCAATCTCGACGGTGGTTGTCGGGCGGTGTTTGTGCCCGGACCAAACGGCATTACCGACGGTGTGATCGGCTTCGGCAATGCTGACTGCAATGTCTTGTTCAACGGGTTACAGATTACCGTGAACGATCAGCCACTGACCGGTTCGCCAGCGATTGGGCGCGATGGCACGCTGCGATACAAGCAACCGAGAGTGACCGTGCGATTATGGGCTGACGGCTCCGGCTTGCGTATCAAGGTAGAATCACCCGAACGGATCAGCAGCCTCGGTGCGGGCGCGTTTGACCAGAAAGCCACGCACGTTTATTACGGACATGGCTATTGCATCGTCGAGCCGGGAGCTTTTCGTGCCAGCGCGGGCGGGCACAACCTCGCCACCAGCCACGTCGCGTGTGATTTCGAGCGTGGCATTTCGTTACTCACGGCCACCGACACGCCACCGGATGCGTTCGTGGTCAATTCGACAACACGCACCTACCAGCTTCAGACGCACCCTGACGCGACGTTGACGTTCGTGCCGAGTTTCGCCGGCGCGTTCGATGCGGCGATCAAATATCGTGCCCTCTCCGAAAAGCGTGCCTCGCGCGGCTTTGCCCGCAAAGCAGGTCGGTTCGTGTTCGATCTCTGGGGCGGTCGCTATGCGGATGACGCCGAGAAACTGGCGCGCTGTTTCGACTACGGCCTGACCAACTCACTCGTGATGATGCACGTCTGGCAACGTTGGGGGTACGATTACCGTTTGCCCGACATTTTCCCGCCGAATCCGTCGCTGGGCACTCTCGAAGACCTGAAACGACTGGGGGAACTGTGTGGTTCACGCGGCGTATTGTGGGGATTGCACGACAACTATATTGACTTTTATCCCGACGCCACCGGCTTCAGTTACGACCACATCACATTCACCGCCGACGGCCAACCACGCCGCGCCTGGTTCAACGAAAGCCGCGAGGCGCAAAGTTACCAGTTCCGACCCGACCGCATCCTGCCGTTCCTCAAACGCAACCTCGACCTGATTGTGCCGTCGCTGCGACCGACGGCATCGTTTGTGGATGTGTTCACCTCGATGAGTTGCTTTGATTTTTATGATCGTCACGGCAAGTTTCACTCCAAGCGCGAGACCCAGCGTGACTGGGGCGAAGCGTTCGCGTTACTCGAAAAACGCTGCGGCCCCGCCGTCAGCGAAGCCGGTGGCGACCATCTGATCGGCTGGCTGGCCGGCGCCGACTGTCAGTTCCTCCAACTCACTCCGCGTTCGGCCCGCTACTGTAACGCCGTTGTCTGCCGCGACTGGTCGCGCGTGCCGTGGTTTGATGCCGTTCACCATACGCGGTTCAGCTTGCACGGTGTCGGTTACTCTAATCGTTACCAAGGCAGTTGCAGCCGCGAGGAACACGGCACCGAAAGCGACGACTATATCAGCGCGGAGTTGCTCACCGGTCACGCGCTGATGATTGACCTGCCGGGACTTGTGCGCGGTGCGGTCCGCAAGTACTGGTTGGCGCAGGAGTTTATCGAAAGCATCGCCCGCGATGAAATCGCCAACGTCGAGTTCGCCGAGGGCGATATTCATCGGCTCATCGTCACGTGGAAGTCAGGGGCACGAGCGTATGTGAATCGCTCGACGAACGACTGGGTGGCGGCTGGGCGCGTCCTGCCGCAATACGGTTATTTCGCCAAGAACGGCGACATCGAATCGAGCATCGAGCGAATCGGAGACGCCATCGTCGAACAGTCGCGTGCCAAAGAAAAATTCTATGTCAACAGCCGCGTGTTTAATCCCAACGCGCCACTTCCCATCACGCCGCGCGCCGAGCGCGTCGAATATCTCGGCGACCGAAAGTTCCGTCTCCTTGTCAATTGGAACGTCCAACAGCCGTTCTCCAAGAACCTCAACGTCTTCTATCATTTCTCGCGTCCCACACCGGGGCGACGGGCGCTGACCGAGTTTGCGGGCGGCGGCAGCCCGAAACCGCCGACCAATCAGTGGCATGACAATGTGCTGACCGGGACCAACTGGACAATCACCATTCCGGCGAACATGCCGCTGGGCGAGTACGAGATTCTTGTCGGCCTCACTGATCCGAAGAACCGCAACGCCCGGCAACGCTTGCTGGGCGACGAAGACCCGAATCGTCGCTATCGCATCGGCAAGTTGATCGTTAGCGCCGACAATGTTCGCCTCGAAAAAACGGAAAAAGAATTTGTGCCGTCGCCACGGTGGCGACCGAACACCACTGCCGTGGATTTCGGCGTGGCCAAAACCGACGGTGCGTTTCGTTGCGAGCGTGTCGGCGACACGCTCATTCTCACGCCATTGCCCGATGGCGAGGTTTTCACCGTGCAGTTGCCGTTGGAACGCGTGAAGTCTGTGGAAGCGGTTGACCCGAAGGGCGTCGTCAAACGAATCGTGCCGTTTACGCTGGAAAATGGCAAATTGAGTTTCACGGTTTTGAATACCGACTTTGCCTATCGCATCCAATGACTGTCATGTTGAAAACCATCATCCTTTTGTGTCTCACCGCCACCGTCGCGGTTGCTGTGGAGCCGATTCCCAACGGATTCGGGGTGAACATTCACTTCACGGATCCAAAGCCCGGCGAGATGAAGATGCTGGCTGACGCCGGGTTCAAGTGGGTGCGGATGGATTTTCACTGGGGTACCACCGAACGCGAGAAGGGCAAATACGACTTCCGCGCCTACGACCGGTTGATGGCGGCGCTCGACGAGCACGGCATCCGCGCGCTGTTCATTCTGGACTACGCTAATCGTCACTACGACAACGGCTTGTCTCCATACTCCGAGGAGTGCCGCGCCGCATTTGCCCGCTGGGCAGCGGCGGCCGTCGAACACTTCAAAGAACGCGGCGTTCTATGGGAAATGTGGAATGAGCCTAACATCAAACAATTCTGGAAACCTTTGCCAAATGTCACCAACTATGTTGCGCTTTCCCGCGTAGTGGGAAAGGCCATCAAGGCCGTTGCGCCGCGCGAGCAGTTCTGTGGCCCTGCGACCTCGACAATTGACCTGAAGTTTCTCGAAGCCTGTTTTCAGATGGGCACGCTCGAAGAATGGGACGCAGTGACGGTTCATCCGTATCGGCAGAAAGATCCCGAAACCGTGTTATCCGAGTACGCCAAATTACGGGCGCTGATTGACAAATACGCGCCGAAAGGCAAACACATCCCGATCATCTCCGGCGAGTGGGGTTACTCCTGTGCTTGGAAAAATTTCGACGAGGCCCGTCAGGCGAAGTATCTGCCGCGCCAGTTTCTGGTGAACCTGATGGCTGGCGTGCCGCTTTCGATCTGGTACGATTGGCATGACGATGGCCCCGATCCAAAGGAACCCGAACACCACTTCGGCATTGTCCGTTTCCCGTATTTCAAGGAACGCGTTGCACCCTACGATCCCAAGCCATCGCACCTTGCCCTGCAAAAGCTTGTCGCGGAACTGCGCGGCTACCGCTTCGACAAACGCATCGAGACTGACAATCCCGACGACTTTGTGTTGATGTTCCGCAAGAACTGGCAGACCAAATACGCCGCATGGACCACCAATGCCGCGCCACGCGAAACCATTGTCGGCGGTCGCAGGCTAACACTGACCGATGTTCCGCTGTACGTTGAACCTTTTCGGAGAAAGCCATGAAACACGCTCTTGTCCTGTTCGCGCTCCTTGCATTGGGGAACGCTCCTGTCCCGCCGCCGAAACCGGCCAACGCCTGGAGTCCCGGCGAAGGATTCTGGAAGGATTTCCCGAAGGCGTGGCGCCAGACAGTGGACGGCCAGGTCAACCGGGCCAAACAGGGCGGTATCAATGTCATGTTCATCGGCGATTCACTGACACAGGGCTGGGACAAAACACTCTGGAAGGAGCGATTTGTGCCGCTCGGCGCGGTCAACTTCGGTATCGGAGGCGACGGTACCCCGCAGGTGCTCTGGCGGATTGAACACGGTATCCTCGATGGTTGTGCGCCGAAACTGGTGGTGCTGATGATCGGCATCAACAACGTCTGGCCCGGTTACAGCGCTGACGACACGGCGCGCGGCATCGAAGCCGTTGTCGCCGCCATTCGCCAGAAACAGCCGCAGACGAAGGTGCTCTTGCTGGGGGTGTTGCCGATTTTTGGCAAGGACGACAAGGTTCGTACCTGGCTCAAGACCGTTAACACTCGCATTGCCAAACTCGCCGATACCGAGACTGTGCGCTTTCTCAATCTCGGCGACAAATTTGTCGAGGCCGATGGCGCGTTGCGCGAGGGGTTTTACCAACCGGACCGCCTTCACCTGAAACAACCCGCCTACCAACTGCTGACCGACGCCATCGAGCCGGTCATAAAGGAAATGCTGAAATGAAACTGAAAACCGTGAGACGGACGGCCTGTTTGGGTTTGCTGATGGCTCTTGCCGTAGCGGCTGCTCCAGAGAAAGGTTCGGACATTGAGAAGAAAAATACACAGTGGAGTTTTACCCCGGACCCTTCCTTGCCAAACGTGCTGATCATTGGCGACTCCATTTCGATGGGTTACACGCTTGATGTGCGGGCATTCCTCAAGGGAAAAGCCAACGTCTATCGGCCCGCCGAGAACTGCGCCGGTACTACCAAGGGCGTGCAGGCGATTGACCGCTGGATCGGTAACACCCAATGGGCTGTGATCCACTTCAACTTCGGCCTCCACGACCTCAAACATGTCGCCCAACCCGGCGACGACAAACCCACTTCCAATCCGCAGGACCCGCCGCAGGCCACCGTGGAAAAGTATGCCGAAAACCTGGGAATTATCGTTCAAAAACTCAAAGCCACTGGCGCGCGACTCATTTTCGCCACCACGACCCCGGTTCCCGAAGGGACGAAAATCCGCGACGCGGGCGCCGAACGCCGTTACAACGCAGCCGCGTTGCGGATCATGCAAGCCAACGGTATTCGCGTGAATGATCTTCACGCCTTTTGTCTGCCGCATCTCGACAAGCTCCAGAAACCGCGTGATGTTCATTTTACCACCGCCGGGTCGCGCACACTGGCGGAGCAGGTGGCAAAGGTTATCGAGGAAGAGCTGAACCGGTAGCGATGGTCAGTGTGTCGTCGGTTTGCCGTAATCGTGTGGCAGAAACTGGAGTTTGTCCCACGGGAAGTTTTGCAGAATGGCCCAGGCGGGCTTGCCCTCGAACAGTTCGGGGTAGGGGTCCGGTTGACCACGCAGGGTGTAGGACTTCGGGTTCTCCGCCCGCAGCGAAATGGCACCGGCTTTGTCCCAGACGACGAACCCGTATTTCTGCGCTGCTTTTGCGATGATTTTGCCGACACGGGGCAAATTCAATTTGTCCACCTCCACCGACGGATCGAGACGGAACCGAAGTCCTTCGGGAATGCGGTTGGGAGCTTTTTTCGGGTTCCAACCGTCAGAGCGAGTGGCCGGCCACGAAAAGATGTTCCAGTGTTCGGTGTCCACCAGAGCGATCCCCATGACGTGGTTGATTTCGCCACGCCGCAGTTCCTCGACGGTAATCTGGCCTCCGAGAAACGGCAGGCTCGTGGCGGTGGTGCCGTAGCGGTTGGGAAAGATGCCGTCGCTTTTCGAGGCATTCATGAGCTGGCCGCCCCAACACGCCTGCCACTGCCCGTTGGTCTTGCGGGCCTGCCAGAACTCCCAGATCGTGTCAGTGGACGGCTGGTAAATGGTCATTTCCGCGTCGGTACCGTCGGCCGGCTCGGCATAGGACGGGATGGGGACGGCTTCCCACTGTTTCGCCAGGTTTGGGTCCTTGAACTTTTTGTTTTGGCAATCCCATTCCGTCACCCGAACGGTGGGAGTGTCCGGGCCGACCACGTACACCGGGCTGGCGTATTCCAAGGTGTTGATGGAGACGGTGCCGTAGTAGGCTTTTTTCTGGCGCAAAAACTCCTGCACGAACGCGGCGGAATTGGTGTGCAACGGCGCGTCGGCGGGAATCGGGCGATACCAGAAGCTGTCCGGGGAAAAGACCGTGGCTGTTGTCGCGTCGGAACGGACGACTGAACCGGCAGTGACCAACAGAATCAGGCAGAGTGGGTTCATGGAGCGTTTTCTGTTTTACGGGACGGTAGCAGAAGGGGAGTGAGGGTCAGAGTTCGGATTCTTCCTCGGCACGGAGGGTGGTGATGCGGGAAACGCCGGGCAGCGCCTGCAGTTCTGCCAACAATTCGTTGGCACGGTCGGGGTCGCGCAGGAGGAGACGGTAGGAAATGTCGGCGCCGGTGCCGGTGTCGCTGGCGCGCTGGCTGGCGAGTTGGAGGCGCATGGCATGACGCTCCAAGAGCGCGGCCAGTTCCGCCAGTTCGGTGGCGGGACGCGCCCAGCGGAGGTTGAGGATAAGATCGTAACGGTGGCGGCTTCCAAAGGAGGTGTACCAGAGGAAACAAAGCACCGCGGCAATCAAACAGCCGCCGAGCAGTGCGGTGGCGTATTTTTGGGTGCCGCACCCCATGCCGATGACGATGACGCCGAGCACATAGGAGGTGTCGAGGGTGTCGCGGAGGATGTTGCGGAATCGAACAATGGCAAAGACGGCCATGAGACCGAAAGCGGTGACGATGTTGTTGGCGAGGACGGCCATGACGAGGGCGACGATGACGGGAGTGACGACGAGGGATTTGACGAAGCTGCGGCTGTAGGAGAGACCGCTGTGGGTGAGCATGTACACCCAGGCGATGAGTTGGCCGAGCAGGTAACTCAGCAGCAGGCTGAGAATGAGGGCGGGGACGTTGATGGGGGCCAGCGCATAATCACCGGTGAAGAGCATCCATTCGCTCATGAGGGTGTCTCCTTTCTGTGAAACCGCCGGGTTGGCGGACAAAGTGGGTTTGGCCAAACACCTGGATGCCGTCCACGTATTTGGCGGCGGAGCCGCGCGTCATGCCAAGGGCATGGACCATGTCGCGGAGCCAGTCCGGGTAGCGGCAGGTGAATTTGATTTCGACGACCGGTTTTTCGCCAAAGACCAGCGGGACATCTGGTGTTTCGGTGCGCAGTTCCTCCGTGGTTTGTGGCCAGCAGCGCACCTGGCGGTCAATGGTCACGCGCAGGTCGTCGGACTCAGGGCTGACCCATGCTTCGCGCAAGTAACTGACGCGCGCCGTGGGACGCGCCTCGAACTGCTGCATCAACTGGCAGAACTCGTGCAGACAGGCCAACGATTTGGCGTCGGGCTTCCAAAGGTCGTCGGCATGGGGAAGCTGGCCGACCAACAAGCTGGCGGCAACGTCGCGGCGGACGGCGGCGCGTTGTTTACGGATGATGTCGGCCTCGCGGCGTTTGATCTCGAAAAAAACGGGAGCGTGTGGATCGTCGTTGTAAAAACGGAGGCGGAGTTTGAAACGGTTTTTGTTGCCATTGATGGTGTGCCAAAAAAAGCTGAGTCGGTCCGAATCGAGGTAGAGACTGTGGATGGCATAGGAGCCATCGGGTTTGTCCGCGCCATACTCGTCCAGTTCCAGGTAGGATTGCACAAACTGGCGCACCTGAAGGGCGGTTTGAGGAGACACGATGTACTTCAGCTCAAAGCGCTGCAACTGAAGTTGGTGATGATGGCTCATGCGGGCGCATCTTGCGAAAACCAAGCTCAAAGTAAAGCATAAAAGGGGGCAGTTGCGCCTGGTGTTCCGTCCACAAACCGCGCCTGCACCAGCCGCGCCCCAATGCGGTCCCGTCCCGGCTGTCAGTGGCCTTGCCCTCCATGCACGCCACGCGATGAGAAACAGGGATGAGAGCTCTGCGCTTGCCTTGACACGGCTCTGTTCGTACTCTGCCCGCCATTATGAGACCCGAACAATGGCAGACGTTCAAACAGGCGGCGAAACGGCGGAACAACGGCGGCCCAGTTCCGATGGCATTGATCGTGGACAGCCCGTGGATGCCAGGATATCTCGGCATCGGGCATCTTGACTATTATTTCGATCCCGAAGTGTGGTTTCGGTCGAATCTGAAAATCATGCAAGAGTTTCCCGACGTGATCTTCTTCCCGTCGTGGTGGGCCGAGTGCGGCATGGCGGCCGAGCCGTCGGCGCTCGGTGTTCGCATCCGTTTTTGGAAGGATCAGACTCCCAGTGAAGACCGTATCCCGTTTCATCTCGATGACATTGGCCAGCTTTCCCCGCCCGATCCGCACACCGACGGGTTCATGCCGTTGCTGCTGCACCGGTATGAGAAAATGAAAAAGCGCATTTTCGACGCCGGCTACACAATCCCTGTTGTCGCCGCGCGCGGCCCGCTTTGCACGGCCTCGTTTTTCCGGGGCGTGACGGAGTTGATGATGGACATCGTCGAATCACCTGAACTCGTGGTGAAACTGCTCGACCTCACCACGAAACTCACCATTGACTGGCTCAAGGCACAAGCCGAAGTCATCGGGCCGACCGTCGAGGGAATTCTGGTGCTTGACGACATCGTCGGATTTCTCGGTCATGAGCATTACGAGGAATTTGCTCATCCGTTCCTCAAACGCATTTGCGACGCGTTTCCGCCCGACTGGGTCAAGGTTTATCACAACGATGCCAATGTCACCGCCTGTCTCGAACTGTTACCCGACACCGGTTTTGATGTCCTCAATTGGGGCAAACAACTCCCCGTTGCCGAGGCTGCCCGCCGTGTCGGAGGGCGAATGACATTGATGGGCAACGTCAACCCGCTCGAAATCGGCGCACGCGGCACGCCCGCCGAAGTCGCTGCTGCCACGCGCGAGGTTCTGCAAAACGCCGGCGACCATCCGCTCATCCTCTCCGTGGGCGGCGGCGTCAGCATGGGAATGCCCGCGGCCAACATCCGCGCCATGACGGACGCGCTCGCCGAGTTCAATCGAAAACGAATGTAGTCATGTTAGCGTTACTTCTCTCGCTTACATTCTTTGGTTTGAACGAAGTCCGTTTGCTCGAAGGTCCGTTCAAAACGGCGCAAGAACGCGACCGCCAGTATCTCCATGCGCTCGATGCTGATCGGCTGCTTCACAACTTCCGCGTCAACGCCGGACTACCCTCGACGGCAGAACCGCTCGGCGGTTGGGAGGCGCCCGGTTGCGAGTTGCGAGGACATTTCGTCGGCCATTACCTCAGTGCCTGCGCCCTGATGTATGCCAGCACGGGCGACGAAAAATTGAAGGCAAAAGGCGACTACATGGTTGCCGAACTAGCCAAGTGTCAGAGCCAGTCCGGTTATCTTTCGGCATTCCCCGAATCCTTTTTCGACCGGGTGGACACCGGTAAACCGGTCTGGGCGCCCTATTATACGCTCCACAAAATCATGGCCGGCCTGCTCGACATGCACCAATGTTGCGGCAATCAGCAAGCGCTGGAGGTTCTCGTGAAAATGGCCGGCTGGCTGAAACCGCGCGTGGACCGTCTCAGCCACGAACAACAACAGAAGGCTCTCAACAATGAGCATGGCGGCATGAATGAAGTGCTGGCGAATCTTTATGCCATCACGGATAATCCCGACCATCTGGCGCTCGCCCGCGCGTTCAACCACGAGCGCATTTTTGAGCCGTTGGCCCGTGGCGAAGACAAGCTCAATGGCCTGCACGCCAACACGCAGATTCCCAAAATCATCGGCGCCGCACGTCAGTATGAGTTGGACGGCGACGGACGGTTTGCCGCCATCGCGTCCAACTTCTGGAAGTTTGTCGCGCTCGACCGCTCTTACTGCATCGGCGGCCACAGTGACAGCGAGCATTTCTTTCCCGTTACCGATTTCGCCAAACACCTCAGCCCGGTGACCTGTGAGACGTGCAACACCTACAACATGCTCAAACTCACACGCCATTTGTTCACCTGGCAGCCATCCGCCCGTCTGATGGATTTCTACGAGCGCGCTCTCTACAACCACATCCTCGCCTCCCAGGACCCGCGCACCGGCATGATGATTTACTTTGCCTCGCTCAAACCGGGGCATTTCAAGAGCTACAACACACCGCAGGACTCGTTTTGGTGTTGCACCGGCACCGGCGTCGAAAATCATGCCCGATACGGTGAGACGATTTACGCCCGCGACGGCGATTCGCTTTATGTGAACCTGTTCATCGCTTCCGAACTGACGTGGAAAGAAAAGGGGCTTGTGCTGCGCCAGGAGACACAATTTCCCGAACGCAACACCGCGCGCCTGATCTTCCGATGCGCCAAACCCGTCGAACTCAATGTCAAAGTTCGTCAGGCGGGCGGTTACAGGGAGCACCGCCGCACCTGGCGCAACGGTGATACGCTCGACATCGAGATTCCAATGGAACTGCGCGTCGAACCGTTGCCGGGCAACCCGAGAATCGTCGCACTCATGGTCGGCCCCATTGTCCTTGCCGGCGAGCTAGGAACCGAAGGCATGGAAAAGCTGAATCTTTACGTAAGACGGCAACTTGACCTTTGCGGTAGTCCCTGCCCGGACGTTCCAGTGTTGATGTGCGATCCCTCGGAGTTGCTCAAACACATCGAGCCAATCCCCGGTGAGCCGCTGACGTTTCGCACAAAGGGTATTGGCCGACCTCACGACGTGACGCTGTCACCCTACTACCGTATCCATCATCAGCGAATGAACGTCTATTGGAACTGTTTTACCGAAGCGGAGTGGCGCGCGAAACAAGCCGAGATCGAGAAGGCCAACCTCGCCCGACGGGCTTTTGAAGCGCGGATTGTAGACGAGGTTCGCCCTGGCGAACAGCAATCCGAGACCGAGCACAACTACCAGGGCGAACGGACCCGCACCGGTTATCACCGAGACCGCTCCTGGCGCGACACCCGCGCGTGGATTCGTTACGAAGTGAAGGTCCTGCCCGACCAGCCGATGACGCTGCGTTGTGCCTACTGGGGTGACGACGGTGGTAATCGGCTCTTCGACATCCTTGTGAACGGCGAAAAGATTGCCACGCAAAAACTCAACAGGAACAAGCCCGGCCAGTTTTTCGACGTGGATTACCTCATTCCCGCCCAACTCACCCAGGGCAAACAGAGCGTGACGGTTACGTTTCACGCTCACCCCGACAACATCGCCGGCGGGCTGTTCGGTTTGCTGGTGCTCAAGTCCGCCCCATGATCCTTGTGCTTCTCAGCCTGTTCTTGTTGCCGCCAACGGATGCCTGGCAATTGGTCGGCAGCGGCGATCGAGAGACAAACGGATGTCTCCGCGTGACCGGCGACGGCAAAAGTTCCGGCTACTGGCGCACCACGAATCTGACACTGACACCCAACAGCCTCTATCGGGTTTCTTTCAAGGTGAAAGCGGAACACGCGACCTCTGGCTGCGTTATTTCCGGGCCGAACTTCTGCAACCGCGATTTCCCCGTTGCCACCGACTGGCAACGACAGAGTTTTGTCTTCACGACACCTACCGACGTGCGAGAGACATTTCTCCGCTTCGGCCAGTGGGAGGCGGCAACAACCATCCGTTTCTGCGAGATTCAACTGCGCCCGACACAAGCCGTCCATGACCGGTTTGGCGAGGGTGAAAGCGTCGTGGGACGGCGGTACACGTTTCGCGCGCCGCTCGATGGAGAGGGAGCCAATTACTCGCGTCCACTGGCGTCCTTCCGATGCGGGTTCAACTCCAACCGCTGGACATTCAACGAAGGGGCGGAAGTCGTTTATCGGCACGACCTGCCCGGGTGCCAACAAACGGCGGCTACGGTGGAAGTCGGTTGCTCCTACCGCACCGGTGGCGTTGGCGTGATCGAAGCCAGTCCCGATGCCACATCGTGGCGGGAAGTCGCCCGATTTGACAACACCGGTGTGGTGCGGGCCGCGTTGCCCGACGGTACCGTGTTTGTGCGGATTCGCGCCGTCGGCAAATCCGCCAATTTCCAGATCAACGAGTACCGATACACGTCCACGCTTGACACCGATTTCGGCACGACGCACGGCGCGACCGTGTTTCCGGATATTGAGGTGGCACGGGACGATTTCCCTGTACGGATCCGGTCGCTGACCGACGAAGCGTGTGCGGTGGAGGTGGGAGCGGCGGCGGAGATTACGGCCTCGGTCAACGGCGGACCAGAACAACGTGTCGCGGCGCGCGCGGCGGGTATTGTGATGGTACCATGCGCTCAACGACAAAGCGGGCTGAACACAATCACAATCTCGGTTCGCGTCCGTCGCGAGGAAGTGTATCGTGCGACCCTGCAACGTCGCATTGCCGTATTGCATGACGCATCGTACGGGTACGCCCTGCCGACACCGGGCCTCTGGTGGTGCGAGGGGACGTACAAGGTGTCGCAGACGCGGCCCATGCCAACGGCCCAAAGCCGACGTATCGAATTGTGCGCCGCCCGTAACGAATATGAACCCGTCCAACTCGTCATCCGACCCGAGAAAGAATTGCGTCATCTGCGGGTTACGGTGTCGGGCCTGAACGCGCGCGTGGATCGTGTCGGCTACGTCGAGGTGACCCGCCCCACCGACACGGCGGGTTCGCCGGGGTGGTGGCCGGACCCGTTGCCGCCGTTCGAGCCGGACACAACGCTTGAACCGGGACGAAACCATCCGCTCTGGATCACGGTGTATGTACCGCCCGAACAGCCGCCGGGCGATTACGACGGGAAAATTGAACTGACAGCGGACGGCTGGCGGGCAACGGTGCCGGTGCTGCTGCGTGTCTGGAATTTCACCCTGCCAAAAACGTCGCGTTTGCAAACGGCATTTGGCCTGAACACCGAGATGATTCGACGCTACCACAACCTGACCACGACAGACGAATTGCGTCAGGTGCTCGATCTTTATCTGGAAAGCTTCGCCGCGCATCGGATTGCGCCCTATACCCCGGCACCGCTTGATCCATACCGCGTCACCTTCGGGGAGACGAATGCCGTGATGGATTTTACCGTATTTGATCGGGTCTGCGAAAAGTGGCTGGATGAACGCGGCTTCAATTCCATCATGGTGCGCCTGCACGGTTTGGGCGGCGGAACGTTCTTCGAGCGATCGCCGGGGCGCATCGGCAGACACGAGCAGGGTACGCCCGAATATGAGCGGCTGCTGGAAAGCCACGCCCGCCAACTGGTTGAACATCTTCGCGCAAAAGGCTGGCTGCAAAAGGCGTATGTCTATTGGTTCGACGAACCAGACAAGAAAGATTACGAATTTGTCGCCGACACCATGAAACGCATCCGTCGCGTCGCGCCGGGGCTGACGCGAATGTTGACCGAACAACCGGAGCCGGAATTGTTTGACTGCGTGGACCTGTGGTGCCCGGTTGTCGGCGCGGTGGATGCGAAGACCATTGCCGAGCGGCGCAGGGCAGGGGAGCGGTTTTGGTGGTATCTCTGTTGCGGGCCGCGCGCGCCGTACATCGGGTTGTTCATAGATCATCCTGCGGTGGATTTGCGCGTCTGGTCGTGGCTCAGTCGCAAATGGGGTGTGAGCGGACTGTTGGTCTGGGAGACCGCCTACTGGAACAGCCCGACGGCGTTCCCGTCGCCCGCGATGCAAAATCCGTGGCTGGATCCCATGAGCTATGAGACCGGTTACGGCAAGAAACCCGGCGAAATTGGTTACTGGGGCAACGGCGACGGGCGATTCCTCTATCCGCCGAACCGCGATGTGACGACCGACAAACAAAAATATCTCACCGGCCCGATCAGTTCCCTGCGCTGGGAAATGCTTCGCGAAGGAATCGAGGACTACGAATACTTCGCGTTGCTCGACGACGCCATTGCCGCCGCAAAAAAACGAGGCGTTTCCGCTCGCCTGATCCAGCAGGCCGAACAACTGGCGCTTGTCCCCGACACTGTCATCACCGACGACAAGACCTACTCGCACGACCCACAACCGCTCCACCAACACCGTCGCCGCGTTGCTGAAATGATCGAGCGATTGCGATAATTCCCGGCTTGGCAGCGGCGAAATGAGACGGTATAACCCGCACACTTCAACACAGGAGAACAGCGCCATGCCCATGAAGAAATTCATCAACGACCCGAAGAACCTCACCAAAGAACTGCTCGAAGGTTACGCCCTCGCCTATTCCGACAAGGTCAAACTCGTTTCCGAAAAACTTGTCGTTCGCGCCCAACCAAAGGACCCGTCGAAAGTCGCGCTGGTGACTCTCGGCGGCGCCGGACACGAGCCGGCGCTCAGCGGTTTCGTCGGCGAAGGAATGCTCGACATCAGTGTCGTGGGCGACATTTTTGCCGCGCCGGCCGGCCCGAAAGTGTTTGAAGCGCTCAAACTCGCTCACCGTCCCGCCGGGGTGTTGTTTGTCGTGCTCAACCACGCGGGCGACGTGATGGCCTCCAACATCGCCATGCAAATGGCCAAAAAGGCCGGGCTGAACGTGAAAATGATCCTCACCCACGAGGATATCGCCCCTGGCGCAGACGCCCCCGCGGAAAACCGTCGCGGTCTTGTCGGCTGTATCCCGCTCTACAAGGTGGCCGGCGCGGCGGCGGAACAGGGCCGCTCGCTCGATGAGGTCTATGCCGTGGCCGAAAAATACAACAACAACATGGCCACACTCGCGGTGGCGTTGAAGACGGCGACGCACCCGGCCACCGGCCAGTCCATCTTCGAACTGGCCGACGACGAAATGGAAATCGGCATGGGCCAGCACGGCGAAGCCGGCACGGGCCGCTCAAAGATGAAGACCGCCGACGAGACTGCCGACATTATGTTGAACCAGTTGCTCGAAGCGGTCAAAGCCCGGAAAGGCGACAAGGTTTTCGTCATGATCAACGGCGCCGGCGCGACAACTCTGATGGAGCAATACATCATCATGCGCCGTGTCGGACAGATTCTTGATCAGAAGGGAATCACGCTCGCGCGTGCCCGCGTGGGCGAATTCCTCACCGTCCAGGAGATGGCCGGCTTCCAGATGCACGTGGCCAAGGTGGACGACGAACTGGCGGCGTTGCTCGACGCGCCATGCGACACGCCGTACTGGGGTGAAAAATAATGCAAACGCTCGATTACAACGACCTCGTGCGGATGATCCGCGCCGCCGCCGCGAAAATCCGCGCCAACGAACAGGAACTTTCCCGCCTCGATTCCGCCATTGGCGACGGCGACCACGGCACCACCATTTGCAAAGTGATGGATGCCGCCGAGGCGGCGTCCCAGGCTGACCACGGCGGTAAAATCGCCGACCTGCTCAATCAGGTGGGTTGGGACGTGATGTGTGTGGATGGCGGGTCCACGCCGCCGTTGCTCGGATCGTTTTTCACCGGCATGGCCGAAGGCGCCGGTGATGCGGCCCAACTTGACACCACCGCGCTGGCGGCCCTGTTCGAGGCGGGCTTGGCCGGTATGCGCGCCCACACCAAAGCGGAACCGGGCGACAAGACGTTGATGGACGCCATGGTGCCCGCCATCAAAGCCCTGCGCGCAGCAGCCGACGCCGGCATGACTCCGCCAGAGGCGTTGAGTCAGGCCGCCGACGCGGCGACGCGCGGCGCCATCGCCACGAAGGACATGCTGGCCCGTTTTGGCCGTGCTCGCAACCTGGGCGATCGCACCCGCGGAGTCCAGGATCCCGGCGCCACATCCGTCGCGATGATCTTTCAGGCGTTCGCCGACGCGGCACTGTTGAAATGATTTGACCCGATTACAAAAACAGAAAGGAAATCCCATCATGGCTGAAGCAACTGGCAATCTCGACGCAAAAGACTACGGGATCGGTATTCCCCAAAAGACTGAAGGATACTTCCTCAAGGGCAATGCTCACGTGGACTGGGGTATCAAAGACCGTCTCTCCCGCATCTTCAACCCCAAAAGCGGGCGCACGGTGATGCTGGCGTTTGACCACGGCTACATCATGGGGCCGACCTCCGGGTTGGAGCGGATGGATCTGACGATTGTGCCGTTGATTCCGTACGCCGACTGCATCATGTGCACGCGTGGCGCGCTCCGCCAGATCGTGCCGCCGACGATGAACAAACCGATCTCGTTGCGCTACTCCGCCGGTTCCACGGTATTGACCGACCTCAATGACGAGTGTGTGATGAACATCGAGGAGGCCATCCGCCTCAACGCCTCGATGCTTGCCGTCATGTGCGCCATCGGCAGCGCCAAGTTCGAGGCCGACACCATCCGCAACCTGGTCAAAACGATTGACGAAGGTACCCGCTACGGCATCCCCACGCTGGGCGTCAACGCCGTCGGCAAGGAACTCACCCGCGACGCCCGTTATCTCGGACTGGCCACGCGCGTCTGCGCCGAAAACGGCGCCCATGTCATCAAGACCTACTATTGCCGTCCCGACTTTGAAAAGGTGGTTGCTGCCTGTCCGGTCCCGATCGTCATCGCCGGCGGCAAGAAACTGCCCGAACTGGAAGCGCTTCAAATGGCCTACGAAGCCGTGGACCAGGGTGCTGCGGGCGTGGACATGGGACGCAACGTTTTCCAGGCCGAACACCCCGTCGCTATGATCCAGGCCGTGCGCGCCATCGTGCATGACAATCGAAAACCGAAAGAAGCGTTCGACTTGTATCAAACCTTGAAAAACCAGAAACCGTGAAGCTTGTTGTCGCGTGTTTGATACTGGCGGCGCTGCTTGTTGGCGCTCATGCTGACTCGTTGCGCCAGCAAACCGCCAACAAGGTCTTCAAAACGCGCGTCGTCCCGCACTGGGACGCCGAAGGCAATCGTTTCTGGTATGTCAACGACCTGCCAGACGGCAAAAAAGAGTTCATCCTCGTGGATGCCGTCAAAGGCACCCGCACGGTGGTTCCCAAACCACCCAATTTCGGCGTCACGACACTGACGCCGACCCCGACGGCGCGCGTCTCGCGCCGTAGCGGCGAGGAAACCTCGATCACGTTCACCAACCAAACCGCGGTCGAGGTCCGAATCTACTGGCTCGATACCGACGGCGGACGCAAACCGTACGCCACCATCCCCGCCGGCGGGACGCACCGTCAGCAGACGTTTGTCGGTCATCTCTGGCTGGCCACGGACACGAAAGGACGGGAACTGGGGCGGTTTGAGGCGACCGATGAGGATGGCATCGCGGTGATCGCGGAACCGTTGGTGCCGCCGCCAAAGCCCACCCCGAAACGTCCGCCCGCTCGCATCCAAGATAACAATGTCTGGCTCGGCGACACGCCGCTGACAAAGGACGGCACGGAGGAGGACGGCTATCGCGGCGCGATTCACTGGTCGCCTGACGCGACCAAATTCGTCGTTATGCGCACGCGCAAGGGGGATGACCGCAAGGTTTATCTCATCGAGTCCTCGCCCAAAGATCAGCTCCAGCCAAAACTACACTGGTATTCCTACTTGAAACCAGGCGATAACATTCCCATCAGCAAACCGCATCTTTTTGACGTGGCCACCGCGCGAGAGATTCCCATTGCCGACACGCTCTTCCCGAATCCGTGGAGCATCAACGACATCCGATGGGCGGCGGATTCGAGCCACTTCACCTTTCTCTACAACCAGCGCGGCCACCAGGTGGTGCGGGTCATCGCGGTGGACGCCCGCAACGGCGCGGCGCGGGCGGTGGTGAATGAGCAGAGCGCGACGTTTATTGACTACGCGCACAAACTGTTCTGTCATCCGCTCGATGCGACACGGGAACTGATCTGGATGAGTGAACGCGACGGTTGGAACCATCTCTATCTGTACGATGCCGACACCGGTCGCGTAAAAAAACAGATCACGCATGGCAACTGGGTGGTGCGCGGCGTCGAGCGCGTGGACGAGACCCGACGCCAAATCTGGTTTCGCGCCGGCGGGATTCGTCCGGGACAGGACCCGTATTACATTCACTATTGTCGGGTGAACTTCGACGGGACGGGGCTGGTGGTATTGACGGAGGGCGACGGGACGCACAACATTCGTTTCTCGCCAGACGGGCGTTTCTTTCTGGACTCCTGGTCGCGCGTGGACCTGCCGCCGGTCACGGAACTGCGGCGCAGCGACAACGGTGCGCGCGTCTGCGAACTGGAACGCGCCGATTGGTCGGCTCTGCTGAAGACAGGCTGGCAACCACCGGAGCGGTTTGTGGCGAAAGGCCGCGACGGCACGACCGATATTTACGGTGTCATTTATCGCCCCACAACATTTGATCCGCGAAAGAAATATCCGATCATTGAGCACATCTACGCCGGGCCGCAGGACTCGTTTGTGCCAAAGGCCTTTGCGTCATTTCACGGGCCGCAGGAACTGGCCGAAGCGGGATTCCTCGTGGTGCAAATAGACGGCATGGGCACGTCGAATCGCTCGAAAAAATTCCACGATGTCTGCTGGAAAAACCTGGGCGACGCCGGGTTGCCCGATCGTATCCTCTGGATCAAGGCAGCCGCGGCGAAATATCCGCAACTGGACGCGACGCGTGTCGGCATCTACGGTGGTTCGGCGGGCGGACAAAACGCGGTGCGAGCGCTGCTGATGTATCCGGACTTCTACAAGGTTGGCGCGGCGGACTGCGGTTGTCACGACAACCGGATGGACAAGATTTGGTGGAACGAGCTCTGGATGGGCTGGCCGGTCGGCCCGCATTACGCGGAACAATCCAATGTCACCCAGGCGCACCGTCTCCAGGGGAAACTGTTGCTGACCGTTGGCGAACTGGACAAGAACGTGGATCCGTCCTCGACAATGCAGTTGGTCAACGCCCTCATCAAGGCCGACAAAAACTTTGAACTCTTGGTCATCCCCGGTGCTGGCCACGGCGCGGGCGAGTCTGCTTACGCCAAACGCCGTCGCACCGAGTTTTTTGTCCGCCATTTGCTTGGAGGAAAAGAATAAAAACACCGTTGATATGCGCCGTGTTATTGGCCGCAATCCTCACCGCTGCTTCCGCGGCAGAGGTTTGGATGATGCCGCCGGCGCATGACAACGGCAGGGCACTGCGCGCGCTCTTTGAGCAACCCGACCAGTGGAAACAGACTCGTGCGCGAGTGGATGTTCTCGGCTATACCGACCTCAATTTTCACAAGCAATTTACCGACGACGAACTGAAGGGATGGTTCGCGCGACTGGCAGAGTGGAATTTGAAACTCGGCCTCGAAGTGGGTGCTATCAAACCCTGGGGACTAACCGGGGAGAAAACCTTCGCCATCGAGCGTCCCATGTGGGAACGCATCGAACGACTTGGCGGAAAAATCCACGCCATTGCGATGGACGAGCCGCTCCTTTGCTGTCGCAAACACATCCACAAGTCCGACGACTATGCCGTTGCGCAAACCGCCGCCTACATCGCGCTGGTGCGACAACATTTTCCACATATCCTCATCGGCGACATCGAGACGTATCCTTCAATCCCGCTGGCAGATCACTACCGGTGGATCGAGGCACTGAACAAGGCGCTGGCGGACCGGAATGTGCGCGGCCTTGACTTTTACCGTCTCGACGTAAACTGGGCGGAGTTCGTCGCGTTTGATCGCGGCAACTGGCGGGAGGTCCGCGAACTGGAACGCCACTGCCGGCAACGGAAACTGCCGTTCAGCCTCATCTACTGGCCGTCACTCTTGCCCGCCATGCGCCGCAAGGGACTCGCCGATGACTCGACATGGTATGTCGGCATCATGCAGCAGGGCTACGACTATGCGCTAGTGGATGGCGCGCCCGATCAGTACGTCATCGAAAGCTGGGTTCAATCGCCCGACCGTTGTCTTCCCGAAACCGGCGAGTTCACCTTTACCCGATCCGTCCTCGATTTTGTCCGTCGTTTCGTCCCTCGCAGCGGGTCCGACCGCGAATCGCCGTCACATCCCCCAAACCCCGCTCCTCAATGATGTCGCAGTGAAATTTGAAGACAAACTTCGCCACATCGTCTCTTGCTGATATAATGTGCGCGATGAGACATGCCGTTCTGTTGATGATGTGGCTGGCGGCCAATGCCGTTGCGTTGGATTTTGAGGGCGCCAAATGGATTTGGGTCTCGTCCGACCTGAACCAGCCGAAGGACACGGTTTATTTCCGCGCCAACATCGCCGTGACCGAGAAAGCGGAGATCAAGTCCGGCGAACTGCTCATAACCGCCGACAATCTTTACGAGGCCTTTCTCAACGGCAAATTTATCGGCGAAAGCTCGCACAACCCGAACGACTGGAACAAGCCGAAACGATTCGATATCGCCACGCTGCTCACCGCCGGCGACAACACGCTCGCCATCGCAGCCGCCAACACCGCGCCCGGTCCCGCCGGTTTGATCGTCAAATTGGTGGTGCGACTGGCCGACGGTCAGGAAGTGGTTCTCTTCTCCGACGCTCACTGGAAATGCAACCCCACCGAGGAAAAAAACTGGCAACAACCCGATTTCAACGATCAATCGTGGAAACCCGCCGCCATTGTCGCCCCGTTCGGCAGCGGTCCGTGGCGACGATTTGACATTCCTGTCGTCGCGGAAAAGCCTGGGCAACGCGACACGGGCGCGCGCGATGCGGTGGCCGGCCCCGATTTTGTCTGGCCGGAGGCGGTGGTGTTTGTCGGCGAAGATTGCAGTTTGTATCGGGGACAGCAGGGGGACGGTTATCCGAGCTTGAACGTCACCATTTTCAACCCGCGCAACTCGCGGGCGTATCCCGAACACGATCTGCCCGCGCCGATGAAGGTCGGACACAAGCTTTTCGTCCTGCGGGCACGCGCGAAACCGGAAGTTTTGTTCGATGCGGGGAAGGGGGCCATTGGCTCGCCGAGTGTCAGTTTCGACGGCAAGACGATCTACTTCTCGATGGCCGCCGAGGGTGACGCCTTTTATCACATTTACCGGCTCGCTGCCACTGGCGGGTCGCCACAGCGCCTGACCGATGGTCCGTTTCATGACATTGATCCGGTCGAACTTCCCGATGGGCGGATTGTGTTCACCTCGACCCGGATCGGGACGTTTGAGGAGTATCACAATCCGCCGTCGCGCTCGTTGTTTGCAATGCAACCCGACGGCTCGGAAATTCGTCCGTTGACCTACACGTTCATTTTCGACAATGAACCGGAGGTGCTCGCCGACGGACGGATTCTTTTCATTCGTTCCGACAACTTTTTCGACCGCGGCAAGGTGGAAACGCTGTTGCACGCGATTCATCCCGATGGCACACACGGTTATACCGAGTTTGGGCTTGATCTCGGTCCCGAATACGGCAACCGTCTGCGTGCCTTTCACTGTGGCAGTCCCGCCCCGTTGCCAGACGGGCGCGTCGCGTACCTGACTGCTTCCGGAATTGCCATTGGCAAACCGGGCTGCCCGCAACGCGATCTGCAAAACCTTCCCATCGAGGCCGGCGACGTGGCCGCGTTGCCCGATGGGCGGTTGCTTTGCACGTTGCCGCGCAAAGCGGCGGGCCTCAAAACGGTGAAGAAACAAAAACGCCCAAGCCCGGACGACAGCTACGAAAAACTGGCCGTCATTGATCCGCAGGCCAAAACCCCGACGCCCGTTGTCATCTTCGACTCGGAAGAGGGGCCGATTCACTCGCCGGTTTTCCTCGGCGCGCGTCCCAGGCCGCCGGTATTGCCGCAAAACGTCACCGCGACGCAAGCGGATGATCCGGAAGCGACCGGTGTTCTCTTCTGCCAGAATGCGCGTTTCACAAAAAACACCACCGCCGGCTGGCAACATGTCCGCGCCATTCGCGTTCTCGGTAGCCGCGGTCTGAACTGCCGTTCGTCGCACTCCTACATCGTTCACGCCGGCACGGAGATCGTCGAACTGGGAACGGTGCCACTGATGCCGGACGGCTCCTTCGCGGTCGAGGTGCCCGGCGATATGGCCATTGCCTTTCAGGCGGTGGATGGCGAGGGACGAAGCGAACTCAACGAAATGTCGTGGATCTACGTCCGTCCCGGCGAGGCGCGCGGTTGTATCGGTTGCCATCAACCACGCCAGTCGGCGCCGTTGTTCGGGCGCGGCGTGATCCAAGCGTTGCGCGTGCCGCCGTTGAAACTGCTCGGCAAGGGCGACCCGCACCGTTTCCGCGGCAACAACGCTGCCGTGACCGGTTTGATGGAATTGCAGTTCGACCGTTTCCGGGAGGTCGCCGGACTCAACCGTCACCAACAGACGGTGCCCTCGCTGGTAGCACAACTGAAAAGCAAGGACGAAGGATTGCGAATTACCGCCGCCCAGCGGCTCGCCATTTACCGCGACCCCGCAGCGGCGCCCGCGCTGGAGTCGCTTCTGCACGATCCATCCCGCGAGGTCCGCGTGGCCGCCGTGTTTGCGTTGGCTGCCTGCGGAACAAAACAGAGCGTTCCCTGTCTGCGGGAGTTGTGCAACAACGACGATTTGTTGCTCGCACAAGCGGCCAGGGTGGCCATCGAAAATCTTACCGCCACCAGTGATGTGCGCCGCGCCGCTGTCGCCGCCGGACATTGCGGCGGCGATCCGACGCCGTGGCGGGCCTATCTGGAGCGAGAACGCGAAAACAATCCGTACCCGATCTGGCGAAAGACACATCACGGCGACGGCGCGCGTTTCAACTCGTTATCGGAAGCTAACCCGCGCACCTTGCAGGAGGCGACACGCGCGCTGGGGCGATTGAAAGACACCGCTTCAGTGCCGTTGCTGGCCGAGACCATTCGCAAATACCACACCCCGTCCACGGGCAACCTGTTTCTGGCAGAAGCAGCGGTCGAGGCGCTCGCCCGGATCGGTACCCCCGAAGCGGAGGAGGCGCTGGTACGGGCGTTTGTGGAACTGGGCGATTACCCGCACTACTGCGCCTGGTACGGCGATCACAGTGCCCTGATCGCCTGCCACGCTTCGCCCATTCACTACCGAATTGTGGAGGCGCTCGATGCGATGGGGTCAACCAAATGTCCCGTGCCGAAGATGATCGAATCGGTGCCGACGGACTTCGATCGGGCTTTGTTCCCTGAAAACGACGACTGCGAAACGCTGACCGGACGAATGATTCGCCGTGCCGGCGCCGAGCCGTCCGTGGTCGAAACTTGTCTGGCATTTCTTGGCGACGCCACCGCCGCGCAAACACCAGACATCGCAGCAGCGATCCGCAAAGCGCACACGGCATGGGCCGGTACACCAACGCCGGAAATTCGGGCAGCGCAAATCCTCTCGCTCACCTGCCGCGACGCGAAATATGAGCCGCGGATTCGCGCGGCCTTTGAGCGGTACCGTGAAAAACCCAACCCCATCAAACGGGTCTTCGCCACCGGCATTCCCGTGGTCAACGCCCTGCCGACACGGCACTGGGTCTGTTTCTATCTTGCGCGATTGCTGGGCTACCTGAGGCAGCCTAACTCGGTGGACACACTGATGACTTCGCTGGCGAAATACCCGACGGAGTTTGCCGACGGCTCGCCCGACCCGCTTGGTCCGGGCGTGTTGTTCCTGCACAACGATCTAACACCCTGCTGGCGTGCCGCGTCGGCATGGGCATTGGGACAAATCGGCGACCGTCGTTGCGTACCGATCCTGGAAAAAATCGTCAGCGATTTCAAAAACGCTCCCGACACCCGTCATGCCGCTGCCGTGGCGCTGGCAAAGTTGGGAGCGCACACCGAAATGCGAAAACTGGCGGCGCATTACCCGGAGACGGCTACGCGCCGGATATTGCTCCAATGAAATTCCTGCTTTTGTTCCTTTGGACCGCAGTCGGCGTGGCAGCGGCCCCGTTAGGGCTGACGGTTCAGGATGGAGTCCTCACCAAGGACGGGCGTCCCTGGCGCGGCATCGGGGTGAATTACTTCGACTGTTTTCTGCGGACACTCAAGGACTCCGACGATACCAGCTACGAGAACGGATTCCGCATTCTGGCGGAACACCATATTCCATTTGCCCGTTTCTGCGCCACCGGTTTCTGGCCCAAAGACATGGCGTTGTGCCAAACCAACCGAACCGAATACTTTCGACGACTGGATGGCGTGGTGCGCTCGGCACAGGAACACGGCATCGGCCTTGTGCCGTCGTTGTTCTGGCATTTTGCCTGTGTGCCCGATCTCGTGTCTGAACCCGTGGGACAATGGGGCAACCCACAGAGCAAAACTCACGCTTGGATGCGCCAGTACGTCCGCGAAGTCGTCACCCGATACCGTCATTCGCCGGCCATCTGGGGGTGGGAGTTTGGCAATGAATACAGCCTTCAGGCCAGTCTGCCCAACGCAAAAGAGCACCGCGCCCCCATTCATCCCGCGCTGGGCACCGCCGCCGCGCGAAGCGAACGCGATGACCTCACGTTTGAGGATGTGCGCGTGGCGTTTGCCGAGTTTGCCAGGACTGTGCGCGAACTTGACCCCGATCGCCTCATCGTGACTGGCGACAGTTTTTTGCGTCCCAGTGCCTGGCACCAGGAACACGAGAACAATTGGAAACGCGACACCAAGGAGCAGTTCCAAGCGATGTTGGCAAAAGTCAATCCGGACCCGGTGAGTGCCATCAGTTTGCACCTCTATGAAGAGGACCGTCAGCGTCTTGCTTGGGCTGCCGAGCTGTCTCGCCGTCTCAAAAAACCGCTTTTCATCGGCGAATTCGGTGTTGCGGGGGAAGGTCCGGAAACGATTGCCCGATTTCAACGGCTCTTCCAACTCATTCGAGAACTCGATATTTCCATCGCGTCACTCTGGGTCTTCGATTACAAACAACAACAAAAAAGTTTTAACGTCCGCCCCGACAATTCTCGCCGCTACCAGTTGGACGCCATTGTGGGATTCAATCGCCCGACACAAACCCCTCCGTAGCCACACATGACAAGAGATTGCCGGTCTGTGTTGACAGGGTTGGCCCGCACGTTAACGGTAGGCAAGACGCTTGTCGTAGGCTTCTGGGACGGTGGGGAGTGTGAGGTATTTGGATTGTTTTGGGGTGATTGTGCCGCCGTAGTAGTGGAGGGCGATGCCGACCTGTTGGATGCCGATGACGATGGCGTCGCCGTGGTCAATGGGTTGTGTGACGGAGCGTGCGGCGGAAGCCCAGTATCCTTGTCGAGGCCAGCCGTGTTTGTTTGGTCGTGTGGATTGGAGGTTTGATAGGTGTGCGATGATGGTGTTGCGCGCTGCGGCGCCGATGGCGCGGCGGGAGGTCTGGCGAGGCGAGCGCGGTTCCGAGGCGGCGGAGTTGCGGGGTGATCTGGTCGCGGATGTCAATGGTGAGTTGGATGGGTATTGGAGATTGGAGATTTCAGATTGGATGCGGTGACGTAGGGGGTTACGGTCATTTCTGAAGTTTGCCGGCGGAGATTTGTTGGCGATACCAGTGCAATACGGCGGCATCGCGTTCAGCGTCATGTTCGTAGGCGAGCAGGTCAAACCCGGCTTTGCGGCGGCGAGATAGGCAAAATCGAGTTCTGTTTTTGGCGCTACGATCTGGATGTCTCCCTCATGCCAAGTGCAGCGTTCGGCGAATTTCTCTCGTGGGCTGAGCTTATTGCGTTCCTCTTGGGTCATGGCAGCACCTCCAATTCCACGAACAACTTACCGTTGCGCGCGATTTTTGACACACCTTGAACTCTGTTCCTCGGCGGAGCAATAGCTTATGCTTGTAGCCGGACAATCCGTTCCAATTCGTTTTGGCTTTTCAGTCGAACGATGTCGCCGTCCCATTCGACGGCGGCGCCGAGGCCTTGTTTGAGGATGGCTTTGATGTCGTCATCGAGGTCGGCGATGCTGGCTTGGACGGAGGCATTGAAGTCGGGTGGTGGTTTGGGTTCGATGACGGTGTCGGCCTCGATCAGGCCGAGGGCCAACGCTTCGTCGCGGTCAATGTCGCGTACCCACATGCCGGAGTTGAATGCGAATGGTGGGTAGTCCACGTCGAGGGCGTCGTCGAAGTTTTTGCTGGAGCCGAGTTCGGCCCAGATCGGGCTGTTTTTGCGGGCGATCACGCGGCCATGGTCGAGGAGCATTCGGAGCGGGTTGCCGCCGCCGCAAATATCGGCGGCGAATCGCCAACGGTTTTCCCAGTCGCGGGGGTGTTCACGGTCTTCGAGTCGGTAGAGTTCCTGGGCGGGGAAGGCGTCAATGGCGCCGGGTTGGTTGGAAAAAGAGAAACACGCCTACTCGGACGATCCTGAATTCATAACGACCGTATCGCTTTTGCCATTCATTTTTCATGATTTGATGTGGTGACGCTGGTTCTATCGCGGCGCGGTCCCCGCGCGAATCGAAACGAACATACGACACGCACCTTTTGTTTCTCGCGGTTGACATCTGTACGACATCAGGCTCTAGTGTCAGGCGATGAGTGTGGCCAACCATATTCGGGAACAGGATCGTGTCTTGGTGGAGGATGCGCTGAAGTATTTCTACCACTGCGCCGAACAAGGAGTAACGGCATCTGCCGACGGATTGGCGGCTTCCGAAGAGTTACCGTTTGCAGAGGCAAAACGGCTTTGGATGGCGTTGGAGCAGGCTGGTTTGGCGCGAGGGGGACATTTGACGGAGAAAGGGCGGGCATATGCGTTGCAGGTAATTCGGGCGCACCGGCTTTATGAGACCTATCTTGCGTTGGAAACCGGCCACGACGAGCGACGTTGGCATCACGAAGCCCATGACAAGGAACACCGCCTCACCCCGGAAGAAGTCAATGAACTGGCGGGACGGCTGGGGCATCCGCGGTTCGATCCGCATGGCGATCCGATTCCGACGGCTGACGGGCAGATGCCGGAACAGGGCGGCAAACCGTTGTCGGATTGGCCGATCGGCAAGCCGGCGCGCGTGATACACGTCGAGGACGAACCGGAAGCCGTGTACGCGCAACTGGCGGCTCTGGGGGTGGTGCCGGGGTTGATTGTGCGGGTGGCATCGGCGACTGAACAACGCCTGCTCCTTGAGGTCGAAGGGCAGCAGCATGTGTTGGCGCCGATTCTCGCTCGGAACATCACAGTGACGGAAGTGCCCTCGGAACTGTTGCTGGCCGGCACAACGCCGCTGAGTCGCCAACCAACAGGACAACGATGTCGCGTGGTACAATTGTCGCCGCGTTGTCGCGGAGCGGAACGACGACGGCTGATGGATTTGGGGTTTGTGCCGGGAACATTGGTGGAGGTCGAACTGCGCGGTCCGTTGGGGGATCCGACGGGGTATCGAGTGCGCGAGACCCTGGTGGCGCTGCGTCGTGAACAAGCCGAATGGGTGTTGGTGGAGGCGGCATGAACACGGTTTGTGGCGGATGCAAGATATGTGCACCCTCCGTCGGCGAGGCGGGACTGCGCAAGTTGGGATTGGAGATTGACAGGACCGACTTTGTGGTTGCGCTGGCCGGTAACCCCAATGTCGGCAAAAGCACGGTGTTCAATGCGCTGACGGGGTTGCGCCAGCACACGGGCAACTGGCCGGGCAAAACGGTGGTGCGAGCGGAGGGCGCGTTTCAAGTCGAGGGAAAAAACTTCAAGCTGGTGGATCTGCCGGGGACATATTCGTTGCTGGCGCGCTCGGCGGACGAAGAGGTGGCCCGTGATTTTATTTTGTTTGCGAAACCGGACGTGACGCTAGTGGTAGTGGACGCGACACGGCTGGAACGGAACCTGAACCTGGTTTTGCAGGTGTTGGAGATCACGGATCGTGTGGTGGTATGCGTAAACCTGATGGACGAAGCCCGCCGCCACGGTATCCAGTTCGACGCCGGTCGTCTCGCGCGCGATCTCGGCGTGCCGGTGGTGCCGACAGCGGCGCGTCAAGGGGAAGGATTGTCTGAGTTGGTGGCAACCGTGGCGGCCGTGGCGATGGGACGGATCGAATGCCGTCCGTATCGGGCTCCGGATGCGGGTGGCGCGGCACACACGGCGTTGCGGCAAATGACAGAGTTGCTGAAAGAGGCATTGCCGTCATTGCCAAACGCGCGATGGGTGGCGTTGCGATTGCTGGATGGCGACGATCATGTGATTCGGGCGATTCGCGCAGGGGAACTGGGACAGGTCGCAACGGATGAATTGCTGGCAAAGGCGGAAGCGTTGCGCTGGAAGGTTGGGCAGGAATTTCACGACAAGATTGTCGAAACGATTTATGCCGATGCGGGACGGATCGCGCGGCGGGCGGTGACCTATCCCGATGCGGCATCGCAATTCCAATGGGAGCGGCGACTGGACAAGATTGTTACGAGCCGCCTCTGGGGTTTTCCGTTGATGGGACTGCTTTTTGCGGTTGTCTTCTGGATTACGATCACGGGCGCCAACGTGCCATCGGGCTGGCTGTCGCGTTTTTTTATTGGCTGGTTGTATCCACTGTTGCAGAACGCCGCCCAGACGGCGGGATTCCCGTGGTGGCTGAAAGGCGTGCTGGTGGACGGGATGTACTTGGCAACGGCATGGGTCGTGAGCGTGATGTTGCCGCCGATGGCGATTTTCTTTCCGATGTTCACGCTGCTGGAAGACCTCGGTTATCTGCCGCGCGTGGCATTCAATCTCGATGCGTTGTTCAAACGCGCGGGCGCCCACGGCAAACAGGCGTTGAGCATGATGATGGGCTATGGATGCAACGCTGCCGGTGTGGTGGCAACGCGGATCATTGACAGTCCGCGCGAGCGCCTGATCGCCGTTATCACAAACAATTTCGCACTCTGCAACGGGCGCTGGCCAACGCAAATTCTGCTTGCATCATTGTTCATCGGCGCGCTCGCGCCGCCCGCGCTGGCGGGAATCGTGTCGGCGCTGGCAGTGGTGGGGATCACGATGCTGGGGGTGGCGTTCATGTTTGGTGTTTCCTGGGCATTGTCGCGGACGCTGTTGCGCGGAGAGGTCTCGACGTTTAGCCTGGAACTACCGCCGTATCGGCCCCCGCGGGTACTGCAAACCATTTACACCTCGCTGATTGACCGGACCCTGATTGTGCTGTGGCGGGCGGTGGTGTTTGCCGCTCCGGCGGGTTGCGTGATCTGGCTGGTCAGCAACGTGCGGGTGGGGGAGGTGACATTGGCGGAACGATTGGTCGAATGGCTCAATCCGTTGGGATGGTTGATGGGACTCAATGGCGTTATTTTGCTTGCCTACATCATCGCGATTCCCGCCAATGAGATCGTGATTCCAACCGTGCTGATGTTGACCGTGTTAACGGGCAAAATGGAGGGAATCGGTTCCGGCGCGGGAGTGTTGTTTGCAGCAGAAGAGGCGAGCACAAAAGCGGTGTTGGTCCAGGGCGGATGGACTTTGCTGACGGCGGTAAATCTGATGCTGTTCAGCTTGCTCCATAATCCGTGCAGTACGACCATTTACACCATTTATAAAGAGACGCGTAGCGCCAGGTGGACAGCGTTGGCGGTACTCTTGCCGGTGGTGCTGGGAATTATTGTTACAAGCCTGACGGCGCTACTAGCGCGATGGATGAGTTGAGGTTGTGTTAACGTGGGTTTGGAGAAGAACTTATAGCTTGACCGCAAGGGCGATTTTAGACATAGTATAAACGGAGGATAAAAAATGAAGACGTTGCTAAGCTGTCTTGTTGCAGTATGCGTTGGGGCCGTGATGTTCATGACGACACCACGAGTTCTCGCAGGCCCCAAACCCCCGGAGCCGCCTCCGCTTGAAAAGCCGAAACCGCCCCCTGCAAATGTCTCTTCTTCTGAGGCATTCCCGCCGTTGCCGTTGCCTGTTACGCCGCAAAAACGACAGGAGAAGAAGAACCCACCGGTCCCACCGGTTTTGTTGACAAAGATTCGCACCGACGACCCGGAAGACTGGGCGCGAACCCCCGATGATTTGCGGGGACTGTTGGCGTGGATGAGTTCGGAGATGAACGTCAATTTCAGCTCGAACATCAAGACGTTCCGGGAAGTCTCTGCCAAGTCCATTGACAACCCGATTCTCTACCGTAGCGGTTATAAGCCGTTTGAGCTGACGCCACATGAGATCGCCACGCTGCGCGAGTACTTGCTCAGCGGTGGCACGATCGTCTTTAACGCGCTTGTCGGCCACCCCGACTTTTACGAGTCAGCCGTGAAAGCCGCTCGACAGATTCTGCCGGAAAGCCCTGTTTATCGGCTCCGAATGGATCACCCGATCTTCCATTCGTTTTATGACATTGGCAAGGTCACCTACCGTGAGCGAATGCAAAAAGACAACGTCGGCCTCGACCCGTATCCCTATCTGGATGGCGTGGACATTGAGAACCGCACTGCGATCATCATCTCGCGCTGGGATCTCTCGCTGGGCTGGTCTGCCAACAAGTGGGAAAGCTGGGGTTACAGCGATGCCGATGCCCGTAAAATCGGCGCCAACATCATCAGTTACGCCACCGCCATGCGCGATGCCGGACGCAGCGTTGGCAAGTCTGTCCAGTTGGTCAACAACGATCGCCAGACCGCTGGGAAATTCCGCGTCGGACAGATCATCCATGACGGGCCGTGGAAGACCCGCACCGCGGCGTTCCCGATGTTGTTGAATGCTTTCCACAATGTCACCGGTACGCCGGTGTCGTTTGACCTGCGCGACGTGCGGCTGACCGATCAGGCGATCTTCCAGATGCCATTCCTGTACCTGACCGGCACCACGGACTTCACCTTTACCGAACAGGAAAGGGCCAACCTCCGCCGATTCCTCACCAACGGCGGCGTGTTGTTCATCGAAGCCAGCGAAGGGCGCCCGTCCTTTGATGCGGCGGTTCGCCAGGAACTGGCGCAGGTGTTGCCAGGACGCAAACTGGAGCCAATCCCGCGTTCGCACGCGCTGTTCCGCGAGCCGGTCAAGGTTGAGTCTGTCAAAGCCCGTCCGGCGCTGGCGGCGCTGCGCGGTAATGAACTCCAGCAATCCCCTGAACTGCTCGGCATCGAACTGAACGGTTCGTTGGCCGTGGTCTATTGTCCGTTCGACCTGAGTGCCGGCTGGGAACGAGCCATCGCGCCGTATGCGGTTGGTTACGAAGCCGCCGATGCCACCGCCCTGGGCGTCAATGTCCTGTTCCACTCCGTTGCGCACTAAGCTTGGCATCTTGATTGTGCTGCTGGTTTCCGGCGCGGGTGTGTTTACCCGCGCCGGAACTGTTACACAACGTTGGCCTGCCACGCTGACTCCTCTTTCCTCCGCGGAACTTGCGACGCAATTGCGCGCGTTGGATGCCGAAAAACTGCCGCCCAACCTCCAATGCGCGATCCAATTCCAAAAAGTCGTTCTCCAAATTGTCTCCAAAGCGCCCGCGTCCGCGTGGCGTCCGACGCTCGAAACGCTGGCAAAATCGGCGGAAAACGAAAATGTGCGCGAGGCCGCCCGTATCTGGCTGGCGCGCGAGCAGATCAAGGAGTTGGACGCCGTATTGAAACGTTATTACATCAAGCACGTCAAATTTCCCGCCTCACTTGCCGAATTGGGGGACGCGCTGCCCGAGTCGTTGCGCTTGGACCCGTGGGGTGAGCCGTGGGCTTATTCGCTGCGTGCGCCGCGCGGGATGCCCAAGCTCACGGATCAACGCTATCAACTCGGCCCCAAACGGTTTCCCGATTTGATGGTACAGAAACGCGCGCCGACGCCGACCTTCACACGGGTTGTGTTGAGCCAGATTGGCGACAACAAGACGTTGCGTTTCCAGACATCCACCAATGACGCGATCATTCAACCCGGCGGAACCGTGGCGGGTGCCACACTGCTTTACATTGGCGACAACTGGGCATTGATGGCGACGCAGGACCAGTTGTTTGCGGTGACCTTCCAATAACATGGCAAAACTCTCCGGCATCAGCGATTTTTTGAGTCCCGAGATGATGCGCAAGCTAGACATGTTTGTGCTGCGTTCCCGTTACGTCGTCGAAGGATTCCAGGTCGGTATGCACGCCAGCCCGTTGAAAGGCTCCAGCGTCGAGTTCACCGACTACCGCCAGTACGTCAAAGGCGATAATCTCCGCAATCTTGACTGGAAGGTCTTCGGACGGACGGACCGCTACTACATCAAACAGTTCGAGGAGGAAACCAACCTCCGTGTTCAGGTTATCATTGACGCCTCCGGTTCGATGGGCTACGCCTCGCCGGGGAAACTGACCAAGTATGATTACGCCTGCCGGGTCGCCGCCGCGTTTGGCTACCTCGTCATTCGTCAGCAGGACTCTCTCGGCGTCACCATCTACGACAACGAAATCCGCACCCATGTGGCCGCCCGCAGCGGAAAACGGCATCTGCGCGTCTTTTTGGAACGACTGGCCGAACATACGCCCAAAAACCGCACCAACACCGGCCACGCCCTGCACGCGCTGGCGGAGATGATTTCGCGGCGCGGCATGATTGTGTTGATGTCGGACCTTTTCGATGATCCCGAATCGCTGTTCAACGCCGTGGCGCACTTCCGCAAGAAGTTGCACGACGTGATCCTGTTTCAGATTCTCGACCCGGTGGAACTGGAGCTTTCGATTGACCGGATGGCGGAGTTTATTGACATGGAAACGGGCGAGAAACTGGAGATTGACCCCAGCGCGGCCCGTCTCGCCTACAAACAGGAATTGCAGAAGTTCATTGATCGGGCGCGAGAACGTTGTCAGGTGATGAATGTGGATTACCGTCTCGTCACTACCGAACAGAGCTTCGAGGATTTCGTCCACCAGTACCTCGATGAACGGCGGAGGATGTCGCTGTAATGGTCTTTCTCACCCAATGGATGCTCTACGGTCTGGCGGCAGTGGCCATCCCCGTCATCATCCACCTGTTGCAACGACGGCGGGTGGTGCAGGTGCCGTTCAGCACCTTGCGCTTTCTGAAGCTGGTGCAAGCGAAAACGTCACGCCGCTCGCGCGTGGAAAACTTGCTGCTGTTGTTGCTGCGCTGCCTGATTTTTGCGTTGCTCATCCTCGCCGCCGCCCGTCCCGCGATCTCGCCACAGGCGGCCTCGTTCCTCGGCGGCAACGTGCCCCGCACGATTGTCATCATCGTGGACAACTCCATGAGCATGAACTACACGGTGGGCGACACCGCGCGGCTGGAAACGGCAAAGAAACAGGCGCTCGCGATTGTGGACGACCTGAAACCGGGCGATGACGTGGCGTTGCTCTCGGTCAATGAACGGGTGCAGACGCTGGTCCCGGAGCCGACGGTGGCTCACAACGTCGTCAAAAAGATGATCACCGAGATCCAACCGACCCAGTTGCGCACCGATCTGGCGCCGGCATTGATTGAGGCGCGAAAGATTCTCGCCAGGACGACCAAGAAAATTCGGCGCGTGTATTTGTTGACGGACAACCAGGAACTCGGCTGGCGATTTGAGCCGGCAACGGTGTTTGACGACACCTGGAAACAGATCGGCGCGAAGCTGTTTGTGGTGCGACCTGACGACGTGAAATCGCTCAACGGCGCCATCACAAAGCTTTCCGTGCTCACCCCGGTCGTCAATGTCGGCGCGCCTGTACGCGGGGTGGTGACGGTGGAGAATTTCTCTTCAGCGCCGATGCAGGACCTGGTGGACATTCAAATTGGCAAACAACGCGCGTTTCAACGAGCCATCGAAGTCGCGGCGGAGTCGGTGGTCGAAGTGCCGTTTGAATTCATCGTGCCGTCGGTACAAGGGACCATGCTGCGCGGCACGGTGAATTTGCAGGGGGATCATCTGGCGGACGACGATCATTTTTATTTCTGGCTGCCGATTTCGCAGGCGCCCAAGGTGTTGGTGGTACAAGGCCAACAGGTGGGACCGGAAGTGCTGCATTCGGGTTTCTTCCTTCGACGGGCGCTCGGCGTGGGAGCGGCCTCGCTGCCAAAAACCGTTTCGCTGTCGGAATTGGACAGCGCGAACCTGGAAGGATACACAGCGGTTTTTCTGGCAGACCTGCCAAAGTTCACGGACCTCGCGTTGGTGAAACTGGAACAATTTTTACAAAAAGGCGGCACGGTGGTGGTGTTGGCAGGCGACCAGAGTTCGCCAGAGGTGTTGAATCGGGTGCCGTTTTTGCCGGTAAAAGCGGGCGTGGTCCGTCAACTGCCGCCGGGACGGCTGGTGGTGCGAATGGTGGACGCGGGGCATCCGCTGCTGGCAAACACCTGGGACACAAACACGCCGTTTCCCGCGCTGCCGCAACAGAAAGCGTTAACGGTGGAACTGAAGCCGGATGCGAAAGTACTGCTGTCGCTGCATGATGACACGCCGTTTCTGGTGCTGGGCGACCACGGCGCCGGCAAGGTGGTCTTCGTCAACGCCTCGGCGGATCGCTCATGGGGGGATTTCCCGTTGTCGGCCGGCGCATTTGTCCCGCTCATGCAACAAATCGCCCGCTGGTCGGCGGAGCAGTTTACCAAATCGGGCACCTACCGGGTCGGAGAGCCGCTGCCGTTGCCGACGGGACTGGCACAGACGGCCGGGGTGACGGTGACATTGCCCAGCGGGGTGGTGCAGACGTTGACGGCCAACAACACCGGCGTGGCCGTGGAACGGACGGAACAATCCGGTTTTTACGAGTTGGGATCGCCGACGGAAGGCGTGCTGCAATTGTATGCGGTAAACACGCCGGTGGCAGAATCGAATTTGCGGGCCATGGATGAGTCGGCTCTGAAAAAACTGGCTCCGCTTGAAGTGACAAAGGGCGCCGACGGTCTACGGCTGGCGCTGGACAAGGACCGCGAATTGACGCCGCTCTGGCCAATGTTCCTGCTGGCGGCGCTGTTGGTGTTTGGCGCCGAAACCATGATTGCAAACGTCATGGCGCGAAACCGATCCCAGGCCGATGAACAACACATCCGCACGGGACGACTCAACAAACGGCGCATCGGACAAGTCTTCCGCTCGCCGACGGGGGTGGCGCCATGAAGGAGTTTCTCTTCTCACCCGTGTTGGGATGGGTGTGGCTGATTCTTCTGGCGGCGGTGATTGCCGCAGGCACCGTGGCGACATTTTTCTACGGACTGCGCTCGAAGTGGCGGATTGCCGTGCTCTGGACTTTCCGTGTCCTTGCGCTGGCGCTGTTCGTGTTGGTGCTGGCGATGCCGCAACAGCGGCGCGAGGAAATCACGGTGTTGCGCCCGCAACTGGCGGTGCTCGTGGACACTTCCGAGAGCATGACCGATCCCGTGGACGACACCCAACCCGTACGGGCCGAGCAAGTAAAAAAATGGCTGGCCTCGCCGGCCTTTACAAACCAGCTCGCGGATTTTGATGTGCGCGTATTCACTTTTGACCAGGGGGTGAACGAGATCGGACGTGACTTCTCGAAACTGAAGTTCGCCGGCGACCGCTCCAATCTGTTGGGTGCCTTGCGACAGGTGCAGGAACGGTTTCGCGGACAGCCACTGGCGGCGATTTGTTTGTTGAGCGACGGCTTGGAAACGGTCAGCCCGGTCAAACCCGAAAATGTGAGCGCGCCGACCACGGTGCCGGTGTTTACCTTTGAGCTGGAAAAACCGTTCAAACCGAAACCAAAACCGAAAGAAGTCGGCATCCTGAACGTGGATTACCCTGGCCGTGTTGTCGCCGGTTGGGACGTGGAAATCAAAGTCAGCGTGCGCGCGGCAAGCATGGCGGGGCAGACGGTCCTGGTGGAATTGTGGAAGGACGACCGCAAACAACAGGAAACCACCGTGGCGTTTGGCGAGGAAGAACAGACGCGCGAGGCAACCTTCCTAATTTCGCCGGATCGTGTCGGCACAGCCCAGTATGAAGTGCGCCTGGCCGATCCGGCCGCCAAAAAGGATTCCGGGCGAGCCGCGTTTGTGATTGACGTAATCGAACCGGGCAACCGCGTCTTGTACATCCAGAACACGTTGAGCTTCGATTTCAAGTTCCTGCGTCGAGCCATCGAGGGAAATCGAAACCTCCAACTGGCCGCCTATGTGCGTTGGAAGGACGGCAAGCTGGTTAGCCTCACCAGCGGCGGCAGAGTCGCCGAAGGCACTTCACTGGATTTTTCAGCAAACTCGTTGGCGCGCTACTCGGTGGTGATGATCGGCAACCTGCCGGCAGATTCATTGACGGCGGACGATTATAGGGGAATCCGCGATTTCGTGGACAAAGGCGGCGGCTTGGTCCTGTTGGGTGGCAGCAGTAGTTTGCTGACGAGCGCCATCAACGCCACGCCACTGCGGGAACTGCTCCCGGTAACTTTCGGTGCGGGCGCGGAATATCGGGAGGGAAGTTTCCCCGTCGCCATCACCGACACCGGTCTGCATCATCCCGTGTTCGGCCCCTTGTTCGCCAAGGTGCACGAGTTTCCGCCCTTGATGACGCTAAACCTGGCCGATGGCACCTCGCCCCTGGCCGAAGTGCTGGTGCGAGCCAATTGCATGGGACGACAGGTCCCGCTGGTGACCGCCATGAAATTCGGCAAGGGACGAGTACTGACCGTGGCGACCGACACCATTTACGTTTGGCGACTGGCACAAAAGGGCTGGACGGGACAGATGTCGCCCTACGACACGTTCTGGGCACAACTAATGGATTGGTTGATTCCCAAGGAACAGGAGAAGGGCGGCGGCGAGAAACTGGAGTTGTTCACGGATCGTTCGAATTATCTGTTGGGCGAACGCCCCGAAGTGCGCGCCATCGTGACGCTGCCGGGGGCAGGGCAGGGGCCGTCTCAACTGCCGTTGCGTGTGATGACACCGGATGAGAAGACCTTTGAGTACGTGATGCAGGCGGCCATGTTGCAGACCGCCGGGGGACGACAGGTGCCGGGCTATCGCGTCGCCATTGAACCTCACGTGGCTGGGGTTTATGTGGCGGAAACCACTGCCTCCATCGGCGGCACCAACGTGACGGCACAAGCGCGTTTCGTGGTCTCAAAACCGCCGACCGAATTGACCGGGCAACCGATCAACCGCGAACTGTTACAACGGCTGGCCGAAACCAGCAAGGGACAATACTGTCCGCTGGGAGAATGGGACCAGTGGCGCAAGGCGTTACACGTTGAAGAGCAGCACTTTTCGCGCGTCCAACTTTTGGATTTGTGGAATCATCCGCTTCTGCTAGGATTATTACTGGCGGTACTGGCAGTGGAATGGATCGCTCGAAAATTATGGAGTTTGCCATGAAACAACCGTTCTTACTGATCACGATGCTGGCCGCGGCGACAGCCCTGGCGTTGCCGGAACAAAATCTGGTGCCCAACGGCGATTTTAGCGACAAAACGAACCCGCTCAAAGGCTGGCGCTACACCTACCCGCATCAACAGCAGCAATATGGCAAAAACCACGAGTACATTCATGTTGCCGAGCGCGCCGGCAAACGTTGCGTCGAGTTCGCCGTGCCCAAAAGCCAGGGCAACGCGGGCGGAGCAATGCTGGAAACCGCCTTCATCAAATGTGAACCGGGTGCGACCTACAAAGCCGAGGTGGAATGTTGTCCAAAAGACATGCGGATGATCATCTTCATCGAAGCCTGGGTGCCATTGCCCGAACAGGTTGTGATGCGCCCCGGCCTGCGCGTCTGGCCGGCCGAAGAGGGACGTCCCCGCTTGATGATGTGTCACCGCAAACAGGCTCCCCGCCTGAGCGCGTCAAGCAATTGGACCACCGTGCGCGACACCCTGACGGTTCCCAAGACGGTGGACATCAACGTGAACGGCAAACTGACCCCCACGGCTCCCGAATACATCTCTATCAAAGCCTATGTGGATTATCCATCCGTCTCAGGCCCAAACGTGACATATGCCTATGTCGCCAATTTCCGCCTGACCAAAGTCAAGTGAGGTTGTTATGGCACTATCTGCACGAACAGTTCATGAGCGGTTGAACGAATCGGCGCGACGACTTCGCTGGTCTCGCAGCGGACGGTATTTGTTGCTCGGCCTCGCCGTGTCGTTGGCGTTTCTGATGGTGGGGCTGCTGCTGGACGCCCGTCTCCACTTTGGATTCACCGGTCGCTGGGTTGTGTTCACCCTGATTATCGGACCGGTGCTGGCAACCCTGGTATTGGCGGCGCGGACATGGATTGTTCCGATTTCCGAGCAGGCCATCGCGCGTCGCATCGAAGTGGCCTGTGAAAACTCCCAAAATGTGCTCATCAGCGCCGTCCAGTTCGACCGCGAACTGCCGGCAAACTCGCCGCTGCGGCAGGCGCTTTTCCAAGAGATGACTGACCCGTTCCCACGCGTTTCTTGGAAATCCGTGTTTGATTTGAAACTGATCGGCAAGCTTGGCGCCGCGCTCGGCCTCGTGCTGGTGGCGATGCTCGTGTGGGCAATCATCAGCCCCGACCGGTTCGCCAACTCCGCCGCCCGTCTTTTATTGCCGGCAAGCAGCGTGGCGCCATTGACGCAAACGCGGATAATTGAGATCGGGCCGGGCAACGCGACCGTGGTGCATGGCAGCGAATTCAAAACCACCGCCAAACTCGGCGGCGTATTGCCCCGTGCCGCTTGGGTCCATTTCCGCGAACCAGGTTCCTCCTGGCAAAAATCCATCATGAACCGCGAAGTGGGCGAGCCATTGTTCACATTCCGATGGAAGGAAATCACCCAACCTTTCGAATACTACGTCGAAGCGGGTGATACCCGATCCGCCCTCTACCGCGTCAATGTTCGCCCCCGCACCGCCATTCGCAGTCGCTCCGCCGAAATGGAGACGCCGCCCTACACGAAACTGGGGCGACTGAGTGTGAAGGATTTTAGCGCGCTCCAAAACGTCTTCCCCGGCTCGAAGATCACCGTGACCCTGGAGTTTAACTACCCGCTCAGCGCTCTGGAAGTGACCGACGACAAGAATGCACCGCTACCTGTGAAAAAACTCGAAGATACCCGCTGGCAATTCGAGGTAGCGCCCAAGGTCAGCCAAACGCTCAAATTGACCTATCACGACAAGGATCGCTACAGCGATCACGACACACTCCCCATCGCCATTAAACCCGACGATCCGCCCAAAATCATTGTCAACCAACCCGCCGAAGGCCAGCAACTTCTCGGCAACCGCGATGGCACCCTCGATGTTGTTTTCACCTGCACGGACAACTTCGGCCTCGGCTCCGTCGCCTTGTACCGAATGACAACGGAAGCCCGCGACGGACAACTCATCCAGGAATGGAAAAACGCCGCCGGCCAACTCTCCTTCAGCGCCTCAACAAAAGTGTCGCTCGCCAACTACGCCACCGAAAACGATGATCGCCTTACCTTCTTCGTCGTCGCCAAAGACCAAAATGACGTCACTGGCCCCGGCGTAACCTTCTCGCGCCCCTTGGTGGTAACACTGCGTTCGCCCGACGAGGTCAAACAACAAACCCAGGACACAGCAACAAAATTCCAAAAAAGCCTCGAAGACCTGATCCGCCTCCAACAGACCAATCTCGACGAAAGTCGTGCCGTCGCCCGTATGACGCCGCCGCCTGCTGCAGCCTTTTCACCGTTGTTGGAACGGCAGGTGGAGATCGGCGCGCTGGGTGCCAACCTCGCCAACACTGCCGCCATGATTTCCGGCGACATCCGCGCCATTCTGCGCCGCCTCAGCGAGGTCGAAATGAAAGAAGCCATCCTCGCTCTGCGCAACGCCACCACCGCCACCGGTGAACCGCAAATGAAATTCCTTGCCCGCGCCATCGAACTGGAGTCGCTGATCTTGGCCAAACTCCAGGGCAGCCCGCAAGCTCTCAAAGAAGAACTGGCCAAAGCTCAGGTTCAGGACATGCTGGCCGGACTGGAGGAACTCCTTCGCAGCCAGCGCGACCTCCAACGCGATACCCAAAATGCCACCGAATCGGCCGCTGCCACCCTGTCTGAACGCCAGGACAAACTGGCCGATCGTTCCCTGAAAGTGCGCGACGGCCTGCAAAAAAGCCTTGGCACTGCCCCGCTGGGCGACAAGGGATTGATCGAACGGCTTACCAAAATCGTGGCCATGTTCGGCGAACTGCGAATCAATGAAGACATGCTCACCGCCGCGGAACAAATTGGCAACAAGCGATTCTCCGACGCCGTCGCCAAACAACAAGAAGTCATCAACAACCTCACCAAAATGATTCAGATGCTCAACGAAGCGCGTCTGGCCCACGGCATCCAGGAAGTGGAAAACATTCGCAAAACCCTGGACGAAATGAAGGAGAAACTGGCCAAACTGGAGAACATCCAACGCGAAATCGTTGAAAAGAGCAAGGACGTCGCCAAGAAAGACGAAACCAACCCCGAAGACGTGGCCCAGGGCGACGAAATCCGCCAGTCAAAAGACCTCATGAAACAGGTGGTCGAACAAATGTTGCTCGACGCCCATGTGTTGCCCGATCTCAATCCGGCCAACGAACTGCGATCCACGCTGCTCTCCATCACCGAGGAAGTCAAACAGGCTGACGAAGAAGCGGCCAAAAAAGGTGAATTGAAAGAGACCGAAATCGCCGTCCAAAAAGAAGACTGGATCCTCCAGGCCCTGGAAAAAGCGCAGGAACGCCTCGACGACATGGAAAACTGGCTGCCCGACAAAACCGACACGGCGAAATGGCTCTGCGAAAACTTCGACAAAGCCGAAATGCCGCAAGTCCCCAACGTGCCGCTGCCCGACGCCTTTGACGACCTCGTCGGCGAACTGCAGAAAGAACAACAGGATATGGCCGAAAAAGCCAACGACGCCAACTCCAACCAGCTCTTTGCCCAGGTACCGGCGGGGTGGGATGTCGCGGATGGTCCGCAGGCCAGCTTCGGCGCCCAGGGCAAATCCGGCAACCAGCGCCCGAACAAAAACGAGCAAACCGGCCGCTCCAGCGGCGGTCGCCAGGGGATGAGCAGCGGCGAAATGGCCGGCGACACCACCACCAACCTCGAAGGTTCCGAAGTGGATACCCGCCGCACCAAAGACCAAGCCCAAAAAGGCATGGTCAAAGACGGCGGCGGTCCCAGCGAGGCCAAAGCCACCGGTGGCGGCAAAGCGGGCGCCTTCAGTGACCGCAAAGGCATGGACGGCACCGGCCCCGTGCGCGAATCCAATGCGCCACGCCAGTTTACCAACGACGCGATGGCCGTCCAACAGGCGTTGCTGGCGGAAAAAACCTCAAAAATGTATGCCCAAGCCAAACTCCTCTTCCTCAAGACCGGTAACCTGCCGGAAGTGGTTCGCTTGATGGATGAATCCCAGCAGGCGCTTCAACAGGGGCGAATGCGGGACTTTGCGGAACTGCACCGTAAAATCATTGCCGAACTGAATGTTGTCAAGGGCCAGCTCCGCGGCAGCAGTATTGTATCCCTCAGCGGCGCCGACAACACACGCCTCGTCGAACGGCAACTCGCGGGCGGCGACGAGGGCGCCGTGCCGCCGCAATACAAAGAGATGGTGGCGGATTATTACCGATCGTTGTCGGAGGTTCGGTGATGCTGTCGTTGGCGGTGCTGACGCCCTTGTTGAGTGTGTTGCTGGCGGCGGATGTCGCGCCGGAGATGAGTGGCACGCTGCCGCCGATTCCCGAAAAATTCCGTCGTGTCCGCGGTGGGGACAGTGCCACGGTGGCGTGGGCGGTGGCGGACGCTCCGTATCGGGCCGTTGTGGTGGTTGGGTCGGCGCCGACAATTCCCGAAGCCGGCGTGGCAATCGAGATGCCGGAGTTTGGGGCGACGCTGCCCGATCTTGCTGATGTGGTCTTGCTGAACAAAAAAGGCGAACCCCAGCCCATTGCGCGATTGTATCGGGGGGAGGGGAAACGAGCGTTGGTATTGGCCAAGGAACTGGATCCGAAAGAAGTGTACTATTTGTATTTCGGCGGAGGAAAAAAACGAGAAACACCACAGTGGACCCCGCAGGTGCTCAGTCTGCTGATGCAAACCCGTCGGATGAGTGGTGCCGGGCCTTTTCAGAATGTGGGCGAGATCGAGAACGCATGGAGCCAGAGTGGTCCGGACGAGGGGATGGGGTTTGTGTCGTACATTCATCATGCGCTGAACCCGTACGGGGAGAGTCGCAAGTTTCTCAGCCGCTACACCGGTTATCTTGTGACCAAGGGGATGAAACAGATCACGTTGTTCACCCAGTCGTGCGACGCTTCGTTTGTGCTGGTCAACGGCCAGTATGTGCTGGGGTGGCCCGGTGTACATCGGGGGGAGGCAAATCAGAAAACCGTCCCGCAAAAGACCGTCCCCGTTTCAGGGCCGTTTACCCGTATTGATTATTATCACGCCAAAGGCGATGACACCAACCAGGCTGCCATGGTGTTGGGGTGGGTACAGAACAAACAGTACACGGTCATCCCGTACGATGCTTGGGTTCACGCGGGAACGGGCAACATCACGCGGTTCGAAGGACAGGAAGGTCGTCCCGCGCCGGTCCCAAACGTGTCGTTCAACAGTTACATTGGCTACAACGATGCCTGGTACTATGAAACCACGTTCTGGATGCCGACTCCGCCACCGCCGGACTGGGTGGCAGAATGGCAATTCGACGACGGGATGGTGCGGACCGGGCCTTTGTTTACGCGCATTCTTGTTTCGTACGCGCCGCAAAAAGTGACGTTGCGCCTGAAACGCGGACAGGAAGTGTTGCAAGGCTATCGTTTGTTCCAGCCACCGGAAGGCGTCGTGGCGGCCTCCATCAACCGACCGGGTGACACGGAGCGATACGCTCAGTCGCTGGGACAGGATGATCCCACACACTTGTCCCTGCCCACACTGCGTAACTACGCTTTCTTCCTGGCTGCCTACGGAACCCTGCAACAGGCGGCTCGCGTGGCGGAAGCGTATGTCAAAAAATCGTCGGACTTAAAAGACCCGGTTTGGGCGGACGCCCAAGTGGTGCGGATCCGTGCCATGGCCCAAACCAACCCGCAACAAGCGCTGACCGAGCTTCGACAAACCGCGCCAGGTGTGCGTGTGTTGCAGGCGGCAAAGTTCGATCAACTGGAGGCCGACCTGTTGGTCTTCTGTCTGCGCGATCTGACCGCGGTCGGCCGCATCGAACAGATGATCGGGACGGCCAAGGATCGCAACATCGCCCAATTGATGCGGGTTCGTCTGGGCGATTTGTACCGTCTCAATGGACGGTTCGCCGAGGCCATCGAAAAATATCGTGCGGCGCAGAAGGCCGTCACCGACGCCACCGGCGGGCGCAAACTCCCCGCCCAGGATGAGGCTTTCGCGCTCAGCGTGAGCGAGGCGCTCGCCAACGGTGAGCGGGAAGAAGCCCAAAAACGCCTTGAAGAATGGGAAATCTCCCATCCGATGGCAAAACTGAACACCAGCTTCCTTGTCCTGCGCGCGCAATGGCTGATTCAGGTCGGTCGCTGGCGCGAGGCGCTCGGAGAACTGGACTCCTTCCGCGGGTTCAACCCCGAAAGCCCCTATCTGGTGGACGCCGACTTCTACCGCGCCCGCGCCCTGTGGGAACTCGGCAACAAAGACCAAGCCCGACAAATCTGGGCGGAAATCGCCCGCCAATACCCCAAACACCCGCTCGCTTCCCAGAGCGATGAACTGGCACGACAACCATGAAACGAATCGCTGTCATCCTGCTACTGGCCACCGTGGCGCTCGCTGCCGAGGCCCGCATCCCCAAATCCGAGTCTGGCCGCATCTACACCAAACCCGACCCCGCCGACTCCGGCGGAATCGTCGGCACCATTTCCAAAGGCACCCTTATCTGGGCCGTTGCCGTGGATCACGACCGTAAACGGGTTTATCTCGGCGACATCAACGGCGATTCGTTTCGCTTCGACAACGTCGCCGTCGGCAAATACGACATTGTCCTCATCACCAGCGACGGGAAAGTCTATGAAGGGCTTGCGCTCGGTGAGCCCGTCACTGCGCTGCCGCCCGTCTCGGTGGAAAACCTTAAAAAACGCATCGCCAAGGCCGACGAGTTTTTCAACCGCTCCACGCCGCATCGTCTCGGCGTGGATGGAGACCGTGCCTATGCTTTTGTCGAACGTCTCCGCGATCGCACCATCCTCAAGCAAAGCGGTGAAGTTTTGGACGCCGAGATTCGGCGCCTCGAAGTCATTGAGTTTCATCAAGCCGGCGACGACTGGCAGATGGTCGAAACCCGCCACCTGTATCGTGAACCCGAACCCGGCGCCGGCAAACACCGCCCCTTTTTGCAGCCTGTCAATATCCCCGCGCTTGGCAACATCCGCGTGGTCAATACCGTCAAACAACTCGGAAAAATAATGGTTCCACTCAACTGAAAGGTTCCTCCATCATGCCCACACTCCGCATTATCAACCAACAAGGTGAAGAACACCGTTTCCCGCTGACCACCCCGCGCTGCGCCATGGGGCGCTCCTCCGATTGCGACCTGCACTTGGACACCGATGGGGTTTCCCGTCACCACGCCTGCATCTACAATACCGACGGCCAGTGGCGCATTCAGGACCTCGGTAGCGCCAACGGCACCCTGCTCAATGGTCGCCCGATCGAAGATCAGCCCATCAACATCGGCGACAGCATCACCGTGGGCGAACTGACCATCATCTTCGAAGGGGATGGAGAACCCACAGCTCTGCCCGTTGCAGAAATGGCTCCTGAAACCGCCGCTTCCGCGTCGCCCGTTGCCGCGGTCGCTCCGCCGGTGAACGTGGCGCCGGCTCCCGCGCCCGTGCGTGAGATCCGCGCTGACGAAGTCCAAACCATTGTCCAGCGGATGAGCGAAAACACCAAGCGCATTGAGGCCGAGATATCCAAGGCCATCATCGGCCAAAAGGAGGTTCTCTGGCAACTGCTCACCGCCATCATCTCCAATGGCCACGTCCTCATGATCGGTATGCCCGGTCTGGCCAAAACCATGACCATCCGCACCCTCAGCGAGGTGCTTGACCTGAAATTCCGCCGTATTCAGTTCACCCCCGACCTGATGCCCTCCGACATCACCGGCACCGACGTTCTCGAAGTGGACGAAAAAACTGGCCACAAGGAATACCGCTTTATCCAAGGCCCCATTTTTACCAATATCCTGTTGGCCGACGAGATCAACCGTACCCCGCCAAAAACCCAGGCCGCCCTGCTCGAAGCGATGCAGGAACACCGCGTCACCGCCAGCGGTCATACCTACCAGCTCAGCCTGCCGTTTTTCGTGCTCGCCACGCAAAACCCGCTCGAACAGGAAGGCACCTATCCGCTTCCTGAAGCGCAGCTCGACCGTTTCATGTTCAGCATCTACATAGATTACCCCGAGGAAAAAGATGAGGAAACCATTGCCAAGGTGACCACCACCACCGCCAAGCCCGAACTTCACCGTGTCCTCACCGGTCCCGAAATCCTCGAACTCCAACAGGTTGTGCGCAACATGCCCGTTAGCGATCATGTGGTGAAATACGCCGTCCGCCTCGTCCGCGCCACGCGCCCTGGCGACAAACGCGCCCCTGATTTTATCAAGAAATACATCCATTGCGGCGCCGGGCCACGCGCCTCCCAGTACCTCATCATTGCCGCCAAAGCCCGTGCCGTTATCAACGGGCGTCTCTTGGTCACGGCCGACGACATCCGCGCCTCTGCTCGCCCCGTGTTGCGTCACCGCATGTTTACCAATTTTACCGCCGACGCCGAGGGGATGGACACCGACAAGATCGTCCAGCAGCTCGTCCAGGCCGTTCCCGAACCCGGCGAAGGCGACTACTGAGCCGCATCGTAGCTCGTGTGGCCGCGAAAGCCAGTGAGGCGAAGAGATGCGTCAGGCTTGATCTCCAAGATGGAGTATGCGCCGTCTGTTTCCACCATGGCATGAAGTGTGAAATAACGGATGCCATTGATGACGGCAAGGTCATTGGTATGGGCGTGCCCCTGAACGACGGCGAGAACCTTGCCGGAGTCTTCGAGAATCTTACGAACGGCGGGAGCGCTTTTGATTGTGTATTTGTTGGCGGCATCGAGGCGTTGATGGACGAAACAGACGGTTTTCTTCTCGGTCGCTTTCAGATCGGCGGCCAGCCAGTCACGCTGGGCCGGCGGAATCTCGGTATCGGTCCATTTGATCTTTTTTCCACCGTAGGCCGTGCCGTCGGCGGTGTAACAGGCGTCGAGCAGGACGAAATGAAATCCTCCGGTGTCGAAAGAGTAGTGGGGTTGTTTGGCGCCAACGGTGTCAAGGAACTGCGTTTTTGTCAGTGCCTCGACATCATGGTTACCGATGACATAGTGGCGAGGACCGTTGAATCGAGTAAATGCGGCGTTGATGGCCCGGAGGTGGCCCAACTCGGCTTCAGCGGACGGCGCGGAGTCAATGAAATCGCCCAGTTCAACGATAAAGTCCAGTTTGGCCTCGTTGAAGACGCCGACGGCGGCTTCCAGTTTCGAGAGAGAAGCGCGGTAATCGCGTTTGGCAGTGGAGGGTTTGTCGGCATAATGAACGTCGGTAACCAGCCCGATACGGACGCCGAGCGCGGAAGCGAGGGTTACCCAGAGCAGGAACAGCGTAAGCAGAAGACGATCCATCATGACGAGGAAGAAACCCCAACACGCTGTTGCCGTCAAGTCCGCAGCTTGACAGCCTCTTTTCCGCGCCTATAGTTCCGCCAACATGCAAACAGACGAGCCTGGAGGTAGTCAGGGATTGTGGTCGCACATCCCGCCATCGGACTGGAACGATTGGCGCTGGCAACTTCGTCATCGCATTACCACACTGGAAACGCTGGAGACGTTGTTGCCGCTCACATCGGAAGAACGCGACGGCGTGTTGCTGGACGGAAAGAAACTGGCGCTTGCGATCACGCCGTATTTTTTCAATCTGATTGATCGCAATGACCCGAACTGTCCGATTCGTCGGCAGGTGGTGCCGCGTATCGAGGAAACCACAACTGCTCCGTGGGAGATGACGGATCCGTGTGGGGAAGACGCGCGGATGCCGGTGCCAGGGCTGGTCCATCGGTATCCCGACCGGGTTTTGTTTCTGGTGACAGACCGTTGCGCGTCGTACTGCCGTTATTGCACCCGCAGTCGGGTCGTCAGCGGGGTGGGGGAACAGCATCTGGAAACGGACTTTAGTGCTGCCTTTGCGTACATCCGCCAGCACACCGAGGTGCGCGATGTCCTGCTCAGCGGTGGCGATCCGTTGTTGCTCAGCGACGAGCGGTTGGAGCATCTTCTTTCAACACTTCGCGCCATCCCGCATGTTGAGTTCCTCCGGATCGGCAGCCGTATCCCGATTTTCCTGCCGCAACGCATCACGACGGAGCTTTGCTCGGTGCTGAAGAAATTTCATCCACTCTGGATGAGCATCCACACCAATCATCCTCGCGAGGTGACCGCCGAATCGCGCGCTGCCTGCGAGCGGCTTGCCGACGCCGGGATTCCGCTCGGCAATCAGACGGTTTTGTTGCGGGGGGTGAACGACGACCCTGCCGTCATGAAGTCGCTCATGCACAAGCTCCTCATGATGCGCGTTCGACCGTACTACATTTACCAGTGTGATCTTGTTCGCGGGACTCATCACCTTCGCACCCCGGTCCGCAAGGGAATCGAGATCATCGAATCGCTCCGCGGCCATACCACCGGCTACGCCGTCCCGCAATATGTCATTGATGCCCCCGGTGGTGGCGGCAAGGTGCCGGTTGGCCCCGCCACGGTGGTGGCACACGACAACCGTCGCATTCTCCTTCGTAACCACGAAGGGGAACTTTACGAATACCCCGAACCTAGCGAGGAACCCATACCATGTTCGCCGTAGTTCTCAAGCCCGGCAAAGAGCGGCGTCTCGTGGCGGGGCATTGCTGGGTTTATGCCGGCGAGATTGCCTCGATCAGTGAGGAGGCAAAGGATGGCGATGCTGTTGAGATTCTCGATCATCGCAAACGCTGCCTCGGTGTCGGCCTTCTCAACCGCAAATCCCAGATCACCGTCCGACGATTCTCAACGCAGAAGGAAGAACTCAACAAAGATTTCTTTCGCCGCCGTCTTCAGGCAGCCGCGGCGTATCGGCCACCGTCCGAAGCCCGTCGCCTGGTCTTTTCCGAGGCCGACCTACTTCCCGGTTTCATCCTCGACCAGTTCGGGGATTGTCTCGTCTTGCAGGCGCTCACGCTTGGTATTGACCAGCGAAAGACGTTGTTGGCGGAACTGGCCCGTGAACTTTTCCATCCCAAGGCAATCATTGAACGCAGCGACGTGCCCACCCGAAAGTTGGAAGGGCTTGACGAGACCAAAGGTGTCCTTTGGGGCGAGAGCGACGGTCATCTGCTTGTCAACCTGGGGGGTGTCCGTTTCGAGCTGAATTTGCTCGAAGATCAGAAAACCGGTTTCTTTCTCGATCAAGCGGACAACTATACCGAAGTGGCCCGCCACTGCGGCGGCAAACGAGTCCTGGACTGCTTCAGCTATCATGGCGGGTTTGCGCTCTACGCCGCGCGGGCAGGAGCGGACCGCGTCGAAGCGGTGGAAATTTCCGACACGGCGGTTGCCCGCGCCCGCCAGAACGCGGACCGAAACGGATTGGCGGGGAAGATTGAGTTTATCTGTGCCAATGCGTTCGATACGTTGAAGAAGTATGACGCCGAGAAGCGACAGTTTGACCTGATCATTCTTGATCCCCCGACGTTCACGCGGACAAAACAAAACGTGGACGACGCGGTCCGCGGCTACAAGGAGATCAATTTGCGGGCGCTGAAAATGCTTCCACCCGGCGGTTTGTTGGCGACATTTACCTGTTCGCATCATATCGGGGCCGAACTGCTGCGGGCTGTGGTGGTGGACGCCGCCGCCGATGCGCGCAAGACGGTGCGGCTGGTCAAGTCGCTGACACAAGCGCCTGATCACCCGATTTTGCCCGCGGTGCCGGAAACGGAGTACCTGAAAGGTTTTTTGCTTCAGGTCATGTAGTGGTTTTCAGTGCTTTTGTTCCCGCCGCCAGCGGGCGAATGGTGTAGTCGCCGAGCGTAGCCGGCAGCAGGGCAAAATCGCCGATGCGCAAACGTTCGCCGGCGATTTCCAGTTCTCCGGCCACGCAACAGAGGATGTGGAAACTGGAACCGTCACAGCAATCGTCATGAGGCGCGTCGAGATGGAGCAGGTCGGCGCGGAAATGTTCGCAAACGACGGGGAACCGGCTTAGTGACGGCTCGAAGTCGCTAAAATCAATGCTGGCCAGTGATTCCTTGATGTGCAGGGTGCGCGGTTTGCCGTCGAGACCGACCCGGTCCCAGTCGTACACGCGGTAGGTAGTGTCGGAGTTTTGCTGGATTTCGGCGATCACCAGCCCGGCGTCAACAGCGTGAAGGCGTCCGGAGGGGACAAAGAGAACGTTGCCGGTTTTGACGGGGAAACGATGGACCAGCGTCGCCAGCGGCGACGGGTGTTGGCGAAGAGCATTTTCAAATTGTTGGCGGGTGACACCGTGTTTGAGGCCGGCGATGAGATGAGCGTTGGGGGCGGCGTCGAGGATGTACCACATTTCGGTTTTGGGTTCGCCCCCGAGTTGCGCGGCGACGGCGGCAGGCGGATGAACCTGAAGGGAGAGCCGTTCGCGGGCGTCGAGCAACTTGACGAGCAGGGGAAAGCGCGTGGCATTGGCGCAGTGGGTGCCGAGCAAACGAATGCCCAAGCGGGTGATGAGCTGGTGGAGAGTTTGTCCCGCAAGGGGGCCGTTGGCGAGCACAGATTGGGCGTCATCGCGGTCGCTAATTTCCCAGCTCTCGCCGATATGCTGGCCGGGAGCGATGGGTTTGCCATAACGGGCGAGGGTGTCGCCTCCCCAAACACGTTCGGCGAGGATGGGTTTGAAGCGGTACGGATAAATCATGATTGCGCCTTGCAGTTGATGTTTGTTTGCCATAGACTGCGCGGCAACAGGGAGGAATTGCAATCAGATTTTTGTTTATGGGGAAACAATCAAGTCATTCACATGCCCGAGAGATTTGGGCCGTGGCGCTTGTTGGCGTGGCGCTGCTGCTGTTGCTGGCGTTGTTGTCGCATGACCCGAATGATTTTGGTCATACGGCACGGTCCGGCAACCAGACGGTAAGTAACTTTATTGGCCCGGTGGGAGCGGTGTTGAGTTTTGCCGTGTTTCAGACCTTTGGTTTGGGCGGCTATGTGTTGATGTTGGTGTTGGCCGGTTTGGGGCTTGTCTTATTGCTGGGCGAGGATATTCCGTGGCGCAGTAAGGTCGGGGCGGGGCTTTTGTTGGTGCTGTCCATGAGCGTTTTGTTTCACCTCATGGGGTTTCCTGTTGTCACAAAGCTGAAAAATCTCCCCAGCGCAGGTGGATTTGTCGGTTTGTTTGTTGGCGATTTTTCGAAGGGATTGGTTGGACGGGCTGGCACAGCCATCGTGTTCGGGGTGTTGTACCTAATCAGCCTGATTGTGCTGATTAACCTGCGGCCCAGTTACTGGGTGGTTTGGGTTGCGGATGCGATGCAGGATGCCTGGCGAAAAATGCGCGGGAAACCGAGCGTAGAGGAGGAACTGGCCGAACAGGAACGCGAGTTGCGCCTGAAGGAACGCGCGTTGGAGCGTGAAGCCCGACGCTTGGAAAAAGGGGAAAAAGAGGAAAAAGAGGAGGACCGTCCGCGCCCCGAACCTGTTATCAAGGACGTCTCGGCTCCGCCAAAGACCAAAACGGATAAAGAGAAGGAAACAGAACCGCAAAAGCCCGCGTCAGTGGTCGAGAAGATTGCAGTTGCCGCCGAAAAGGTTTTGCCAAAAAAGGAACCCGTTGTGGTCGCAACTGAGGCATCCAAGCCCTCTCTGACCGCCAAACCAAAACCAGAAAAGCCAACACCCAAGCCTGTTTCCGAGACGCCAGTGGTCTTGCCTGCGCCTCCGACGCCATCGGCTCCCTATCAATTGCCGCCCTTGGATTTGTTAAATCCTTCGCCTGACGAGGCGCAACGCGGGGAAGCGGTTGTTGAGGACTTGAAACAGAGTGCCGAGGTGTTGCGTTCGACGTTGGAAGAGTTTGGTATCGCAGTGACCGTGACCAATGTGACAAAAGGGCCGGTGGTGACACTGTACGAATTGGTGCCGGCGCCGGGAGTGAAGGTGGAAAAAATCACGTCGCTCTCAAACAACATTGCGCTCGCCATGAAGGCGGTGACCGTTCGCATTCTTGCCCCGGTACCGGGCCGAGGCACCGTTGGTATTGAAGTGCCGAACCCCAAATCGGCCAAGGTGTTTTTACGTGACATCCTTGAATCGGAAGAATGGAAAAAATCGAAGGCGCGCATTCCGATTGCGCTGGGCCGTGACGTGGCGGGCAATATCATCATCGGCGACCTCGCGGATATGCCACATCTGTTGATCGCGGGCGCAACGGGGTCGGGCAAGACGGTTTGCGTGAACGCCATTCTGGCAAGCCTGCTGTTTCGTTTCTCGCCGGACGAACTTCGCCTGGTGCTTGTGGACCCGAAGGTTGTCGAGATGCAACAGTATAATAGCGCCCCCCATCTCGTTGTGCCCGTTGTGACCGAGGCGAAAAAGGTTACCCTTGCCTTGCGCTGGTGCATTAACGAGATGGAAAAACGCTTTCAGATACTCGCCAAAGCAGGCGTACGCAACATCGCCTCTTTTAACAACCGCCCGAAGACATCCCCCAAACCTCCCGCATCTCCTGCGGCGACCCAGGAAGTGCTCAAAATCGAGGTGCCACGCGACGACGAACTGGTGATCCCCGACAAATTGCCGTATATCGTTGTCGTGATTGACGAGCTTGCCGACCTCATGCAACAAGCCGGCGCCGACATCGAAAATGCCATCGCCCGTCTTGCGGCTCTCTCGCGCGCTGTCGGCATCCACATGGTGTTGGCCACCCAACGCCCCAGTGTGGATGTCATTACCGGCGTCATCAAGGCCAACTTCCCTGCCCGCATCGGTTTCCAGGTCGCCTCAAAACAGGACTCGCGCGTTGTCCTCGATGCCAACGGCGCCGACAAACTCCTCGGCAAGGGCGACATGTTGTATCTGCCACCCGGCTCCTCCAAACTCATCCGTGCCCAAGGGGTGCTGGTTCTCGATGAGGAAATTCACCGCCTGCTTGATTTCGTGGGCAAACAAGCCACCGCACAATATGTCCCCGAAATTCATTCCAAACTTTCCAAGAAGATGATTTTACCCAGCGACATGAGCGAGGAAGATGCCGAGGACGAAGCGCTCGTCGAACAATCCATCGAGGTCATTCGTCAAACCAACCGCGCCAGTGTCTCCATCCTGCAACGGCGTCTGCGCATTGGCTACACCCGCGCCGCCCGCATCATGGACCTGCTCGAAGAACGCGGCATCGTCGGCCCCGGCAAAGGAGCCGAACCGCGCGACATCCTGATTGATCTCGACCCACAAACCGAGAATCCACCACAGGACACCGAACAAAATTGACCATGCCAACCATTGGGGAAATTCTCCGCACCGCGCGCCATAACAAACAAGCCACATTGGAGGACGCCTCGCGTGCGACGAAGATCAAGGTCGAGATTCTGGAACGACTCGAATCCGACGAATTTACCGGCCTCGGCGCGCCCATGTATGTGAAAGGATTCCTCAAACTCTACGCGGATTATCTGGGGCTGGACAGCCGGGTCATTGCCGACACCTACCTGCAGAGTCAGGGCGGGCTTCGTCGGCAGGGGTTGCGTTTGGAGACACAAGCCACCCTCATGGCCGAACGCCAAAATGAATTGCGCCTGCCACTGGGTGCCGTCATTGCCGTAGTCGGCGGTCTGTCGCTGCTGTTGCTTGTCTGGTGGGGCATTCGCACATGGGAAAATCATCGGGCCGACTCTCCGCCCAAACCAGTTACCCTGCCGCACGTGAACGTCGAGCCGATCTACCAGCCCAAAACCAAGCCGCTGGCGGAAACCTTGGAGAAGTAACGTTGTGTCGTCGCCCGTCAAAGTCGGCCTGATCAGTTTGGGCTGCGCCAAGAACCTCGTGGACAGCGAGGTTATGCTCGGCGCGCTCACCCGCGATGGAATGGCCCTGACCACTGAATTGCGCGACGCCGATGTGATCATCGTTAACACCTGCGCCTTCATCGAGCCAGCCAAGCAGGAATCCATTGACGCAATCCTCAGAGCGGGCAAACTGCGACAGAGCGGCCGATGTCGGGCGCTCATCATGGCCGGGTGTCTGCCGCAACGTTACCCGATAGAACTGCAAAAAGAGTTGACGGAAGTGGATGCGTTTATCGGGTTGAATGAAGTGCCTCGCATCGCGACCATTGTTCATGACCTCCTCAACGGGGCCGGCAAGTCGGTGTATCATTCGGGCGCGGCAAAATACGTACTCGATGCTTCAGCGCCCCGCCTGCGCCTCACACCGTCGCATTATGCGTACGTTAAAATTGCCGAGGGTTGCAATCATCCCTGCACATTCTGCAGCATCCCGCGCATTCGCGGCGCTCACCGGAGCCGTCCATTGGCCGACGTGTTGGCCGAAATCCGCATGCTCCTAGCCGGCGGCGTAAAGGAAATCAACCTGATTTCACAAGACACAACGTCCTACGGAAAGGATATCGGCACGTCCCTGTCGGCATTGTTGCGGGAAATCGAACAACTGGATGGCGACTTTTGGGTACGCCTGTTGTACACCCACCCGGCACGATGGACGGACGAATTGATCGAGACAATGGCTCAATGCACAAAGGTTTGTCGCTACGTTGACATCCCGCTCCAGCACATCAACGACAAACTGCTCTCGGCCATGCGTCGCGAAACGGACGGCAGATTCATCCGTGATTTGTTGTTACGGATCCGTTCCGCTTTGCCCGAAGTGGCCATTCGGACGACGTTTATTGTCGGTTTTCCCGGTGAAACGGAAACTCAATTTTCTGAATTGCTGGAGTTCATCCGCGAGGCCAAATTTACGCGGCTCGGCGTGTTCGCGTACTCGCGGGAAGACGGCACGGCAGCCGCAAAGTTGCCGGGGCAGTTGCCCGCGCGGGTGCGCCGAGATCGTCGCGACCGGGCAATGGCCACCCAACAAGCGGTTTCGCGGGAACTACTGCGCGGAATGATCGGGCAAACGTTGCGAGTGCTGATGGAACGGGAAGGGGAGGGACGTTCGACAATGGATGCGCCGGACATTGACGGAAAGGTCTATGTCCGTGGTACCGCAAAAACCGGAGAATTCGTCGCCGTCCGAATCACCGGCGCGAAAGAGTATGACCTGAAAGGAGAAACAATGCGATGAAAAAAGTTTTCGGACAAAAGTCGTTTGTCATTCGAAACCGCCAGGTTGATGCGGCGGTGACGGAACTCGGTGGACATCTCGGCCCGGTAACATTCAACCTCGGCAAGAAAAAAGTGCAGCCCTTTTCGGTGGCGCCGTGGTGGAATGAAAAACTCGCCCCGGGCACGCCGGCATTGTTGAGGGTGTTGCGCGGAGATTTTTTCTGCCTGCCATTCGGCGGCAACACGAAGCCGTGGCACGGTGAAAAACATCCTCCACATGGCGAAACAGCCAACGCAAAGTGGCGACTCAAATCGTTGACGCGACGCAACGGAGAAACATGCCTGGAGTTGTCACTGAAAACAAAAGTGCGGGACGGGCGCGTGGATAAACGAATTCGCCTGGTGGATGGTCACCCCCTCGTTTATCAGGAACACCTTATTCGTGGAATGTCAGGGCCAATGCCGCTGGGACATCATGCGATGTTGAAGTTTCCCGACCGCGAAGGCGCGGGACGATTGTCCACCTCAAAACTGGCACTGGGACAGGTATTTGTTGAACCGGCGGAAAACCCGGCACAGCGCGGCTACTCGGTGTTGAAAGCAGGCGCGGTGTTCGATAATCTGGAAGCGGTGCCTGACATCACGGGCGCGACGGCGGATCTGACGCGCTACCCAGCCCGTCGCGGATTTGAGGACATTGTAATGCTGGTGGCGGATCCGAGTTTGAAAGTGGCATGGAATGCAGTGGCATTCCCCGAAGAAGGATATGTCTGGTTCGCGCTGCGCAATCCGCGAGTTCTCACCTCCACCGTGTTGTGGATTTCCAACAGCGGACGACACTATCCGCCATGGAATGGGCGACACGTGAATGTAATGGGCATCGAAGATGTAACAGCATGGTTCCATTATGGCTTGGCAGAATCCGCCGAGCCGAATCCGCTGACAACGCTGGGATACAAGACACACCTGCAGTTGTGCGCGGATGAGGCGTTGTCAGTGCGTTATCTGATGGGGGTGGCGCCGATCGGAAAACGATTTGAACGCGTGGCCGACATTCAACTCGGTCATAATACGATTACCCTGTTCGGCGAGGCTGGTGAAGTGGTGAAAGTGCCGGCCGACGTAAATTTTTTGGAAGTATGACAAATTTACCCGGATGAGGGCCTCCGTTGGGGACCTCGGGCGGTTGATGGTCAGTAGTATTTCGCCTCGTTTCCGGTACACCAACGGCCAAGTCGTGTGACATAGTTGCTTTTGGTGATGGACATAAACATGGCCCGGTCGGTTGGTTGCACGGTTTCCTCAAAACCAAGGAAGCGATACACAGGAATCTTTCGTGTAAAGGAAACCAACCAACAATCAGTATGTTCTTCAATCAGGCTGGGTTCGGGCCAGTAGAGTTGGTCCAGGTCGCGCATGTTCTGAAAGTGAAGCTTGGCCAGGCGCGTGATCTTTTCGATCTCTTCGCTTGGTAAACCGCCCTCGACCTGTACGATCTTCAGGGGAGGCTGCTGGTTGGCATAGGCGACCACCGTGCCGAATGACGGTGTCAACAACATGATCGAGAAACGGCCCAATACCCCAGCCAATAGGATAACACCAACTCCCAACCCGACTTTTTTCAAAATGGGTGACATATTATTTATCATAGCTTCAAATCCTGGCTAATGCACGACACAAAAGCTGAAGAACAATTTTGCGTTGAAAAAAGTTGTTTGTCAGTATTTTATAGAGTCCTGGAAGTTGAAAGGCACAAACCGCTTGGGTGCGCGGTGAAAGGAACGCAATAAATGAAAAAACAAGCAGTATGCACCGTCCTTGGTATTTCGATTCTCATGGCGATCATCTTGCCATCCGAGGCTGCCAGAAATAGTAAACCAAAACAGCCTGTCATTCCTCCCGCTACGAAGATCATGGATATTGATAAGGCGAACTTCACCGTCAAAACTTCCAATGGGAAAACTGTCAATATCTACACCATCACCGCTTTCACCAAAGTCTATCACGACGGGGAGCCAGCCAAATTCGAAGACTTGAAGAAAGGAATGAAAATTTCGGTTGTCAGTTCCGATGGCAAAGTCGCCGTCCGCATTGATGCGGAGGGTCCTGGCGAAGAACCCAAACCACCTGCCAAGAAAAAATAATTCCCTCTGCCGTTCCCCGGTTATTCGTTCAGCAATACGACGGCGCGATCATTGTTGGCGCACGAGAAGACCAGCAGACAGTTTTTCCCCTCGTTTGTGGCAGTGGCGTACAGATGATGAATGTCTATGCCTGCCGCTGACAGTGTTTCCGTGACATGCTTCAACATCCCCGGTTTGTGGGGCAGATCGGCCACCACCACATCCATCTCGCGAGGTTGATAGCTTTTGGCTCTCAATGTGTCCATTGCGCGCAGGTTGTCGTCGGTGATCAAATGGATGACGCCGTTGTCGCCTTCGACCCATGCACTGGCCGCTTGAACATTGATACCTTTTGATGCAATCAACCTCGATATGTCTGCCAGTAACCCGATCTCGTTTCGCACCTTGACCACGAGTTCCTTGTTGATCCTGGCCTTGAGCATTGCCTTCACCTCCCTTCTTCCATCCTCGCTCCACAAAAAAATTAGCACAGGGGGTCGTCTTCTGCCAGTGGGGTCTTGACCGAACGACATCCCTCGCCGATGATGCAGGGCGATGGCCTCCAAACGTCTTTCACGGTTTTTGTGTCTTTTGGTGGTGGCGCTGGCACCGTTCCCTGCCAGTGGCGGAGAAGAACTGGTGGATCAGACGGTATTGGTGTACAACGAACGAGAACCGGAAGGCCGTTCGTTGGTGGACTATTATGCGCAACGACGCGGTGTGTCGCCACATCGGATTTGCCCCATCCAAACCCGACCGGCAGAAACCGTTACCCGTCGCGAATTTAATGAGGAAATCCGCGAGCCAATTCTGCGATTTCTGACGCGTCAGGGTTTGTTGACACAGGAGCCGCGCGTTGTTGGCGAGAAACCGCTCGTGCAAACCATCGCCAGCCGTGTGTCATGCTTGGTCTTGTTCTATGGCGTTCCATTGCGAATCGAAAATGACCCGTTGTTGCAGAATCCCTCTGCCGCCAGCAATGCGCCTCCGCCGTTCCTGCGCGATGAAGCCTCGGTGGACAGTGAACTGGCAACGCTGCCGACGCAGGGGCTGCCGCTGGCTGGTCCGTTGCGGAATCCCTTTTTTGGAACCAGGATCGGCATCCCTTTTACCCCGCCAATGAACTGCCGAATGCTCTTGGTCGGCCGCCTCGATGGCCCGGATGCGCCGACCGTGCGACGAATGATTGACGATGCCCTGACGGCGGAACGCTACGGTCTTCATGGCCGGGCATACTTCGATGCGCGGGGGATTCAGGACAAAGGCTACCGCGAAGGTGACATGTGGATCGAAAAATCAGCCGAGCTTTTTCGCAAGGCCGGATACGAATGCGAACTGGATGAACGGGAAGCGTTATTTGACGACGATTTTCCCATGACCGATGTAGCCATCTATGCTGGGTGGTACTCTGGTCATCTGAAAGGGCCATTCACACGCCCCGATTTTCGTTTCCGAACCGGCGCAGTAGCTTATCACATCCATTCCAGCAGCGCTTCCAGCGTTCGCACACAACAGGCGGGATGGGTGGGGCCAATGCTCTCCAAAGGAGCGGCGGCGAGCATGGGGAGCGTGTTCGAGCCGTACCTGGCGCTGACGCCGCATGTGGATGTCTTTTTCGAACGTTTGTTGGCGGGAAACACTTTCGTGGAAGCAGGGTGGGGGGCGGACCCGTCGTTAAGTTGGCAAAATGTGTACGTCGGCGATCCACTCTATCGGCCGTTTGCAACGTCGCTCGACGAACAGATCACGCGGTTGTCGCGGGACAAACGTCCGGAACTGGAATGGGCTTGGTTGCGAAAAGTGAATCGGTTGCCTCCTGACGAGGCGATAAAACTCTGCCGTGCCAGGGCCAGTGAACTGCAAAGCGCGGTCCTTTACGAGAAACTGGGCGACCTAACGGCGGAACCGAACGCCTACCAACGAGCATTGGAACACATCGCGGACAGCCAGTCTCAACTGCGCATCTCGCTGAAACTGGCTCGTGTGTACGAGCGCCACAACCAACCTTTATTGGCACTGGCGGTCTATGAGGGGTTGTACGCCGCGCGGGGCTGGCAGAAAAATACGCCCGAATTCCTCCAAAAAGCCCGCGACCTGGCGGAGGCCGTCGGCGATACCGAGAAGGCGCGGACGTGGCAGGCGAGGATTGACGAACGCTTGAAAAATCGGTAGTAATAACGCCCCTTTTTATGCACATGACAAACAGTAAAATTCTCGAAGCGCGTTTTCTTGCTCCGGAGGTGAAACTCTTCCGGATTGAAGCGCCGCGTATTGCCCGCAAACAGCAGCCGGGACAGTTCGTGATCCTGCGCATACACGAGCGCGGAGAACGTATCCCGCTAACCATCGCCGGCTCCGATCCGAAGGACGGAAGCATTACCATTATCGTTCAAGGGGTGGGGAAGACCACCAGACATCTCAACACCCTCAACGCCGGAGATGTTATCCTTGATGTCGTTGGACCGCTTGGCAAACCGTCACACATCGAAAAGTTTGGCACCTGTGTTGTCATCGGCGGCGGCGTTGGTACTGCCATTGCGTATCCGACCGCCAAGGCGCTCAAGGAGGCCGGCAACCATGTGATTGTCATCATCGGTGGTCGCACCCAATCGCTTGTCATCCTCGAAAAAGAGATACGGGCGTTTGCCGACGAAGTGATCATCACCACGGATGACGGTAGTTACGGGCAAAAGGGGCTTGTGATTGATCCGCTCAAACAGATGATTGCTGACGCTCGTAAAATTGACATGGTTCTCGCCATTGGACCGATTCCCATGATGCGCGCTGTTGCCGAGGTGACTCGTCCTTACGGTATCAAGACCGTTGTTAGCCTCAACCCCATCATGGTGGACGGTACCGGTATGTGTGGCGGTTGCCGGGTGCATGTCGGCGGCAAAAGTCAGTTTGCGTGTGTGGACGGGCCGGAGTTTGACGCGCATCAGGTGGACTTCAACGGCCTGAGCAAGCGCAACGCGCTTTATCGGGAAGCCGAACTGCGTGCGCTGACCGAATTTGAAAAACATCACTGCAAACTTGCGGAGGCCAAATAACATGCCTGCCAATCCGCTTTCTCCGAAACAACGCACGGCCATCCCCCGTCAACACATGCCGGAACAGCCACCGGCCGAACGCGCTCGTAATTTCAACGAGGTCAATCTTGGTTTCGACTTTGAACTCGCCAAACAGGAGGCCCTACGATGTCTGGCATGTGCCCATCCAAAGTGCGTGGATGGCTGTCCGGTCGGCGTGAAAGTCAAAGATTTCATCGAATTGATTCTCAAGGGCGATTATCTTGCCGCCGCCGCAAAGATTCGCGAGGATGATGTGCTACCCGCCATCACGGGCCGGGTTTGTCCGCAGGAAGACCAATGCGAAGGCGCCTGCATCATGTCCAAGAAATTTGGTCCCGTTGGGATCGGGTACCTGGAGCGATTTGTCGCCGACTACGAACGTCAGAGCGGTAAAATCGGTCTTCCGCCCATTGCGCCGCCAAGCGGTAAAAAAGTTGCCATCGTTGGCAGCGGGCCAGCTGGCCTGAGCGCCGCCGGCGATCTCATCCAAAAAGGCCACGCGGTCACCGTTTTCGAGGCGCTTCATGAAATCGGCGGCGTTCTTGTGTACGGCATCCCTGAGTTTCGGCTCCCCAAAGAAATCGTTCGTCAGGAAGTCGAAAACATGCGCAAGATGGGTGTCAGGTTCGAGACCAACGTCGTCGTTGGCAAGACAGTAACCGTGGACGAACTTCTCAACGAGGAGGGCTACAGCGCCGTGCTCATCGCCACCGGCGCGGGGCTGCCGCAATTTCTCGGCGTTCCCGGTGAAGACCTCTGCGGCGTCTATTCCGCCAACGAATTTCTCACCCGGGTCAACCTGATGAAGGCCTACAAGTTTCCCGAATACGACGAGCCGATCTATGATTGCCGCGGTAAAAATGTTGCTGTCATCGGAGGCGGCAACACTGCGATGGACGCCATTCGCAGCGCCTTGCGCCTTGGCGCCAAAAACGCCTATGTCATTTATCGGCGAAGCGAAACCGAGATGCCCGCCCGCGTCGAGGAAATTAAACACGCCAAGGAAGAAGGGGTCCAGTTCCTCTTGTTGAACAATCCTGTTGCGTTTCTCGGCGACGAACGCGGTTGGCTTCGCGCCGCTCGCGTGATCAAGATGGAACTCGGTCCCGCGGACGAATCCGGTCGCCGTCGTCCCGTTCCGATCAAAGGATCCGAGTACGAGATCCCGCTCGACGTGGCCATCATTGCGGTTGGCACCAGCAGTAACCCGCTGGTCCAATCTACCACACCCGACCTCAAGACTCGCAAAGGCGGTTACATCGAAACCAATCCCGATACGCTCAAGACCAGCAAACAAGGTGTCTTTGCCGCGGGCGACATTGTGACCGGAGCGGCGACAGTGATCCTGGCAATGGGCGCCGGGCGCAAGGCTGCCAAGGCCATTGACGACTATCTGAAAACGGGTCAGTGGTAAATCGTTTTAGCAACGACCCACAACCGAACGGCTCGATTCAGCCGGTGTAACAGCCGAGGTACTCTTCAACTTGACACGTTGAACTTGTCCTGTGCGTAGAGCGCGGCGCCGACAAGACACGGGTCAGGGTAGGGGCACTTCACAACCGGCGGCATTGGCAGGATGTTGGAGCCTTCACGATGAGCACGTTCGATGGCGGGAACAAACAACAAATCCCACCAGTGCGTCATTCCACCAATCAGCGTGATTTTTTGGCGCCCGTAGTGAAGAACGGCGTCCTTGAGGGCATGGGCGATGGCGCGTTCCTGGATGGAACGAATCCGTTCGGTGATTTCGTCGGGTTTCTGGACATGGCCGTTGTACACGGATTCCGAGGCGAGTTGGTCGAGAATCATGTCACGACGGTTGGGATTCAGCAGGTCGTCGGCAGTAAACGGCCCACCGTCCATTTGCTCATCATTCATTTTTTTGATGAGGAACTGGAAGACGACATGATCGGGCTTGACCTGCCCGTCAAGAAAGGCGGCGCGAAACATGCGCCCGGCGGCATTGCCAGAGGCAAAAGATTCGACACATTTTTTGGTCGGATGGCCGGGACAGTTGCATACAGGAGGTGTTTTCCATCTCCAGTCAGTGGCGTAGGGATATTCGGTATGTCCCGTTTCGGTTTCCAAAATATGGCCGTTGACCATGACACCGGTGTTCATGCCGCTGGAGAAGGTGATGACGACGGCGTTGCCGTGGCCGTCGAGTTTGCCGATACCACAGGCCGCCATGGCAAGGTCGTTGCCGAGGGTGACGCGGTAGCCTTTCCGTTGTAATTGGGCGGCAAAATCAATCGGGGGGGGGATCTTGGTGTTGGGGGAGTGGAGAATGCAAAGTTTGTCGCGATCGATCGCGCCAGCGGCGGAAATGCCGATGACGCAGTTGTCGGGAGCGGCTCCGAACTCGCGCAACGACTGGCAGGTGGCCTCCAACAACTCGGCGTTAGATGTCATGTTTTTGGTTTTGTAGCGGCGCGATTTAAGGATGGGCTGCGTGGCGGAGGCGACGATCACGCCATCCACTTTTTTGGTCCCGCCAAAATCCATTCCGATGAGCATGTTTGTCTCCGTATAAGGGTAGGGGCAGGTTGTTGAGCCTGCCCCTAGCGGTTGAATTGCGTTATAGGTTTAGCGGTCGAACTGGGCGTCGAAAACGATGGCGCTACGCTTGAAGTCCATGGCTTTCACGCGTTCACAGGCTTCTTTCGCGCCGTGCTCGCGGTCCATGCGGCCATCTTCCCACTCGACACTGAGCGGCCCTTGGTAGTTGACATCATTCAGCGCCACGATGATCTCCTCGAAATTGATGTCGCCGTGACCGATCGAGCGGAAATCCCAGTATCGTCGCGGGTCGCCGAAGGTGGTGTGCCCGCCAAACACACCAACCGTGCCGTCACCATGACCCCACCACACATCCTTCATGTGAGTGTGGAAAATCCGATCGCCAAAAATACGGATGAATTTTACATAGTCAACATGCTGATACCCCAGATGCGACGGGTCGTAGTTGAAGCCGAACCGCTTGTGGTTTTTGACAGCCTTCAGGGCACGTTGGGCGCTGGCGATGTCGAAGGCGATCTCGGTCGGATGCACTTCCAGGGCGAAGTTGACATTGAGTTCATCAAATGCCTTGAGAATGGGCTGGAATCGTTTGGCAAAATCGTCAAACCCTTTTTGCCACATCTCATCACTGGTCGGTGGAAATGCGTAGAGCAAGTGCCAGATGGAGGAACCGGTGAAGCCGTTGACGATGGCAGTGGCGCCTTTCTTGCCGCCGAGACTGGCTGGTTTGGCATCCATAAACGCACGGGCCGCCTTCGCGGTCTTGATCATCTTTTCGGCCGCGCGTTTGCGGACCCCTTCAGGATCGCCGTCGCCCCAAACATCGGCGGGGAGAATGCTCTTGTGTCGTTCGTCAATGTTGTCGCAGATTGCCTGCCCAACGAGATGACTGGAAATCGCAAAAGCGGTCAGGCCGTGACTGGCGAGGATGTCCCAACGTTTTTTGCAGTAATTTTTATCCGCAACTGCTTGGTCCACGTCGAAATGATCGCCCCAACAGGCGAGTTCAAGGCCGTCGAAGCCAAAGCTCTTGGCTTTCTGGCACATGGTTTCGAAGGGCAGGTCGGCCCACTGGCCGGTGAAGAGTGTAACGGGTCTTGCCATTTGGAATCTCCTTTGTTGAGTTGACGCGTCGAGAGTGATAAACAACTTCTGTCACCCTGACAAGCCCAATGTTTACCGACACTCACGCACATCTAAGTTGGCCAGCATTTGCCAACGACCTGCCATCGGTGCTTGAACGCGCCCGTACAGCCGGCGTCACCCGAATCGTCAGCGTCGCTACCGATCTCGATTCTGCCCGTGCCACGCTGGCGCTGGCAGAGCAGCACAATGACATCGGAGTCGCTGTCGGTCTCCATCCGGGCGACATCCTACGTGTCTCGCTTGACCAAATGACGGAGATTGCGGAACTGGCTCGCCATCCCAAGGTTGTTGCCATCGGCGAAACCGGGTTGGACTACTACCGTGACGCAAAAAATAATTCACTTCTTCGCCAACAACAACGAGATTTGTTCCGGGCACACCTCGGCCTGGCAAAAGAACGACGGTTGCCCGTGGTCATCCACAGCCGCGAAAGTGATCCCGACATGATGGCGATTATTTCCGCCCACGCCAAGTCAATGCCGAAGGAACAGCATCCATGGGGGGTGATGCATTGTTTTGGAGGGGACACAACAATGGCTTTCGCGTGTATTGAAGCTGGCTTGTTAATCAGTTTCGCAGGAATCTTAACATTCAAAAATGCAGCGACAACGCGCGCCGTGGCGGCAAAAATTCCGCTGGAGTTTGTGTTGCTGGAAACCGACTCGCCATACCTTGCACCTGTCCCGCGCCGTGGCGAGCGTTGCGAACCTTCGTACCTGCCACTGACGGCGATGGTGTTGGCACAGATCCGGGGAATTGCGCTCGAAAAGGTGGCTCAAATCACGACATCCAATGCATCGCGCCTGTTTCGGTTTGGCGGTCGATGATGGTCGCGGCCGACACGATGTGCCAATAAAAAACACGCCAACCAAAACAAACACTACGTCGCACAATAGGCACTTGAGTCGAATGACGAAGGCGCCGTGTTTGATGACGCGGACGACCGAACCGACCGCCGGAGAGCCGCACCGAGAGCAACGGAAAGGGGTTGGAAGATTCTCAGAAGACATCCCTCGCCGTGCTAAGCGAGGGTAACTGGGGAACCGCTGGCGTTAGGTTATGAGCCGCGCCGAAATGCTTGCCAAAACGAGCGTTTTCTGCGATTCTTCCCATAGGTTCTCTTAGCACGCGCACTTTACTTGATGGGCGCCAAAACGTCAAGTCTGCGCGGAACCTCACCCCCTCTTCGCGCCGCCCACGCGAGAGGACTTTTTATTGCGCTTGGAGACGAAAAGGCGGTTTTGTGTTATGTCTAACGCGCCAGTCCTCTTGCGCTTCTTGGAGGGCAGCGTAGAAGGCGAGCAAGACGACTTGGAGAGCCGCTTCTGTTCCTTCGGTCATCACCCGTAATGCGAGGAACGATCCGCAAGCGAACCCCCGCGCCTTGAGTTTGGACGAGAGCAACTCATGGAACTCCCACGCGCTCGCTGGCGCGACGGTTGGACGTGCCTTTGTCTTGGCAACACCAGAGGACGACCCGCGCCGAATTTCCTTCCCCGAAAAGGGAAGGTGGGGGGAAGGAAATTCTTGGAGGGCACGCTGCCGAGCCGTCTTGGTAACTGTGGGCGACTGTCCTGCGAAGCGTTCACCGTGCCGCACACACTTCTTGGTAGGGTGGGGAGAGGTTGCAAGGGGCGCGCCAACCGAAACGGCGCGGTTGTCACGCCCCTTGCCACACCGATGAGAGGGCGCAACCGCTTTCGCGTGACGACGGCGCTTCATCAGAACAACTCCACGAGTTGACGTTCACGAACGCCCACCAGAACATCCGCGAGCATGACCTCGCCGTTGCGTAAAAGCGTTTCCCAAGCCGCGATAATCTCCGACATCGGCAGAACGTATTCCCGACGCCATCCCCACTTGGCCGAGTCATCCCGAAAACTCACAGAAGCCAATGTTTTCAGCGTTTCCCAGCATTTCGCCAGCGGGAACTCGCACGACCACCAAGAGTAACTGAAACGGACAAAGCCTGATTGCCCCCCGCAGTATTGCGCGACCATGTAGCGACCGACTTTGTCACGATCCCGTTGACCGCTGCCGATGCGAGAGACCCAGACAATCGGCGCGCCGTGAATCCGTTTCCACTCCGACGAAAGCCAGTCTTGCGGAACGTAGAACGACCGTTCACCACGCCACGCCCAGACCACGTGAAGAACGCCGTTGCCTTCCGTAGTCTCGACTTGGAAGAACTCGACGCCCTTGAAACCGAGCTTGCGTTCAAGGGATTGACGAAGCCGCTTGTGATGATACGCGAGTTTCCTTGCGTCACCGCCGGGAGCCGTGGAGAGCATGACCCAGAGGAGCTGATAACCGCGAGCCGACCAGTAAGAGAACAGGGACTTGACCCGTTGAAGGCAACGCTTCTGTGACTTTGACCATTCTCGACGCTGTTCAAGTCCTTGATGCTCAACACTTGTTCCACTTCGGTCATTATTATCAAGTGAAGACGGCGGCGGCGCGTCCCCTTTAGTGGACGCGCCCGCCGACGTCTTGCGCGGACCGTCATCCGAGGGCGGAGAAGATGTTGTGTCGCACAATATACGTTATGTCCAATATCTGGTGTTGACCCTGACGCTTCGCCCCTGTATAAGGCTCTCGTGGACGCCATCCGACACCGCTTTCCAACTGCATTGCAGTTGGGCGAACCGGTGAGTTTCATCAGGATTTGTTGCCACCATTGCCCTGTCTCGGCACCCCGCACCGCCGCCCGCGCAAACAGCCGCCGTTTCAACTCACACCCGATTCTCAATCTCGGCCCGCCCATTGTACGAACGCCACACCCCCCAGCGCACCCACGCTCGGCAGCAGATTCGTCACCCACGCCTGAAACCGATACCCGGGCACTTCCAACAACGTTTTGCCACCCGCCTCGGGCCGCTGTGCCACACGTTGGCGGATGACAATCAACCGCCGCCCCGACCGCTCCAGCGCCACCTCTTGCACCTCCAACCCCTCCACCTGCGTCTTCTGCCACGCCGCGTCCTCATGCCGACAGAGCGTCTGCACTTTCTGCGTCAACCGCGCCACGAAGATAAACTTCAATCTCAACGCCTCGGCCGCCTCTTGCACACTGGCGTCTCCGAACCCGGCAGCGCCCCGCACCAACCCGACGCGCACCTGCGACGGCAAACTCCTCTCACCGTCTGCCGCAGAAACTCTGCCGCCCCGCTCACACACGCCGTGTTGCCCGGTCACACCCAATAGTTGGCCACCAGTTTTCGCCAACGCCGCGATCAACGACCGATGACACGGCTTGAGTCCCCGCCGCGTGTAGCCCATCGCCACGCCCTCTTGATGGCCGTCCTCATGCAACAGCGCCCACGAATCCAATTCGCCGAGAAGCCGCCTGTCGTGTGGCGGCAATCGAACGTCTCGCCCCCGTGCCGCGTGGGCAGCGCGAATACCGCGCGGGCGTGCAACCCGGCCAAACCCTGACAGGAACGTTGCGAGAACACACCGAAGAAACGGCTCAGCGTGGACTGACTGGGCACCGCTTCGATGCCCAAGACCTCGGCCACGGCCGGATCGCTTTGCAACCACGCCACACGGGTGAGCTTGTCGGCCCCGGCGGCAGAATGCCGCCCAGAAAGCCCAGCGCGATGTCGGCCGGAGCAAACGCATTCGGACTGGTGGGTGTATGCGGCAGCACGGAATTGAATTGGTGGCGGAACTGTTGCTGCTGCAGAAAGTGACTCCAGACGATCATCCCGTCATGAGCCGTGAGGCGCTGATCGGTGAAACCGATTCGGATGGACGAAGGGCCCGCGTTGGTGTCAATGTTCAGGCGCACCATTTGGTCCGCTTCTGTTGGAGGCCAAGAAGCTTGTTTTTTCAGGCATACAACCACTCCCACCAAACGGTGCTCACTCTTTCAATCCGGATCGTTCCGGCTAGTTCTACGCGATCCAGAGGAGACTTGCCTTCCATGTGATGGCGACGGCTTGTGGATTTTTCCATGAGTGTTCCGCCAACCCGCTTTTACGCTACACCGCCAACCTCTTTGTGACAGACAACTTACAGCCTTTCACGGACAGAAAGGTGTTCCCGTGCGAGTTCCAGGCAAGTTGGTCAAATGCGCCAATTGGCAAGTTGAAAACCTGCAGTTGGAACTTGAAAACGCAACAAACCGGCGGATGGATGGCGTTCCATTTCCACGCCGCCACTTAGTAATTGAACGAGAAATGTTACCGAATCGGATGGTTGGAACCCCAAGACATCAAATGGCAATTTTATTTCCAATATTTCCCCAAATGCAAACTCGGCGCCGCTTGGACATATCAGGTCGGTCTGTGGTTCTGTTGTTGCAGGGGCTTTTAGGGTGA
>CAZISE010000015.1:0-9154 GCA_964541945.1 uncultured Verrucomicrobiota bacterium
TCCACCTTTTACAAACCTTTTGCTTGTCCGCCCATCAAGCCCGACTAAACTGGGGGCAGATGAACATCCTCATCGTCGAAGACGAGCCGGTGTTGCGCGACGGTCTGGTGGACCTGCTCAGGGGGGCGGGTCATGTGGTGTCCATTGCCGCCGATGGTCTGACCGCCACCCAACGCGGTCTTGATCCCGATCTTGATCTGGTGTTGCTCGACATCATGTTGCCACGACTCGGCGGTATTGAGGTTTGCCGACGGTTGCGGTTGGAGCGTCCCGGTCTGCCCATCCTGATGCTTACGGCGAAAGGTTCCGAGGAGGACAAGGTTCGCGGTTTGAGTGCCGGTGCGGACGATTATGTTACCAAACCGTTTGGCGCCCGCGAGCTTCTCGCGCGCGTGGAGGCGCTGGGACGCCGTGTCAAGGCCGCGCCGGTCGAGCCGGAGATTCTGGAGGCGGACGGTTGCCGTTTCGATCTGGGGCGGTGCGAGGCGCAGCGCGGCGGGCGGACAGTTTCGTTGACCCCGCGAGAAGTCGGTATTTTGCGCTGGCTTTATCGTCATCGTGCCCGTGCCGTCTCGCGAGCGGAACTGTTGGAACAGGTCTGGGGGCTGCGCGCCGACACTGAGACACGAACGGTGGACGTGACGATTGCGAATCTCCGACACAAGATTGAGCGCGATCCGTCCGAGCCTCGCATTGTTGTTTGCGTCAAGGGCGTCGGGTATGCCTGGGGCGCGCGATGAAACTGTCCGCCCATCGGGCCTCATTGGCCCTGTTGCTTATTGTCACGGCCATTGCGGTGCCGTGCGGGGCGTGGTTTGTCGTTGGTTGGCGCGAAGCGCAGCAACGCGCCGTGGAAATCCAACGCGCTCCCTCCCGTTTGGCCGGTGAAACGGCAGCTCGTTTGGCCGAGCGGTTGCGGGATCGTCTGGAGACGCTGCGGGAGAACGAATCGAAGCGTCCGTTTTACCATTACCAGTATTTCTATCACGATCCGCGGGGCGCCTATGAAGGCGCAGCAGTCGTGCCGTCGCCGTTGATTGACGGTCCGATGGACCCGATCATCCGCACCTATTTTCAGCTTGATGTCTGGGGCAACTTCACTCTCCCGCAACTGAATCCGCAGGCGCCGCGCGAACTCTCTGCCGAGGAGCATGCCGCCGAGGACGCCATCCGCCGTCAGCTTGAGTTGCAGGCGCCCACCTACGTGGCGGCGGTCCAACAACAGGCGGCGCCTCTCCAACAACAGCCGCGACGGGTTCAGCGGCTCGACGCGCAATCCTGGGCGCAAACGGTACTTTCTTCCGAAGTGTACTCCAAACTCCGCAATCTCAATTCACCGCAACCGCAAACCAAACCCAGTCTTGAAACGCTCCAGGCCACCACCACGGGCACCGTGGAAATTTCCACCGGCCCGCTCGTCTGGCACACCATCCCAATCAACCGCGTTCCATCGCTTGTCGCGTTGCGTGATGTCCAGACGCCGTACGGGCGCGCGGTGCAGGGGTTGCTCATCTCTCAAGAGGCCATTGCAGACCTTCTGAAAACGGCGCCGTTTCCCGCCCGGTTCCTGCCCGGTCCCGCAGCGGGGCCGCTCGACGCGGTGGTGCGTCTCGGCAACGCTGACTGGCATGTCTCGGTGGACGCGGGCGTGGACCTGGCTGCCGCTGAAATGAAGGCACGCGCGGTGCGCGTCGGTTTTCTCCGCGTGTTTGGTTGGGGAGTAGCTGCCGCCAGCGTTGCGGGGTTGTGCGTTGTCGGTCTGATCTGGCAGACTGAACGGCTTGCCCGCCAACGGTCCCGGTTCGCTGCCAGCGCCGCCCACGAGTTGCGCACGCCGCTGGCCGGGTTACGGCTCTACAGTGACATGCTCGCGGAGGGGCTCGGCGATCCGACCCGCGCCCGCGATTATGCCCGACGGGTGGCCGACGAAGCGGAACGGCTGGGTCGGGTGGTCGCCAATGTGCTCGGATTCACCCGCCTTGAACGCGGTGGGCTGAAAGTAAACCTCGCATGGGGCAATCTGGGTGACGCCGTTCGCGAATGCGTCGAGCGACAACGTCCCGCGCTTGAAGCGCTCGGAGCCAGAGTTGAGTTTCGCGTTACCGGAGCCATACCGGAAGTTCGGTTTGACCGGGACGCGCTGGCCCAGATTCTGCAGAACCTGCTCGACAACGCCGAGAAACACACCCGCAATGCTGCCGACCGCTCCATCCATGTCGCACTGGCGCCCGTGTCGGGTGGCGTTGAGTTGTCGGTCAGCGATCACGGGCCTGGCGTCGCCCGCAATGCCCGACGTCGGCTGTTTCGTCCGTTTGCCCGCGGCAACCAGACTGATGCTCCTGCCGGGCTGGGGTTGGGTCTGACGCTGGTGCGGGCGTTGGTCCGCGCTCACGGTGGCGAGGTCCGCTATGCCGACGGCGCTGGCGGCGGCGCGAGGTTTGTGGTGACATTGCCGGCGAATGCGCTAAGCTAGACGCGATGAAAGTATGGTTTGCGACAATGCTGGCAGCCGCCGCGACGTGGGCGGCAGAGATGGAGACGCAGATCCAGTATCTTTCCGGCAAGGGCAAGGATGACGCGGTGGCGTGGGATTTCCTCTGCACGGCCGGCCGCAAAAGCAATCAATGGAGCAAGCTTCCCGTGCCGGGGTGCTGGGAACTTCACGGCTTTGGCGCCTACGCTTACGGACGCGCCGGCAAGGAACTCGGCGAGCAGGGCAAATACCGCCACACATTCAACGTCCCGTCATCCTGGAGCAACAAAACCGTCCACCTCGTGTTTGACGGCGTGATGACCGACGCCGAGGTGTCCCTCAACGGCAAAGCGGCGGGACCGCGTCACATGGGCGCGTTCTACCGTTTCCAGTACGATGTCACCCCCCTGCTAAAGTTTGACCGGACCAACCAACTCGAAGTCATCGTCAGCAAAATCTCCACCAACCCCAGCGTCACCGCGGCCGAACGGCATGGCGACTACTGGGTTTTTGGAGGCATTTTTCGTCCCGTCTGGCTGGAAGCCAAACCGCCACAATACATTGACCGTGTGGCGATTGACGCGCGGGCCGATGGGGCGTTCACCATGCAGGTTTTTGCGGGCGGCAAGCTGTTGGATGCCGACCGTGTGACGGCGCGGATCGAGGGGCTGGGCGCGGAATTTGGCGCGGAACTGGAAGGTTCCAACGCCGTGTTGCGAACACAGGTCAAAGGCCAGCGCAATTGGACGGCAGAGACGCCGCACCTGTACAAAGTCAGGGTCTGGCTGAAGAAAGGCGACACGGTGTTGCACACCGTCACACAACGGTTCGGGTTTCGCACTGTCGAGGTGCGGCCCGGCGAAGGGCTGTTCATCAACGGCCAGCGCGTCCGACTGAAGGGTTGCTGCCGACACAGTTTCTGGCCGGATTCGGGACGAACAACGAGCGAAACGATCAGCCGCAACGACGTGAAACTGCTGAAGGAAATGAACATGAATGCCGTCCGAACGTCGCATTACCCGCCGGACGCGCATTTTCTCGACGCCTGCGACGAACTCGGTCTGTACGTGCTCGACGAATTGGCCGGTTGGCAAAAGAAATACGACACCGATGTCGGACGCACGCTGGTCGGCGAAATGATCCGACGCGATGTGAACCATCCCTGCATCATTTTCTGGGACAACGGCAACGAGGGCGGCTGGAACACGGAACTGGACAACGAGTTTGCCCAATGGGACCCGCAACAACGTCCGGTGCTTCACCCGTGGGCGACCTTCCGCGGCATCAACACCGCGCATTACCAGGTCTACTCCAACGTCGTCCGCTCCTGCGAAGGTCCCGACCTCTACCTGCCCACCGAGTTTCTACACGGCCTTTACGACGGCGGCGCGGGCGCGGGCCTCGAAGACTACTGGAACGTGATGTACAAAAGCCCCAACTGCATCGGCGGGTTCCTCTGGGCCTTTCTCGATGAAGGCGTCGTCCGCACCGACAAGGGCAACAAAATTGACTGCGCCGGCAACCTGGCCCCCGACGGCGTCGTCGGACCGCGACGGGAAAAAGAAGGAAGTTTCCATGCGATTCGCGAATTGTGGTCGCCCATCCAGGCCCGCGTCAGTGCCACCGAACCGGATTTCATTGTGACCTTGGAAAACCGTTTTGACTTCATCAACCTCAAAGAGTGCCGTTTCAAGTGGCGCCTGATGGATTTCCCGTCGCCAACCGATTCCGGTCCCCGAAAAGTCATCAACACCGGTCGCCTCATCGGGCCAGACACGCCGCCGGGAGAAAAGAGCACGCTCCGAATTCCATTGCCGGGAAACTGGCGTTCCGGCGACGCCGTCTCCCTGGAAGCGCTGGCGCCGAACGGCGACTCGCTCTGGACCTGGAACTGGCCGATTCGCAGCGGACGCGAACTCGCCAAGGTATTGGCACCCCACGGCAAAGGCACGGTCACCGCCCAGGAAACCGGCGACCGAATCATCGTCAACGCCGGCGCGACCCGCTTTACCTTCCACGCTGAAGACGCCCGCCTGCTCGGCGTCCTCAGCGGCCAACAAAACTTCTCTTTTGGCAACGGTCCGCGCCTCGTCTTCGCCGGCAAACTGGAAAAGTCCGGCCCCTTCAACCCCTACTACACCACCGTCAACCACCAACGCGACGGCGATAGCTACCTCATTGAACTGAAAAACGGCGGCGGTTTTGAATGGTTGCGCTGGCGCATTCAACCCAATGGCGTGCTCGAACTCAAATACCGCTATCCCATGCGCGGCGCCATGGACTACTTTGGTGTCAGCTTCGACTACCCCGAAACCCTCGTCCGCGCCAAACGCTGGCTCGGACAGGGACCGTACCGCGTCTATAAAAACCGTATGGCCGGCACCGAACTGGACGTTTTTGACCTCGCCTACAATGACCCGCTGCCCGGCGCCTCATGGAAATATCCGGAATTCAAGGGCTATTTTGCAGGACTGCGCTGGTTGCGGCTGACAACCGCGCAAGGCCCCATCACCATCGCCACACCCACACCGGGACTGTACTACCGCCTCTACACACCCAAACTCGGCACTGATGCTGGCAGTGTGGAATCACGCCGCCTCGCAGTGCCGTACCCGGAGGGTGACATCTCATTTCTGCACGCCATCCCGCCGATTGGCAACAAATTCGCCGAAGCTGACCAAACCGGCCCACAGGGACAACCCACTCCGGCCAACGGCAAATACGAAGCCACCCTCTACTTCCAGTTCGGCGACGGCAAATGAACAACCCGCGTTTTCCAACGTCAAAACCTCAACCATAGGAGAATACCCAAATGAAAACCATCGTCTGCACCAGTCTCTGCATCGCCGCGCTCACCGTCGGCGCCCTGGCCCAGGCCCCCAAACCCGCCGCACCCCCAAAACCACCACAAGACAAAAGCAAACTTCCCGAACTTTCCGCCGCCGACCTCCAAAAAATAGAAGCCGCCATCCCCGCCAAAGCGACCGCCACCCCAAAAAGCCCGCGCAAAATCCTCGTCTTCTGGCGCTGTGAAGGTTTCTTCCACGGAAGCGGCATCGCCGGCGGCAACAAAGCCATCGAACTGATGGGCCAGAAAACCGGTGCCTACACCGCCGATTTCGCCCGCGAATACGACGTATTCGAACCGGCCAACCTGAAAAAATACGACGCCGTCCTCCTCAACAACACCACCGGCCTGAAACTCTCCGATGCCCAGAAACAGGCTCTCCTCGACTTCGTGCGTGGCGGCAAGGGCATCATCGGCATCCACGCGGCAACCGACAACTTCTACCAATGGCCGGACGGCGCAAAAATGATGGGCGGCCTGTTCTGCGGCCACCCGTGGGGCGGCGGTGGCACCTGGGCATTCAAAATTGACGAACCCAATCACCCGCTGACCCGCGCCTTCGGCGGGAAGGGATTCAAACTCAAAGACGAAATCTATCAGTTCAAAGACCCCTATACCCGCGCTGACCGCCGCGTCCTGCTCAGTCTTGACCTGTCCGACGAGGCCACTGGCAAGGTCAACATCAAATCCCCGCGCGCCGACAACGACTATGCCGTCGCCTGGATCAAGAAAGAAGGCAATGGCCGCGTCTTCTATTGTTCCCTTGGCCATGCCGCCAACGTCTTCATGGAACCGGCTATTCTCCAGTTCTATCTCGACGGCATCCAGTACGCCCTCGGCGATCTCCCTGCTGATGCCTCGCCGAAACAGTAATCATCGAGTTCGTTTCCAACAAAACAGCCGCAGGCGTTTGCCTGCGGCTGTTTGCTTGTTGGGTTGATGCGCCCGGGAAATCCGGGTTAACTGGCTTTTTCCTTGGCTTCGGCTTTCAGCTCGATGCGAACATCATCGTAAAGGAAGCTGTCGCCGGCCGCCTGCCAGACGATGTTCCACCAGCGACGGTTGACTTTGAAATCGGCTTCCAGTTTCACCGTATCGCCAGCGACAGTAATCGTAGCAGGGAAGGCGATCCGTTTGGTGATGTCTCGAATTTGGAGGTCGCCGGTAACGGTGTAGAGGTTGGGCACGTTTGTTTCCACTTTGACGATGCTGACGCTCTTGAAGGTGGCAGTGGGAAACTTCGCGCAGTGGAAAAAGCTTTCGTTCTTCATCACTTTCGTGAGGATACCGCTGGGGTCATCCGTCTCCACCGAATCGGTTTCGATGCTCAATTCGATGGTCGCCTGTTCGAGATTGTTGTCGGGCATCTTGCCGACACCGTCAAAGAGAATGAACCAACCGGAGTGTTGGCCGACTTTCTTGTAGCCGGTCCAGCGAATGAGGCTTTTCTCGGTCAAATTGAATGTCCGCATCGGACCGCTGGCCACGGGGGCGGAAACTGGGGTCGTCGTTTTGGTGGGTTCCACCACGTTGGCGATCGTGGTGTTGGCTCTTTCCTTCTTGCCTTTTTCGATTTCCTGGTAGGTACGGAACCCCCAAATTCCTCCCACCACCAGAACCAGCACGCCTACAGCAATGAGTATCTTTTTCTTCATGTTCTTTCTCCTGAATTAGATGTTATGGATCAAACCATTGTTTGTGAGTGCCCGCCAACATACCCGAAGTCAGGACGTGTTGGCGACAGGAATTTTTCATGTGGACGGTTTTCCGTACACTTCGACTTCGATGTAGTGGTTCATCTCGTTGGTTGTATTGCCACGGCTGTAAAGCCGAACAAAACGTCCCCGAATCGCTTTGCCGTCTATGAGGCGTCCTTTGCGTGTTTCGACATACGCCTTGTCCGAGCCAATCCCCAGCCCGGCCGAGTTGTCATGATCGTTGTTATAGATCGTTGTCACACCGGTGACGAAATCGGGGTCGTCGGAGACCTGCACAATCACGTCATGATAGGCGCGCGCCTGGGAATGGTAATGCCAGACGGCAATGGCGTAGATGGTATGCTTGGCACCGAGATCAATCTGGACCCATTGCAGGCCCGGCCCAAGTTCCACATAACTGCCATCGGCGGCTTCCTTGTCGCCGTTGGTGATCATTTCCAACTCGCCAATAACGGGCGCGGAGTCACTGGAGGTGACTTTCTTGCCCTTGGCAACGTTGGTGGTGCCTTCGGGCACCATGATTTTCAGAGGCGGTGCGTCCGTCGGTTCCAAGTTGGCAACCTTGATGGGCACGGGCGTGCCGGTGGTTACTTCCTTGGGAAACTCCAGTTCCAAGAGAACGGTCTTGTTTCCGGCAGAGGGCGCGGATGCAGCCTTTGACGGAACAGTGGGCGCCTTGTTATCACAGCCCGCCAGCAGTATGGCGGCGATGACAGGTAATGCGTTCCACTTCATTGTCAGACCCTCCAATTGAAGTATTTCTTCTGGCCTTCCACAATCAGTCCCGCTACTTCGACGTGTTGGTGACAGTATTCTTCGATCTCTTCCTCGCTCATCACAAAAAACGCCGTGGACAATGCGTCGGCCCACGCTGCACTCGGCGCCAAAGCCCAGGTATGTGTGCGGTGAGCCACAGCCTGGCCGCTACGTGGGTCAAAGATATGTTGTCCCTGCACCGCCACGCTGGATGTGCTCACGGCTCGCTGGCGAAGCAAGATCGGTTCATCGGCCTGTACCGTCCACCCTTCCCGTTCTGCGGGCGGGTCCAGAGCCAGCACCGTGCTTTCAGCGCTGAGCAATGCGCGCGTGATTCCCCATTCCTCAAACACCCCGGCGGCGTAGTCCAGCGCGTATCCTTTGCCGATGGCGCCGAGGTCCACCCGGAGGCCGGCTTTGCGGACCCCAACGAGATGTGTCTCCTCGTCCATCATCAGCCATTGCCAGCCGGTCCGCTCGCGCGCGGCCGCCAGTTCCTCCGCCGACGGCGTGCGCGGCTTGCCGTCGGGCGTTCGCCAGCAGGCAAACACGGGACCGATGGTGGCATCGAAGGCACCCCCGGTATCGGCGGCAATCAATTGCGCCATTTTCAGGCATTCAAACGCGTCCAACGTCAACACCAACGTTTCGCCGGGTTTGAGTCGGCTGATGGCTGCGATGTTCGAGGAGGGATCGAAACGGGTCAACTCGGTCTCCAGACGGTCAATTTCTCGAAAGGCCGTCTCGCAGAGTTGACGGGCGTAGCGCGCGTCGTCGTGTTCGATCAGAAATACGAACTGTGTTGCCATGGCTCCATGCGCGAAGCGGTGAATCATTGCAGAACCTCACACAACAAAATCGTCCGGTTTGAAGGTTAATCGTTCGTGGGCCGTGACAGCTTCGTTGATTTTAAGCACGCTCACGGTGGTTCGATGCCCAATTTCGGCGGGACAGTTCAACGGCGCTCTCGTTCGGATTGCACCGAAAAAGTTTTCCAAGTGGGGTTGATGAACCGGTTTGTCGAGTGTGAGATGGATTTTATACTCGATGGAGAGAAGTTCTCCCGGCGGAGTGAGGCGCACGATTTCATCAACGCATTTCTGGTCGTGCCAATGACTTGAAGTTGCAACGCTTCGTTCGTCGCGCACCTCCTGCCATTCTGGAGCTTCTGAAAGAGCCATCTAGCTTTCGATTCCCATCACTTTTTCAAACCGATTAAACAAGCTGTTGGTAGTCAGCACATTGTAAGAAACACGGGATGTGCCTTCAGGCCTGGCATACTCATAGATGGCGAGGACATTGTCATACCACTTACGATGTTTGTAATAGCCAACGTCTCCGCTCGCAATCACGGCGGTA
>CAZISE010000015.1:9254-90309 GCA_964541945.1 uncultured Verrucomicrobiota bacterium
ATACCACTTACGATGTTTGTAATAGCCAACGTCTCCGCTCGCAATCACGGCGGTACAGACCTTTACATAAGGCAATTTCAAGCAGTCGTTGATCAGCACACGCCCCTGGTTACCACACCCAACAATTGCAACGTTGAGCTGTTCGGACGGTTTCAATGCCAACGCTTGCGCGAACCCGTTTTGCGAAAAAGCGAACCATGCAGTAGCGGCTGTACTGGCGGTGATGAACTGCCGACGGCTAACAGCACCGGGTGAGGGCGTGTTCATGTTCATTTCCTTGTCGCCATGAACTTCTGCCAGAGATCACGGCGGATGTGAACTTGCAGCAACACACCAGGACGAAGGCCAAACAATTCCGTCTGCCAGTCATCTCCAAAGTCGAGGTTAAATTCGGGCGACGTAATGACAACCGACGCACCGCTGGGATCGGACGGTCGGTCCCAGTAGCCGACGTGGGGTAGATCGCGCAGATACCACGGCAACGGCCAGTATTCTTTTGCCATGACTTTGACGAGTATCTGTCGTCCTTCAGGACTGACTGCGGCCATTTGATGCACGCGCTCTGCCAGACGAATGGCATCGCGGCTGGTATGGGAATAAACATAGGGATTACGTTCGTCGCATTCGAAGCGAGCGGAATTGCCCCGCGCACTTTGCATTCCCAGGTGAACAGCCGCCAGCAGCAACAGCGGCCATGCCACCCACGGCCATCGCCGCGCCAACCAGCCCACGCCGATGCCGGCAAGCAAAATCAGACCATGAACAAGGCTCAACATGGACCAGGGCGTCTTGTACGGAATGACGGCGTACACCACGGCCATCATCAACACGTACACGGCCAGGAACTTTCCAAAACCCATCCGCTCGTGAAAGGCTGCCACCATGCCGCCGACGGCCAGCAAAAGGATGACCCCTTCCGTCCAGACAAGCCGTCCGGTGCGGTGCCATGCGAACCACTCCAGGTAGGCGTACCACGGATGTTCATGGCCGCTACCCTGGCCGCGTCGGACATAGTTCAGGTAGGTCAACACGCTCTGGGGAACGCCCCGCCAGTCTGTGAAGAAAACGGAAAAACAGGTTACCGAAACCCCAATGGCGACCGCCGCGGCAACCGCGACGCCAAGGAGCCACTCGCGGGGTTTTACACGAATCTCCCCGCAACAAATCAGCGCCACACCAATGCAGAACCAGGTGATAATGCAGGTCTCTTTTGTTGCATGCATCAGGCCGGCGCAGGCGCCGGCCAGCGCAGCCCAGCCAAGACGACCGGTTTGCAGGTAACGCCACAGGGACACCAGGAGGCCGAAGGTGAAAAACACCAGCAGCATCTCCATGATGTAGTACCGGCTGTAATAGACCATGATCGGCGAGACCGCGGTCAACAGTCCGGCACAGATTGTTTCCGTTCTACCGAGCACGTTGCCCACCGCCAACAACAACAGGATCAGACCAACCCCGAACAGCAGCGGCACCAACCGCATGGTCGTAACCGTCAACTGAACCAGCGTGTGCTCACTACGCAACCAAGCGATGGGAACAGTGGCGTAGTACAGGGTTGGGCCGTGGTAATCGTGCGGATCGTAGTCATAGCGACCGTGTTCGAGCAGGTCGCCGAGACGGATGGCATGAACCGCTTCGTCGGTGTGCATGGGGCGCCGTTCCAGTTGCGGGAGGCGGAACACCAACGCAACCACCGCGGCGCCGAGGATGGCGATCCAGTAATGTTTCATGAACAAAGTGGGACAGGCGTTCTCGCCTGTCCCACTGGCTGTGTGGAAACACCGGACAGGCGAGACGCCTGTCCCGACATTTCGTTATTTGGCCGGTTTGCCGAACACCTCGACTTCGATGTAGTGGTTCATCTCATTGGAGGTGTTGCCACGGCTGTAAAGGCGGACATAACGGCCTTGCACGCCTTTCGCGTCAATCAGGCGGCCGGAATTGACTTCGATGTACGCCTTGTCGTTGCCAATGCCCATCCCGGCGGAGTTGTCGTGGTCGTTGTTATAGACCGTCTTCACGCCGGTGACGAAATCGGGGTCGTCAGAGACCTGCACAATCACGTCGTGATAAGCGCGCGCCTGGGCATGGTAATGCCAGACAGCAATGGCGTAGATGGTGTGTTTGGCGCCGAGATCAATCTGGACCCATTGCAGGCCCGGCCCAAGTTCCACATAGCTGCCATCGGTGGCTTCCTTGTCGCCGTTGGTGATCATTTCCAACTCGCCAATAACGGGCGCGGAGTCACTGGAGGTGACTTTCTTGCCCTTGGCAACGTTGGTGGTGCCTTCGGGCACCATGATCTTTGGCGGAGGCGTGTTGGGCGCTTCCATGTTGGGGAGTTTCACGGGCATGGGCGTGCCGACAAACATCGGTTTGGGCAGTTCCAGCTTCAGCTCGACTTGTTTTTCCTCGGCGCGCCCGCTGCACGCGAGCGCGGCGACCATGAGTGCGACGGCGATGTGTTTGGTTTTCATGTTAGACCTTGTATTCCTCCGGTTTGAATTCGAGACGTTTTTGGGCTGCGACCGCTTCGTTGACCTTGAGCACCGCAACGGCGCTGCGATAAGCCACCTCGGCGGGACAGTTCAACTTCGTGCCTTTCTGGATGGCCTCGAAGAAGTTCTCCAGATGCGGCTGGTGGATGGCTTTTTCGAGAACCACAGGAATCTCCCATGTCTCCGGCGGCGGCGACGCCGCAAGACGCGCATCCACTTCGGTGTTCTTCTTCTCTTCCACTTTTGCGGCGGTGTCTTCGACGCGTTTGATGAGACCTTTTTCGCCCCACTGTGTCCATTCGGGAGCGGTGGCTTTTTCCCGGTACACGTTGTTCCAACGCGGCATTTCCGAAATGACCATGGAACCTTCGACTCCAAAGTATTTCTCCAAATATCCCATGGAACTGGTGGTGGTCAGGACATCGTAGAACGAACGCGCCACGCCGTCCTTGGTGTCGTACTCGAAGATGCAGATGACGTTGTCATACCAGTCGTGGTTTTTGTAGAAGTCCACGCCGCCACTGGCGATGACGGATTTCGGGTCGGCATTGAGGAACCACGAGAACATGTCAATCTGGTGCGCGCCAAGGTCGCAGATGGGGCCGCCGCCGTATTTCTTGAACCAGCGCCAGTTCAGAAGCTGGTGCATGTTCTCGTAGCCATACTTCTTCAGCGTGGCTTCGTCCATCTCGTAGCTCTTGGCACAGGTAATGTCGTCGGTCTTGGCCTTATGCCATTGGCCGCTGGCGTGTGTGATGCGTCCCAGCAGTCTGGCTTGGTCTATGATTTTCTCCTTGGCGTGGAGATAGCGTGGATTGCTGCGGCGCTGGTGCCCAATCTGGAGGAGTTTACCGGTCTTGCGCTGGGTCAGGACCATTTGCCGGGCGCCTTCAATGGTGTTCGACATCAGTTTCTCGCAATACACGTGTTTACCCGCTTCGAGGGCGGCACAGGTGATCGGAGCGTGCATCCAGTCGGGAGCGGCACAGATGACCGCGTCAATGCCCTTCTCCTTTTCCAGCATCACGCGATAATCGTCGTACACGGTTGTCTCATGGCCGAACTTGCCGAGGTAGCGCGAAGCATACCGTTGCGCATACGGCCAGATGTCGCAAACCGCGCGGAACTTTACATACGGGATTTGCAGGCAGGCGTTGATCAGCACGCGCCCCTGGCCGCCACAGCCGACAATGGCGACATTGAGCTGGTCGGAGGGTGCCACCTTGGCGGCGGCCTGAGCCAATCCGGTCTTCGACATCGCCAGCCACGCGCCAGCGGCAGCGCTCGTCGTGATGAACTGACGACGGGTCATTATATTGGGTACTGTCATACTCATGGCTTTACTCATGTGTTTGATGGTTGTTCTGGGTTTTGTCAGCGGGCCAACTTTTTCAACAGTTCGCCGGCCTGTTTTCGCAGGCTTTCGTTGACCATATTGCTTTCGTGGATCCTGGTCAGTGCCTCCACAATGGCTTTGTCCTTCGATTTCTTCTTGTTGACCAATTCCTGACTGATGGACAATACCGATGCCGCCGCCTCGTTGGCGACCGCCGCGTCGTCCAGATACGTTGCCGCCAGTTTCAAGGCGGCCATGTCTTTTACGTTGGCCAGTCCGCTCAACACCTGTTTTTGCGCTTCCGGTTGTTTGGCCGTGTCCAACACGGCCTTCAATTGTTTGACCTTCTCCCCTGCCGTAGCGTTCGAATCGCCAATCAAGCGCACACAACCGCGCAACGCCATAATCCGGCAGGAGGCATCCGTGTCGTTCTGGGCCACCGCCATCAAATCATTCAGCGGCGTCGTATCCGTCCATGCCGACATCGCCCGCACCGCCGCCTTCTTCAAATCCACATTGTCACTGGCCGCGCATTTGCGAACGGCTTCCAGCGCCCTGGCGCCGCCGCGTTTCGCCAACACCGTCAACAGGCTCGCGTCCGCTTCCACCGATTTGCCCAGTTTGCTCGTCAGCATGGCCGCCACGGTATCCGGGGAGGCGGTGCGCAATGCCACCGCGGTGACGGTTTGCTCCAGTTCGCCCCGTTCGCTGCTGGACGACGCTGCCACCAGCAGGTCGGCCAACGCGGGGATCATTCCTTCCTCTGCCAACAACCGCAACGCTTTGTATGCCGCCAGACGGACTTCTTTCTCATTGTCACCGCAAGCCGCCAGGATGGCCTGGTTTTGCCGACGGTCCACCCGTGCCGCAAACGCTTCGATCGCCTTGGCGCGTTCGGCGGCATTTTGGCTCTTTAGAAACTTCTCCAACGCCGCGTCCACTTCCGCGCCCGGCAGTCGGGTCAAGCTGGCAAATGCCAGCGCCGCCTTCTCGTCCTTGCCCAGCGCCAGTTGCATCAACATCGGCACATTGGCCACGCTACCAATCACTCCCAACGCCTTCAGGGCCGCCGTGCTCACCTCGGCGTTGTCGTTCCCCACCAGCGACGCCACGGCCGCGGCAGCGGCCTTGTTCGCGCTGGCGGCAAGCCCCGAAATCACAATCACCTGGATGTTTGCCGGCAACGACGGTAACGCGGCAAGATACGCTTGCACGGTCCGGGCGTCTTTCACTTCAGCAACCAACTGAGCCGCTTCCACCTGCAGTTTCGGGTCGTCGCCTTTCAACATCGCCATCAATTCGTCCGGTGTCATTTGCCCGGCCCGCACCAACCCCGCCAACGCCGCCACGCGGCTCGTCGAATCGTAGGAGCCTTTCAATACGTGCCGGTAAATTTTCTCCGCTTCTGCGGGCGGGAGGGTTTCCGCGCATTCGAGGTATGCCGTGACCCAGGCTTTTTGCAGCGTTGCCGAAGGAGTGATTCCTTCCAGTGCTCTGGCCGCTGGCGCCCCGCCAATGTGTCCCAGCGCATTCATCGCCGCTGCTGCCACGGCCGCATCGGGGTCCTTTGCCAGTGAAGCGAGCGTGCCGACCGCTTCGGCATCGCGACGGGCGCCGACGGAGCTGATGACGCCGATCAACAGTTTGCCTTTGACCGTACCCAGCGCATTGCGCAATGCCTTGCCGGCGGCGGGACTGGAATTGTTTTGCAACGCATACCGGGCCATGTGGGAAAGTCGTTCGTCGGAAAGCAGAGGGGCAACAGCGGAAACGCATTTGGCCGAACCAATCTGACGCAGGCACCGGCAAACAAACGACTTGGCATCCTCGGTTGCTTCCGCCGATTGCAGCACGGCCAACAACTTGTCTTCAATGGCAGGATACCCGGCGACCGCCGCTGCGCGCATCTCGTTTTCAATCTGAACCAGGGCGGCGCGGCTGTCACCCATTTTGTATTTGACCAAATCCTGATACGGATCAGCCAGCGCGCCGCTCATTGCGGCCACGACCAAAAGCGCCACTGCGAGGATCCAAGTTCGTTTCATCTGGTGATTCCTGTCGTTGCTTCCGTGTTTCTGAGGTTGTCTGCTTGTGAGACGAGCAAACTTCACAGAATCTTCATGCCGTTTTATAAAGCCCACATCCGCGCTTGGCAAGCCTTCCCTGTGAAATCGTGCCGACACCAATGGAACGCGCCCGGGCTGTTTTCTCACCCGGGGAGAAGTGTCGCCCGTCTCTTCCAACGCGTTTTCAATGCATCCCGTCGAGTTCTGCCGCCAATCGTCCGTTGGACATTCAAAGCACAAGCCCGTTTCCGCCCGCTGTCGTAAGAACCTCACAGACCACAGCGATCTGTTTCGGTTCCAGTTCTGGATAAACGGGTAACGAGAGGATTTCGCCTACGGCTTTTTCGGTCACAGGCAGAGAGCCGGGACCAAAACCCCAGCAGCGGTAGGCCGTTTGCAGGTGCACAGGGACCGGATAATGAATGGCGGTGCCGATGCCCCGTTCTGCCAGTTTCTGGCGCAGACGATCGCGAGACGGGTGTCGAATGACGTACTGATGATAGACACTGCTGCGGTCGGAAAACGACGGTGGCGACATGATGTCCGAACCGGCCAACGCTCGCGTGTACGCGGCGGCGATCTCGGTGCGCCGACGAGTGTCGGCAAGAATGTGGCGAAGACGGACCCGAAGAATGGCAGCCTGTAAATCGTCCATGCGACTGTTCCAGCCGTGTCGAGCGCTGACCTGGCGATGGCGCCAACCGTACTGGCGCAGCTCGCGCAAAGCCGCCGCCCGCGCGGCGTCGCCGGTCACAATGATGCCGGCATCACCGAGCGCGCCGAGGTTCTTGGTCGGATAAAAGCTGAAGGCGCCCAGAATCCCCCAGGTGCCGACGGCACGGCCATCGCACCGGGCACCGTGAGCCTGGGCGCAATCCTCCACCACAGGAACACCGGTGGCAGCGATTTCCCGAAGGCGAGCCGCTTGACCGTAGAGGTGAACAGGAACGATGGCTTTGGTCTTTGCTGTGATGACGTCAGGCAGTTGCGCGGGGTTCATTGTGAGGTCGTCAGGGCAAACATCCACAAAGACGGGGCGCGCGCCGCTCTCCACAATGGCGGCGACAGTGGCAGTAGCGGTGAGAGAGACGGTAATGACTTCATCGCCGGGACCGATGCCAAGGGACTTCAAGGCAAGCCAAAGGGCTTCGGTGCCATTGGCGACGGCTACGGCGTGAGCGACGCCGATGAAATCGGCAAACTCGCGCTCGAAGGCTTCGACTTCGGGGCCAAGGATGTAACGACCGGAATCGAGAACGCGGGCAATGGCGGCGTCAATCTCGGCGCGGTGGGCGCGGACAAAGGCGCCGGGGTTGGCCGGGGGGATGTTCACCAGTACTGGCTCCCATGTTGGCGATAGTAGTCAAGAGTGCGAGCAAATCCCTCGCGCAATGTGACCCGCGGTTTCCAACCGGTGGAGCTTTGGAGTTTTGAGTAGTCAGCGTAATAGTCGCCGATGTCAATGGCCTTGCGTTCGGGTGGGAATGGGACAAGACGACAGGAGCCTTCGCCGTTGAGTTTGATCAGGAGACGGGCGAGATCGAGCAGGGAAATAACCTCGTGGCCACCGAGGTTGTAGATTTCGCCCTCGGTGGCGGGCGTCGTCGCGACAAGGAGAATCGCCTCCACCACGTCGTCCACATAGTTAAGGTCGCGTTTCTGTCGTCCGTCGCCGTACACAAGGATTTCGCGTCCCTGGACCAGTTGCCGCAACCACAGGCCCACAAAGGTCTGGCGACCGTCTGCGACTCTCATGCGCGGGCCATAGGAATTGGTCAGGCGTAGGGACGTTGTGCGCAACCCGTAAATGCGGTGGTAAAGAGTCTGGTACCAGTCGCCGGCCTGTTTATGGATACCGTTGATGTCCACGGGCGACAACGGGTGTCGCTCGTCCACGGGCAGGTAGCGGGGTTTGCCGTACGCCTGACGGGTACTGGCATGCACAATGCGCACATTGGGATTGTGTTGGCGACAGGCTTCGAGCAAATGAAGCTGGCTGCGGCAATTGATGTCGAGATCGGTGAACGGGTCCTGCATCGAATCGAGATGACTGGTCTGCCCGGCAAGGTTGAAGATATAGGCCTGCCCTTGAACAAGGCGATTCAAACCATGTTGGTCGCGCATGTCGGCGATGTTGACATGGATGCGATCCTCGTAGCCGTTGAGGTTGAAACGATTGCCGCCATAGGCGGGGATGAGCGAATCGAGCACCGTGACGCGGGCGCCAAGGTCCGCCAGTCGCCGGGCCAGATTGCTGCCAAGGAAACCGAAACCGCCGGTGACGAGCACGGATTGATGACGAAAATGGAGGCAAAAATCAGTCATCGGCAACCATGGCGTTGGCAGGCAAAACGTTGCGGTGGTGTTCGCTGCGCACGATCAGTTTCCACCAGAGACGCAGAAGGTGAAGCGCGACCCGGCAGAGCCGTCGGAAACGAAAAAACTGGCTCCGCCCCGCGACACGGTGATAATGATGGACCGGCACCTCGACGATACGGCACCCCGCTTCCTGAAACTTTCGGATCATCTCAACGCAAATCGTGCCGGTGTCGGATTCCAAAGGGATGGTCTCCAATATTCGTCGGCGAATGAGGCGAAAATCACAGTCCACATCCCGTAGTCGTATCCCGAAGGCAACACGAGTGAAATGATGATAGAGTCGCCCGATAACAATGCGGTACAATGGATCGGAACGCGCCATTTTGTACCCATTGACGACGTCCACGTCGTGACGCAGGGCGGCGACAAGCTGGACAAGTTCACGCGGGTCGTACTGACCGTCGCCATCGGTGTAGAATACCCATTCTTTGCGAGCGTTGGCAAAACCACTGCGCAACGCCCCCCCGTAACCGCGGTTCTGCGCATGATGAATCACGCGCACCTGCGGATACAAACCAGCCAGCACATCCAACACCTCGGCGGTGTGGTCGCTGCTGCCGTCGTTGACCACAAGAACTTCATAGTCCTCGGTGACACGCGGCAATGTTTGTAACGCGGCGATGACCAGACTTCCTATGGTGGCCTCGTCATTGTAAGCGGGAAAGAAAACCGTGATGGATGAAGGGATCATGGACACGCCTCCTTTTGCGCGAGTGCCAACACACTCAGACCGACAGGCAGATTGAAACGGCGAAGCCAAAACCGCTCGGCGCCCAGTAGGCCGATCAAAATCCGATTCAACGGCGCGGACGGAAGCCGCACGTCGCTGGCTGCATGACCTCGAAAAAAACACCGCCAGAGCACGATCAACGGAAACAATATCGTGTTGGCATAGGTAACACGGACCGGACGTAACCCGGCAGTCTGGAGCTTGGCGCGCACTTCTCGGCAGGTGTAACGGTGGCGTGTGTGAACGACAACATCGTGGGCACCGCGCAACCAGTCGTACGCCGGCAGCCGCAACAACAACCAACCTCCAGGACGCAGAACGCGGGCAAACTCGCGCAGGGCCTGCTCGTCATGGGTGACGTTGAGGTGATAGAGAACGTCAAGGGAAGTCACAACAGCAAACTGGTTGGCGGTAAACGGTAACGCCTCGATGTTGGCACGAACCAAACTCCGGCAACCACCGGCGGCGGCCAGCCGCAGGGCGAACGGATGCAGATCCACGCCGCAGGACTGGCCGAACGCAGTTAGTTGCTTGAGCCAACCGCCAGCGCCACAGCCGGCATCGAGAAGCCGCGATAAGCCGCCGTCCCTCCAAGGCAAACAGCGCAACCAGTCGGCGGCAATGGCGTTCATCCCGACATACCACCAGTGGAGGGATTCCAGCCGCGCAAGGTTATGATACTCCGACGCGTTCATATTGTGAGAAGGATTCTCTTTGGGAAACAATGCGATTCGAAGGGGACACCCCCCGACAACGATTCTCTCGTCGAATCAGAATGACATAAACTGCGCCCAACAGAACCGCTGCACTGAACGAAATCGTTCGGCCCCAGAAGAAAGACGACGGACGAAATCGCACGGTAAGAGTGCCAGAACCGGCTTGAGGGATAATAATTCCCTTGAACGCGGTAAAGACGGGGATGATGCGGAGCGGATGCCGTTTTTCGTCCACAGCCTCCCAACCGGGATAATAGGATTCGGAAACGAAAAGAATACCGGGAGCGTGCGCGGTGTATTCAATTACGTAGGTTTCAGGATTGAGACGAGTCAGCCGAGGGGAGACGGGGTTGAGATCGAGCCGGTTTAGTTGACGAGGTAGATCGGAACCGAGGTCGGCATCTCGTACGGCCACGACGTCGTGGTAGTTCAACACACCGGATTCGAGGTCCCGAAGAATGGCCTCGTCCGACGGGTACCGGGCAATGGCGGTAAAAAATTTCACCCGCGGCAAGCATTGAGGGCGCGTTATCCAGGAGGCTTGTTTTTGGGAGGAATCAAACCGGATGAGAAATCCAACGTTTTTCAGGTCAAGCAAAGCATTGTCGTTGGTAAGCTTGTTGAGCGTGGCCATCTGATCCAGCTCGAAAGTGAGATAGCCGCGCGTAGATTCCATGTCCTTGTGCATCAGCGGCATGTTTGAGTCCATGAGAAACTCCGCATACCGTCCGTCCATCCGCTGTGAGAATCGCATCGGGCCATATTGCTGAACGCAATCCCGGTAGGTCCGGACAATGGAATAAGCATCGGCATAGTAAACCTCCGGGTTGGTGCCGCCGCGGTGAAATATCACAAACGCATGAAAGAAATCCATGCAGGTCAACAACGCCAGCGCCACGCCGGAAAGCACCCCCCAGACGCCGCCCCAGCAACGCCACAAACCCCACAGGCAGAGTGCCGTGCCGGCAAACACCGCCACCGAGATCATCGTTTGCCGCTCGGCAAATATCGCGCGAGAAGCATCCTGCAATTCGGGAAATAACTGTTCGCCCGCCATGAACAAGCCGACCACGCCCAGCAAATACACAAGGCTCAATCCAAAGAGCGGTTTGCCAAGGTCAGGCGCGTCCTCTTTTGCAAGCGACCGAACAAGGAACGCCACCAGCATCGCGGCGCAAAAATCCGCCACGCACGCCATGCGGGACGGACCGCGAAACAGCGAGACGCCGGGCAGGATGTGATACAGGAGGTTGAACAGCCCGCCGAACCGGCCCAACATGAACCAGAGCGCCAACAACCAGCTCGCCGCAAAAAACAGCGCCGGCGTGTCTCGAAACCGTTGTCGTTGAAACAGCACAACGACCAGCGCCATCAGCGCCAACTGCCCGGCATAACCGCCGAATTCCCAGTACTGCCAATAACCCGGACAAACCGTGGAAATCTCCAGCGCGTCCGGGTTGTATCCCCAAAACGGCACGCCGATACTCCGATCGTTGGTAACGCCGAAGAAATTCGGCACCACAAAGTGCAACAGATACCGCCACGGCATGGATTGGCGGGCAACTTCGTCAAACCCCCAGTTTTCGCGCACACTAAGCCGCCAATGTTCCCATGACGGCAACAGCAACACGGCCCCCAGCAACAATGCCGAGACAAACACGCCCGCCATCCGCAGACTTTCCATTCCAAGGGCTCTGACCAACGCCACCGCCGTGCGCGGTTCATCCTCCGACATAACCCGGTAGCGTCGCCACAGCCAGTAGGCCGCCAAGAGGTAGCACTGGTACAGAAGCGTTTGCGGGAACCCCGCAAAAAACGACAACAACACCGCCCCCGTCAGCAGGGCGTAATAGATCGCCCTGCGGCTGACCACCGCGAGGTCCACCAACCACATCTGCAACGGCAGCCACGCATACACCTGCAACATCGGGAAATGAATGATGTGCAACGAGCTGAACCCGCCGAAACAATAGACGGCTGCGCCCAGAAAACACGCCAGAGGCCCGACCTGATGTCGTCGCAGGAACAGACACATAAATCCGCCCCCCATCACCAGGTGCAACACCATGTACCACTGATACACCACAAACGAGAGACGCTCCGCACCGGCAAATGGCGTCATCAACCAGACAAATGGATAATACACACCAGTTTGAAGGTCGGTGTACAACGGCACGCCGCACATGATGCCGGACAGCCAGAACGGAAAACGCCCCTCGGCCACGGATGTGCAGAAATAATTTACCGCCGGGTAGTACCACCGCAGAAGGTCTTCCCAGAGGAAACTGCGACCGATCAGGTAATCAAAATAAAACAACACCAATGCGACCGCCAAGGCGGCAAAAGCCATCCCATATCCATATCGTTTCCACAGCGACACCGACCCGGCGGTCACGCCATGAATTTTCCCGTTTTTCCCATTAACATGCTCCTTGCGGAAGCTGCGGGGTTTCTTGGCCATACGAAAGCGACAAGCCTTGCAAGCAACGATGGTCAACGTTATCTCGACCACCCAAATTCAAACAGTCGGTAGAATTACCGACACCCCACCCCGGTTACTCCGCGTCGCGTCGGAGATACCGGGCAACCGCCTGTGCGCGGGAACGCACATGAAGCTTGTGGTAAATCCTCTCAATGTGAGTGCGAATGGTCGCATAACTGGCGCCAAGTCGCTCCGCGATTTCCTTGTAGAGGTACCCCTGCGCCAGGTAATCGAGCACCTCCTGCTCGCGCGGGGAAAGCATGTCCACTTCCCGCTCGAGCGAACGACTTTTCTGGAAAAACTGCACCACTTTGCGGGCAATGCCGCTGGTCATCGGCGCGCCGCCGCCATGCACATCATGAATCGCCTCCAGTAGCTGAGCGGGTCGTACGGGTTTGACCAGATAACCGACCGCCCCTGCCGCCAGCGCGTTGAAGATGAACTCGGTGTCGTTGTACACGGTCAGCATCAACACTTGAACCTGCGGCATTCTTTCCACCAACTGGCGAACACACTCGACCCCGTTCATGCCGGGCAGATCAATGTCCATCAACACCACTTGCGGCGGCTGGACACTCATCCCGCTCAGCGCTTCCTCTGCGCTGGCATACTGGCCCACGCACCGACAATCCTCGGCACGGTCAATGACGTTCGCCAAAAGACCGCGCACCCGCGGATCATCTTCGACGATGGCAACTGTAATGGGCATATTGTTTTTTGGAGACGATCTCATCTTGCGTCGCCCTCCCTGAGGTCACCAGTCGGTAGTTTTACCGTCGGAAGGATTACCGACAAAATCGTTCGTGTGCCCTCACCGGGCCGGCTTTGTTGATGGAAACGCCCGCCGATTTCCGCCAGGCGCGTTTCCAGGTTGCCCAGGCCATTTCGACCAGTGGCGACACCGGAAACGGTGTCGGCCTCAAATCCGCGGCCATTATCCTGGATTGTAACTGTCAACACCGGTCCATTCAGTGTCACCGACAGATGGACTTCGGTGGCCCCGGCGTGCTTGACCACGTTGTGAAGCGTCTCTTTGATCGCCAGCCACAGGTGATGGCGTACCGTCGCGCTGATCGCCACCGCGGGCGGCTCGGACGGCAGCTTCAGGCGGCAGGCCAGCCCGGCGGTGCCGAGGAAATCCTGCGCGAATTCGCCCACGTAGGAGACAAAACTGTCCAACGTGTCGTTGGCGGGATTGATGGCCCAAACAATTTCGTTGAGCGACTGTGTCAGTTCGCGCGCCCGACGAAAGATGGCGTCGAGCCGCTCCCGTAATTGCTGTGGTTGGTTGCTTTCCGCCTGTGCCAGTTCGCTGAGTATGGCCACCTCCGTCAGCCCGGCGCCGACATCGTCGTGAATGTCGCGCGCGATGCGGGCGCGCTCCCGTTCCACCGCATGGCGGCGTTCCAACTCCTCCAGTCTGGCAGTGACTTGACGCCGGTAATAGCCCCTCAAGAGACTTCCCGCCAGCGCCAGCCCCAGCAGCCCGGCCAGCAGCCAAAACCAGGTTGTTTCCCAAAAAAACGGCGGCACGACCACGGTGACCGGTCGGGAAACACGGCTCCACTCGCTGTCACGATCGCGCGCCATCACGCGAAACTGATACTCGCCCGCGGGCAGCCGGGCGTAACGAGCTGTCCGTTCCGCGCTGGCCTTTGACCACTCGGAATCAAAACCGGCCAGTTGGAATTTGAAGTGGGCCCGGTCTGGCGCGGTAAACACCGGCGCCGTGAAACGGAACTCCACCGCGCGAAGCCCTCGCGGCAAATGGATGGGTGGAAGAATGTTTTCGGCGGCCCGCGCCATTCTTCGTCCGTTGGCCCATACTTCTTCCACGTACACCGGCGGCGCAACGGGTTGCGGGGGAACCTCCTTTGGCTCAACCATGGCAATGCCTTCCATGGTGGGGAACCACAACCGGCCATCGGCTGTTCGAGCGGCACGCGCTCCCAGTCGCCCGGTGCATTCCTCGTCTGCCATGCCGGCTTCCAAACCCAGATGCCGAACCGCCATCACCATTTTGCGGCCTGCAATCACTTCCTCAAATTCGCTTCGGCGTATCCGCATGATACCACGCCGTGTTCCGAGCCAGAGATCCCCGATTTCATCCTCCAAAATTTGCAGGATGACATTGTCCACCAGACCGTTGGCTGTCGTGAACAGGTGCCGACTGTTTCCCTGCCACCGAAGCAGACCACTGGTGGAGCCAATCCATAACACTCCCGTCGAATCTTGATAGAAACTGAATAACGAACCGTCCGGCAAACCGTCCTTGCGCCCAAACCACTGTGCCGAACCATCGCGCCGAAAACACAGCAACCCAACCCGTTGATACCCCACCCACACCTGTTCGTCGCGATCCTCGTACAAAACCTGCACCATGTCCGCCGTCTCATTTACGGGCACCAACAGGCCTTCCCGGTCCACCTGCATCAAGCCCTCCCACGTTCCCACCCACAAACGCCCGCGGCCATCCTCCAACAATGCACTGATTCCACGCGCCGACATCCCACCGCGGTTTGCTTTTCGCATCCGACTAATGTCTCCATCGCGGCGCCACCGCCACAGGGAGTCACCTTGTGTGCCCACCCACAATGTCCCATCTCGCCCCCGATGCAGCACCGAGACGGTCGCATCCTTCGGAAACAAACCCGGATCGCACCGACGCAATGCCCCCGGCGTACCGTAAAGCAATCCACCACCCGCCACTCCCACCCAAAAATTCGCAGGCGATTCCGCCAACAGTGCTGTAATGGATTCGTCCCCCACCGACAAACCCGTGCGAAACATCGTCACCCGTTTCCGTCGCAACCGGATCAACCCTCCACTGGTACCCACCCACACGTTTCCCTCCCTGTCAATCGTCACACATCGCACATCACAGGGAAACACCCCGTCGCGCGCCGTCAACCCGCTCCACTGCCCCGCCCGCCAACGATACAACCCACGCAATGTCCCCACCCACAAAGCCCCTTCCTCATCGGTCACCGTCGCTGTCACCTCCGAAGCAACCGTCTCCGGCGGCACGCAATTGGTTATCGCCACCGGCGCCAACGGCGACGCCTGTCCCGTCAACTCCACAAACCTCACTCCGTCAAACCGCAGGCAATGATGCGGCGTGTGACACCGCAAATATCCGTCGGCCTGCTGTTGTACAAAGGTGACGACGGCTTCCGGCATGCCGTCTTCCACCGACCACCGTCGCAGTGTGTACTCGGTCAACAATCGCGACTCCGCCGCCTCCGCGACCACTGCCGCAACAAGAACAAATCCGATCCACTTCCAAACAACCTTCACGCGCCAAGCCTAAGATTCCATCGCCGTCCGCGCAAGAGCAGACTGGCGCAAAAAAAAACTCGGTGATACTCTTTGCCCCATCATGAACCGAGTCGGTATCTGCATTGCGGGACTGGATGGCGCCGTCGCTTCCACCATGGTGGCGGGTGCCGCCTTGTTGAAGCGCGGGCTGACACAGCCGATCGCGTTGCTTTCCGAACCCTACGTCCCTTCCCACCAGCTCGCCCGCTGGAACGAGATTGTCTTCGCCGGCTGGGACCCCCGCGGCGAAGACCTTTACGCCGCCGCGCTTCGCAATGCGGTCATCCCTCCCCCAACCCTGCGCCCCGTTCAACGCGCCCTCGCGGCGCTCAAACCGTGGCCTGCCGCCGCCGATCGCATCGCCGCCTTTCGTCGCCAGCACAACCTCGACACTGTCATCGTGCTGAACCTGTTGCCAACGGGCGAAAACGCAGCCTCAAAACAGTATGCTCGGCTTGCCGCGAAACACGGTTGCCCGTTTGTGAATTTCACGCCGAATGATTGCGATGAACAACAGTTGCGCGATGTGCCGTTTGCCGGGCGCGACGGCAAGACGGGACAGACCTGGCTCAAATCCGTGCTGGCACCCGCGTTGCGCGACCGCGGCCTGCGCGTCACGGGCTGGTACTCGACCAACCTGCTCGGCAATGAGGACGGCAAGATCGTCGGCGATCCCGTGTTGGGCGCGGCAAAAATCCGCGACAAAAGCCAACTGCTCGGCGAAATGCTCGGTTACGAGCCGTTCCACACCGTCCGCATCGAGTATTTCCCACCGCGCGGCGACACCAAGGAAAGCTGGGACTATATCGAGGCGGACGGTTTTCTCGGTTTACCACTCCAGTTCCGCATCAGCGTCCAGTACCGCGATTCCATCCTCGCCGCCCCGATGTGCCTGGACCTCTGCCGGTTCCTCGCGCTGGCGGCCCGTCGCGGCGAGCGCGGCAATCAACGCTGGCTGAGCCTGTATTTCAAAGCCCCTTACGGCGGTCCGCCTCACGATTTCTTTCGCCAGGAACAGATGCTGCGCCAGTATCTAGCCGCGGTGTAAGCGACGCGCCACCTGCCACGCCACGACCAGAAGCAAAAGCGCGGCGCTGAGATTCAAGTAGAGCAACTGGCGTTTGTCATCCAATCCCGCCAACATGGGGTAGAACAAACCAAACGCAATCAGTTCCACCGCCACCCCCCGGCCTTCCGCGCCGGGCAGGACGCGCCACAGCGCCGCCACCAACAACACGAACATCGGCACGACCACCACCAGACCCGTTCCCCAAAAACCGAGCCAGGTGTCGCTGAAATCCCCCAACAACGCGTACGCCAATGCCACGGCGGTGGCGACCAACACCGTCAACAGCGCCGTGTGTTTGTACCCGGCCAGTGTGCCGCCCAGGAGCAAAGCGGCAAACAAGAGCACCCAGCCTTTGCGCGCCTCGTCGAGCACGGCACCGGCGAGTTCACCCGGTTGCGTCAATTTGGGAAGCTCAATGCCCATTCCCTTGCTGGAGAGCGCCCGATCCAGCCGATAGGTTAACTGGACTCCCGTGCTGGTTTCCGCCGTCTCGGTGGGCGTCATGCAACCTTCGGGGTAGTTGAGGCTTTTGCGCGGCAGATCGGGCAACGTCAGTTTCAGCTCAAAGTCGCGGATCTCGCGCGGATCGCGGACCTGGAAATACCAGTGGCTCAGGCCGCGGCTTTTGAAACTGATCTCGCAGGCGATTTCCTCACCGGGCTTGAGCGGCTGTTCCAGTTCAAGCGCGTGGGATCGAATGCGAAGTCGGTCGCGGACACTGACGCCGTTGAGCGCGACAGCGAGGTCATCATAAATCGCCGACGCCGCAGGCAACGGGAACCGCAGCGTCGCCGTCACCTCGCGCGGCGCGGGATTGCGAAGTCGCCATGCGAACCGGCATTCGGTCGTGTAGCCGGGATAAACCGCCGGGCCTTTCCGTCGCGGGTTTTGGCGGAGCGTGACGGCGTGCCGTTCGCTGACGAACGGATTTTCGTCAACCGTGTGAACGACCTTGCGTTTGCGGGTTACGGTTGGTCGGGTCGGGTCCTCCGATTCGAGGCGTTCGAGTTGTTCCTCCTCCCAGCGCAACGCGACGCTGAGGTCGCCCTGCGTCTGCTCCGGCCCCCAGATCGTGCGGACCGCGCCGAGATTGGCCTCCGTCACCCGCCCGTGGTCATGTCGAAAACAGGCAGCGGTCCGGCCCAGATAGTTCGACAACCCCAGTGCCGCGCCAAGCAACAACACGACCAGCGTCGTCCCCCACAGGAACCGTCCCAGCCACTTCCAAACGGCCCATCCCAGCGTTGTTGGCGACTCGGTTTTGAGGACAACATGGAGGAACACGGCGGCGAGCGCGGCTCCCAGCAACAAGGTGAACAAGGGTTGCGCCCCCAACGACGCCGACACACGATCACACAACGACTGTAGAAACGGCCACATGACAGCTTCCTCCTTGTGCGGTCGCAGGTGAGATGAGCGACCGTGTCCGCACACTACGCTTTCGCCAAACGGAGTCAAAACAAATTTGGAATTTCGCGCCGGATGTGGCATGAATGAGCGCATGAAATGGAGTCTTGTTTTCATGATGTTGGCGGCGCTGGCCGTTGCCGCGCCGAAGCAGGCGCCGAAGCCGTCCACCCGGATCGCGGACAAGCCGGCGGAAACGTGGTGTATTGGACCAATCACGGCGCTGGATGAGAAGTCGGGGATGTTGACGATCACCGTGAAATCGCAGGGGCAATCGGTTCAGACGCAGACGGAAGGGCCACGGTTTCTCGGCTCGTTTGTGGTGGCGTCGTCCAGCGCGGCGTCGGAGGAGCAACGGACTTTCCAGTGTGCGCCGCAATGCGTGTTTGTGACCCAGCAGAAGCCGTTCGGCGCGACACTGGCTGATTTCAAGGTGGGCGAAACCGTTCATATGACCTGTGCCGGGACGAACGCGCCGTGGGTCGCGTTACAGGTCAAACAGCATCTCCCGCCGCCCGCTGCGCCACGCCGCTAAGAGCGGCAACGGAGAGCGTCGGGTTTGGGGGTCACGGTTTTGACTGCATGGTTTGAAGGAGCTTGAGGTAGTCGGAGTCGGTGGACAGGATGAGGGTGGTGTTGGTGGCCAGGGATAGTTTGTAAGATTCGAGAGTACGCCAGAACTGGAAGAATTTCGGGTCGCGGTTGTAGGCTTTGGCGTAGATTTCTAGGGCTTGCGCATCGCCGTCGCCCTTGAGTTCTTCAGCTTGTTTACGGGCGGTGGCGAGGGTGATCTGGACTTTGCGGTCGGCTTCGGCCCTGATGCGCTGGGCTTCCTGGTCGCCTTCGGCGCGGTAGCGTTCGGCGATTTGTTTGCGTTCACTCATCATGCGCTGATAGACGGCCTGTTCGTTGGCTTCGGGCAGGTCGGCGCGTTTGATGCGGACGTCAATGATGGCGATGCCGAAGTCGGCGACCTGTTTTTGGGCGCGTTCTCTGACTTCGGAGAGGAACTCGCGTTTCAGGATATCCTCGAAGTTTTTCTGGCCGAGCACGTCGCGCAGCAGCGAGTAGATGATGTCGTCGAGGCGTTGTTCGGCGTTGTTGCGCAGGCCGCGCATGGTTTCGGTGAACTGGCGCGGGTCTTTGATCCGCCAGAGGGTGTAGCTGTCCACGGTGAGTCGTTGTTTGTCCACGGTGATGACGGGGGCGGGTTTGATGTCCATGCTCAACAGGCGGTCGTCGAGAAACAGGACATTCTGGAGCAGAGGTTTTTTCGCGTAGAGGCCGGGCGTCTCGATGACACGGACGATTTTGCCAAATTCGAGGACAACGGCTTTTTCGGTTTCATCCACGCTGAAGAGGAAGGCGCGGTATCCGACGATTACGGCGGTGACCAGTATCAGGGTGGCAATCAGGGTCTTCATTTCTTGGGCGCGCCTCCTTTGTTGGGGCGGACAAACTCATCGAGGTTGAGCAGTTTCAAGGTTCCGCCGGCCTCCTGGTTGACGATGATTTTGTTGAGATGGGGGAGGATGGATTCCATGGTTTCGATGTAGAGTCGTGCCTGGGTAACGTCCTCACCGAGTCGGTAGCGGTCGAGTACGGCGGCGAAACGGGCCACGTCGCCCTGGGCGGTCAGGATGCGTCCTTGTTTGTAGGCTTCCGCCTCGTTGAGGATTTTTTGGGCCATGCCTTCGGCGCGGGGGAGTTGTTCGTTGGTGTAGCGTTTGGCCTCGAAGATGAGTCGTTCTTTGTCTTGGACGGCGCTGTTGACGTCGTCAAAGGCGGCGGCGACTTGTTTGGTGGGCGGAGTAACTTCCTGGAGACGAACATTGATGATGCGCAAGCCGGTGTCGTATTGTTTGAGCAATTCCTGAAGCTCTTGCTGAACCTGGGAGGCGATTTCCTCGCGTTTTTCCGTGAGCGCCTCGTCCACCTTGTGGAGGGCAACCTTTTCGCGGATAACCGCTTGGGCGGCTTCGCGGATGATGCGGCGATGGTCTTCCAGTTGGAAGGCAAAGGTCTCGGCATCGGTCACGTCGTATTGGACGATGGTTTCGAGGCGGATGATGTTGAAGTCGCCGGTCAGCATCAGGGCTTCCTCCTCCTGCGTGGGGTAACGGGTACTGGGGAGGCCGGCGCGGCTGCGGAATCCGATTTCCTCGGTGCGGACGGAGCGTTGGTCCACAATCACGACGCTTTCAATGGGGCGGGGCAGGCAGTAGTGGAAACCGGGGCCGGTGGAGCGGGTGAACTTGCCGAATCGTTTGACCAGGCCGACCTGGGACGGGCCGACGGTGTACATGCCGCTGCTGAGCCACAGTCCCAGCCCGGCAAGAAGAATCAGCCAGCCCAGGGCGCTGGCGGCGTTGCCGAACTGGAAGTGACGCCAGTTACCTGGCATTTCGATGGGTTGTGCCATGCTGTGTCCTCCGATGGGCGTTTACCTTACCACAGAATGTCCACCCGGCGATAATAAAACTTGATGGTAAACCGTTGCCCGATGTCCAGGCCGCGCTTGCAAGGCGGTGTTTTTCGACTACAATTCCGCCTCCTATGAAGACATGGATTTCCATGGCGATGGTTTTGCTCGGCGGCGCCGTGGCGACGCTCCGGGCAGACGAGAAACAATTCGATTACTCCACCGTGCAGGCTCTGGCGGCCCGCATGGCGCAGGAGGCGTATCGGGCGCCGCGTTCATTGCCGAAGGCGATCCGCGAACTTTCCTATGATGAGATGCGTGACATCCGGTTTCTGCCCAAGAATGCCATCTGGCGCATGGAACGGCTGCCGTTTCAGTTGCAAATGTTCCACCCCGCCAAATATCAGGCGCAACGCATTCGCCTGCACATTGTTGAGGGCGCCGCGGTGCGGGACATTCCGTTTCGGCCCGAGTACTTCGATTACGGGCGGGTGAACCTCCATCAGACGGTCATTGACTCGCTGGACTACGCCGGATTCCGTGTCCATTACCCGCTCAACCGACCCGATTATCTCGATGAGCTGATTGTGTTCATGGGCGCTTCCTATTTCCGCGCGCTCGGCAAAGGACAGGTCTATGGTCTCTCCGCCCGCGGCATCGCCATCAACACCGCCAGCAGCAGCCCGGAGGAATTCCCGCAGTTCACCGAGTTCTGGGTGGAGCGGCCCGACCGCAATGCGACGACGCTGCGCGTGTATGCATTGCTGGACGGGCCGAGCGTGACCGGTGCCTATCAATTTCAGATCAAGCCGGGCCGGGACACGGTCACCGAGGTGCGCGCCACCGTGTATGCGCGTAAACCTCTGCCGAAGGTCGGCATGGCGGCGCTGACGAGCATGTTCTGGTATGGAAAAACCACGTCGCATCGGTTTGGCGATTTTCGGCCCGAAGTGCATGATTCCGACGGGCTGCTTGTCCACAACGGCGCAGGCGAATGGCTCTGGCGTCCGCTGGTCAACGACGGCCGGTTGCGGTTCTCCTATTTTCTGGATGACAACCCGCAGGGGTTCGGCCTGTTGCAGCGTGAGCGCCGCTTCAGCCAGTACGAGGACCTCGAAGCGCATTATCACCAGCGTCCCAGCGCCTGGATCGAGCCAATGGGCCAATGGGGACGCGGCGGGGTGCGGCTCATTGAAATCCCGTCGCAATGGGAATACGACGACAATATCGTGGCTTTTTGGGAACCCGAAGCCGGTCTGGAACCGGGCAAACCGTTGGAACTGGCCTATCGGATCTGGTGGATGATTGACCAACCGTCGCTGTTGCCCGGCTCGCATTGCGTGGCGACGCGCGTCGCGGATGTCACCCGACAGGAAGGCAACCGCCTGGTGGTGGAAGAGGACGCGAAACGGTTTGTGCTCGATTTCCAGGGCAACGTTCTCCCAACCGATCCCAACGCCAAAATCATACCCGTCGTCACCACCGGCAACGGCAAAATCCGCAACCTCTACATCCGCCGCAACGAGTACAACGGCACCTGGCGCGTCGGTTTCGAGGCGAAACTGGAGAACCGCAAACGCGCCGTCGAATTGCGCTGTTTCCTCAAGGACGAAAAACGCGGCGCGCTCAGCGAGACCTGGTCTTATCAATGGATGCCCTGACATCATTCGTGCCTTCCTGGGGAACCGCCGAGGAGTGGAACGAGGCGTACGAGAAGGTCGAAAACTATCTCCGCGCCTACCGGGTCGAAAGCCGTCTCCACCGCGCCCGGCTGATTCAAAAAGTCCTTCAACGCGTGGCCGACCGGGGACAGCCTGCCGACGGCACGCCGTTGACGACGCTCGCCATCCGGGAGGTACAGGCGATGATTCAGGAATGGTTCGACAAATTGTTGCCCGAACCGGGCGCGTCGGACGCGCAGGGGCGACTCGGCCTATTGCTGTGTGACGGGCAAACGCGCTGGCCCTATTGTTTCCTCGACCCGGAACGAGTACCGGAGGAAATGATCGCCTCCATGCGCAAAGCCATGCTCCGCGCCGGTCCCGATCTGGCCATCAGCAACATGGTGCCGCGTGACATTGACCTGGGATTGATGCCGGAGTTCGTGGGCGAAGCGTTGGAGACCTTCCACAAACAACCCGTCATCAAGGCCGTGATCCTCTGGGCGCTGTTGTTGGGACTGCTGGCGTTCCTGTTCTGGTACACGCGATGAACATTGATGCCCGACAATTGACACAACGGCGGATCGCCTTCTTCTCGACCATTCTGTTGCTGACCAGCGTCGGCACCTGGGTTATGGCCGACATCCTCTGGCGGGGCGGCATGACGCCCCTGAAGTTCACGATCCTCTGCGTATTCGTGCCACTGTTCGGGCTGGTCTCGCTCGGTTTTGCGCAGGCGCTGTTCGGCTTCTGGATGCTCCGCCGCGGCGGCGACCCGTATCGGATCAGTCTGACGTTGAAGGAAGACGACAACACGCCGTTGCCCGTCACGGCGATTGCTTTGCCCATCTACAACGAGGACGTCAGCCAGGTGTACGAAGGACTGCGCGTGATGTTCCGCTCGCTGGAAGCGCTCGGACAAGCCGACCGTTTCGACTTCTTCATCCTCAGCGACTCCAATGACCCAAACAAATGGATCGAGGAGGAGGTCTCCTGGGTCGAGCTGTGCAAACAACTCAAGGGATTCGGACGCATCTTCTACCGTCACCGCCAAATGCCGTTGCACCGCAAAAGCGGTAATATCTCCGACTTCTGCCGCCGCTGGGGTGCCCGATACCGTTACATGGTCATTCTCGATGCCGACAGCCTGATGAGCGGCAAGGCGCTGGTCTCGCTCGTGCGCATGATGGAAGCCAACCCGCGCGTCGGCATCATCCAGTCCGGGCCGCAACTGATCCGCAGCGAAACGCTGTACGGGCGCATCCTCCAGTTTGCCAGCACCCTGTACGGCCCCGTGTTCATGGCCGGCCTGAACTTCTGGCAGTGCAAGGAGGGCAACTACTGGGGACATAATGCCATCATCCGTCTGGCGCCGTTCATCGAACACTGCGCCCTGCCCGATATCCCCGGCCAACCGCCCGGCACCTCGAAATTCATGAGCCACGACTACGTCGAGGCCGCATTGATGTTGCGGAGCGGCTACGAGGTCTGGCTCGCCTACGACCTGCCCGGCAGCTTCGAGGGCGGCCCGCCGTCGCTCATTGACGCCGCCAAACGTGACCGTCGCTGGTGCAAGGGCAACCTGCAACACGCCTGGCTGCTGTTTGCCAAGGCGTTTCGTCGCGCCAGCCGGTTGCATCTGTTTCTCGGCATCATGTCCTACGTCAGCTCGTTGTTGTGGCTGATCCTGCTTGTGCTCGGTACCATCCAGTTTCGACGGGTCAGCCTCACACCGCGCGGTTACGACTACGATGTCGGTCTCTCGCGTCTGCTGGACATCGGTGGCGGACGGCTGGCGTTGGGGTTGTTCCTGTTCACCATGGCGCTGTTGCTGGCGCCGAAAGTGTTCAGTTGGTGGCTGGCCATTCGCAATCCCGAACAACGCCGTCGTTTCGGCGGCGGCTGGCGGCTGACGTTCAGTTGCCTTATCGAGCAACTCTTCTCGATGCTAATGGCGCCGATTCAGATGTTGTTTCACTCGCTGTTTGTCGTCACTATCCTCGGCGGCTACGAAGTCACCTGGGGCACTCAGAAACGCTCCGCCGAAGGCGCCGTGGACTGGGGCGACGCCATTCGGATGCACGCCATTCAAATGTTCATCGGCGTGTTGTGGGGCGCGCTGGCCTGGCAGATTCATCCCGCGTTGTTCTGGTGGATGAGTCCCGTGTTTGCCGGGATGGTGCTCTCGATTCCATTTTCGATGTTCGTCGGCCAGACCGCGCCCGCCCGCGTGCTGGCCCGCGCAAAATTGCTGACCACCCCGCAGGAACAGGCCGTTCCGCACGAGGTCGCCCAGTTGGACCGCAACCTCGCCACCGTGCGCGGTCGCATTCCGCCGCCCGAACCGTTGCGCAACGAATACGGGTTTATGCAGGTCGTGCTCGACCCCCTCGTCAACGCCGTCCACGTCTCGCTGTTGCGCCAGCGCCACAAACAACGCCGCGAACCCGGCGGTTACTATGCCGCGCTGGAAGACAAGGTCCTGCGCGATGGCCCCAACGCGCTCACCCGCCGCGAGAAAATGGCGTTGCTATTGCACCCCGTCTCGATGGCCCGTCTCCACCGCCAAATCTGGCTCCTGCCCGACGCCCAGCTTTCGCCGTGGTGGACAATGGCCATGCGCCAGTACAACATCCTCACCAGCCGCCCCGCCACCGCGTTGTACCGATGACCGAATAAACCGCCCGCCACCGCGTCTGTTACGCCAAATGAAAAACAAATTCTTCCCCCTCGTGGCCGCCCTCCTCACGGCAACCCTCACAACCGCCTCCGCCGCAGTCAAACCCCACTGCGCCTTCACCGACAACGCCGTTCTCCAACGCGGCGTCCCGCTCCCCGTTTGCGGCACCGCCGACGACGGCGAAACAGTCACCGTCATTTTCCAGAACCAAAAACTCTCCACTGTCGCCCGCAACGGCCAATGGAAAGTCACCCTCCAACCCCTCGAAGCCGGCGGTCCGTTCGAGATGACCATCGGCTCCATTGTCCTCCGAAACATCCTGGTCGGCGACGTCTGGGTCTGCTCCGGCCAGTCCAACATGGGGTTCACTCTGAGCGGCGCGCACGACGCCTCGGAAGTCATCCCCAAAGCCACCCACCCGAAAATCCGCCTCTACACTGTCCCGTTGAAAACCGCCTTCGAACCACAAACAACCTGCGACGGCAAATGGGTCGAGTGCGTGCCCGACACGGCAAAAAGCTTCACTGCCGTCGGTTACTTTTTCGGACGCGACATCCATGCGGCCACCGGCGTCCCCATCGGCCTGATCAACACCTCCTGGGGCGGCACACCCGCCCAGGCATGGACCAGCCTCCAAGGATTACAAACCGCCCCCGAACTCGACGGTTTCGTCAACAACTACAAAACCACTGTCGCCAACCTCGATAAACTCCAGGAAAAATACGACAAGGAAACCCTTCCAAAATGGAAAAAGGAACACGAGACCGCCCTAACCCAATGGAAACAGGCCGTCGCCGACGCCAAAAAAGCCGGCCGACCCGCTCCACCCCAACCGAAACTGCCCCGCCAACCACGCCCACCCAACAACAACCCCAACACACCAACCGTCCTCTACAACGCCATGATCCATCCGCTCCTACCCTTCCCCATCAAAGGCGCCATCTGGTACCAGGGCGAATCCAATGCCGGTAACCCGAAACAATACCAAATCCTCTTCCCCGCCATGATCCGGGACTGGCGCCGCGCCTGGGGCTGTGGCGATTTCCCATTCCTGTTCGTCCAACTCGCTAACTACATGAAACGTGAAACCGAACCGACCCAGTCCGACGGCGGCTGGCCCGGCCTGCGCGAAGCCCAAACCATGACTCTGAAACTGCCCCACACCGGCATGGCCGTCACCATTGACCTCGGCGAAGCCGACGACATCCATCCGAAAAACAAGGCCGACGTCGGCAAACGCCTCGCCCTGGCCGCCCTGAAAATCGCCTACAACCAAAACATCGTCGCCAGCGGCCCAACCTACGACTCGATGAAAATCGAAGGCGACAAAATCCGCGTGAAATTCCTCAACACCGGCTCCGGCCTCGTCATCGGCGCCGCCCCCACCATCCGCCTCGGACAACCCCCCAACAAACCCCTCGACCACCTCGTCGGATTCACCATCGCCGGCGCCGACAAAAAATTTGTCTGGGCCAACGCCACAATTGACGGCGATAGCGTCCTCGTCTGGAACAACGCCGTCAAAAATCCAATCGCCGTCCGTTACGCCTGGGCCAACAACCCCGAATGCAACCTCTACAACAAAGAAGGACTCCCCGCCTCCCCCTTCCGCACCGACGACTGGACCAGCGGCAAATGAAACACCTCCTGAACCACTTCCTCGCCGCAGCTCTGCTGACGACGGCCACCACCGCCTCGGCGGAAAACTGGCCACAATGGCGCGGCCCGTTCTTCAACGGCTCCACCACCGAAACAGGCCTGCCGACAACCACCAATCACATTGCCTGGGTCACACCGTTGCCCGGTTACAGCGGCGCCACACCCGTCATCTGGGGCGACAACGTCTTCGTCTCCAGCCCCGACGACGCCAAAAACCTACTCCTGCTTTGTCTTGACCGCCGCAGCGGCAAGATCCGGTGGCAAAAAACTCTCGGAAACGGCGACTTTGCCAAGGGCCACAACAACGCCGCCTCGCCCTCGCCCATCACCGATGGCCAGCGCGTCTGGATCATGTACGCCACCGGCCTGCTCGCCGCGCTCGACCTCAACGGCAACATCCTCTGGAAACGCGATCTCGCCGCCGATTACGGCAAGTTCGCCCTCATGTGGATCTACGGCTCCAGCCCCCTGCTCTACCGCAACAACCTCTACGTCCAGGTCCTCCAACGCCACCCGCCCACCTACAAACACGCCCTCGACGACAAACCCACCCGCGACTCCTACCTGCTCTGCCTTGACCCTCTCACCGGCAAAGAACGCTGGCGCCACATCCGACACACCGACGCCATCACCGAATCCATGGAAGCCTACACCACGCCGATCCCGCACGGCGACGAAATCATCCTCATCGGCGGCGACTACATCACCGGCCACGACGCCGCCACCGGCGCCGAACGATGGCGCTGCGGCGGCCTCAACCCCAAACACAACGGCTGGTGGCGCGTCGTCCCGTCACCGGTCGTCGCCGACGACACCATCATCGCCTGCGGCCCCAAACGCAGCCCCGTCCTCGGCATCCGCAACGGCAAACCGGCGTGGGAATCCACCGTTGCCACCCCCGACTGTTGCACACCGCTCTTTTACAAGGGCAACCTCTTCGTGCTCGATGGCGACCGCCAACTCATGGCCTGCGTGGACCCCAAAACCGGCGCCGTCCGCTGGCAGGGTAAACTCGACGTGCCCGGCGACGTCTTCCGTGCCTCCCCCACCGGCGCCGACGACAAAGTGTATTGCGTCAGCGAAAAAGGAACCGTTTTCGTCCTCGAAGCAGGCGACCGCTTCCAAATCCTGTCCACCTTCCAAATTGCCGAGCCACCGATCCGCTCCAGTATTGCCATCGCCCAGGGCCAACTTTTCCTCCGCACCGGCAAAAACCTCTACTGCTTCGGCGCCCAATGACCCCCGCTGAAAAACTCGACAAACTCCGCCGCGAAATCGAAGCCCGCCAGAAAGGTTACCGGGAACGGGCGCTGCGATTGTTCCCGCACGTCTGCGCCAGTTGCGGACGCGAATTCTCCGGTAAACGCCTCCCGGAACTGACCGTTCACCACAAGGATCACAACCACAACAACAACCCGCCCGACGGCAGTAACTGGGAACTGCTCTGCATCTACTGCCACGACCACGAACACGAAAAATACAAGCTGGCCGGATACAGCGAAGCGCAACCGCGCGACCCCACACCGCCCGCCCGCATGGCCGACCCCTTTGCCAACCTCGACAACCTCCTGAAAGAAAAAGGCAAAACCAAGTAAACGACTCGCCCGACAAACCGTTCTCCTCCGATTCGTGCTGAATAAACCCGCCACCGCCGGCGTAGTAGAAGCCGGACCGCGGAATGATCGCCACCACACAAAACGCCACGACGCGAACCTGGCACGCGCTGATCGTGGACGACAGCGACAGCGATACCGAGCTGGCGGCGGTCCATCTTCAGCGGGCACATCCCGGCGATTCCACCCTGACCGTCGTCCGCGCTGCCGACGGCGAAGCGGCTCTCGCCAAACTGGATCAGGAACATTTCACCCTGTTGATCCTCGACTGGCAGATGCCCCGCATCGGTGGAGCCGAGGTTCTGCGCCACCTCCGCAACAGCGGCTCACACACCGCCGTCGTGGTCCTCTCCGGCCTCAACCGCAACGAAATCAAGGAAAACCTCGAATCCCTCGCCGCCGTGTACCTGAACAAAAACGAGATGAACACGGAAACCCTCCAAAGCGCCATCGCCCTCGCCCTGAAGCTTCTCGACTGAGACTCCACCGCTGCTCCGCTCAACTCATCAGGTATCGAGGCGCTACGACACGGGCACAAGGTAGTGAGCCATCGCCCCTGCACCAAACCAACCCGCAGGGTACGTTCAACACACACACAACCCCTCGCGTTTGTCGGTTTTCAGCCTGCCACGCGTCTGCAAAGGACAAACTCACTTTGTCTTTTCCGTGTGGTTGTGGAAGCGAAAACGACAAGGTTCCCAAAACTATTTCTCGCTGAAACCCGCACGCAATATCTTGAACAGGGATAGCTGGGTAGATCGTGCCCCCTGTTAGGAGGGAGAGTTTGCCGTAGCAGCGCTCCGAGCTCACGCGGTCGCCACGCTGTAATCACCGGTCCAGCTTCGGGTCGCGTTCCCACAGTATCGCCAACGTCGCACACCGGTCCTTCCATCAATTCGGCCGCGCCATGTTGAAATACCACCAGTTGGTCGTCACCTTCGCCCAGAACTCATCCTCCACCCACCGATGCACCGTCGCCACATCGCTCTGCCACGTGCGCGCTGACCTGTTCGGCCAACCATACCGCGTAGCTTTGCCGCACACAACAGCGGGGTCTCGTTGAACTCGGCTTGGACAACTCATCGGCATAGCCCGGCAAACACAACCCGCTGAGCGGCTCGCACGCCGTGTACTGAAATTGTGACAGCTCCAAACGCCGCATCTGTGGCCAATACGCCGGGATGTCCTGCAGATACTTGGTATCGGCCACCAACAGCTCGAACAAGCGCCACGGCGCTTTCACCGCGCGCAGACAGCGTTTGGTCTGATGCTTGCGTTTGCGCAGGCGCACCAGGCCGTGCGAACGCAAGATACGGCGGATGGCGCTGACTCCGCATGGAATCTGAAACTCGCGTTTGAGGCGCTCGGCGCCAAAACCGTTCTGGCGTCGCAGACGCACTACCAGCCCCTCCACAGCGTGGGAGACTTTGTGTGGACAACGGTGAGGATGTGTGGACTGAGACAACAGCGAGTGGGGCGTGCTGGGGCGGTAGCGGCGGAACCACTTGCGGACGGTGTTACGGGAGCAACCAAAGGCGCGGGCGTAAGTGACGAGTTTTTGGCGTAGGAAGTAACGATCGGTTTTCATGCGATAGAGACAAAGTGGTGGGATTGCATGAAGAGGAAGGATCCCCTGAAGCGGGTTGTAGCTGGCCAGTTTGGGGTGAGTGGTAGTAGGATGTGTTTGCCTGCCGCCCTCTCCCCCCAGGGCGCTAGGAAGGCGCTTCTTGGGAGAAGGGACGGAGAGTAGCTTGTAGCTGTCTCATACGCAGGGGACTCATCACCTTCAACTTCACCCCCAAGGGGTCACGATCTCCCCACCGGTTCTCAAAAACACCGCAAAACCACTGTAAACGTTCCAAATCAAGTCGCGTATTTCTCCGACGAATGCCCCCGGATCACTGCGAAGAAAACAGTTTCAACGGCCATTCGATGTAACGGCCCACGTCGTCTTTCCCGTCGGAAAATGACAGCAACGGATTTTTCTCGCCAAGAAGACGAACCGCCTCCGCAAACTCCGCGGCCTCCAACGGTCGCGGCTGATAACCGGTACGAGTGTTGTCGGACAATATCGGGTACAGTTTCAGGCGCGTGTCCGACTTCCGAAACGTCAGCAACGCAACCAGACTGTACGGCGGCGCTCCGGTCTCGGCGTAACGGCCCGTCGTGTTGAAGACGAAATTGCCGAGGCCATATAGAATCCAGCCCTGATGATATGACTCGATCTCCTGGAACCGGTGCGCGCCATGCCCAATAATCAAATCCGCTCCGGCCTCCACCAGGCAGCGGCCCAGTCGGGTCTGTGTCAGGCTTTTCCAAGCGTAATCGAAACCCCAATGCGGAAACACCACAACAAAAATGTCCGGGTACACGGCCTTCAATGAGGCAATCTGTCGGCGCATGACGGCAAGCTCCAGTCGTGCCACGCCCGCTTTCCCGTCGGTGGCGTAGAAATCGTATCGCTTTCGATACGGCGTCTGATACTCGAAACCGCCCAGTACCGCCAGATATTGGCGGCGCCCCGCCAGATTCAACTCGGCCACCCACGGGCGGGCGGCTTCCTCGCGGTCTGCGCCGGCGCCAACCCAGTCAATTTGATGGCGGCGCAGGGCGTCAAAGGTTTCCCGCAATCCCTCCGCGCCGTAATCGAACCCATGATTGTTGCCGAGCGACACCAAACGAACTCCGTGTGCCTGCAACGTGGCGGGCGTTTGTGCCACATGACCCCAGTGGAGGGGCTTTTTCTTTCCTTCTAACGGCGACAGCAGCGGCCGGCAAACCGGCGTTTCGAGGTTCAGGATGGAAAAGTCGGCTCGTTCCATCAACGGTTTGAGCCGTTCCAACGAATCGTGGTAACCGCGCTGACGGAGAAGTTGTTTCCGATTCTCGACGTAGTTCTCCCCAAAGGCGATGTCGCCTCCAAACAGGATCGTCAGTTCCTGTCCTCGCGCCGTGATCCGGACCGGCTCGGCTCCGTCACAGAAACACGCCCACACCGTCAGCAGCGCCAATACCCAGCGCATGTCAACGGACGGGTTTGAGCAGGCCGAGACCGTTCATCCACTGGATGAGCAACGCGCTCCATGACGACAGTTCCGGGATGTTCCCGGCCAGGCCGACTCCGTGTCGTCCGGTGCGGAAGATGTGAAGTTCGGCGGGGACTTTGTGGCGGCGCAGGGCCAGATAATACAAAACGCTATTTTCCGCCGGCACCGCGGTATCGGCATCGGTGTGAAACAGAAACGTCGGCGGCGTTTCCCCGGTGACCTGCAGTTCGGCGCTCATCAGTTTGACCAGCTCCGGCGAGGGATTTTCGCCGAGCAGGTTCCGTCGCGAGCCTTGGTGGGTGTACTCGACAAACGAAATTACCGGATAACAAAGAATCGAGAAATCCGGGCGGCTCGACAGGCTGTCCACCGTTTCAAACTTTGTTGAGACCGTCGCCGCCAGATGTCCGCCCGCGCTGAACCCCATCACGCCGATGCGGTCAGGTCGCAGGCCGAAGCGGTCGGCGTTGGCGCGGACATAACGAATGGCCCGTTGGGCGTCCTGCATCGGGATCGGATGCTGATACCGTTTCGCGTGCCGGTAGCGGGTAACGAAGGCGGCGACGCCGTGGCGGTTGAAAAACTCGGCGATCTGTTTGCCCTCGTGATCCATCGCCAGCCCCCCGTAACCGCCGCCGGGCAACACCACGACAGCGGTGCCGCAGGCGTTGTCTTTCGGCGCAAGATAAATGTCAACGGTCGGCTCGGTCGGGTCGCTTTCCTTGTCTTCGCCCGCCACGATGGTCGGGTCGACGGCGGGAAGGAGTTTGACGCGTTCGGCGCGGGTCATCGGGACAACCAGCGCCATGGCAAACAAAAGAAAAGCTTGTTTGTTCATCATGAATGCGTTTTACCGTACTTCGTCAAAAAAGGAAACCAAAAGGAACAACCATGAAAATCACAAACTGGATTCTGGCAGGCTTGTTGTTGGTCTCTGTCCGCACTCTCGCGGCGGATGACGGATACACGCCGTTGTTCGACGGCAAAACCTCCACCGGCTGGCGTAGCATCAAGGGACCCGACTTTCCCACTGTCGGCTGGGAAATCAAGGACGGCGTCCTCAGCGTCCTGGCCGGCGGCAAGGGCGGCGACATCATTACCACAAAGACCTACACAAATTTCGATCTCTGCTTCGAGTTCAAGCTCACCCCCGGCGCCAACAGCGGGGTGAAATATTTCATCAACCCGGAAAAGACCGGCTCCGTCGGTTACGAGTTCCAGATTCTTGATGACGACAAGCACCCGGACGCCAAGCTCGGCATTGACGGCAATCGCACTGTCGGCTCCCTCTACGACATCCTTCCTGCTCGCAAAGACAAAAAGGTCAAACCCATCGGCGAATGGAACCAGGGCCGTATCGTCGTCCAGGGCAACCACATCGAGCATTGGCTCAATGGCCAAAAGGTGCTTGAGTTCGACCGCACCTCGCCCGAATTCAAGGCGCATTTCGAGGCCAGCAAGTTCAAAAAGGACGCCGGTTTCTGCACTCGCGTCAGCGGCCACATCCTGCTCCAAGATCACAGAAACAACGTCTCCTTCCGCAACATCAAGATCAAGGAACTCTAAACAGGGGTTGCCCCACAAAGCTGCGCTCCACCGTTCGGGGAGAACACCATGATAAAGCGATTGTGGATAATTGCGCTGTTACTGACGGTGTTACCCTGCTGGGGACGGGACGCCTTCGACCAGAACAAACGGTTGGGACGCGGCGTCAACATCATCGGGTACGACCCGATTTGGAACTCCCTCGAACAGGGACGGTTCAAGGCCCGGCATTTCCAATTGCTGAAGGAGGCGGGTTTCCAAAGCGTGCGTGTCAATCTCCACCCGTTCCGCCACATGAAAGACGGGCGGCTCGGCGAATCGTGGTGGCGAACCCTGGACTGGGTGCTGAAAGAAGCGACCGACCGTGGGTTGGCGGTCATTCTCGATTGCCACGAGTACCACGCGATGGGCAATGACCCCGAAGGCAATAAAGAACGATTCCTCTCCTTCTGGCACCAGCTTGCGGAGCACAGCAAGAATGCGCCCGACACCGTGTTCTTTGAAATCCTGAATGAGCCGAACAAAAACCTGACACCGTCGTTGTGGAACGTCTATCTGCGCGAAGCATTGGCGATCATCCGCGAGAAAAACCCCACCCGCACGGTCATCGTCGGCCCGGCATTCTGGAACTCGGTGGACCACCTCGACGAACTGGAACTGCCCGAAACCGACACCAACCTGATCGTCACCGTCCACTACTACAAACCAATGACGTTCACTCACCAGGGCGCAGCCTGGGCCGGACAAAAGGACAAAACCGGTATCGAGTGGCTCGGCACCGACGCCGAACAGGCAGCCATCGCGAAGGATTTCGACAAGGTCGCCGCCTGGGCAAAAACCCATCACCGCCCCGTTTTTCTCGGTGAATTCGGCGCGTACGACAAAGCGCCCATGGAATCGCGCGCCCGTTACACCGACGCCGTGGCGCGAGCGGCGGAAGCACGCGGCTGGAGCTGGGCCTACTGGCAGTTCGACAGCGATTTCGTCCTCTACGACATCCAACGCGATGCATGGGTCGAACCGATCCGACAGGCGCTCGTGCCGAAAACGCTTCGCGTGTTGCTGACAATCGGCGGGCACGGGTTTCAGCAAAAGGAGTTCTTCGCATTCTGGGATGCGTTGCCGGGCGTGAGCTACAAAAAATGCGAATTGCCGAAACAGGCCGACCTCCTGAAACCGGGCCTGGAAAAGGAATACGACGTCATTGTGCTGTACGACATGGTCAAAAAATTCACGCCCGAACAACAAAAGGCGTTTGTCGCCCTGCTCCAAACCGGCATCGGCCTGGTCGCCACCCATCACAGCCTCGGCGCGCACGACGACTGGCCGGAGTACACCAAAATCATCGGCGGGAAATATGTCCACAAACCGACGACCCTTGACGGCAGGGAACACGGCCCGTCCAGCTACGCGCACGATCAGGAACTGCGCGTCACTATCGCCGACAAACAACACCCGATCACTCGCGGCCTGGCCGATTTCACCATCCACGACGAAGCGTATGGAAACTTCTACGTCGCGCCCGGCGTCCACGTCTTGTTGACAACCGACCACCCCCAATGCGGCCACGACATCGCCTGGACAACACAATACGGCAACAGCCGCGTCTGCTACCTCATCTTCGGCCACGACAACCGGGCCTGGCAAAATCCGCACTACAAGGAACTACTGCTGCGCGCCATTCGATGGTCGGCTGCCCGTTGAAGAAACAGCGCGCCAAAACGTCTGAAACGGCATGAAACCATTCCACCTTCTCATTGTCGCTGCCGCCCTGTGCGGCATCGTGTCCCTGAACGCCGCAGAAAAGAAACCCGCCGCCCCGGCCGTCAAACTGCCGCCGCAACCGCCCGATGTGCCTGCGCCGAAACTCGATCCGAAAGACGGCAAACCGCAAGCGGGCTTCCTCCAGCGGCACGAAAGCTTCGTCAAAATCGCGCAGGAAGGCAAAGCCCAGTTGGTGTTCCTTGGCGACTCGATTACGGCGGGTTGGGGCAGCCAGAAGAAGATCTGGGAAGAGGCGTTCGGCAAATACGCGCCCGCCAACTTCGGCATCGGCGGCGACCGAACCCAGCATGTGCTCTGGCGCATCACCCACGGCGAACTCGACGGCATCAAACCGAAAGCGGTCGTCCTGATGATCGGCACCAACAACACCGGTTCCGACACTCCCGAAGGAATTGCCAAAGGCATCACGGAAATCGTCAACACCATCCGCCAGAAAACGCCCACCACCAAGATCCTGTTGCTGGGTATTTTCCCCCGCGGCGAAAAAGCCAGCCCCAACCCCGCCCGCGAGAAAATCAAAGCCGTCAACGCCATCATCGCCAAACTCGATGACGGCAAAAACATTCATTACCTCGATATCGGCGAGAAGTTCCTCCAGCCTGACGGCACACTTTCGAAAGAGATCATGCCCGACTTTCTGCATCTATCCGCCAAGGGGTACCAGATTTGGGCCGACGCCATTGCGCCGAAACTGGCTGAGCTGATGAAATAACGAGCGGCTGCCGCTGCCAACGACGGCGCGCGGCGCGTCGTATCACTTCGTTTCAGCGAGCAATTCCCGTTCGGGCACCGGCTGGCCGAGGTAACACTCGATGTTCTCGGATGTCCACCGGATCATGACCCAGCGCGAACCGGCACGGGCCAACAGACCGAACATCGTCTCCGCGCCGGCCACACGCGCCTGAAAAAGGTCCCACACGGTAAAAAGAGTGTCATCCAGCGTCAACGTCTGGCCGACACGCAGCGCTGCCGCCCCGGTCGGTGTCAACGCCACTGCGGGTGACGCCGGCCGCAACAGATGCCATTCCGCGGGTGAACCGGCCAGGCCGTTTACCAGCAGCCACGACTCGCCGTCGGCGTCGCGGAGACGGTATTCATGGCAGTCGTAGCGTGAGCCGACGCGGGCCATCTCCACCACCGTGTGACTTTTGACGGAGGCGAGACGCCCGTGGATCGGGACCACGGCAGCCCCCGTGAGACGGTCGGGCGGCGTCGGCGGTTTGCGGGGCGGAGCAGGCCAGCGTTGTTTTTGTGAGGCGTTGAAACTGACAACCGCAAGGAGCGCCACCGCGGCGATGATGACCAGCGGAACGAATTTGGCGATGGAGCGAGAGTCGCTTTCGGGTTCCTCGACGGCAGCCACCAGGCCGCCACCGGTCAGTTTTTCGACGGGAAGTCGAAAGCCGACGGCAACGTCGTCCACCGACACATCAATGCCGCGGTAGAACTCGATCTCGTCGCCGGTCCAACTGGCGACCTGCATTTCGAAGCCGGTATCGGCATTGAAGTAGTTGGCGATGTCACCGATCTCAACGCCTTCGGGCGCTTGTCCTTCGATGTGATAAACGCGGGATCGTCCGACAAAGGTGATGGGGACGGGTTTGTCATTGAGGGCGACAGTGTCGCCGACCTTTTTGCGGGCCGCTTCGGCGGCGGTCATCGGCGTGAGCGGCTCGAACCGGACGAACAGTTTCCATTCGGGGCCGTTCTCGGTCTCTTCAAAGACGAGGGTAGCATTTTGGCCGGAGTCGTCGAGGAGGTTGTATTCGTTCCAGTACCAGGTCTCGCCGTCCACGTTGGTACCGAGAACAACGCGGCCGATGACGCGGTAATTGAGGCCACAGAGTTTGCCGGTGGCGCCGACGGTCAGGGCGGTGGGATTATCGAACTGGCTCATGGGAAAAAGTGGGGGATGAACCGGCTGAGGTTACCGGTGATGCGGCGGGTGTCTTCGCGGATGCCCAGTCCCGCCGGTTCGTGATCAACGATCCAGACGCCGAAAACGGGATGGTTACCGTCGAATTCAGGCAGCGCAGCGACGGCCTGGTACACGAATCCTTCTTCGCCGTAGTCGCCCTCGGTTTCCTCGATGGCGACGCCGTGTTCGATCCAGGCGACGTTGGCGCCTTCGCGGCTGAGTTTGGGTTTGCGGATGAACGAGTCGCCGAGCGGGGCGGCCTCTTCGTGGGCGGGCAGGAGATTCGGGTGGTCGGGAAACAGTTCCCACAGAATCGGCAGGAGACCTTTGTTGCTGAGGAGCATTTTCCAGGCTGGCTCGATGAAGCGGACCGGTTCCTGTGTCAGGTGCGGGCCAAACTCCTCGCGCCAGAGCCATTCCCACGGGTAGAGTTTGAAACAGTGATGGATCGGCTGGTTGTCGAGGTCCACGAAACAGTTGGCGCGACGGTCCCAGCCGATGTCCTCGATGTACACGGGACGGGTCCTGATGCCGGCCTGTTCGGCGGTGTCGCGCAGGTAGAGGACGGTTTGTTCGTCTTCTTCGTGTTGTTGGATGCTGCTGAAGTGAACGGTCTGGCCGGCAAACCGTCGCCAGGCCTCGATGAGGCGTTCGTGGAGGGAGTTGAACTGGTCGGCACCGGGATGGGTCTCCTGAAGCCAGAACCATTGGGCGACGGCGGCTTCGAGCAGCGCGGTGGGGGTGTCGGCGTTGTATTCGAGCAATTTGGGAGGCGACTGACCGTCGTAGGCGAGGTCGAACCGGCCATAGAGACTGAAGTCGTCGCGTTCCCACGAACGCAAGATGGAGGGAATGGCGATCTCAGGAATGCCGAGCCGTTGCCACCAGCGGTTTTGGATGACAGCCTCGGCGGCGTCAAGGCAGAGCGAATGCAGGGTGCGGGCGGCGGTTTCGAGCGTGTCCACCTCGGTGGCGGTCAGTTCGTAACAGGCCGACTCGTCCCAGTACGGCCCGGTCTCGTGGGAGTGGTAACTGAGGCCGATTTGCTCGACTTTTTCCCGCCAAGCGGGGCGTGGTTGGCAACGGTGTCGTTGCATCAGGAGTAAACGAAGTGACTGCGGGAGGTACTGCCAAACCCACCGCGCGACACCATGGGCATCAGCGCGGCCCGGACCTGTTGGACGGCCTCGGCGGTGGGCGCGGAGATGTTGGTGATGGTTTGCAGCGGCGAGTCGGTCCATTGGCCGCCATGGAAATAGAGTTGAGTGGACGGGTCGTACTTGTTGTACGGCTGCGGGTACCAGCGCCGATACGGCGCATGGTAGTAGCCGGCGCCCGCGATGTGGTGGTCGTTGGTGTACACCGCGTCGGTACTGACAGGCGAGCGACTGTCAGACGGCCCGCAACCGCTCAGCGCGCCCGCAGAAAGACCGCTGAGGAGTACCAGTTGAATGCGTCGGCTGCGTTTCACCGGGAGGGAACTCAACCCACAATGGACGCGGCCACGATGATGGAGACGCCGAGGATCACGGCCCCGGCGACGATGGCAGCGGCGACATTTTTGTTTTCGATGATTTCGCGGTTCATGTCGCCGGGCGTACATTTGTCGAACACCTTGTAACCGACAATGGCCACCACGATGCCGACCACGGCAAAAATCACCATGCTGGCAAGCGCGGACAGCAGTTGGGCGGGGGCGAGCAGAGCAAGAAACGGGTTCATGGTCGCGATTCTACTGTCGCCCCCCGTCGAGTCAAGAACTCCGGGATTATCTGCCCATAACGAGTGATATGACCGCTGGAAATAACAAGTGAATTGGCCGCTCAAGGCGGGATAAGCAACAGGCCATCCACCACAGGAGATTCGATGAACGGTTGTCCGATCCCCGAAGTGGAGCGTGCGATGAAAGTTCAAGCAGTGATTCGTAAAAGCCATTATCGCTCAGGTGCCGTGGCGGCAGGCCGCCGAGATTCTCGGTGTGTCCTGCCGTACCATGCGCCGTTGGCAACAACGCTACCAACAATACGATTACGACAGCCCGTTCGATCGCCGCCGCCGCCCCACCCCCCAGCAAAGTCCCACTGTTCAGAAAGTCTTACACCTCTACGACCAACACCACCACGCTACAACGTCGCCCACTTCCGCGACCAATTGCGTCAGCATCATGACATCCGACTTAGCTAGCCATGGGTCAAGACCGCCCTGCCAACCGCCGAGTTGGTCGCGCCTCGTGCCCAACGCGGCCGTCACCATCAACGCCGACCACGCCGACCGCTACGCGGGATGATGTTGTATGTGTACGACAGCCATTTCTTTCACACGCCAAAGGCCGGTGGGACGATGGACAACCGTTATATTCGGGAGAAGTTTCTGCCGTGGCATTAGTAAGCAGTATTGGACGCAGTCGGCGGCGGAGCCGGGCACGGCGTTTGTGCCGTGCGGGAACGTGGACCTGGAGGTGATCTCCAGCGTGCAGCGCGAGCGGGTGGTGGTGGGCGAAGTGCGGTTGCAGATCATGCCACAGTCGCCGCGGTGGAGCTATGCGCAGTGTCGGGACAAACTGTGCGAACACTTGGATGGGCGCTGGTCCGTGCGGTACGGGCCACACGTCATGGGCTGGTACGCAGCGGAGGGACGGGCGCTGGTGGTGATGTGAAGGGCGCCCACGCCCAGAGGGAAGAAAAGTGACGGTTGACATTGCGGGCTTGCGTTGGCGTTGGCAGATGATTAGCATGGAGGCCATGAAAGTTTTCGTGACCGGCGGAGCGGGCTACATCGGTAGCATTTGCGTGGAGGAATTGCTCAACGCTCGTCATCAGGTATATGTGTATGACAACCTGAGCGAGGGTCATCGTCAGGCGGTGGACCCGCGGGCAACGTTTATCGAGGGGGACCTTTCGGATCGGCCGTTCCTGTTCAAGACATTGGAGCAGTTGCGGCCCGATGCGGTGATGCATTTTGCGGCCAACGCGTTGGTGCCGGAGAGCATGACCAATCCGTCCAAGTATTTCCGCAACAACGTGGCCAATGGCGTGAACCTGCTGGAGGCCAGTGTGCAGGCGGGCGTTGGCAAGTTCATTTTTTCCTCGACGTGCGCGATTTTCGGGATGCCAAAGAAAGTGCCGATTCGCGAGGATTTCCCGAAGGAACCCATCAACCCATACGGCGAGTCGAAGCTGATGTTTGAGACGATGCTGGAGTGGTTCCGCAAGATTCACAAGCTCCAGTACGTTTGTCTCCGCTACTTCAACGCCGCCGGCGCTTCCCAGCGTTACGGTGAGCATCACTGGCAGGAGACGCACCTGATTCCGAATGTGTTGAAGGTGGCGCTGCGCTTGAAACCGCACGTCGAAGTGTACGGCACCGATTATCCGACCAAGGACGGCACCTGTATTCGCGATTACATTCACATCCTGGACTTGGCACAGGCGCATTTGCTGGCGTTGCAGTGCGAGGAAAGTGATGTCTTCAACCTCGGCAGCGGCACTGGCTACTCGGTGTTGCAGGTCATCGAGGCCGCCCGACGGGTAACCGGCCATGCGATTCCGGTAATCGAGAAACCCCGACGGGCGGGTGATCCGCCCAAATTGATTGCCGACTCCAAGAAGATTCGCAAGACGCTTGGATGGGAACCGCGCTACGACAACATTGAGGCGATCGTCGAAAGCGCTTGGAACTGGCAGCGCGCCCATCCCAACGGCTACCGTTAGTCATCCCGACGACTCAGCGCGGTAGCGGTGGCGGGGTTGTTACGGTTAGTGGCTGGCGGTTTTTCAGCCATGCGGCAGCGCTGAGGTGCAGGGTAAGCGTCGAATGGATTTGGCCGGCGCCATTGGCGGTGTAGTGGATCATGGCTTCGACACGGTAGTGGGCGTCTGTCCAGATCAGGCTGCGATGAAACAGCAGTCCGGCCAATTTGCGATTCAGGTCATCGGCGGTTTCCTGCACACCGATCTTGAGTGGGGCCAGCCCGGAGGGCGACGCGAAGGGGATCGGACCGTTAATCTCGGATTGTTCGGCAGGCGGACCAAATTGTTCGATGAGGTCTTTTTGGATGAAATCCGGGCTGACGCGTTGTTGGGTTCCGATCAGGTACACCTCTTTGAGGATCCCCCCGTAGAAATAGGCGGTTAGAAACTCCCAGTCGCCGGTTTTGGTGGCTTCGTAGATTTCCGGTTCCATGCCGCGGGTGTTTTGCAGGCGCAGATTGAAGCGATGCTGCATATCCTCGCGGCTCGATTCGAGGCGGATGTTGTGATACTGGTCCAATGTTGTGGGCGGCCGTTCGGGCACGGAGATGACCGGCGCGGTGGCATTGCTTTGCGGCGCTTCAGGAACCTTCAGTCCCTCGGTGTCCTCGCTGAGGATGATGGGATTCTTGCCGTAGCGTTCCTGCACCCAGTACACCCAGAACGGCGACAACAACGCCAGCGCCAGGACGATGCCCGCCCCGTAGATCAGCGGGCGCGGCAACGGTTCGAAGACGCGTTTCCAGGTTTGTTCGGAGGGACGCGGCTCGTCCGACGCTTCCCCGTAATCGCGGGGGCCTCGTCGGGTCGGCGGGCGCACCTGCATGGTTACGCCGCAGGAGGAACAGACTACTTCCAGCGATGTGTCGGTCGGTTTGACGGCGGGCACCGTGAGTCGTTCCCCACAATTCTGGCAGCGGACTTCCATGGATGGTGGTCACTGTAGCGGTTTTGCCGACGGGTTTCCACTGTGAAATGTTGTTTGGGGCTTTGTGTCTCTGTGGTAAACTCCCGCCCGTTTATGGAGTCGCTTCCTACCAGTCCGCGGCGTTCGCGCGACCTGTTGCAACTGGCTGCCGCCGGTTGTGTGGCGTTATTGATTGTTGGGGAGGTGGCGTTGTTGGTTGTGGTGTTTCGGCAGCATCGGTCGCGGCACATGCCGGTGCAGGCATCCGAAGAGGTGGTGGTGGCGCCGTCGGTTTTGACCACCAACGCGCCGGTGACGAATGTCGTTGTCGCCCCAACGCCCAAGTCGTCGTCGGTGGTGGAAGTGGCGGTGCCGGTGTTGAATCCGGCGTTGAAGATTCAGGAGGTCCGATGGGTGAAAACGCCGGGCACGGCACAGGTTGAGGTGCGTCTGCGGGCGCAGACCGGGGAGCGGCAGTTTGAGGGGCGGGCGGCGCAGGTGGGTATTGAATGGGAGTTGGTGGATGGGACCCGGCAGGAGGAGTGGCTTGCGGTGCCGGTGGAGTGGGAGAATTTTGCTGTCAAAACATTGCGGGCGCGGTACGATGGGGCAGTGGCGCGCGTGCGCGGTTGCACGGTCAGAACATGGTATCGGCAACAACTTCAGGACACGAAGTCAACAGCGATTTCAATCCCGTGAGGTGGCAATGGAAGGAATAATGTTAGGTCCGTATTTTGTCGAGGAACAGATTGGTCAGAGCCAGTGGGGACCGGTCTATCGGGCGATGCAGACGGCGGTGAATCGTCCGGTGGCGTTGAAGGTGTTGTCGGCCGATCGGATCGCGCAGCCCGGCATGGTGGATCGTTTTTTGGCTTCCGCCCGCCAGGCAGCCAAGCTCTCGCACGACGGTGTTGTCGGAGTCTATGAAGTTGGCACGGACAGCGGAAACTACTATTGCGCGATGGAATTGATGGACGGGCCGCCGTTGCAGGAGTTTCTCCGCAAACAGGACCAGCCCGGTCACGTGGATGAACATCGTCTTTTGCAGATGATCATCGAGGTGGCCAAAACGCTGGAGTTTCTTTGGAAAAACAGGGTTCCGCATCAGGTTCCCCAGCTTTCGAATCTGCTCACCAACAAGGCCGGCCACGTCAAGATGATCAATGTTCATCCCGATGATCAGCCCGCCAGCGCCTCTCCCGACCAGGACCGGGAAGCCCTCGGCGTGCTTGTCGCCACCATTGCCAACCAGGTCGGCCTGGTCAGCCAGCGGGTGGGCGCCTTTGTGGAGCGACTGATGGACTCGGAAAGCCGCCGCCGGTTTCATTCCCTGGCGGAGGTCATCGCCGCGGCAGAAGCGCTGGACCGGGAGTTGTTTCCTGTTGCCCCGGCGAAGGTCGTGCCGCCGCCACCGGTCAAACGCCGCAGCAGTCCCCTCGCCATCGCGGTCGGAGTGGTCGTTTTGTTGACCATGATGGGCGGCATTATCTGGATGGCGCGATCGTTGTGGCGTCAAAGCGGCCCCGCCTCGCAGGTTCGGCCTGCCGATGCCGGCACAATGGTCGAGGTGCCGGGCGGCGAGTTCATTTATCAGAACGGCGAGAAAAAGACGTTGAAAACCTTTTACATTGACCGCTATGAGGTGACGATTGCCGAGTACAAGCAATTCCTCGATGCCTCGTACAAGACGTTGATGCGCGAGCATCCGTTTGCGCCGGCCCGCAAGGATCACACACCCGCGAACTGGGATTTGTTGCTCCGCGCCATCCAAAATCGCACGTTGCTCAACGAAGCGTGGTTGACGTGGGATTCGCCCATCTTCGGCATTGACTGGTACGATGCCTGGGCCTATGCCGCCTGGCGAGGTAAACGTCTCCCGACCGAGGAGGAATGGGAAAAAGCCGCCCGCGGCACCGATGGCCGGTTTTACCCGTGGGGCAACGAATTCAAGGATGTCTGCGGCTGGGCCGGTTGCGACCAGCTTTTCCGTTGGAACTCCGTGTACCAGTTTCCGGGCGATAGAAGCCCCTACGGCGTCATTGGCATGGCAGGGGGCGTCAGCGAGTGGACCGACACCTCCAATCGCCGCATGGCCATTATCCGCGGCGGCAACTGGGCCAGCACCAACCTTCTGGTCACCACGCGAACCGAATCGGCGCGGGAATGGCGTTCCGACAGGGTCGGTTTCCGTTGTGCGGCGGATGCTGAAGTAAAATGAGAAAACAAAACGGTTGGCAATAGACGAAAGACGCCCCGGCATGGGCGATTATGACCTGTCTTTTGCGAGTCTTGTCAGTAAACGATCCTGCCGCCATCCGTCGGTCTGCCAGCCATCTTGGGAACCGCCAAGACGCAAAATCTCGAACAGCCCGTCTTCATTCTCGCAAAATAAGCGGAGGAGTCATCCGCCACCCAACAATGCGGGACATCGAAGACGGTGGACGTGAAGTCCTCGGCACCGACAACGCCACCCGTTTCTTTTGCGTCCCCGCCAATACGGTTGCGTTTCATGACTTGAACATCCGCAGTAATGGCGTTCCTGTCGGCTGCGACCGCGACACGGCGTGAGATGACGGGCTTCAAAACGCGCCGTTATCTAGCCGGATCGGTCATTGTCAATGCGGCTATCATTCGGGCATTGGCAGGTTACACGATCCGCACTATAAAAAACACATGACGCCCCGGGAACGATTGCTCACGACGCTGCGCGGTGAGTTGGCCGATCGCGTGCCGGTCGCGCCTTTCGTGCAGGAGGAATATCTCTCCTTCTACTACCCGTACAAAACCACCGTGGACCGCGTGATTGACGCCACCGAACTGGCCAACGAACTCGATTTCGATCTAATGGCCAAACACCGGGCACTGGAAACACCCCACTTCTTTCGTCGCAGTTACCCGAATTGGGAATTGCGTCGTTCCGAATCGCGCGCGAGCGGAATGATCCAGCGACGGCTCGAAATCGTCACGCCGTCGCGCACGCTCATGCTCGAAGAAACCGGTCCCGACAGCGGCGCAACCACCACGGGCGTGCGGTTTCAGGTGACCCGAACGTTGTTGCAGGACGCCGACGATGTGGAGGTGTTCCTGAAATACCTGCCGCTGCTCGGCGACGCTGACCGTCGGGAGATGCGCGAGACGGCGGCCACATGGCGCAAGATCATCGGCGAGCGCGGCGTGCTGGCGCCATGGGGTTTTGCCGGTGTGTTCAATTTCTGTGCCGACCTGTGCGGCATGGACAATTTTTACGTCATGCCCTACGAGGACGAGACGCGCTATCGGGCGCTGATGGACGGCGTGGCCGATGCCATGTGCGCCTACACCGCCGCGCTCGGCGAAACGGCGATTGATTGCATCGGCATCCAGGGCCACATGGCCGGCGGGGCAACCACGGGACCGGATTATTTCCGCGAGTTCGTCCAGCCGTATGAGAAACGGGTGATTGACGCGATTCACGCTGCCGGCAAGTTCAGCGTGTATCACAATTGCGGTTGCGCAAAACGGCTCTACGCCAACTACCGCGAACTCGGCATGACCGTCTGGGAAACCGTCAGCGAACCGCCACGCGGCGACAACAGTCTCGCCGAGGCCAAGGTCGCGCTCGGCGATAAAATCTGCCTGCTCGGCAACCTGGATCAGGTGGACTTCCTCAAACGCGCCACACCCGCCGAGGTCGCCGCGAAGACGCGCGAGATTGTTACCATCGGCAAACCGGGTGGCCGTTACATTTTCTCGACCTCGGATTACCTGGAGAAAAACACGCCACGCGAAAACGTCGTGGCGATGATCGAAGCCGCCAAAGACGCCGGGCGGTTACTTTGATCCTCGTCGGGTGATCCGCTTATCAAACTTTTTGTAGGCGCGGCTGAAGTCGTTCGCGTGCCGATAACCGAGCGCGAACGCCACCTCCTTCATCAACAGGCCGTCCGCCAACAACTGTCGCGCCCGCTCCATTCGCAACCGCGCGTGGTATGTTGCGACGGATTCGCCCAGTTGCGCGCGAAACAACCGGTTCAACGTGACCGGCGAGACCTGAAGATACTCGCACAACGCCGCGACGGGATTGGCCGTTGCCAGGTTCTCCGCCAGCCAGCGCAACGCCAATTCCATTCGCAGCGCTGGTTCGGGCGCCGTCGGGCGCGCCTGCAACGACCGCGCCAGCGCCAGTTCCATGTGCAGGCGCGCGTGTTCCAATGCCGGTTTGGTTAGCGCGCCGGGCCGTTCCACTTCTCGGCGACACCATGCGTGTGCCTGTTGCAACGCCCGTTGCAGCGTCGCGTCTGCCGAAAAGTTACGCCAGCCGTTTGCCGGTGTCGCCAACTCTTCGCAACGCGGCGGCGACCGCCACACCCACGTCAGCACTTCACAAACGCCGTTGGGGGTATCAGTCCAACCGCTGGCGCAATCCGGCCCGACGATCAGCGCCAGACCGGGACGGGTGCGCAAGGGTTGCGTTTCCAAACAGAGTGTGGGCTGGCCGGTTTGCACGAGGAAATAGACCCAGCCGGGATGGCGCGATTGCGGAATCGGGCTTTGACCGAAGCGGCGTTTGCCCCAGCCGAGGTAGAGCAAATCAAGCTGCGCACTGGCCGGGCACACCCAGCGCGGCCGACCGGCGGGCGGTAGGTACAACGCGCGCGGCATGGTAGCCGAATCATTCATGGGCGATACGGCTAGCATTATGCTCTTGGCGCGTGTCGGTGTCGAACCTATAACAGCCCCCAGACAGTCCGACGGGAGACACCACCAAGAACCGACGCCAATTCCTCAAGGCCGCTACGATGTTCGCCGCCGGCCCGTTGATCCTGCCGCGCCACATTCTGGGCGGCGACGCGCCAAGCAAGAAAATCGGAATCGGGATGATCGGCATGGGGCGGCAGGCATATTACTCAAACCTGCCGGCATTCCTAAACATGGAAGACTGTGTCGTGACAGCGGTCTGCGACGTGGATGCATGGCGACTCCAACAGGGGATGCAGGCCATCGAGCGGCACTACCGAAAGAAAGTGGCAAAAGCTTACCGGGATTTCCGCGAGTTGCTCGCCGATCCGAACGTGGACGCCGTGATGATTTCGACGCCCGACCATTGGCATGTCCCGATGGCCATTGCCGCCGTCAAGGCCGGCAAGGATGTGTCGCTGGAAAAACCGATCACGCGCTACATCCATGAAGGCCGCATCCTTGCCAATCTCGTGGCGCGGCACAAGCGGGTGTTTCGCGTGGACAGCGAATTTCGTTCGATTGCCCATTTCCACAAGGCGGTCGAACTGGTCCGAAACGGTCGCATTGGCAAAGTGCTCGTCATTCGCACCGGTTCGCCGAAAGAACAATTTCCCGACGAGCCGGAAACTGTCACCGCGCCGCCGTCGGAACTCGATTACGATCTCTGGCTCGGGCCGGCGCCGAAGGTGGACTATATCCAAAAACGTGTCCACAAACCGCGAGACCTCCAGTCGCGTCCCGGTTGGATGCGTTGTCGGGATTATTGCGACGGCATGATCACCAACTGGGGCACGCACCTCAACGATATCGCCCAGTGGGGCGCCGGCACCGAACGGACCGGTCCTGTCAAGGTGAAAGCGACCGGCAAATTCCACGAGGGCGACGTCTGGAACGTGTTGGAACAATTCGACGCGTGGTATCAGTTTGCCAACGGGATGGAGCTGTTCTACCAGATGGGCGAGCCGCATGTCCGCTTCGAGGGCGAGAAAGGCTGGATTCAGGTTGTCTATCCCGGACGCATCTCCGCCAGCGATCCGAAGATTCTCGCGGAGAAGATTGGCCCGGAAGAAATCCATTTCCCACTGAAACACGAGAAACAGGATTTCATTGATTGCATCAAAAACCGGGGCCGAACACTCGAAGACGAGGAGGTCGGTCAACGCACCACCTCGCTCTGTCATCTCGCACACATCGCCATCCAACTCGGCGGTGTCACGTTACAATGGGACCCTGACCGGGAAATTTTTCCCGACAACGACGCGGCCAACAAATTGCTCTATCGCCCGCCGATGCGCGCCCCGTGGAACCTGGAGGAATCATGAAACCCATCCTCGCCGCACTCCTGGCGTCCCTCGCCACAACTTTCGCCGCGAATCCGTTTTTCGTGTTCGACAACGGATTGCGCGACGAGAACTTGAAGACGATGGACGCGCAACTGGATCTCGTGAAGGAGATTGGGTTCGACGGCCTGAGTTGGCGTACGGACGATCCGGCACGCATCAAGCAGGTGCTCAACGGGGCAAAACAACGCGGACTGAAGGTGTTCGTCATCTACTGTAATCTCGATCTGAAGAACGGCAAACTGGTGTACGACCCGCGCCTGAAAGAGATCGTCGCGCTCTGCAAAGGCACCGACACGATGATCTGCCCCAACATCACCAGCAAACAATTCAAAAACTCCGACCCCGCCGGCGACGAGATTGCCGTAGCCGGGTTGTGCGAGTTGGCGGACCTCTGCGAGGCGAATGGCGTGCGCATTGCTCTCTATCCGCACGTCAACATGTGGTGCCACCGCGTCGAAGATGCGCTGCGCGTGGTGAAGAAAGTAAACCGCCAAAACGTCGGCCTCACCTTCAATCTCTGTCACGCGCTCTGGGACGGCGCCGAAGATCGCATCCCCACGTTACTGGAGGAAATTGTCCCGTATCTGTTCTGCGTCTCCATCAACGGCGCCGACAGTCATCCGCCGGAACGGGATTGGGCGCGGTTGATCCAACCACTTGGCCAGGGCAGCTACGATGTCGGGATTGTGCTGCGCAAGCTGCGGCAAATCGGTTACACCGGCCCCATCGGTTTGCAATGCTACAGCCTCAAGGGCGATCCAAAAACCCTGCTCACCGGCTCAATGGCTGCCTGGCGCCAATTGAACCGGTGAAAATTTCTTTCCCTCCCGGCAGCCCGTGAGCACGCCGCGCGAGGGTGTGACGAAAAGTGGCGGGCAACGCGCTCCCTTGTGAGACCTGCTTCCAGCTTGTCCACCCACGGAAACGACTCCGACACCCCGCCCACAACACGAATTAGGGCAATCTGAAAGCTTGCCCTGCCTTGACCCTCTTTTCTGCTCACACCCAGCGAGCAATGTCCCCTGTGCGATGTAACCTTTTGAGACCGTCTTCGGTATGAGTGAATGGAAACCAATGAGACAGGAGGCTTAAGATGAAAATGCGGATGATTTTGTTGGCAACGGGTGTCGCGCTGGCAGCGGCGGCGGCGCAGACACGGGCAGAAGTCAGTATTTGGGACTCGATTCCTTCGAACCGGACGGCGGTGATTGTGGTGGATGTGCAGGTGTTGCAGGAGGCGCCCGCGTTCAAGGCGTTGGAGGGAGGAGGCTACTTGCGGGAACTCGACGAGGGGCTGAAATTGTTTGAGGACTTCACCGGGTTCAATGTGCGACGGGACCTGTCATTACTGGTCGTGGGCAAGCTCGGTGAGGAGAAGGAGAACGACCTGGCATTTTTTCAAGGCCGCTTCAAACAGGAGGAGTTGATCGCGGCGATCAAGCTTGCCCCCGATTACGACACCAGCCGCCATGGTGACGTAACCATTCATACCTGGTTCGATCAAAATGAGAACCGCCAAAAATACGGTGCGTTCCTTGCCGATGACCTCCTGGTAGTCGGCCCCGAGGACGGCGTGAAAAGCGCCATTGACACACGCGCCAACCCGTCGTCATCGTTTGGCGCATTGCCCGAAGTGATCCGCGCCACGAAAAGCCTGACGCACGAGTTGCCGTTGTGTGCCGTGAGCCGCACATTCGGCAAACCGGGCAACCCGTTCTACCACCGGGTGACGTCGGTGCTGTTGACGGTGGACCTGAAAGAGGGGTTCGCCATAAACCTGGCGCTCGAAGCGAAAGACGGAGCAACCGCGGGCGCGCTGCGACTATTTGGCAACGCCATCATCGCGATGGGCAAGTTGGCCAACGGCAAACCCGAAACGCAGGCACTTGCCGAAAATGCCAGCATCAGCCAGAATGGCAACACCGTCGTTCTTTCCACCACGGTACCGAACGACAAGTTCACGCCGTGGCTGCTGGAACAAGCCAGGGTCAAAGCCGCAAAAAAACAATGACAAACGAGCGGACAACTCCGACGGATGAAGCGATCGTGCGCCGGGTATTGGAGGGCGACACCCCGGCCTATCGCCTCATCGTCGAGCGATACCAAAATCTCGTTTATGCCTGCGCCCACGCCATCACCGGCAACGACGCCGATGCCAAGGACGCCGCGCAGGAAGCGTTCATCCGACTCTACCGTCACCTTGCCCAGGTTGATCCGCGCCGCCCGCTCAAACCATACCTGATGCGTATTACCGTCAATTGCAGCCGCACGATTACCGCCGCTCGACACGGCTGGGAACCGCTGGAGGAGACGAGCGAAATCGTCCCCCCGTCCGATGTCACGGAACCCGAACGGCACGCGGCGGTGCGCGAACTGGTCCAGCGGTTGCCGCAGACGCTGCGCGAGGTGTGCGCGCTGTTTTATTTCGCCGAACACTCCTGCCGGGAGGTTGCGGAGATTTTGCAGATGAACGAGACCGCCGTGAAAGTGGCGTTGCACCGTGCCCGCAAGAAATTGCTCAACGAGTGGAGATGTGCCCATGAATGAAACCTGCGAAACCGTTCAGGCGATGTTGCCAGATTACCGCTGGCTCAGTCCGCGCGAACGGGCGCCGCTCGACCGCCACCTGGCCAGTTGCGAGCGATGCCGCTCGGAATGGCGCGACGCGCAGGCGGTGGACGACCTTTTCATGGAAGCGCGACGGCCCGCCCCACCGGGATTTGCCGATGCCGTGATGACAGCGCTCGAACCATCGCCGCCGCCCGTCGCTGTCAACCGACTCTGGCCGCTGTTGGCGGGGGCGCTGGCTGTCGAGGTGGCCGTGGCCGTGGTGTTGCGGGTCAACCCCGCTCCGTGGTGGCGGGCGCTCACCGCATGGGGCGGAGAGATGTGGCGGAACTGGTGCGCGCCGTTGGCCTCGGACGCGATGGGGTTGGTGTCGGTTGCAAAGGAACTGGCGCCGTCGTTGGACGCGACGTTTTGGGGTGGCGCGTTGGCGGTGGTGGCGGGAGTTGCTTGGTTCACACTCAATCTTGGGAGGACAAAACATGTTTGACACAATGACGATGTGCGTGGCAACCGCCGTCCCGGAACAGACCCACGCGAATCTGTCGGGGTTGGTGACGGTGTTACTGGCGGCGTTGGGAATCAGTGTGGGGCTGCTGGCGGTGTTGTTTTTGTTGGGCGTACTCTGTCCGCAGTCGGTCCGTCGCGGGAGTGAAATCGTGAGGAACGCGCCCGGCCGGTGTTTGTTGGTGGGGCTGCTGGCGTTTCTGATATGTTTGGCTGGCTTTGTCGTGTTCAAGGCGTTGGGACCGCTGGCCGGACTGCCGTCGCTGGCCTGGGCGCTGGTGTTCGGCTACTGGATGCTGAGCGGAATGGCGATGCTGGCGCATCACATTGGGGAACGGGTGCAGACGGCATTGATGGCAAGGAGTCTCGGCTCCGACGCGATGGCAGTGGTGTATGGCGCGGTGCCGCTGTTGGCCGTCGGGTTTCTGCCCGGCGTGGGTCAGTTGATTCAACTGGTGGCCGTAATGATCGGGCTGGGTGGCGCGATCAGCAACCTGTTTCGTCGCTCGAACCCGCCTCAAAATCAGGCCGGCACCGTATAACGGCGGAGGAACTCGGCGGGATTGTAGGGACGCCCCGCGGCGTCGCGCACCTCGAAGTGCAGGTGCGGAGCAATGAGCATCCAGTTGCGTGCGTCGGCGCTGCGGCTGGTTTGTCCCATTCGTCCGATACACTGTCCCGCGCTGATGAGCGACCGCGGATGCCCAACGGCCAGTTCCACCAAGTGCCCGTAAAGCGTGTAGAACTTCTCGCCACAACGTGGCCAGCGATGTTCCACGACCACATGCCTGCCGAAATCGGAAACCGTCTCGTCGCCCACCGCCTCGACCACGATGCCGTCGCACGCGCAAAACACCTCGTCGTGCGGGATGAACGTCGGCTCCTCGCTCGGATACTCCCGGCCGGTAGCGCAGTCGGTGAACATCACGATCGTCGTCCGTCCCGTCGGCGTAACATGTACCGGCGCGATGTCGCAGCCGCGATGAAATCGGCGACCGCAATCGCGCGTCCAGCCGGGCCTGCCGTAGTCGGGATTGACGCGGGTGCGGGCGAACTCCCGTCCCGGCGTCGGCCAGACAGCCCGCAGCGGTTCGTCGGGCGGCAAGGAAACAAAGGACGGCGTGTTCATGCGCCGCATCCTTGCGAGGTGGCCGGAGTGTGTCAAACCGAAACGTTTCTTGGCAGGGTATGAGGTTACTGATACAGTGAGGTCATTCTCAGGAGATAACGCATGAGCCATGAGCCATCCCCGCGGTCGGAGATTCAGGAACTGAAATCCGAACTGGCATTCATGCGCCAGCGACTCGATGCCATGGCCCGGCGTCTGGAAACGCTGGAAGCAGAAGAGAAAAGTCGGGAACCGGAAGCTCCCATCTCCGGGGCGGCACCAACAGTGATTGAGGCTCCTCCGGTCATCGCGTCGCCACCGCCGGCGCCAATGACGGCGGCGGAACCGTTGCCAGTCGCGGTTCCGGCGGCGGACACGGCCGTGCCGCCGGTTGGAAGTCCGCCGGTGGTGGTTTCTCCGCCGCCACCTCTGCCCTCATCTCCGCCGGTGCCGAAAGAGTCGTTTGAGGTGCGGTTGGGGACGTATTGGTTGCCGCGGATCGGGATGGCGTTGTTGTTGACGGGCATGGTGTTTCTGGTGACGTGGAGTTACCACTACATGGGGGCGGCGGGCAAAGTGGCATTGAGTTATCTCTGCTGCGCGGCGCTCGGCGCGCTTGGTGGGTGGCTGGAGAAACGGGCGGGACCGTTGGCGCGCGTGTTGCAGGCGGGAGCGCTGGCGCTGACCTATTTTGTGACTTACGCGATGCACTACGTCGAGGCGTTCCGCCTGATCGAGAGTCCGGGCGTGGCGCTGGCGTTGTTGATGGTGGTGGCGGCGGGCATTGTATGGATTGCCGACCGGCGACAATCGGCCGCGTTGGCGGGGATGGCGCTGTTTTTCGGTTACTACACCTCAGTGATGAGCGGTGTGGCCACATTCACGCTGGCCGCCAACGCCATGCTGGCGGCGGCGGCGCTGGTGTTGCTGATACGCAACCGCTGGGTGCCGATCAGTTACGGCGCGGTGTTCGCCACCTACCTCGTGTACGCGTTGTGGGCGTGGAAATTCAGTAACTGGCGGGAACTGGAGAAATTGGTGTTCGACACCGGTTATCTGACGGCAGAACAGTTTCGTCTGCGGGCGATGTTCCTGTCGCTGTACTGGGGCTTGTTTACCGTGGGCGGTCTGGTGACATCGCGCGACACGCTCCGAGCGGCGGAGCGGACAGGGTTGTTGACGTTGAACAACGCCTTCCTGTTTGTGCTTTTCTCGATGCTGATGCACCACGCGCATCCCGAATGGCAGTGGGTGTTTCAATTCTGTTTTGCGGGCGCGCTCCTGGTGACGGCGGCGGCGGCCTACCAACGTCTGCAACCGGACCGACGGGTGCTCGACGCGCTGTTTCTGCAGGGAGTGGCCGTGGCAACGCTCGGTCTCGTAAACCGTTTCAAAGGCGTCCACCTTGTCGCCTCGCTGGCGGTGGAAAGTCTGTTTCTGTTGTGGCTGTCGCGAACGATGAGCCTTCGGTGGATCGCGTGGATCGGGCGCGCGGCGTTTGGTGTGGCAGCGGTGTACGCGTGGAGCCGATGGCCGGGCTGGGATGACCCGATGATTTGGGGCGCGGTATTCACGGCGTTGGTGGGTCTGGTTTGCGCGCGCGTGAGCAAGAGCGACGCCGCGGCCACGTCGCGGAGCGCACTCTACTATGCGACACTTTCGGTGGCGCTGGCAATGATGGCGGTGGGCGAGCATTTTACCCGCGCCCAATGTCCGTGGGCCTGGCCCGCGCTGGCGGCGGCGGTGGCGCTGGTAGGGGTGTTGTTGCGAACGAAGGAAATCATCTGGCTGGGCAACCTACCATTGGTCTGGGCGCATCTGAGTTTCCACGCTGGCAATTTCGGCGCGCAACGCCATGAATGGACGGAGGCGCAGGCGCTCATGTTGGTGGCGGTGACGTTTGCGTTCGGGTTGTGCTTCTGGGCACGATTTCGCGCCCGCGGTGGCGTGACCGGCGAGGTGCTGGCTTCGGAAGCGATCCTGCCCTACGCGCTGGCGGCAACCGTCGCATGGATCGCGACAGCCGTCTGTCAATTCCCCGATCGCTGGCGGCTGGCGGTGTTGGGGTGCGAAGGACTGGTGTTGTTGTCGGCGGGGCTTTGGCTGCGGGAACCGGCGCTGCGATGGATGGCGATCCTGCCGCTGGCCTGGGCGCACGGAACCTATCACCTGTGGCGCCTCAATGACAATCCCCCAATGCTTGATCAACCGTTGATTCTGATTGCCGTTACGCTCGTCTTCGGCCTCATCTTCTGGGCGCGAGAACACGCCGACGAGACAAATCCCGTTCGGGAACGGGATGCCAACAACGTGCTCTGGCCATTTGCCGTCGCGGCGGTCGGCGTGGGATTGCTGACGACGGTGGATTTTGTCCCGTTGCATTGGCAACCGGCGGTGTTTGCGGCGGAGGGCGTCGCATTGGTGTTGTCGGGTATAACAGTGTTTATTTGGCTGTCGTTGGCGCCGTTTGCCGCTGCTACATATGCGCTGGCCGGAATCCGTCGTCGTCGAATGGGGCCGCCGCTGGAAGCATGGGGCAATTTTGCGCTCTCGTGTTTGTTTTTGTTGCTTGGCGCGCGTTTGTTGCGGTTGCGGCGTGAGACACTCGCCCTGTCGGAGTCATCCCAGAAATTCCTGCGCGCGGCGCTGGTGACGATGGTGACGTTGATGGCGTTGTTTGGCCTGCACAAGCTTGCGATGGCGGAATATCGTACCGTGGCATGGGCCATGGCCGGGTTTGTGTTGCTTACGCTGGGATTTGCGGTGGGCGAACGGCCTTATCGCGTCGCGGGGCTTGTTGTGCTCGGATTTAGTTTCCTGCGGGTGATCTTCTACGACCTGGCCCGGCTCGACACGATTTATCGGATTCTGTCATTCATCGGGTTGGGCGCGATCCTGTTGGTGTTGGCCTTCCTGTACGCGAAAAACCGGGAGCGATTGTCGAAATGGCTGTGATCACGCTCGCGTTGGCCCTTTTTCTGGCCGCCGACCAACCACAGTGGGGCGAGCGGTTCACCCGCAACATGGTGTCGGCGGAAACCGGCCTGCCCGATAATTTCGACCCCGCCACCGGCGTCAACATCCAATGGTCCGCCGCCCTCGGCACGGAAACCTACAGCACACCCATCGTCGCTGGCGGGCGTGTCCTCATCGGTACCAACAACGAAATGCCGCGCGACCCGCAACACACCGGCGACCGCGGCGTGTTGATGTGTTTCGACGAGCGCGACGGGCGATTCTGTTGGCAACTGGTCTGCCACAAAATCGCCACCAGCCCGTTTTGGGACTGGCCGCGCGACGGCATGTGCTCGCCGGCCACCGTCGAAAGCAATCGCGTCTATATGGTCACCAACCGCGGCGAAGTTCTCTGCCTCGATCTTTACGCGAAAAAACCGACACTGACCGAAGAAGACGCCCTCTGGCGATTCAATATCATCAAAGAGTGCGGCGTCCGACAACACGACTCCGCTCACTGCTCGATTCTGCTGCACGGGCGATTCCTCTACATCAACACCTCCAACGGCCTCGACGACGCGCACCGGACCGTCCCCGCCCCAGATGCGCCCAGCCTCATCGTGCTCGACAAAATCACCGGCAAACTGGTGGCGCGTGACAACGAAAACATCGGCCCGAACATTTTTCACAGCACGTGGTCCTCGCCCGCGCTCGGCGATGTCGGTGGCCGTCCCCTCGTCTTCTTCTGCGGCGGCAACGGCATTGTCTATGCCTTCGAGGCTGTGCGCGAAGTCTCCTCCACCGTCGCCTCGCTGAAAAAAGTCTGGCAATACGATCCCGATCCCACCGCGCCGAAAGAAAATGTCCACCGCTACATCCGCAACCGCAAGGTCAGCCCCAGCAACATCAAAAGCATGCCCGTCTTTCACAACGGCCGCCTTTACATCACCCACGGCGGCGACGTTTGGTGGGGCAAAAACCAAGCGTGGCTGAAATGCGTGGATGCCGACACCGGTACCGAACGCTGGAGCTACCCGCTGGAACGCCACTGCATGAGCACCCCTGCCGTCCGCGACGGACTGGTGTTCGTTGCCGATTGCGGCCAGAAACTGCACTGCGTGGACGCCGACACCGGCCAACCACACTGGACCCACGACACCGGCGGCGAAATCTGGGCCTCACCGCTACTGGCCGACGGCAAAGTTTATATCGGCACTCGACGCGGCGATTTTTTCATCTTTGCCGCTGCCAGAGAGAAAAAACTTCTCTGTTCCGTTGCCCTCGGCAGCCCCATCCACGCCACCGCTACTGCCGCCAACAGGACGCTTTATATCGCCACCATGAAACGGCTTTTTGCGTGTTCCCTTTCGCGGTAACCGTTCTCGGCACCATCGCGCAGCGCATCACAACCAACTAATGGCGCGCCCAGCAGGAGTCGAACCTGCAACCTTTGGTTCCGTAGACCAACGCTCTATCCAATTGAGCTATGGGCGCGCAGCAGCAGCAGAAAGCATCGTTTGTCTCGCAGGCAAACCGCCGCCGTGGAATCCACCAAACCCCGACAAAAAAGGCAACTGCAAAAAGCGCTTGCGTCGCTTCGCATGGGCATTCATTCTGGAGCCATGAAACGCATGGATGGCCGTCGTCTCGATCAGATTCGTCCCGTCAAAATCCACCCGCATTACCTCAGCAAGGTCGCCGGTTCCGCGCTGATCGAAATGGGGCAAACTCGCGTGCTTTGTGCCGCCACCACGGAGGAAGCGGTGCCGCGCTGGATGCGCGAGCAGAAGAAAACCGGCGGCTGGGTCACCGCCGAATACTCCATGTTGCCGTACGCAGCCTCGCCGCGCAAACCGCGCGAGGTAACGCGCGGGTATCCGGAAGGTCGTACCCAGGAAATCCAGCGATTGGTGGGGCGTTCTTTGCGGGCCGTGACCCAATTGGAGAAACTGGGGACACGGACGATTTGGGTGGATTGCGATGTGTTGCAGGCCGACGGCGGAACGCGGACCGCCGCGATCACGGGAGCGTATGTGGCGCTGGTGCTGGCGTTGCGGCAACTGCAAAAGGAAGGGAAACTCTCAGAGTGGCCGGTGACGGCCTCGGTGGCGGCGGTCAGCGTTGGCATCGTGGAGAAACAGCCGTTGCTGGACCTGTGTTACACCGAGGATGTGGCCGCGGTGGTGGACATGAATGTGGTGATGACCGACAGCAGGCAGTTTGTGGAAGTGCAGGGCACAGGAGAACGGGCGCCGTTTTCGGCACGAGAATTGTCACGTCTGCTGAAGTTGGCGCAGAAAGGGATTGCCGAGTTGTTGGAGGCCCAGCAAAAGGCGTTGCGCTGATCGTTACGTCAGGTAGGCGGCCAGCTTCTTTTCCAACTCTTTTTTGCCGATCATACCGACCATCTGTTCCTTGACATGACCGCCCTGGAACACGAGCAGCGTCGGGATGGCGCGGATGCCAAACTTGGAGGCGAGATCAGGACTGTCATCCACGTTGACCTTGGCAACCTTGAGCTTGCCGACTTTCTCGTCGGCAATCTGATCGAGCACCGGCGCAATCATTTTGCACGGCCCACACCATTCCGCCCAGAAATCCACCAGTACAGGAACCGCCGACTTGAGCACTTCGGCGTCGAAGTTCGCCGCCGACAACGTCACAACATTCGCACTGGCCATGGATTCTCTCCGTTTTTCAGATGCTAAAACAAACGCGCCTCAACGAGTAGAGGCAACCACCAGATACGCAAACACGGCCACCGCCATAACCGCAGCCAAAATGGCCAGACCGGCATCCAACCCGCTGGGACCCGCCTCTGCTGGCATCGGCATCGGAGCCGGCGACGGCACGGTGGCGGCAGTCGGAGCCGCCGGCGCGGGAGCGACAGGCTCTTCGACCTTCAATTTGACTGTGGGGCGCGGCATTTCGGGGACAGCCGCGCGAGCGGCCGGTGTCGGCGTCGTGGCGGGAGCGGCACCAGCACCCGGTTCGCGGCGGAGCCGAACGGTCGGACGCGGCATGTCCGCGACAGACGGTTTCGCCGCAGGCACAGCGACCCTGGCGGTTTCCTTTTTTACATCTGGCGGCAAACCCATCACAGCCGTTTCTTTCTTCGCCTGGTCGGCGCCGATGGCCGTGGTCTCACGTTTGTCCGGGCCGATACCAATAGCGGAAGTATCGCTCTTGGATGCGGCGGTGTGTCCCATCATGCCCGGAGGCAGATTGATGCGGACGGTGTCTTTCTTGGACTCATCTTCAGGGATGTTGGTTGGGTCAGCCATGGGTGTTAGCTCTCCGCAAATTTTTCAAGCTTGAACATACGCTGCCGCCCGTCCTGCTGTCAACGGGTTTCTCTCTTACTTGAAACCATTCCGTTTTGTACACAAAGGAGCATGTATGACGGGAGTCAAGAACGCTGATTTCCAAATCCAGCAATGTGTCCGAATAAACCAGCACCTTGAAAGGCCACTGGCGGCTGTAATGGAATCGGCAGACACCAATGACAGGATGTTTTGGCTTTGGTGGCCGGTTTGGTATTGATGCTGCTGCAAGTGACGTGTAGGCTGTTGAAACAAAGAATGTCATTCACATGGAAGTGACGGGAATAGTGCCTGAGTCAACCGTGTGTCCGTCTTGCGGGGGAACCATCATTCTCGCGGGACGGGAAGGGTTGACGCACATGGATTGTCCGCACTGCGGCACGCCGACGGTGGTGCCGTTGCAGTTTGGCGGATTCTTGTTGCTGCATGCGGTCGGGTTTGGCGGCATGGGCACGGTGTACAAGGCGATGGATTTGTCGCTGAACCGCCTGCTGGCCATCAAAATCCTGCGCAAGAAACTGGCCGCCAATGAGCAATTCATGGAAAACTTCCAGCGCGAAGCGCGGGCGGCGGCTGCCGTCAATCACCCCAACGTGGCCAAGGTGTACTCGTTTGGTGAGCATAACGGGCAGTGTTATTTGGTAATGGAATTGCTGGAGCGCGGTAGTCTAGATGACCGTCTCACCAAAATCGGCAAGGTTCCCGAAAAGGAAGTCCTCGATATCGGCATCCAAATCGCCCAAGGCCTGAAAGCCGCCTACGAAACCGGTCTGCTCCATCGTGACGTCAAACCCGGCAACATTCTTTTCAATGAGCAGGGCATTCCGAAAATCGTGGATTTCGGCCTTGCTCGACCCGCCGACAGCGCCGCGACCGCCGGCAAAGAGCCAATCTGGGGCACGCCGTACTACATTGCGCCCGAAAAATTACTGGGTTACCCGGAAGATTTTCGCAGCGACATCTATTCACTCGGCGCCACCCTTTTTCATGCCATGGCCGGGCGGCCCCCCTTCGACGCCGCCACTGCCACCGACGTGGCTGTCAAACACGCCACCACGCCCGCCTATTCGCTCAAAACCTACTTGCCCACTGTTCAGGACACCACGGCCAATGTAATCGGGCGGATGCTCGCGAAAAATCCCTCCGAACGATACGCCAGTTATGACGAGCTGATTGCAGATCTGCAACGCGCGAAGGCCGTTCTCGAAGAAATCGAAAAACAACGGGGTATTGTCACCCAAACTGGAGAACGCATTTCCATATTTTCCCTGGTGGGAACGGTGGCGATCCTCGTGCTGTTGATCGGGGTGGGGATTTTCTTCTTGGTCTTTCGCCACAAACTTTTCCCCGAAAGCGCCCCTCCACCATCCCCACAGATCATCACACAACGAGTGGAAACCACCACCATCAAAACCGAGGATGTGGACTTCGGCGAGAACCAACCTTGGGGAACCGCATGGACGGAAGCCGCCAAAAAACTTGCTGCCGGCCGCATGGCGGAAGCCACATTGGCCTACGAAGCCCTTCAACGACAACTGCGTTTCCAACCCAATCATCTCCGCTGGCTGTTGTATGCGGAAGGGATTGTTCTCTATTTGAACAATCAACCACAGGAAGCCCAGGCCGCCTTTACCAAGGCGGAAGACCCGCTTGTCCAGCCGCGTGTCCCTCTGAAGATTACCCCCATCAACTTCGTCAGCCCGTTGGCCAGTGTGATGCTCCATAAAATGTCCCCCGCCTCCATGGACAAAGCCATCACCAATATGCCTCCGTGGGCTGCCGCTCTTGCCAATTTCAACCTCGGCCTGTTGGAATTACAGGGTAAATCACTGGCCAAACCACAATCCCGATTCGAACAGTTCGCCGACGCCACTCCCGACCCGGAACGAAAATGGGCCTATGCCTTCCAACCGTTGGCCACCCAACTGGCCAAGGATTGCTCCACCGTGTCGCACACCATTGACGAAGCCGAAAAACTCTACAAAGAAAACAAACTCCCGGCTGCCATCAAAATCCTCCAAGACAAACAATCACAAATCAAAATCCCGCTCCTGAAAACTCACCTTCAAACCGGCGCCAACACCCTCAAAAAACGCGACGAAGAGCTCCGCCGCCAACAGGAACAGGCCCGCCTCGCCGCCGAGGCGCGCGCTCGCGAAGAACAGGAAAGAAAACGACAAGAGGAAGAACGAAAACGACTGGCCCGACTCCGCGAGCTTGCCGAAGCCGACGCCAAAGTTCTCGCTGCCACGGATGCCGTCACCGCCCGACTTCTGGCCGCTTTCGATTTCAAGGGGCTGCTCTCCCAATACGAATCTCTCGAATCGAAGTTGCAAAGCGACGACGGTCGCGCCCAACTCGCCCAACGCCTCGCCCGCGCCAGAGCGCTCGCCAACCTCAAAACACAGCTTATGGCCGGATTCGCACGTCAGCCGTTGGACGGGACTCAACTCCAACAGGCCAGCGGCTCCCCTTTTATCGGCAAACTCGCACGTGCCACCGACACCGAGTTGATCTTCTCCCTGCCCGAAGGCGAGGCGCTCCGCGAATGGCGCGACCTGACCCCCGGCTCCATCGCCAGGATGGCCGATCATTACGCCCGTCTTTTTGCCGCCACGGAAAAACCCGAAGAAACCGCCGCTCGCTATCTGAGCCTCGCGGTCTTCTGCAAACAATACGGCCTCACCCAATTCGTTGAGACTTACGCCCAACAGGCCATCAAACTCCATCCGCCCCTCAAAGACGAATTGACCAAGGCTCTTGGAAACTGATTAGCGGCGGCGCACCAACAATTCGTTTCGCACCGTCTTCACCCCCGGCACCGCCGCGGCCGCCGCCTGCGCTCGCCATGCGGACGTCTGAGACAACACCGAGCCGCGTAATGTCACCACTCCGTCGTTTACCATGATCGCAATGGCCATCGCATCTTCCGGACATTGCGTCGCCAGGCGATAACGCACCTCCTTGCCAATGGCCTCGTCCGCCGTCGGCACCATCTCTGACGAGGAAACCGCTTCCTTCGCCGGAACAACCGTGGGAGCCTTCTCCTTCGTCGCGCATCCCGCCACCCAAACCATGCACACCAACAACAACACGATTCGCATCATGACCTCCATTCCTCAATTTGCTAACACCACCCTATACCACCCAACCACCGTTTTCTTCCACACAAGAATCTAAGCCCAAGCGCGGCGACGCAACTCGCGCGGCGAACACCCGTGATGTTGTCGCACCAGCCGCGAAAAATGAAACGGATTCTTGAACCCGCACCGATAGGCAATCTCGGCGACCGTGAGTCCTGTTTCCGCCAGCATCGCCATGCCTTTTTCCACCCGCAGCTTCCACAAATACCGCGCCGGCGACAGGCCGGTTTGTCTCCTGAACTTGTAAATCAACGTGTTCACGGAACAACCCGCCGCACCACGCGCCACCGCCAAACAATCCTCCTCGCCAAAATGGTCTTCCATCACCCGCAACGCCCGCTGCACACATTCATCACTGTGTTCGAGGCCATGCGTTTGCCGGGCCGCATCGAGAAACTCGGCAAACAACGCCATCCCCAACGCCTCAATGACCCGCGTGGACGATGGCCGCGATAAAAACGCCGCCGATAAAATGCGTTGAAACGTCTCCGAACACGCCACCCCCGTCGCCGGTGCCGTCTCCAACTCGCGCCGCAACGCGGCGGAGAAAAACTTCGGCGTGATCGAGCACCACGAGTGATGCGTTTCCGTTGTTTGGGAAAATTGGAAATGCTCGCGGTGACCGGGACAGAACAAATACGCAAAACCAATCCGCAGATTCATCCGCGCTGAATCCACCCGTACCCGACACTCGCCGCTATGGATGACTACCAACTCGTAGTCGCGTTGGATGCGCGGCCCGCAATAACCGCCCGGTTGATAACGCACCTGTCCAAAGGAAACGCGCTCGGTGCGAACGTTGCGGTTGTCCCAAAGCACTCGCACGCCGTCGTAGTTGGGAGTGGCCCGTCGCATGAGGCTCATCATGCCGCAGCCGATGCCAAACCGCAAGCATCGCGGACTGACGCGGTGATGAGATGATGGACAGTTTTTTTGTGACGGCGGTTATTTTCTCCGGCAACATCTTGGTTTTAGAATGGCCATCATGAGAAGAAGCTTGTTGTTTTTGTTGGGGGTTACCGTGATTGGCGCCACCGCTACGGAAGTGGATTTTCGCTGGTCGCCGCCCGAATGGCAAACGGCAATTTGTCTGCCCAATGATCCGCACAAGTCCCTCGTGGACAAAAGCGGCGCACTGCTCTACCACTACGGCAGTGGCGGACGCGAGTTTGCCACGCGCATTTCCGTTGAGGTTGTCAGTAACGCCGTCTGGCAAAAACAGGAACTCTTCTCGCCACGCGTTCCCATCGTGCGAACGTTTCGCTCGGCAGACGACTTGGAGATTATCGAGGAAGCTTTTGCGGTCACGAACCTGCGTCAACCGACCGCCTCAACCAGCCCCTTGCGGCGTCTGGACCACGGCGGCATGATCCGAAACTGGGCCAAGCCGACCGCCGGGTTTGACCTGTCGCTTCAACACATCGCCATCAGCACCCGTGGCGGCATCCAATACGAATTCGATGTCCCGCCGGGCGCGTCGCGTCGTGTCGCCCTTGCGCTCTGCGAAGGTTGGTGGAGCGAAACCGGCAAACGCGTTCAGATTCTCCGCGTCGAGGGCGCGGAACCAAAGACCGTGGACACCGTGGCCGACATCGGCAAAAACAAGGCGGCAGCGTTTTGGTTCGATGCGAAGGACGCCGACAACGATGGCAACATCACCATCGAAATCACGCGACGGGGAACAGACAAATACGCCATCTTGAACGGGCTGTGGATTTTCCCCGCCGACCAACCGCCCGACAGTGAAGCGTTGTTGTCGGGCAGACTGAAACCGCTCGCCCGCATGAGCGACGCCAAACCTGCCGGCCCGGCGCGCAACGATTTGATCCTTGTTCATGTCACGAACAAAGGCGCTACTGCGCGGACAGTTCAGCCAAAGCTGATTGTGGACTCGAAACTCGGTGTTCGACACGATGAGCAACGAATCATTGTCAACGAACACGAGGCCGTCACCTCGTCGTTGAAAATGAACGGTTCCACACTCGCTCCCCTGACCGTGCCAGCCGGGAAAACGGCCACATTTTTCGTTCTCTACAGCGGCGGTGGCGCGATTGTGTTGGAGCCGCGCACCGTCAAACAGGCGCTGGCGTGCCGCGAACGCGCCGTGGTGTATTGGAAGAATGCGCCGTTGCCGTTCGGTCGTGTACAGGTGCCCGATGCGGGGATTCAGGCATTGTTGGATTCCTCCATCCGCAACATCTGGCAGGCGCGCGAAATCAAGAAAGGACTGCCGTCGTTTCAAGTCGGGCCAACGTGTTATCGCGGTTTGTGGATCGTGGATGGGGCATTCATCTTGGAAGCGGCAACCATCCTCGGCGCTGGGGATCAAGCGCGCAACGGCGTCACCTACGAATTGACCTATCAGCAGCCCGATGGACGCATCGAGGTCATGCAAAACTTTTCCAAGGAAAACGGTATTGTGCTTTGGACGTGTCTCCGTCACGCCCAACTCACACAGGACAAAGCGTGGCTCGAATCCATCTGGCCCAAGCTCGTTCGCATCGCCGCGCACATTCGCGAACTGCGAAAACAAACGCTCACCAACGACACGCCTCTCGATGACGGCCTCGTCCCGCCTGGTTTCCCCGACGGCGGCATCGGCGGGGTTCACCCCGAATACACGAACGTGTATTGGAACCTACTCGGCCTGCGCGCGTTTGTCCAAGCCGCCCACTGGCTCGGTCACTCCGACGAAGCCGCGCAGTGGCAGAAAGAATACGACGATTTCATGGCCGCCTTCCGCAAAGCTGCCGCGCGCGACATGAAGACCGACTCGCACGGCAACCGTTACCTGCCTATTCGCATGGACGGCGAAGACCTGCCGCAACGCGGCCAGTGGGCATTTTGCCACGCTGTTTATCCCGGACAGATTTTCCCGAAAGACGACCCGCTCGTCACCGGTAACCTAGCCATGCTCGCCGCGACCGAACGCGAAGACATGGTGTATGGCACCGGTTGGAACGCGACCGGCATCTGGAATTATTTCGCGTCATTCTACGCGCACGCCTGGCTCTGGCAGGGCAACGGACGCAAGGCATCACAAGCTCTCTATGCGTTTGCCAACCACGCCGCGCCTGTCCTTGTCTGGCGCGAGGAACAATCGTTGAAGGGTGAAACATACAAGAAGGTTGGCGACATGCCGCACAACTGGGCCAGCGCCGAATTCATTCGACTCGTCGTTCACCTTCTCGCCCTCGACCGCGGTGACGAACTGCATCTGCTCGAAGGTTTGCCGACGGAGTGGACCAGGCCCGGCATGGTCACCAAACTCAATGGCATTGCCACGCCTTTCGGCAAACTGACGATGGAATTGAAAATCGCCGCCGACGGCAAAACAGCCACACTACGCGTCGAACCATTGTCCGATCCCTCCTGCCGTATGATTGTTGTCCACACTCCCGCCGGAAGCACCATCGAACTGAACCCAAACAAAACTCAAACTATCCGCATTCCGCTCCTGTAGCCTCGATGCACGGCAATAATTCCCCTCGTCCTCCAAAATAAAAAAAACGGCTAAACTTTGGAACGATCGTTCCAAAGTTTAGCCACTTTTTCAGCACGCTTTCGATGGCGCAGTTTTGATCTTTGGTGGGATGGCCGATAGGTTTTTTGTGACAGCGGTTATTGCCTCAGACCGGGATTTTTCTTAACGTGATGGCACCTTCTACAGGAGATTGATCATGACCAGTCGCGAACGTCTCATCGCCGCGTTGGAACACCGCCAGCCGGACCGTGTCCCTGTTGACTTCGGCGGAACCTCCGTCACCGGAATCCATGTCAGCGCTGTCTCGCGCCTGCGTCAAGCGGTGCTCGGCGACAAGAATTATCGCGTCAAGGTTGTCGAGCCGTATCAGATGCTCGGTGAGATTGACGACAAGCTGCGCGAGGCGCTCGGTATTGATGTCGTCGGGCTACCGCCGCGGCGCACGATGTTCGGGTTTCCCAACGAAGGCTGGAAACCGCTCACGCTGTTTGACGGCACGGAGGTACTCGTGCCGGAAAAATTCAACATCACCACCAACGAAGCCGGCGACTGGCTGATTTACCCGGAAGGCGACACCAGCGTACCGCCGAGCGGGCGGATGCCCAAAGGCGGCTATTTCTTCGACAGCATCATCCGGCAGCCGCCGATTGACGAGGACAAACTCAATCCCGCCGATAACACCGAGGAGTTTACGCTGCTCGACGATGAGACTCTGAAATGGTACGAAGCTCGCATTACCGAGCGCGAAGCGACCGGTTGCGGCGTGATTTTGACCGCGCCGGGACTGGCCTTCGGCGACATCGCACTCGTGCCGGCACCGTGGATGAAATACCCAAAAGGCATCCGCGACGTGGAAGAATGGTATGTCTCGACGGCAATTCGCAAGGACTATGTCCACGCCGTTTTCGAGAAACAATGCGAGATTGGCCTGAAAAACCTCGACAAACTCATCACGCTTTTCGGCGACCGCGTCCAAGCCGTCTTCATCACCGGCACCGACTTTGGCACGCAACGCGGCCCGTTCATCTCCAAAGAAGCCTATCGCGAGTTGTTCAAGCCGTATCACATCCGCGTCAACCAGTTCATCCACAAACGTTGCCAATGGAAAACGTTCATCCACTCCTGCGGTTCCGTGTATGACCTGATTCCCGATTTCATTGAGGCCGGTTTTGACATTCTGAATCCGGTGCAGTGTTCTGCCGCCTGCATGGACGCGCGGACATTGAAGCGGGAGTTCGGCAAACACCTGACGTTCTGGGGCGGCGGCGCCAACACGCAACAGACCTTGCCGTTCGGCACGCCCGACGAAGTTTATCGCGAAGTGCGTGAGCGCATCGAAATTTTCGGCGAAGGCGGGGGCTTCGTCTTCAACACCGTCCATAACGTCCAAGGCCCAACGCCCGCCGCCAACCTGCTGGCCATGTTCAAAGCCATCAAGGATGCATTATGAAAACGATGTTCATCGCTCTGTTTCTTACTTTTTCTCTTGTCGCCTGCGCGACGGAATGGCATGTCGCCATGACGGGCAACGACGCTCATCCCGGCACGCCCGACAAACCGTTGCGCACCATCCAGCGTGCCGCGGACCTGGCGCAACCGGGCGACACTGTTCTTGTGCACGAAGGCGTTTATCGGGAGCGGGTCAATCCGCCGCGCGGCGGCGAATCCGATGCCAAACGCATTGTCTATCAAGCTGCTTTGGGTGAGAAGGTTGAGATCAAAGGGTCCGAGGTTGTAAAAGGCTGGGAGAGAGTTGAGGGGGATGTTTGGAAAGTCACGCTGCCGAATTCGTTCTTCGGCACGTTTAACCCGTACCGCGATCTGATTCACGGCGACTGGTTCAACCCGAAAGGCCGCGAACATCACACCGGCGCAGTCTATCTCAATGGCGAATGGCTCGTGGAAGCGGCCAAACTCGACGACGTACTTGCGCTTGCGAACCCCAACGGCCTGTGGTTCGCCAAAGTAGACGACCAGAACACGACGATCTGGGCGCAGTTCAAAGGTGTTGACCCGAACAAAGAACTCGTCGAAATCAACGTTCGCCAAACGGTGTTTTACCCTGATCAACCGGGTCGCAATTACATCACCGTGCGCGGGTTCATCCTGCGTCATGCCGCCACGCCGTGGGCGCCGCCGACGGCCGAGCAGATCGGGCTGATCGGTACACACTGGAGCAAAGGCTGGATCATCGAAAACAACGTCATCAGCCACTCCATCTGTTCAGGCGTTTCGCTTGGCAAACACGGTGATCAGTTCGACAACACCTCCGCCAACACCGCTGAGGGTTATGTTAAGACCATCGAGCGCGCTCACGCCTTCCGCATCCCGTGGACGCGCGAGCACATCGGTCACCACGTTGTGCGCAACAACCGCATCTCCCATTGTGAACAGGCGGGCATCGTTGGCAGTCTCGGCTGCGCGTTTAGCACCGTCACGGGCAACGTCATCCACGACATTCACGTCCGCCGCCTGTTTACCGGTGCGGAAATGGCGGGCATCAAGTTTCACGCGGCGATTGACACCGAGATTCGCAGTAACCGCATCTACCGTTGTTGTCGCGGTCTTTGGCTCGACTGGATGGCACAAGGCACGCGCGTCACGCAGAATCTCTTTTACGACAACGGTCCGAGCGAAGACCTGTTTGTGGAGGTCAATCACGGCCCGTTTCTCGTGGACAACAACCTCTTTTTTTCCCGGACCTCCTTGTTGGACATGTCGGAAGGAGGCGCCTACGTACACAATTTGTTTGCGGGCAAAATTGTCAGTCGCCCCGAATTGCGCCGCCAGACGCCGTATCATCCGGCGCACTCGACGAAGGTGGCCGGACTGGTCAACATCAGGGGCGGCAACAACCGTTTTTACAACAACATCCTGATTGCGCCCGCTAGCCTTGCCGAATATGAGAAACGTGAACTCCCGTCGTTCATGGCCGGCAATGTGTCATATGAACCGTCCCAGACGGCGATAACGATTGACGACCATCTTTTGCGCATCACCATTCCCGACTCGTTGTCCGCGACGAAAACGACGCTGGTGACCACCCGCCTCCTCGGTAACGCCCGCATTCCCAATTTGTCCTACGAGAACCGCGATGGTTCGCCGCTGGGGATTGACACCGACTACTTTGGCAAGCGTCGGAACTCTGCCAATCCGACGCCAGGGCCTTTTGAGAATCCAGGCGTGGGGTCTCTCGAACTGAAGGTTTGGCAACAATGAGATCGCGCTACGTTTTGCTCGTTTGTTTCGTAGCCACGCTGGGCGGATTGTTGTTTGGGTACGACACGGCGGTTATCAGCGGTGCCATCGGGTTCATGGTGAAACATTTCTCGCTGTCGCCCGCGATGGAGGGGTGGGCGGCCGGCAGTGCGCTGGTCGGCTGCGTGTTCGGCGCGGCTCTGGCTGGGCCGGTCAGCGACCGGTTTGGGCGACGGACGATGCTGATGATCTCGGCGGTGCTGTTTCTGGTGTCAGCCATCGGGACCGCATTGCCACGAACGTTTACGGAGTTCATTGTCTATCGGGCGCTGGGTGGCGTGGGCGTCGGCGCGGCAGCCATGACGGGACCGATGTACATTGCTGAAATTGCCCCGGCGCGCTGGCGCGGGCGGCTGGTATCGTGGAACCAGTTTGCCATTGTTTGGGGCATGTTGGTGGTGTATTTCGTCAACTACTTCATCGCCGGACGTGGCGACGAATCGTGGAACATCGTGCATGGCTGGCGCTGGATGTTCGGGTCGGAAGCGTTGCCGGCGGCCGCGTTTTTATTGTTGCTGTTCTTTGTGCCGGAAAGCCCGCGCTGGCTTGCCAAACAGGGACGCAAAGAGCAGGCACGCCAGATTCTGACGAAGGTGGATGGCCCTGAACACGCCGTGCGAGAACTGGTCGAGATCGAGAGCACGCTGAATCTGGAGAGCGAATCGCTTTCGGAGTTGTTGCAGCCGCGCTGGCTACCCGTGCTCTGGATTGGCGTCGTGCTCGCGGTTTTCCAGCAGATTACCGGCATCAATGTCTTCCTCTACTTCGCGCCGGAGATTTTGAAGACCGTTGCCGGGGCGAAGATGGACGTGGCGCTGCTGCAAACGGTGTTGGTCGGCGCAGTGAACATGATCTTCACGGTCATCGCCATTCGCAAAGTGGATCATTGGGGACGCAAACCGTTGATGCTCGGTGGCTACGCGGGCATGGCGGTCGCGTTGTTTGCCATTGGCGTCGCGGCGTTGGCGGGCGAGATCAAAGCGTGGATTCTCATTGCCATCCTCGGCTACATCGCGGCGTTCGCGCTGTCGGTTGGACCGGTAACATGGGTGTTGCTGTCGGAGATTTATCCGACCCGGCATCGTGGCCGGGCGATGGCCATTGCCACGTTCTGTCTCTGGACGGCCAACTACATCATCTCACAGACCTTCCCAATGATGGACAAGAACGACTGGCTCGTCGCCAAATTCAATCACGGTTTCCCATTTCTGCTTTACGGAACATTTTCGGTTCTGGCCGTGTTATTTGTCTGGCGATGCATTCCTGAAACCAAGGGCAAATCGCTCGAAGAAATCGAGCGGGAGTGGCTCCATGAAAGGTAAAATCCTTTTGTTTTTGATGTTTTTTACGGGCACCTCTCTCTGGGCGGCGCGTCAAATCGTTTCTCTGGATGGACGATGGCAGATTGCTGACGGCAAGTCGGCGACGGAAATCCCCGTCACGTTTACGCACACTGTTCCCGTACCCGGCCTGGTGAATCTCGCCAGACCGGCCTTCAAGGACGTGGACAGGTTTATCAGTCGCGAGAACCTGGCCAATCGGATCCGGTCGAAATTGGCGCCCGAAGACTGGCTGCAAAAATATTGGGTGGGCAAAGTGGAACAGGACCGAGATTATTTCTGGTATCGCCGCACGTTTCGCGCGCCGAAGGAACGGGCGGTGGCATTGCTCAAAATCAACAAGGCGCAGTTCGGGACCGCCGTCTGGCTTAACGGGCAAAAACTCGGCGAGTACGCCGGGTGTTTCACGGCCAGCTATTTCCCTTTGGAGAAGGCCATTCGCTGGAACGCGGAGAACACGCTGGTCATCCGCATCGGCGCGCATCCCGCCGTGTTGCCCGACACGTTTCCCACCGGCTCTGATTTCGAGAAGATCAAGTGGACGCCGGGCATTTACGACAGCGTGTCGCTCATCTTCTGCGACAATCCGCTGATCGAGACGATTCAGGTAGCGCCGCGAATCGCCACGAGCGAGATCCTCGTGCAGACAACGCTGAAAAACCACGGTGACACTCCCGTGACGGCTTCTCTCGGTCACACCGTCAGTCCTTGGAAGGGCGGTCGAAAGGTTGCCGTTAGCCAACCCGAAACGGTCGCTCTCCGGCCCGGCGAGAAAAAAACGCTTTTGCAAACCATCCACATACCCCATGCGCGTCTCTGGTCGCCCGAAGACCCGTTCCTGTATGTTCTCGAATCATCCACGGGCGGCGATTCGGTTACCACGCGGTTTGGGATGCGGGAGTTTCGCTTCGATGCGGCCACCAAACGCGCCCTTCTCAACGGCAGGGTTTATTACCTGCGCGGCTCCAACATCACGTTACACCGTTTCTTTGAGGACCCGCTCTGCAAGGCGTTGCCGTGGGATGAGGACTGGGTGCGCGGCCTGCTCGGCGACCTGCCAAAGAAAATGCACTGGAATTACTTCCGGTTTTGTATCGGCCCGGTGCCGGACCGTTGGCTGGACATTTGCGACGAGGTCGGTCTGCTGATCCAAAACGAATTTTTCGTCTGGACCGGCGGCCCCGGCTGGTACAAGGGCTACTCGCGCCGCTATGACACTGACGAAATGATCCGACAGTACAAGGACTGGATGCGCGACAACTGGAATCATCCAAGCGTCGTGGTCTGGGACGCCAACAATGAGACCAAAGACGACACCTTCGGCGAGAAGATCATCCCCGCCGTGCGCGCGCTTGATCTCTCGGATCGTCCATGGGAAAACAGCTACAACACGCCCGCCGGGCCGAATGACCCGGTGGAGTATCATCCCTACCTGATGATCAGCGGGTATCGCGGCCCGCTGAAGTTCAAAATGACCGATCTCGAAACGATGGACGGTAAACCGCGCAAGGGCGCCCTGCCCTCGGAAACCCATCCACCCCTCATCAACGAATACGGCTGGCTCTGGTTGAACCGGGACGGCACGCCGACGTTGTTGACCGAAAACGTGTACGCCCAGCTCATGGGCACCAATGTCACTGCCCGCCAGCGTCTCGATCTGTATGCTTATCTGCTCGCCGCCAAGACGGAATTCTGGCGTGCCCATCGCCACTACGCCGGCGTCATCCATTTCGTGTATCTCACGTGCAGTTACCCCGGCGTTTATACGGCCGACCATTTTGCCGATGTGACCCGACTGAAACTTGATCCCGCGTTTGCCGATTACATGGGCGAAGCGTTCAAGCCGCTCGGTGTCTATATCAACTTCTTTCAGCCGACGTTGAAGCGGGGACAGCCCCGCGAATTCATTGTGATGCTGATCAATGACGAGGCAATCCCGCAACGCGGTCAGTTGACGCTCTCGCTGGAAACCCGGTCCGGCACGGTGCTGGCACAAACGAAACACCCGTTCGAGATCGAGGTGCTCGGCGCGCAAACCTGCAAGCTGTCACTGACCGTTTCCCAAGACGGCGGCGATTGCCTTCTCAAAGCCGTTGCCCGCCATGGCGGCAAAAGCACCGTTTGCCGTCGCTGGGTTACCGTGACAGACTGATCGGCACTCAATCCTGTCGCCTGACAAGAATCTGTCGGGCAATGTCCTTTTCGATGGCCAGTTCCGTCTCGCCGACACGGATCACATAGGCCGGGCTTTTCTGTTGCAATGTCAACCGCCCCCCCGGCGTCATGCCGTACACCGCCAGTGCCCGCCCGCGTCCTTCCCCACCGGGCGCCATACCTGCAAACTCCACGCTCTCCCCCGCCTCCACCTGGGTCAGGTCCACCAGCCCCGTCCGTGCCCTCGGACGGTGAAACCACCTTGCAAACCAGCGCAACGGACGCGACGGTTCAGGGAACTCATACTGACAGCTTGGGCATTTGATCAGTTTACAAAACTTGCCCAGCGGACAACCATGGGTGCAAACCGAGTCGGCTTTTTCAAACTCGAACCCGCACAAAGGACAATGTAACAGCGGTGGTTTTACGCTCATCGTTAGAACCCCAAAAAATGCACGGTTTTGTCCACCAGTCCGCCCACCAGGAACGCGAACACGAACACAAACAGGGCGATGAACGCCGCCGTTTTCCTGCCCAGTTCACGGCTGATCATGAACAGCGTGGCGATGCACGGCATGAATAATGTGATCGTCACCATCGCCACCAACACCTGATGCGGCGAGAGCGCCCCGCTCTTGGCCGCGTCCAACAGATACACCGCCCCGTAATCGCGCCGCAAAAAACCGACCAGAAAGGCGTTGGCCGCCTCCGGTGGCAAGCCCAGCCATCCTTTGACCAGCGGCTCGCTGAAGCGAGCGATCTTCTCCAGCAACCGCAGCTTGTCCAACAGGAACAAAATGGCCGTACCGAGCACAAACAACGGAATGACTTCCTTCAAATACCATTCCAGACGCGCCAACGTTTTGAGCACCACATTCCCAAGCAGCGGCCGCCGCATCGGCGGCAACTCCAGGATGAAATCGCTGGTGTCGCCCCAGTAGAGTTTGGCCGCCAGCCAGCCGATCAGAAATGTCACCCCCACCATCAACACAAACCAAAACGCCGCCGCCCCCGCCGAAATGCTCGCCATCATTGCCAACAACACCCCAAGCTGCGCCGAGCACGGCACCGCCAGCGCCAGCAACAACGTCGTGATCACACGCTCCTTGCGGGTCTCCAGAATCCGGGTGGTCATCGTGGCCATCGTGTCGCACCCAAGCCCCAGCACCATGGGCAATACCGCCTTGCCGTTCAATCCCATCCCGCGAAACAAGCGATTGACCATTACCGCCAGCCGCGGCAGATACCCGCTATCCTCCAGCACGCCAAACAGCAGGAAAAACGTCGTGACAATCGGCAATACAATCGCAAACCCGTAACTGAGCGCCATCGTAATCACCCCGTACGGGCCGACCAGAAAATCGTGCGCGAACCGGGCAACGCCGCCCGCCTCGGTCTTGTAGTTGACGGAAAGCACCTCACGACGGCTATGCCAGAGTTCGATGCCACGGGTGGGCGTCAGCGGAATCTCCAATTTCAAATCTGAAATTTCAATTTCATGTTCGTGCGGGAACGGCAACAACGCGTCCACGGCGCGGATCGCCCACGGACTGATGTAACGATTGAACAGACCCGTCTCCAAAACGTCCACACAGGTTCCCGCGCCAAACAAGCCGACAAACCAAAACGTCACATACAACACCAGCGCCACCAGCAGCAGTCCCTTGAGCGGGTGCATCGCCCACCAGCCGAGTTGCTGCGCGAAGCTCGCCCGACGCGGCCGCACGTGCGAGTAGGTTTGCGCCAACAGATGATTGATGGCAGCGAGTGGTTCGCCTTCGAGTCGCGGCACGGAGGCCGCTCCCACATTTTTTTGCACAAGATGAATCCCGGTATTGGCCGTCGCAATGGTCGGCACCACCGGCACGCCGAGTAACTCGCTGAGTTTTCGCACGTCAATGGCACCGCCGCAGGCATCCAACTCGTCCATCATGTTCAACACCAGCACGACCCGACGCCGCTGCTGCGCCAGTTGGTGTGTCACCCGCAGCGCTCGTCGCAGGTTCTTGGCGTCGGCCACCTGCACGACCACGGCATCGGGATGATCGCGCAACACCTCGCACGTGACCCGCGCGTCTTCCGGATGCGGCGCCAATTCGTTGACGCCGGGCGTGTCAATCACCGTAAACTTCTGCCCGTCCAACGTCATCTCGGCAGTCGTAATCTCGACGGTGGTGCCGGGATAATTGGAGATGACAACAAACTTCCCCGTCAGCTTACTGAACAGCACGCTCTTGCCGACGTTCGGGTTACCTACCAAAATGACCGTTTGATCGTTCATCAATACACGAAGGATTCGATTTCGTAGCGCGCAAGATACGGGTTGCCGCGCGCCGGGTCAAACCGCAAGCCGTTACGAATGCTTTGTTCCTGCTCCCGAATCTGTTCCTCCGAAAGCGGTGGCGCGTCATAGCGACTGCCCGGCTTCACCACCAAAGGCGAGAGATAAATGTAGTCACCCTTGCTCAGCGGCAGCGCATTCACCACCCGCACCGTTTCGCGCACATGCGCCTCCGCAAACCGTTCGCCACCCGCACCGAGCAACACAATGACGCCGACCGTCAACCCGGCGGCTTTTGCCGCTCGTACCGTGGCGGTGACACTTTCCGCCGTGGCCGGTTTTCGCAACCAGCGCAACAACTCATCACACCCCGTTTCCATCCCCACATACACACGGCGCAATCCCAGTGGCGACAGAGCCGCAAAATCAGGTTGTCGAGTGAAGGCGTCCACAAACGAACCCACGGGCAAATCAAATCGGGCGCGTAACATCTGCAAGATGCCTACCAGCGTTTCCTGCGGCAGCGTCAGTGCGTTCGCTTCGCCGAGGAAAATAAACCGCCGTGTCCGCCAGCTTTCGCCGTGAAACGCCAGCACCGCCTCCACGTGCGCCGCGAATTCCTCCAGCGTCTTGGCGCGAAACGGGCGGTCCCGATAGAAATCGCAGAACAAACAGCCCCGATACGCGCAGCCCTCCGTGGCTTGAAACACCAACGCGTTGTACTGGTCCGGCGGCAGAATCGCCACATCCCCGTAAATGGCTCGGAACCGGGCCGCGTCCGCCCGCGACGCCGCCATATCAAATCGTGCCGACTGCTCCAACAGCGGTCGAAAGAGTTCGCGCGCATTTTCTGGGCGCGCAAACTCAACGGTGGCCGCATCAAACGCTTGCAGGACGGCCAGTACACGCTGGTGCGCGTGTTCGACAATGGAGTCGTCGGCCAACACGGTTCGTTTGATTCCGTTGCCTTTGATCGTGTGAAGGATTTTGCCGGAGAGCGAGCGGCGGTGGTAGTCAGCAAGCGTTACGAACTTGGTGAACCGGCCCTGAAGATCGTAGTGCACCGCCACATCGTCGCTAAAGGTCAGCGTGAACTCCGTGGCGCCAAGTGCCAGATAGACTTGTCCCCCGCCCGGCAAGCGCAATTGCAACCCGGCGCGAAACGCCGGTACTTCGGCCAGCGAACGATCACGTTGATAGCGAAGAATCACGGACGGACTCATGGGACGACTATAAATCCGAAACACGAATTCTGAAATCCGAAACAAATCCGAAATTCAAATGTGGCAATGCTCAAAACAGAAGTTTTGAATTTTTGCCAGTTGGATTTGTTTCGTGGTTCGAGCTTCGGATTTCGAGTTTCTACCTACGGCAAGCTGATTTGGATGCGATAAAATTTGTTCGATTCCGTCGCGTTCAAATCGGTCACGGTCCGTTCCGTCCCGTTGTCGGTGACGTTGGTCGCGCTCAACACCTGCCACGTCCCGCTGAGCAGATTCGTCCGGTACATCGGTGTGTAAATACGATCCGGCCAGCGCGGACTGAACACCAGGTTCTTCTGGTTCGGCTGGCCGTCCACCCGCTCAATCCGCAACCGAAACACCGACGCCGCATTCGTCGGGTCCAACCCCGCCACGTATTTGAACAGATTGTTCTGCCCCGTCCCCGTCGCGTCGTTGTCGGGAGCGGCTGCCGGGTTGGGCGCCGGCCCAAAATACTGAGTGAACCACGCTTCGGGAATGCCGGAGTCGGCATAGGGGCCCCGAACATTCACGCTCGTATTACCCCAAATGCCCTCGTAGGAGCCATTGATCACCCCGGAGACGATTGCGTAAACATGCGCCACAGCCGTCAGCACACCGTTACTCGTAACCGATTCAAACGGATAGGCGACCGTTCCCCAAGCGATTTCGCTCCCGCTCAATGCAGAAAACGAATCATCGTCCATCGTCGCCATGCCACTGAGTTGGCTGGTTGCGCCTTGGTAGATCGAGGCCGGCGCGGCATTCACGCGCAAACTCTTCACCGATGATTGAGTAACGGGGCCGCCACTGCTGTTGCGAAAGGAACCAGCGCTGGAATCGCCGATAACCACGCCAAGACTGGAGGCCGCACGGAATTCGCCCGCCGTCGCTATGCCGCCTCCAGCGTCAAAAACGCCGGTGACCTGGGCATTCAGGCAGGATTCCCCCAACAGGCTGATTGCCACCACCGTACCGGCCAATCCGCCACGACATTGCAAGAGGGAGAGATTCATCACAGGTCCCTCACTTGTGACGGTCACGAATGACCGGGGAATTCTCATATCCAAGGCGGACCCCTTGCACGAGGTAATCAAACTTACCGCTCCGTCCCTCTGCTTCGCGAACAGTGATTCTGGCAACAGAAACTTCTGCCACGTACAATTGCAACCACTTACCGCGCGGTGTCAATTGCACGGTCAAACCGTTGGTCGAAGTGACCATGCCAAAATGATCAGGCAGGGTAATCACCGCCTCCCCATTGACCAGTTCTGCCGCTCCGCGAACGTACGTGCCTGCTTCCGGTCCTTCCAACGATGTATAGACGATTTCCTTCGACCGGTCCAATGGGTGAGCCTGAACAAAATGCTTTTCTCCAGCGACAATGATGTCACCTCCCACCCAGAGATTCGAGGCGATATTCATACCACCATTGACGAGTGCGACGTTCCCAAAAATCTTATTTACGCCAAGATTCTGAATGAACACCAGCCCGGGTGCCTTCACCCCCGGCCAGCCGGAATTTGCGTCAATTTCGATTGCATGCCCACCCGCATTGGTTACATCCATTGTGATAGAGCCGTTTCCGATAACGACGCGTGTATTGTTCCCCCCGAATAGGGCGATGTCGGCGCTGGTCTCGATGGCAACGACGCCATTGCTGGTCACGCGGAGATGTCCGTCATTGCATGCAACCTCAATACTGTTGTTTCCACTCAGATGTACATCGCCATTCTCCTGCATCCACAGGGATGAACCATTGGGTAATCCCAAACTGATGGCACGCTCCAAATTCTCGTCGCCTTGAAGCACAAGCCCCGCGCCGCCGGGAGTCCCCAGCGTGATTACACCGTCGTTGCCCATCGAGAATTGCAGTCCACCGTGATCCCCACCGCTGGTCTGGAGGCGAAAATAATCGGCGGACAATTCTGGATTTACGCTGTATGCCTTGCCAGCCCGAAAGGCGTATCCGACCGTAGCGATGCGTTGGTCGGGACTGAGTTGTTGTACCGAATTGGTGTCCGGCCCAAACCAAATACGCAAACGCACATCGGAATTGTCGAACACCCAACCGGGCACCGTCATCGTCATGCCGGGTATGTTTGTGTTGCCCAACATCACCGAGTACGCGCCTTTGCTGACGGGCAACGTGACGATTTGCTGCGGCGGCCCGTTCCCGTCATTGCTCCAGAACCCGTTGCCGGCAGCGTCAACCAACGCGAACTTGAAATAGCCGGTGCCGTCATAATTCGTGCCGCCAATCGTCATGCGTCCTTGATAGCTCATCATCCGGGGGACCTGGGAGTATGAAGCGGCTGGCAGTGCAACCAGCAGAAGACAAACCATGATGGCTCTTGTTTTACGCAAGTTCATTGTGGAGTCCTTTCTTAAAGCGGGGAAGAAAGCGACAAGTAAAAACGCCTCGGACACCACGTTTGAAGCGTAGTTGAGAACGCGCTGCGTTGCCACACATTTCCATTCTTTTTTTCCCGACGGCTAATGGCAATTATGAATGGAGCAAGTGTTTACTGCCGCTTGCAGCTTCGCTTCTATGCTCTTCTTATCAGAGCAACTCGTGTCTGTCGAGCCGAATTATCGTGTGTGATCAGAAGTGATGATGCAAAGTGAGCTAAGCTCCCAGCTTGCCCCAATTCGTGTGGAGACTGGGTGAGGATGCGAATGTTCAGGAGGTCCCGGATGGAATGGCCTGTGAACATTCCCCACAGATGAGTGCCACTGCGCCTGTAGAACAGGTGTTCCTGCCCATCCTTGGATACGCCTACGGCAAGTTGATTTGGATGCGATAAAACTTGTTCGATTCCGTCGCGTTCAGATCGGTCACGGTCCGTTCCGTCCCGTTGTCGGTGACGTTGGTCGCGCTCAACACCTGCCACGTCCCGCTGAGCAGATTCGTCCGGTACATCGGTGTGTAAATACGATCCGGCCAGCGCGGACTGAACACCAGGTTCTTCTGGTTCGGCTGGCCGTCCACCCGCTCAATCCGCAACCGAAACACCGACGCCGCATTCGTCGGGTCCAACCCCGCCACGTATTTGAACAGATTGTTCTGCCCCGTCCCCGTCGCGTCGTTGTCGGGAGCGGCTGCCGGGTTGGGCGCCGGCCCAAAATACTGAATGAACCACCAGTCGGGAATCGTCGAGGCGGCATACGGCCCGAGCACCTGCACGGTGGCCACACCCGATGCATCGCTGTAGTGCCCGTTGACGTTGCCCGATGCCACCGAATAGACGTGCGTTACCGCTGTCAACAGTCCGTTGCCGTCCACCGCCTGGAACGGATAGAAGACGTTGCCCCAGGCAATCTCGGCGCCGCTGAGCGGCGTGACCGTATCGTCATTAAGCGTGGCGGTACCGCTGAGTTGGCTGGTAGCGCCCTGATTGATCTGCGCGGGGACACCGGTGGCCACCAAGCTGACAGCTTCTGCGAGTTGCCCTGCGTAACCGTGACGCACGGTGGTATCGGTGACGGTGGCAATGCCGCCAATGGCGCCGATGACGGCGTCGTTGGTGCAAGCGCCGCTGCCGCTGCGACCACCGCCGCCATCCACTGATGAGGTGACCAGTGTGGCGGCAAACACTGCTGCCGGTACCAGCAGCAAGAGTAAGAGGATCGAGTAGATCGGGCGAATCGGTCGGATCATTTTAGTTTCCTCCTTTCACGAGCCGTTCCAGTTCTGCCAAGCTCCGACGAAGCCCAGCCACTTGCTCTTGGAGCGCCGCGTTGCGGGCTTTTTCGGTCTGCAATTCCTCGTAGAGTCCTTTGATGGCGGCCAGAGCGACACCGTCGGCGTCCACGGTGTTGATATGGCGGTTGTCCTCGCCAACGCCGAAGGTCGCGTAGAAGTCTTGTGCCACGGGGCCGATGTGGCGGATGCTCGGCGATTGGGTTTTGTAGTTCCAAGTGGCAATGGGCACTGCCGCCAGCCGTTGCAGGATGCTGCGGCAATCCACTGTTTGGAAGTTCTCCTTGGCTGCGCGGTCGCTGAGCGGTGACCATCCTCCACCGCCGGGCGCCAAGTACACGCCATTGGTCGTTCCGTCCGCGAAACTGTAAAAGTATGCGCCGCCAGGCGCGCGAACGGTAAACGTATAGTGTCCAGCCGAATATGTGTCGTGCCCGCCTGCCACACTTCCGCCCCACACAAAGCAGTTGCTGTGTACGGCGTAGGCTCTGCGTCCGGCAGCAAAACTATAGTCTCCACTCGCGATGTTCAGCTCTCCTCCGGGGACGACTGCGCCCTGTGCGGCGGCAATGTTCCAACTTCCACCTCCGACTACGGCAAACATTCCGGCTGCAGTGTTGTGTTCGCCGCCCGCGACGACACTCATCGGGACGGAGGCAGTATTGCAGAGGCCAGCGCCGATAAATGAGATGTCGCCAGCGGCGCTGTTGCTGGTGCCACCGGCAATGAACGAGGCATTGCCATTGGCAGTATTGTCCGAGCCGCCGCCAACAAAGCTTGCATCGCCTCGGGCGTTGTTATTTGCGCCTCCGCCGACAAAGCCGCCGACACCGATTGCGATGTTGCTCGCACCGCCGCCAATAAAACTCATCTCGCCACCGGCGTTGTGAAAACGACCTCCACCGATAAAGGAATCGAAGCCAGAAGCCGTGTTATTGGTGCCGCCGACGACTGCCGCGCCGGTAGCGGCTTGATGGTCCAGGCCAACTCTGAGTGTGCCCTTTACGAGCATATCGCCGTCGCATTCAAACCCGTCAGCCTTGATGATACCGGAATGTTTGAATACCCAGATTCCCAGGTCCACGAGCTTTTGCACTGCCCAAAGAGGAAATCCCAACGCTTTCGCTTCGGATTTTACCTTCGATGGAGCCGTTTCGCCATAAGCGATGGTTAATTCGTTGGATGAGCCGCTGAAAAGCCATGCGCCACCTTCGTTTTCCAAGGCCAAGTTCTGAGTGGTGACTGTCCCGTTGGTTGCCAAAACGTTGTATGCCAGCGTCGCCACTGACGCGTACATGGCATTATCAGCAGTGGCTGCTTGATATGCGCGTTCGGCCTGCAGTGCAAATCCGACAGCGCTGATCCGCTGGTCGGGACTGAGTTGTTGCAGGCCGCTGCCGGGGTCGAACCAGACGCGCAACCGCACGTCGCTGTTGGTAAACACGCTGGCTGGCAAGGCCGCCATGTTCGGCACACTCGTGTCGCCGAGCAGCACCGAGTACAACCCTTTGTTTACCGCCAGCGAGACGGCGGCGGTACCGTTGCTCCAGTAGGTCTGATACACGATGTTCGGTAGTGGTGGATCCAAGGTCACCGTCGGACTAGAGGAGTAGCCGCTACCGGCATTGATGACGAGGATGTTGGTGACGGACCCGCCGCCGACCTGAGCTTGGGCAACGGCGTTGGAGCCGGTCGGATCGGTGATCTGGACATTGGGAGCCGTGGTGTAACCCGCTCCGCCGTCGGTGATGTTGAATCCGACGATGAATCCGCTGACAACGTTTGCGGTGGCGGTGGCTTGACGGGCGGTGTTGGTGCCACCGTCCACCAACGCAAAGCGAAAGTTGTAGTTGCCGGTCACATTGGTGCCGGCGACGGTCACGCGGCCTTGATAATTGATAAGCTGTGGGACTTGGGCGAAGGCGGAGGGAAGAAACAAAACGAAAGATAGGGCGATTGCGCTGAATGTTTTTGGGGAAGTCAGGTTCATTGCAATAGTCCTCCTTTTGCATCACGTTTGCTTACTGGATGCGGATGATTGTAATGGTAGCACTGGGCCGAGTGTCGCCGTGGCCGTTGTCAGACAACAGTGCGTCGCGAGTATCGGTGACGGAAAATTCCAGCCTCAGCAGATCGTTTGCGTTCATATTGACCAGCACAGCCTTGGAAAGAGAAAAGACCCTTTCCCAATTCTCTTCTGACGGACCAACGGACGCTTGGCTGCCCGCTGCCTCCGTGCCGTTGACTGTCAGCCGCAACGTCACGCAGGACTTATCGCGCACCAAAACCACCGTGGCATGGTACTGGACAAGATAAAGCCCCGTTGTGCCGCAAACGAAGTTTGTGTTCTGGTGGCTCCAGCCGCTCAAGTGTGTGTGGGTGGAAAAGCTCACCGGTTCGAAGACATCAACGGAGGCGCATCGTTGTGTGTTCGTATCATAGGCAAACACGTAGTTGGCAAGCGTGGGCGTCGGCACATTGGTTAGACCGGCGCCGTTGCCAGCAAACGTCCCGGTGAAGCTGTTGGTGGGGTTGGTGAATGACACAGCGTTGGAATAGACGCCGCTGATGTGGAGGCTGGGAATGACTCCGGTGAGGCTGATTTGCGGGTTTTGGCCGCCGCTGGAGGCGATGTTGCCGACGCCCACCACGCTGAGAACACCCGCGTTGTGAAGGGTGACGCTACCACCCAAGGCGACCGGGCCGCCGCCGGTGAGGCCGTCGCCGGCGTTGATCGTCACGGTGCTGTTAACCAGTTTCGAATTGTCCACCGAGCCGGCAGCGATGGCGTTGCTGGTGACGGACCCGGTCGCGAGATGGGCGGCTTGCACCGCGTTGTTGGCCAATTGAGTGCTGCCAACCGCGCCGGTGCCAACAAGGGCTTCGTTGAGCGGCTGCCAGACGCCGTTGCCGAGATACTGGAGGGCGGCTGTTGTATTCTGTG
>CAZISE010000016.1:0-86384 GCA_964541945.1 uncultured Verrucomicrobiota bacterium
AAGACTGTTCGTGCACTCGCTGAGCAACTACGCAACCAAGGTCAATTGGAACTGGTTGAAGCGTTCATTGGTGCGATGTTCACGCCGGCCCAAAAGAGGCGATGCCATAGACAAAACCAAGCGGGACAAGGGTTCGAAGGTGATGGTGGTGGCAGAAGCCTACGGGTGGTTGCTAGCGGTTGCGGTGGCCAGTGGCTTTTCGCACGAGGTCACGCTGGTGGAGGCCACGCCCCAAAACCAGTTTGTGGATGAGATACCCGAACTCTTGATTGACGACAGGGTCTACGACAATGATCCGCTCGATCAGCGGCTGACCGAACGCGGGATTGAGTTGATTACGCCGCACCGACAGAATCACCAGAAATTGGCAATGCAAGATGCGCGGTGCTTATGGCGTTATCGGCGCCGCTGGAAGATCGAGCGGTTCTGGGCGCGGCTTCAAAACCACCGTCGTCTTGTGGTGCGGCATGAGCGGCACGCCGGGAACTACCACGGGTTTGTGCGGCACGGCTGTCTGCTGATTCTGGCGCGAGTATATTTATGAGACCACTTCTACTGATTTTTCGTTTTGCTCATCGGCTGTTTTTTGCGCACCAACCGCTTACCAATAATGGCTACTGTCGGCGGAATCCCAAACACCGCATCCACATCCGCCCGCGTCGCCGGCTGCACAAACTGTCGGGCATAAGCGTTGAGCGACTCAAGATACCGGCGTTGTCCCTCGGCGAAGAGGATGTCGAAAGCGAGCGTGGACTTGCCGGAGCCGCTAACCCCGGTAATGACCGTGAACTTGTCGCGGGGGATCGAGACACTGAGATTCTTCAGGTTATGCTCTCTCGCCCCGCGAACGACGATGCAATTGTTAGCTTTATGTCTCACGCTGGTTCGCGAGCATTGTAACCGCGTCTCGCGCCAGCGCAACAGCGGCCTACGACACTCGATTGGCCGCCGAAACCCAAATCACCGCGTATCCGGCGAGGAAGTGATTGGAATACTTACCGCATGCGTAGTCTGTGGAATTGCCACGGTGACGATTACCGGGCATTGGGGAACATTCGCAAAAAATCCGCCGGGTTGAGAATGTAGATGCCACGGAATCTTCGCACGGGGAGCAAGTGTTTCCTGTCGCCGCTGACGATCACCTCGACCTCGGCAGCAAGGGCACATTCGAGAATCATTTCATCCTGCGGATCGAGGGGGGCGCCCCCGTGGGGCGTTCAGCCGGAAACACCAGCGTTGCCGACTCGGTGAGAGCTTCCACCCATTGAACACCGGGCCGATTGGAATAGCTCCGGCGAAGTTCTTCCACTGTTTCTTGATACTCCGCCAGCAAGGCGGGACTGACAATCGCCTCACATCGCCCCTGTGCCCACGCGGCCAGACAATCAAAGGGCGCACCTCGCCAGAACGTGGCGCTAACCACGACGTTGGTGTCGAAAACGACCCTCACGATTGTGTCCGGTTGCGAACACGCTGCACCGCTTCGGCAACTGCGGCTTCATCTTGGGGAGACAATTCGGGCAGTTCGTCACCGGCACGGAGCAACGACCGGACCCGTGCGGGCGTCAATGGACGACGTTTGCGAAGCACGATCAAACCGTTGGCGTAACCGATGTCGAGTTCGTCTCCGGGGCGGATGCGCGCCTGCTCCCGAACGGCTTCTGGAATAACCATTTGACCTTTGACTGAAACCTTAGCAATCACAAAAGTAAGATTAGCCTTACCGCAGAAAAACTCAAGCCTCCGTTTTTTGAAATGCTAAGTTGTAATTACGAAAAAACGAAGTCATCCGTCACGGCATCGCCGAAACCAGAACTGCCGAAGAGTTGGCCGCAAGAGAGCGCAAAGAACACAAAGTAACAGTCAAATCCTTGCAGCCTGTGCGCCCTTTTGCGGCTACAGAATCTTGCACCGAAAAAGCATAATGGTTCGCCGAAAGCAAGGCACTCTACACGACACGATGCGTACGGCGAGAAGACGACTGAAGTAGTTCGCATATGCGAAATGCGTGGAGTTGACGCAGGTCACAATAACTACTCTTTACCCGTTTGAGGGCTGCCTAGTCAGAACGGCGCACTTATGGGTTTCGGAATCAACGAAAGTAGTTCCTTGTGGAGATCAGCTTTTTCCAAAAAAGTCTTCGCCGATCCTATACCTACCACAATTTGCCCTGCCTTTGCTGATAGGCGGGTCTGGACTTCATTTTCCTTCGTTTTCGCCTGATCACTGTCTTGACAGCCAGAAATCACATAGAGCCGCCTCGCATCCTCTTTCTTTAAAGCTTGTGCGAGAATTTTGTTGATGTGATCGTCGCCGAAGCCGTACCCAATGCAAACAATCACTTTGGTTTCTAGTGAGTATTTTCGGAATTCATAGGCGTAGAACAGGTACGGGTCTGCGGCTTCCAGTTTGAAATCACGGCCGAAGATAAGTTCCATCTTTTCGGGCGGAATGCTTTCGGTCTGCTCAAGGCAAATGAGATTACGAGCGGAGTCGCGCTTCCAAGTTACAGAACCGTGCATTTTGTAAAGGTAGATTTCTGGCGGCGTTGGCCCAGCGTTACTGTCTTCAAAACGCTCCCAATCCCACGGAAATTTCGGTCCAATCCCACCAAAGCCTGTCTCCACACGAAAGTCATTTGAGTTAAGGCGCTCCACACACAGGTCGTAATTCAGTGAAAACACACGCAATGGGAATGTTAGCCCTCGTTGTAGGGGAATTAACCCTTTGTAGTAATCAGCAAGCGAGATGTCGTCTGGAGACACCCAGCTTTTCAGTTGTTTGAGGATAAGTCGCCTGAACTCCCGAACCTTGGAAAAGTCCCCATCATCCCCACGTGAGAGTGAAACCAGCCGGGAGTTCCATGCGGCAATGAATGGATACAGGGGATGTTCCTCATTGCGTTCCAGTTCGTACAACGTGTTCACCAACGTTTCAATGTTGTAGGCAACGTCGTCGCCAAAACGGCCCTTCAACCCAACCGCGTAGTAAATCGCGCTCTTAATGTGATTATACAGGTTGCAGTACGGCTTCCATTCCGCGCTGCCGCCTGTCCCCATCAACTCTTCGATGCGGTCGATCATTTTGCCGGACGGCGGAATCTCGGCCTCAGCACTTGCGCCTGCGCCTAGAAGAAAAATAATGTCTTTTGATTTGCTTGTCATAAGGAACTCACAAAAACCATGGGCGCAGGTCCTCGACAGCCGGCAAAGGCAAACCGCGCTGTTGGAAGTCATGCACCATATCAGCTACAAGGCGACAGTAGAACACGGACACCGGGGCGCTCTTAGCGTTGAACCCGCGCCAGTTTGCGCCCGAAAGGTTCACCAAATCCTGAAGCAGAATTTCATCGCTGATATTGTTGTCCTCGGTGACGCGGAGAAACTGAAGATGCGTCGGCCCCGGAAACGCCTTTGTAACGGTCGGTTTATCCGGGAAAATGCCCTCGAACCAAACGAGGTACTCACCACATCCAAGTCTCACTCGTGTTCCCTCAAAAGGAACAAGACTGTTGACGTTCCGGTTCGCTCCGAAGAAGCGGCTCTTATGATTCACCTTTACCACAGCGAAGCGACATTTCCCATTGCCGGTTTGCGCTGCCGATTCCTGAACCACACGCTGAATCTCGTCGATCTCGTGATGTTTCAACTTGAACGATGTGTGAACTACGACGCGAGAGTATTCTTTCGCACCGTTCGCCAAGACTTCCTTCAATTTTGTCCGCAGTTGAGTGAGGTAAGCTTCTTCCTCTTCGCTTTCCCCAAGCACTTGGATTTTTTGGAATAGGCCACTCGAATCGCTCAGGATTGAAAAGGCGAAATACTTCTCAACGGTATGTTTTCCATCTTCCCTTTTCACTTTGTGAGATTGACTAATGCCAATGATCAAGCTCCGCTCGCCGGCGGGACGAACTTTCCACGGTAACCCACCGGCCTTACAGAAAATCTGAAGTGCGATGTTGGCCACCGACCACTTGAGCGCGTTCTCATCTTGAATGACGCCCAACGTGCAAACTTGGCTCGGCTTGCCAGCGTGTGTGAACACAGCTTTGTGATTCAGGTAGCCCGCCTCCTCGTCATCGGGAATCACCAAAACCGGGATGCTCAGATTTCCCTCGCTCTGCATTCGACCCAGTGCTGCTCTCATGGATTCGGTCGAGAAGTCATCAATAACGATGGGATTGCGATCAATCTCGATGGGCGTTTTGAACAGTTGCTCGAAGCCGGGGAAACTAAACCGCTCACGCTGGCTGCTGCCCTTTAGAGCGCCTGCCAATGTCCGTGCCGCCTGGCGGTCGCTCTCGCGAAAGATGAAAATCAGCTTCGGCGATCCGCTCAATGGCTGCAACGGTCCGAAGTCTCGCAGTCCCGTGAATTGACTTCGGGCTTCATGGTCGTTCTTGAATACATAGCTTCGTGGCCGCAAACGCGTTGCTGGCACAGGTGCGAACTCCTGCCCGACCTGAACCGGCTGGGACGCGCCGGGCAAACGGATTGTCATCAGAACATCCCGACGTTTCTTGAGAAACTCGGTAATCTTGGCAAACCGGTCAACGTAGCAATCCAAATTGCGCCTGAATTTTTCGTCCAAACTCAGGCTCAATTGTTGCACTCGCCTTGAGAAGGGTGCTTCTGCATTCTTCCGGAAATGGAAGTCGGCCAGCAGGCCAAATTGTTGACTCGCACGCAGATGATACGGCTGGACAACCAGTTGCTCGACGCCTTCGCTGTAGCGTCGCATGTTGAAGTGGATTTCCCGGATAAAACCGCCATCGGATACCCAATAATCCTCTGCCTTGAGTTTCTCCTTACACTGCTGCCCGATAGCCCTGAACAAAACCCAGAGGGCAAGATGATTGTTAAATGACGGCTTTACGGTGAACGACTCAAATCCATCGACGGGCTCGTATGCAACCCAATATGAAGCCCGGTCTTCGATATTTCCTGCGGTCTTCGGAAGCGAATAACAGGGCACATCGTCTATCGACCGTTCCTCCTTTGGATCGGCTCTCAACTTCCGGTAAATCTGAAACTCCGGCAGTGCGCCGGTAATCGGCAGGAAGTTGAGATGAATTTGATATTCTTCTGACATGGTTATTCGAGAGCTTGGCGGAAGGCGTCTTCAGCTCTGTCGTGTTGTTTGAACTTCGATTTCGATTGAAATGATCCTGCTGATTGTTTTCATTGGGACACATCATAGCCGATTAGCTGGGGAATGAAAAGCGAAAGCATAAGGTTCCGTCCGTCCCCCCGAAATGTGCAGAATGCCCTCATCCGCAAGGCAGTCGAACAGTTCATGAAGCAGCCGGCTTCTTGAGCCCTCATTTGTTCATGCGATCGAGGACGGAGGGTATGGCGGATTGATTGGCGGGAGGATCGCCGGTCAGAGGCGGCGGGGTGCGGGAAGTTTTCGCAGTGCTTGACCGGTGTGGCTGCGTTCGCATTTGGCAACTTGCGCTGGTGTGCCGATGCAGACGATTTCGCCACCGGCGTCGCCGCCTTCGGGGCCGAGGTCTATGATCCAGTCGGCGGCACGAATCACATCGAGGTTGTGCTCAATGACCACGAGGCTGTGGCCGCGCGCCAAGAGTTGATCGAACGCCTTCAGCAACGTCGCGATGTCGTCGAAGTGCAGGCCGGTGGTTGGCTCGTCGAAGAGAAACAGTGTCGGTTGGTTTGTCGTCTGTGCGAGATGCCCAGCGAGCTTGAGACGTTGAGCTTCGCCGCCGGAAAGGGTCGGAACCGGTTGACCAAGCTTGATGTAGCCGAGGCCGACAGCGCGGAGCGGTTCGAGCAGCCGCACAATTTCCGATTCGTTGGCGAAGAACTCGGTCGCTTCGTTGACCGTCATTTCCAGCACGTCGGCGATGTTGTATTCCTTTTTGTCATTCCGAGCTTGTCGAAGCCGAGTCCGACGAGATGCCGCTGTCGTGTGCGGCAAAATCTCAGTCTTTCGGTGCTGAGATCCTTCGCTGCGCTCAGGATGACAATCCTTGCGGATTGTCACTTCGAGAACAATGTCGCGGTACCGGCGTCCGTCGCAGTCGGGGCAGCGGAGGTAAACGTCGCTGAGGAACTGCATTTCGATGTGCTGAAAGCCGTTGCCGGAACAGGTGGGGCAGCGGCCTTCGCCGGAGTTGAAGCTGAATGTGCCGGCAGTGTAGTTGCGTTCGCGTGCGAGCGGTTGGGCGGCGAACAGTTTGCGGATTGCGTCGAAGGCGCCGACGTAGCTGGCGGGGTTGGAGCGCGTGGTACGTCCAATAGGCGATTGGTCCACCAACACGACTTCGGCGATGTGTTCATGGCCTTCGATGGCGCGATGGCGACCGGGTTGTTCCGTCGGGCGTCCCTTCAATCGCAACAGGCCGCGATAAAGCACCTCCTCGATGAGCGTGCTTTTGCCAGAGCCGCTGACGCCGGTGATGCAGACGAGACGGTTGAGCGGGATTTCGACATCAATGTTCTTGAGGTTGTGTTCGGCGGCACCGAGGACGCGAAGGGAGTGGGGAGATGGAGAGATGGCGTGGTGGGGTGATGAGACGAGTTTTTCACCGCGCAGGTATTGGGCAGTGAGTGAGCGTTTGGATTTCAGCAGTTTCGGCAGTGGGCCGAAGAAGACGATTTGGCCGCCGCGTTCGCCGGGACCGGGTCCCATGTCGAGGATGCGGTCGGCGGCACGGATGACGTCGGGGTCGTGTTCGACGACCAGCAGTGTGTTGCCGGCATCTCTCAGACGGTGAAGGATTGTGATGAGGCGGCCAATGTCGCGCGGATGTAGGCCGATGCTCGGTTCGTCGAGGACGTAGAGTGTGTTGACCAGCGAAGTGCCGAGCGCGGTGGTAAGGTTGACGCGCTGGACTTCGCCGCCGCTCAGGGTACGGGATTGGCGGTCGAGGGTGAGATAGCCGAGGCCGACATCCACGAGATAGCGGAGGCGGGTGCGAATCTCGTTCAACAGCAAGTCGGTGGCTTCGTCGAGAGGGGGTGGAAGATTGAGGGATTGGAAGAATGCGTAGCAGTCGGCGAGCGAGAGTTGCATCACGTCGTAGATGGTTTTGCCCTGTGATTCGGTCGCGGCGCCAAGGCCGTTCCTACTCTGGGAACCGCCAATGCGCCACAGCAGCGCGTCGGGTTTGAGGCGGGCGCCGCCGCAAGATTGACAGGGAACGTAAGCGCGGTAGCGGCTGAGGAGGACGCGGACGTGCATCTTGTAGCTTTTCGTTTCGAGCCATCGGAAAAAGCGTTTGACGCCGTACCATTTGCCGTCGGCCCATTCGCCTTCGCCGTCGAGCACCCAGTGGCGCTGGGCATCGGTGAGGTCGCGCCACGGGATGTCGGTTGGGATATTGCGGCGTCGGGCGAACTCAATCAGGTCATCCTGACATTCCCGGTAACTTTCCGTTTGCCACGGTTTGACCGCGCCATCGGCGAGCGTTTTACTGCGGTCGGGGACGACAAGATCGTAATCAATGCCGATGGTGCGTCCGAAGCCGCGACATTCGGGGCAGGCGCCGATGGGCGAATTGAAGCTGAACAGGTTTGGCGTGGCGTCGTGGTAATGGATGTCGCAATCGGCGCAATGCAAATCAGCAGAAAAACGGAACGGTCGCGGCACTGAGGCCGCTCCCACATTGACGCGGCCCTGGCCGGCTTTGAGGGCGGCTTCGAGCGATTCGATGAGCCGCGCGTGGTTGCGTGGGGTGTTTTCGAGGCGATCCTGGAAGACTTCGAGTGTATCGTCGTGTTTCTCGATTTGCCGGTAGCCCTGTTTTTCCAAGAGAGCGCGCACTTCTTGTTCGGTGAAGTTTTTGGGGATTTTGACCGGGAAACTGATGACAAGCTGACCGTTGATCGCCGACAACTGATCGGCGATGCTCTGCGGCGTGTCGCGTCGGACCGGCTTGCCGCAGCCGCGACAGTAGAGTTGCGCGGCGCGTGCAAAGAGTAGTTTCAGGTGATCGTTGAGTTCGGTCATGGTACCGACGGTCGAGCGGCTGGTTTTGACGGGGTTGGTCTGGTCAATGGCAATGGCAGGTGGAATGCCGTCAATACGGTCGGCTTTCGGCTTGTCCATCCGGTCGAGAAATTGCCGGGCGTAGGGCGAAAACGTCTCGACGTAACGGCGTTGGCCTTCGGCGTAGATGGTGTCGAACGCCAGCGATGATTTGCCCGAGCCGCTGACGCCGGTGACGACGGTCATTTCCCCCAAGGGCAGCTTGAGGTTGATGCCCTTGAGGTTGTTTTGCCGTGCGCCAATGATTTCGATGAACTCACCTTTCCTCATTGCGGGACCAACTGTAGCAGAGAGTGAATTGACTTGCACGAAGCGTCATGGCGGGGTATCGGCAGAGGCTTATGAAGCGGTTGCTACTCCCAATAATCGCGTGGCTGGCCGTAGTCGGGTTGGCCCGCAGCGAACAGTACGACGTGGTTGTCTATGGTGGCACCAGCGCGGGCGTCACGGCGGCAGTACAGGCTCGGAAGATGGGCAAATCGGTCGTGATAGTCTGTCCGGACAAACATCTCGGCGGTCTTTCCAGTGGCGGTCTTGGATTCACGGATACCGGTGAAAAGGCGGTCATTGGCGGTTTGTCGCGGGAATTTTACCATCGTGTTTGGCGGCATTACCAGAAGCCCGAAGCGTGGCGCTGGCAGAAACGCGAAGAGTATGGCAACAAAGGCCAGGGCACCCCGGCCATTGACGGTGAGCAGCGAACAATGTGGATTTTCGAGCCGCACGTGGCCGAGCAGGTTTTCGAGGATTTCATCAAGGAACACCAGATACCCGTTCATCGCGAGGAATGGCTCGACCGCGACAAGGGCATCAAGAAGGACGGCGCACGGATCACGGCCATTGCCATGCTCAGCGGCAAAACGTATGAAGGGAAAATGTTCATTGATGCCACCTACGAAGGCGATCTGATGGCCGCCGCCGGTGTGGAGTATCACGTCGGGCGGGAAGCCATGAGCCAGTACGGCGAACGATGGAACGGCGTTCAGATCGGCGTATTGCACCACCGTCATCATTTCGGCGTGTTGAAGGAGAAAATCAGCCCGTACCGTATCCCCGGCGATCCCACCAGCGGTGTGTTGCCGCGCATCAGCACCGAGCCGCCCGGCGAATACGGCTCGGCTGACAAGAAGGTACAGGCCTATTGTTTTCGCATGTGTTTGACCGATGTGCCCGAAAACCGTGTGCCGTTCCCGAAACCCGACGGTTACGACCCGAACCAGTATGAATTATTGCTGCGCATCTTCAACGCCGGCTGGCGTGAGACCTTTGACAAGTTCGATCCCATCCCGAACCGCAAAACCGACACCAACAACCACGGCCCTTTCAGCACCGACAACATCGGCTACAACTACGACTACCCCGAAGCCTCCTACGAGCGCCGACGCCAGATCATCAAGGAACACGAGACCTATCAGAAAGGTTTGATGTATTTCATCGCCAATGACCCCCGCGTGCCGAAGGACGTGCAGGAGGAAATGCGCCGCTGGGGTCTCCCCAAAGACGAGTTCACCGACAACGACCACTGGTCGCACCAGCTCTACATCCGCGAAGCCCGCCGCATGATTGGTCAATACGTCATGACCGAAAACGAGCTTCTCAAACGCCGCCCCACACCCGACCCGGTCGGAATGGGTTCCTACGGCATGGACTCCCACAACGTCCAACGCTACATCACCCCCGAAGGCTACGTTCAAAACGAAGGCGACATCGGCGTCTCCACCAAAGGCCCCTATTCCATCGCCTACGGCTCGCTCGTCCCCAAACCCGGCCAGTGCGACAACCTGCTCGTACCCGTTTGCGTCTCCAGTTCCCACATCGCCTACGGCTCCATCCGCATGGAACCGGTCTTCATGATTCTCGGCCAGAGCGCCGCCGCCGCCGCCTGCCTGGCCATTGACGACAATGTGACCGTCCAAAACGTCGCTTACGACAAACTCCGGGCGCGGCTTCTCGCTGACAAACAAATCCTCGAATGGACCGCTCCCGCGAAGAAAAAGAAATAGACCGACCTAGTGGTCAACTCGCGGGCCGGCGCTGCCGAGCCGCTCGGCGCATCCGACCGGCGACCAAAGCATCCTTCAACACGGGCAACACCCGTTGATCCTTGGGACGGTTCAACGCCTCCTTGCTGGCAATGATCCGCTCTAACGGAAGCACCTTGACCGTGACGCCACCCAACGACATCGTTACTGCCCTCGCCGCCTCCTCCGCAAACGACCCCAACCCGTGCAAGTTCGCGTTCAGTGACGATGGACGACGGTCCGGCCACGCAACAATCCTCGACGCAACCGTTCAAGGGGCGGCAGTTCCAGCAACACCAATGTGTGTCAGACGTTCTCCGGGTCGGCCTCCGGATGCGCGCGCAAAATCTCGCGACAACGCCGTTCACGCGCCCGATGCCGGCGCAACACCGCCAACGCTTGAAGGTTCCGCTTCATACCGCTGAGACTATAACAATCCTCCTCCCCGCCCCGTAAGCCCGTCGCACCGGCGCTTCCCGCCTGTTTCAACCTTGACGACAACGGCGAAATCCGCCAGCCTCCTTGCGGATCAACGCCGTGAAAATTTCACACACCTTGAAAGGCCGACCGCAATGAAATCATGGCTCTTTATCAGTTTACTCATGTGCTCGATGGCCAACATGGCCCTTCCCGATGTCGTCACGAACGGGAACGCGGCGGCGCAGAACACAAACCTGGTTGCCAACGCCGGCTTTGAAACCGATGGCTCCTGGTCGTTTCGCGCGCCCGTGTACCGCCTCTCGACCAATGCGCCACGCTCCGGCGCCCGCTGCCTCCAGTACGTCAACACCGATCCCGCCCGCTACTGGCTCTGCAGTCAGCGACTCGACCTGAAACCGGGCTGCCGTTACGAGATCACGGCCTGGGTACGCACCGAAAACATCCAGGGCGATGACAGTGGCGCCACCCTCTGTGTCGAATGGTACGATGCCGCCAACCGGTTTCTCGGCGGCTGTTACCCGCGCGGCGTCAAGGGCACGAACCGCGACTGGCAACTCGTTCGCGGCCTCACCGGCCCCGTTCCGACCAATGCCGCCCGTTGCAGTGTCAGTTGTTACGTCCGCAAAGGCATGACCGGCGTCGCCTGGTTTGACGACATCCGTGTCACCGAAATCATTCCGCCGGCCATTGAAGCCATGATTAGCGACTGTTACCGTGACCAGACCGATGGCGGCGTTGTCCACGTCCACGTCGTCGCCGGCCATCCGCGGGCTACTCTCGAATTGCAGGCGCCCGGCCCCGTCACAGCGACAAAAACCGGGTTCTGTTTGGATACCACCTCGTGGAAACCGGGCCGATATGAACTCACCGCCATTGCCCGCGACGCCGATGGACGCGAACTGGGTCGCCGGTCGCTGACGTTGACACGCGTCGAAAAGTTTCCGCCTCGCAAAGCCTGGATTGACCGTCATCGTCGGTTGATTGTGGACGGCGAGCCGTTCTTCCCGCTGGGCACTTACTGGGGCGGTATCAAGACCAACGAGATGGCCATCTACGCGCGCTCGCCCTTCAACTGCATCATGCCGTACGCCGACGTTGGCCGCGCCGGACTCGACCTCGCCCATGCCCACGGCATCCGCGTCATCTACAGTGTCAAAGACCTCTACGCGGGGCATCGCGGCATCAAGACCGAGGAGGAAGCGCGCCAGCGAATCGCGCGGACGGTGAACGCGCTCAAAGATCATCCCGCCATCATCGCGTGGTACATCAATGACGAGTTGCCGTTGACGATGTTGGACACGTTGACCGCGCACCGTCAATGGCTCGAAGAACTCGATCCGGAACGGCCCACCTGGGCGGTGCTCTACCAGTACAACCAGGTCCGCGAGTACCTGCCGACCTTCGACGTCATCGGCACGGACCCGTATCCGATTCCGAACAGCCCACCGTCAAAGGCGCTCGAATGGGCGCGCACGACCGTTGCGCAAACTTTCGGCGCGCGTGCCGTCTGGATGGTGCCGCAAATCTTCGACTGGACCTCCTACAAGAAACAAGGTCGTCCGCCGACCCTGGCCGAGATGCGTTGCATGGCGTGGTCGTGCATCGCTGCCGGAGCCAACGGCCTGATTTTCTATTCCTGGTTTGATCTCTGGCGCATGGACAAGACCACGCCGTTTGAGCAGCGTTGGAAAGACGTGACCGCCCTGGCCGCCGAGATTCGCGAGAAAATCCCGATCCTGCTCTCTGTCGAGCCGACGCCCGCATTGTCCGTAGAAGCCCCGGAATCGGTGGCTTGGCGCGTATTCGCCAAGGATGGCGCCGTTTACGTGCTCTGCGTCAACAGCGACGGTAAACAGCCCGCCCGCGTTCAACTCGGCAAGCAGCGCGTGGAACTTGCCCCGCTGGAGGCGCAGATGATACGATTCGAACCATGAGACGGTTCTGCCTGTTTGCCTTGTGCGCGGCGCTCTCTGTCTGCGCTGCCGACCAAACGGTGGTGCGCCCGGCCGACACAGGCGAGGCGCTGATCAATCCCGACATGGGTTGGACCCTGCATTTCTACTCCAACCAGATCAAAAACTACGGCTCCAAACTCGCCCCATCCGACACGCTCGACGACTGGCCGGGACTCTCGACGATTTATCTGCGGGTGCCGTGGTCGTTCCTCGAACCGCGCGAGGGCGATTTCAACTGGTCGTTGTTCGACACGCCCGCCCAACGCTGGATCGCAAAGGGCAAAAAGATCGCCATCCGCGTCAGTTGCTCCGAAAGCTGGTTGCGCTGGGCCACGCCCCCATGGGTGGCCGACGCCGGGGCGAAAGGCATCGAATTCGAGTTTGGCAAAGGGCCGCGTCCCGGCGGACCGCTTTGGGACCCGGATTATCTCGATCCGGTTTTCCTGGAAAAACTCGATCATTTTCTTGAGGCGATGGCGCGGCGATACGACGGCAACCCGAATGTCGCCTTTATTGACATCGGCTCGTTCGGCATGTGGGGCGAAGGCCACACCGGGTTCAGCAGCCGACTCAACGAAACCCAGACCCTCGCCGTCGTGAAACGTCACATTGACCTGCATGTGAAACATTTCAAGCGCACACGGCTTTGTATCAGCGACGATGTGGCCGGCGCCAACAAACGCGGCGGCCCGTACCCGGCAATGGACTACGCGCTCTCCAAGGGCGTCACCATGCGCGACGACAGCATCCTCGTGCAGCCGCCGCCAAACTCGTGGTATCACGCCGACATGGCGCAGGCATTCTGGCCGACGCTGCCGGTGATCCTGGAGCACGAACACTACGGCAGCTCCAAGAAACGCAACGCTTGGAGCGGTGAGTTGTTGTTGAAATCGGTCGAGGACTATCACGCCAGCTACATGAGCATCCACTGGTGGCCGCGCGAACTGCTCGCCGACAACCGCGACACCATTGCCCGCATCAACCGCCGGCTCGGTTACCGTCTCCAACTCCGCGAAATCCGATGGCCGGCCAACACGCCGCTCGGCGAGCCGTTTGTCGTGGAAACCCGATGGGCCAACGCCGGCGTCGCCCCGTGTTATCCCGGCGGGTTTTGGGCGCTGACGTTGAAGGACGACAAGGGCGGCATCGTATCGGTAAACGTGGACGAGGCATTCAACGTCCGCGACCTCCCACCCGACGGACCGGAAACGAGGCGGCAATCTCGTTTCATCGTCGCTCGTCGGCTCGAAGGCGGCCACACGCCACCGACGATGCCGGGGACATACGACGTGTTCGTTTCCGTCGGTCAACGCGACGGCACACCGGTGATCGCGTTGCCGTTGTCCGACGGCGATGGTCAGCGCCGTTATCGCGTCGGCAAAATCACGTTGGAAGGTCGGGCTGCATCGCAGTAGATGCGATTGGTCTGGCGGACGCGCTCGCCGTTGTCGGTCCACGGTTTGCCGGTGCCGGGATTGAGGTCGAAACGGGGGTAGTTGCTGGAGGTGACAGCGACACGGATGCGGTGGCCTTTGTTGAAGATGATGCTGGTGGACCAGCAATCCACGGTGACCCGCTCGACCTTGCCGGGCGTGAGCAACTCGCTTTTCTCGAAGGAGTTTCGGTGCCGTAACCGCAACATCCCCTCGGCCATAAGATAGCTTCGGCCATCGGGATACACATCGCAGAGCCGAACGGACAGATCGGTGTCAACGGCGGATGACTCGATGTATATGTCGGCTCGCACGCGCCCGGTGACTTCGAGCGGCTCGGCGAGGGGGTCGGTGGTGAACAACACCACGTCGGGACGGGTTTCAATGGGATTTTGATTGTGCGGCCCGCTCGAAATGGTGAGATTGGCGCCGCCGAGCGTCGGGCAGGGGTTGGCGGGATCAAACGTGTAGGTGACGGCGGACGGCCCGGTCACATCCGGTTTCGACGGGGAGAGTTTGCCATTGTGATGAAAATAGAACGGCGTGTTGGTGGCGGGCACGGGCCAGTCGTTGGCGAACCGCCACTGGTTGCCGGGGGCATCGGAAACCGAGGTGTCGCCCATGACGTAGTAGGCGACGGCCGGCGTTTTGAACACGCCGTTTTCGCGGCCCAGCAAAAAGAATTCGAGCCACCGGCCGGACTCGAATGCGGTTGGCACCCGGCTGGCGTTCGGGAAGGTTAATTCGCCGGCGGGCATTTTGCCGATGCCGTGCGTCCATGGTCCCATGACCAGTTTCTGACGGCCGCGCGCGCCGGGGCCGCCGCGGTATTGGCGGCCGACAAACTCGTCAATCGTCCCCTGGGCAAACATGTCGAACCAGCCGCCGACGTGGACGGCGGGGGCGGTTATGTCGGAGAATTTCCGTGTGGTGTCAAACTGGTGCCAGTACTCGTCGTAATCGGGATGAGCGCGCATCTGTTCCAGCGTTTTCGGGTCGAAGTGATTCTGGGTGGTCCAGTTTTCCACGTCGGCTTTGCGGAACGCGCCGCCGGTATAGGCGATGTCGTGATAGAGGCTGGCGGCGGCAACGGTGATGTACTGGGCGGTGGGGGCGTTGGTGGTGGCGGCGCCGGCAAGGAGGTTTTGGGTGATGCCGCCGGCGGAACCGCCGATGGTGGCGATTTTGCCGTTACACCACGGTTGATGGCGGATCCAGGTGAGCGTGTCCACGCCGTCCTGGTGTTGGCCCCAGCCGCAGCCGATGAACGGCAGGTTCTCGCCCTCGGAGTCGAACCGTCCGCGCATGTCCTGAAGGACAACGACAGCGCCATGCCGCACAAATTCAATGGCAGCCCCGGCATGGCTGATGCGCCCGTACGGAGTGCGAGCGAGGATAACGGGAAACGGCCCCCGTCCTTCCGGCAGATAAACATCGGTGGCGAGCCGAACGCCGTCGCGCATGGCGAGGCGGAACGTTTGGTGCGGCGGCAAGGCGGGTTTCTGGGCGTGGGCAAGGCGAAGTCCGAGCGCCAGACCGGTTACGGTTGCCGCGGTCGCGGCGACCAGGATGCGTGTGCGAGCGTTCATGCAGGATGACCTTACCAGCATCAGACGCTGTCCAACAACAAAAGGTTACTGTTTTCAGGGCGAATGTTCCGTTGGCGTTTGCGTCTGAGGATTTGTATGATGGGAGGCCGCATGAAACGCTTTATGTTCTTCTTCCTGTGGGCCGCCGCGGCGACGGCGGCACCGGTCGGTCTGGAGGACGGTTTTCGGTGTGTGCCCGACAACGCGAAGCCGTGGGTTTATTACTGGTGGCTCAACGGCAACGTGGATGAGCACACCATCCGCCGCGACCTGGAAGCGATGAAACAGGCCGGCGTTGGCGGGTTGCTTCTGTTCGATGCCCGCGGGTACCACGACGACACCGCGCATGTGCCCGCACCGGCGCCGAAGATGGAGTTCATGAGCGCCGAATGGCGGCGGCTGTTGAAATACACGCTCGTCGAGGCCAACCGACTGGGACTGGAGGTCAGCGTCAACCTCAGCAGTTGCGCCGGCGCGCTGAAAGGGCCGTGGGAGGTGGGCGACGACGCGCCGAAGAAACTCGTCTGGACCGCCACCGAATGGAAAGGCCCGGCGACGTTGACTAACGAGTTGCCACGCGCCGAGGGCAAACGATACCGGGACATTGCCATGGTCGCCGTGCGGCGCGGCGGCGCACCGGAAAGCGTGGATCTCACTGAAAAGAAATCGCTGCCGACGGGTGACTGGACGGTGTTGCGGTTCGGCTGGGTAACGATGGGAGGACACGAATACGATGTGGACATCCTCGATCCTCAGGCGGTTGAGGGACATTTCCGTCGCATGGGCAGGGCCATCCTGGACGACGCCGGACCGTTGGCGCGCAAGACGCTCACGCATTTCTACAGCGTGAGTTGGGAGGGCGCGGCGCCCACCTGGACGCCCGCGCTGGAGAAGGAATTTGCCCGGTATCGCGGTTATCCAATGCGCCCGTGGCTGCCGGTGCTGGCCGGCGTCACCGTGAAAAGCCGGGAAGAATCGGAACGGTTTCGCCGCGATTACTTCAAAACGCTCGGCGACTGTTTCCGCGACAATTTCTACGGAAAGATGCAGGCGCTCTGTGCGACCAACGGGCTGAAATGGCATTCCGAGTCCGGCGGGCCGTGGGACCGTCGGCTGGAGTCCTTTGCCGAAGCCGACCAACTTGCGTTTCTTGGCCGCAACGACATGCCGCAGGGCGAGTTCTGGTTCGGAGGCGCAAAGGGCGGAGGACGCTTTTTCAACCGCGCGCCGGCGATGGCCGCCCACATCTACGGCAAACCGCTGGCTGCCAGCGAGGCGTTCACCCACATGACGCGACACTGGTCGGCTTATCCCGCCGTGTTGAAGCCGCTGGCCGACGCCACGTTTTGCGACGGCGTCAACCACCTGATCTGGCACACCTTCACCGCCTCCCCTGCCGCGTTCGGCAAACCCGGCATCGAGTATTTTGCCGGCACCCACCTCAACCCGAACGTCACCTGGTTTCCACAAGCCGGCGCCTTCCTCGCCTATCTCGGCCGATGCCAGTTCATGCTGCGACAGGGATTGCCCGTCAACGACGTGGCCGTGTACATCGGCGACAACCCCTACCAACACTGGGGACGCGGCGAACGCTGGAGCGACCGCGCCACCCTCTCGTTGCCGCGCGGCTTCGGCTACGACCTCATCACGACCGAAGTGCTCACCGACCGTCTGACGGCGACCGACGGCAAACTGACACTGCCCGAAGGCGTGACCTACCAGATGCTGGTGGTGGACCTCGACGAGAACGTTATCCCGCCGGCCGCCTTGCGACGGATCGCCAACCTGCGCAGCGCCGGCGTGCCGGTGGTGCTCGGCCAGCGCAAACCCGCGCGCGCCCCCGGCCTGACCGGCCAACCGTCGGCCGACAAGGAAGTGCAACGGCTCGCCGACACGCTTTGGGCAAAACCCTCCAGCCTCGAAGAAGTCATGGCGGACAGGGGTATCCGACCGGATTGCGACGGACCGGTCGAATACACCCATCGCCGCGACGGCAAGACCGACATCTATTTCCTTCGCGGCAGCGGCAACCTGGAGTGCGTTTTCCGCGTGGCCGATAAACGTCCCGAACTCTGGGACCCCGTCACGGGACGAACCCGTTCCGCGGACAGTTGGCGCGCCACCAACGACGGACGAACGGTCGTCCCGCTCTCCCTGCCGGAAAACGGCTCGCTGTTCGTCGTCTTTCGCACCTTCGACCAGCCCCGACAAACCGCGCCGCCGCCGCCTCCGACGGAAATCACCCTGACCGGTCCATGGACCGTGAATTTCGGCTCCAAATCCGTCGTGTTCGACACCTTGATCCCGTGGGATCAACACAGCGATACCGACATCAAATACTTCTCCGGCGCCGCCATCTACCGCACGACCTTCGAGCTGACCAAAGCTCAGGCCGGCCAAGAGGTCTGTCTCCAACTCGGCGAAGTCCGCCACCTCGCCCAGGTCCGACTCAACGGCAAAGACCTCGGCATCGTCTGGACCGCCCCGTGGAGCCTCGAACTGACCGATGCCGTCAAACCGGGCCGCAACGAATTGGAAATCATCGTCGTCAACACATGGGTCAACCGCCTCATCGGCGACGCCGCTCTGCCACCCGAAAAACGAACCACCCAAACCAACGTCAAACTGGAGACCGGCAAACGCACGCTCAAAGCCTACCAGAGCATCGCTTCCGATGACCCGCTCATGACCTCCGGCCTGCTCGGCCCCGTGCGACTGGAGTTCCGCCAGCCAACATCATGGTAACCCGCCGGCTCCGTATCCTCCTTGCCCCGATGCTGACCGCCAGCCTCCAAACCGGCGCGGCGCTCACCGGTTTTGTCCCGCTGTTTCCCGACGACGGCGAGCCAAAAGGCTGGGTCGTCCGCGCCTGGAACGATGTGAGCAGACCGCCCGCGCAACCCGTCGCCTGGAAGGTCGAGCGTGGCATCCTCCACGGCGGACGGCCCCGCGGCACCTGGCTGATGAGCGAACGGGAGTACGGCGATTTCATCCTCGAATACGAATTCAAGCTCGGCCCGCTCGGCAACAGCGGTTGCGCCCTGCGCGCCCCGATGCGCGGCGATCCGGCATTTGATGGCATGGAACTGCAAATGGCCGACGTCCGCTACAACCCGCAAGCCAGCGACTCCGAACTGACCGGCGCCATCTACCGCGCCATCGCGCCGCGCCGACCGCTTTATCAACCAACCGCCTGGAACCGTTGCCGAATCACGCTGATCGGCCCGCGCCTGAAAGTGGAGTTGAATGGCGCGCTCATCCACCACCTCAACCTCGACGAACAACATCAGATCGTGAAACGCCACGACGGCACCCCCGCACCTCCCGTCAAAGACCGCCCCCGCCGCGGCCACATCGGTTTCCAAGAGCTGGGACGCGATCCCATTCCCGTCCAAATCCGCAACGCCCGCATCCTCGCCCGTGACTGACATGAGACGCTCCGCCTTGCCCCTCTTTCTCTTGCTGATGGCGGCTGCCACCGCAACACTGTCGGCAGCGGCGGAGTTTCCCGACCTCCGCACCGTGCCCGCCGATCTGGCAATGCCGCCCCTGAGCGACGGGGCACCGGCTCCGGGCAAACGTCTCAAACAACAATTACCGCCATACCGCGGAACACAGGTCTATCACGTCCTCTACCTACCGACGGACTGGAAGACGGGCGGGCGGTTCCCCGTCATCGCCGAGTACGCCGGCAACGGCGGTTACTCAAACCGTTTCGGCGACGTCTCGCTCGGCACGCCCGAAGGCAGCCATCTCGGCTACGGCATCTCGGCGGGCAAACGGTTTATTTGGATTTGCCTGCCGTATGTGGATGTCGGACGAACCAACCTCTGCACCCGTTGGTGGGGCGACGTGGAGGCGACGCTCGATTACTGCCGTAAAGCCATCCGCATGGTGTGCGACGAGTACGGCGGCGACCCGTCGGCGGTGATTCTGGCCGGGTTCTCGCGCGGAGCGATTGCGTGCGGTTATCTCGGCCTGCGCGACGACCAGACAGCGAAACTCTGGCGGGCGTTCATCGCGTACAGTCATTACGACGGCCTGACCCGGTGGCCGTACCCGGACAGCGACACGGCGGCAGCCATCGCGCGGATGAGACGGCTCCACGGTCGCCCGTCGTTTGTTTGTCACGAAGGCTCGGTGGAGCCGGCGCGGCAATTCATCGAGTCCAGCGGCGTGACGGCGCCATTCACCTTTGTGACCGTTCCCTTTCGCAATCACAACGACGAATGGGTGTTGCGCCCCTCGCCGGCGCGCGACGCGCTGCGGAAATGGCTGGAGGAGGTCCTGTCAAAATGAAACGCGCTCTCGAATGGCTGATGAAGCTGATCGGGTTCTTTGTTCTGCTGGAGCCGATCTGGATGTTGCTGCCGTTTGCCGGATTCCTGTACGGCTCGGTCCTGCAAATCGAGCGGCTCAACCACAACCCGAAAACCGCCTGGCTCACGCACTTCGTCTTCCCCGTCCTCACCGGCGGCTGGCTTGGCCCGGCGCTGGCGCTCATCGGGCTGGCACTCTTTTGCGTCGGCGCGGCGGAAATCTACACCGCCAAATGGCGAAAATCGGGCCTGGTCACCAACGGCCTCTACCGTTTCGTGCGCCACCCGCAGTACATCGCGCTGACATTGCTCGGCCTCGGCATCCTGTTGACCTGGGGGCGCGCCATCATGTTTCTGTCGTTTTTCGCCATGATGTTCCTCTACTACTACCTCGCCAAAAGCGAGGAACAAACCTGTCTCCGCCTCTTCGGCGCCGAGTACGAACGCTACCGCGAACGCACCTCCTTCATCCTTCCCGGCGACCGCGCCCTGCGCCGGCTGCGCGGGTGGTTGCCGAAACCGGGCCTGCCCGCGCCGTTGCGGGTGGCAGCGGCATTCGTCGCGACGACCGCCGTTTGTTTCGGATGCATGTGGTTGATTGACGCCGTCAAAATTCGCCTCCGTCGCGTCCCGTTCCTCACCGCCACCGTCCGACTCCCCGACGCGTCCGCCGGCCCGGCGATGACGGCCGGGACGCGGTTTGTCTGCACCGACAAAACGCTGGTGATGCGCGGCCCGTACCGCAACGCCGCCGTTCCCGGTTTCGCCGAGGCGGTTCTGCGACGGCTCGGCCACTCGCCGGCATTGAAAGAGTTTGTGGACGGCAGCGAGGCACTGTTTGTTTTCTGTGCGCCCGTTGAAAAACCCGGCGACGCGACTGCCCAGCGCGGTCCCGCCCCAGACCCGCACGGCCCCGATCGTGTCCGACTGATTCTGATGCGGTGTCGGCTGGCCGATGGCGCGACGCTGGCCGACGCGTTGGCAGACAAATCCAAACGTCAAATCCTTCGCGGCTGTATCGCGACGGTCAACCTTGCGCGGCCGGAGAACACCGACTTTGTCGAGGGCAACCTCACGCTGCCCGGCCCCGGTTTTCCCGGCGAACAACGCTGGGATGACCTGATGCAACAATTCGCCGGCCGGGAACGTCCCGCTGTCGTCGCGGACGGCGCAGCTCCGACCGCGACACTGGTGCTTGTGCAGGCGCCGATTCTGCGGACGCGCCTCGATCCGGCGTTCGCCGCGCAACTGCGCGACCGGCTTGCGGCATCGCCCGTCTTTGCCGACCGTCTCCGAAAGGTCGGCGCCGGCGGTAATATCGTGGCGGTGGCGTTTCCGCGTCCGGGACCGAACTGGTACCGCCAACACCATCGCCAGCCGCAGGTCAGCGTCTTCGTCATCCTCGCCCGACTTCGCGACGGCGCGGCGTTGGACGAGCTTTTCACGATCAACAAACGCGATCTGGTCGGCGCATTCATCGTCGAGACGGATTTTCAACGCGAGGAGTTTGTCGGCGAAATCACCGTCGTCGGCCCGAAACGTGACCTCGAAGAACGCTGGCGGTTCTTCCTGAGCGGCGTCGGCGGTGGTAACCTGCATCCGCACTGGTTATGAAATGGATTATCCTTTTACTTTTGTTGATGGCGCAGATTCACGCGCTGGCGTTCGAGCATCCGGGACTGTTACACACCCGGGCGGACCTGGCGCGGATGCGGGCCGGCATCGCCGCCGGGCAGGAGCCGTGGAAAAGCGGTTTTGAACGACTCCGGGTGGATGGACAATCGCGGGCCGACTGGCGGTTGCGCGGGCCGTTTCCGAGCGTTGCCCGCGATCCTGGACACAGCGTGCGCGTTGTGGAATTTGACCAGGACGGCAATGCGGCCTATCAGAACGCGTTGATGTGGTGCCTGACCGGCAACGAGGCGCACGCGCTCAAGACCATCGAAATCCTGAATGCATGGTCGGGCACGCTGAAGGAGATCACCGGACGCGACAAAGAACTGTGCGCCTCGCTCGGACCGTTCAAGTACATCAACGCCGCCGAACTGATCCGCCACACCCATCCGGGCTGGCAACCCGCCGATGTTCGGCGTTTCGAGCAGATGTTGCGCACTGTCGTGTACCCGGTGATCAAGGATTTTGCGCCGTTCGCCAACGGCAATTGGGATGCCGGTTGTATCAAGACCATGCTGGCCATCGGCATTTTCTGCGAGGACCGCGCGATCTACAACCGCGCCCTCCAGTACTACCTCAAAGGCCCCGGCAACGGGTGTCTGACCAACTACATCATCAACGAAACCGGCCAGTGCCAGGAAAGCGGACGCGACCAGCAACATACCCAACTCGGCCTGGGACATCTGGCAGAAACCTGCGAGATGGTCTGGAATCAGGGTTGGGACCTGTACGGCGCGGCGGACAATCGTCTTTTGCGCGGGTTCGAGTACACCGCCCAATACAACCTCGGCCATGACGTGCCGTTTGCGCCGTACACCGACATCACCGGCAAATACAAGGCGCGCACGATTTCCGATGAGGGCCGCGGCCGGTTGCGGCCCATCTACGAAATGGTCTGGAATCACTACCAGAACCGACGGGGCATCCCCGCGCCGTTCACAAAACAGGCCGCCGACAAGATTCGGCCCGAAGGCCCGGCGCACGGCGCCGATCATCCCGGTTTTGGAACGTTACTCTTTTCGCGCCCGCCTCAACGTAACGTGGCCGTGACTGGAAAATGATCCGACGGATACCGTCCGTCCTGCTGAAAACGATCAATGGTCGCCTCCACCGGCACAAACGGCGGTGAACACAAAATCCAGTCTATTCGACTCCCCTCTCGTTTCCCGTGGAAACCGTGGAAACTGGCTTCGTCGGGCTGGCGTTCGGGATGAAGGTGGCGATAGGTGTCGGTCAATTTTGGCCTGTCATTTTCTCCCCCCAAAAGGATGCGGTATTGGGGCGAGTCTTCCGTGCTGTTGAAATCGCCCGTGATGATGACCGGCAGATTCGGCGTCTGCTCGGCAAGCCACCGGCGCATTTGTCTGGGCGATTCCAAACGCGCCTGTTGGCCCTTGTGGTCCCAGTGCGTGTTCAGCCAGAGAAACACGCGATCGGTCTTGCGGTCGCGGAGCTTGACCCATGTGACCATGCGGGGACACATGGCATCCCAACCTTTTTCCCCTGGTCGGTCGGGATGTTCGCTCAGCCAGTAATGCCCCGACGCCAACGTCTCGAATCGGTCGGTCTTGAAAAAAATGGTCATCTGCTCGCCGTTCTTCTGGCCGTCATCGCGCCCGACCCCCATGCGGGTGTAGGCGGGTAACCGGGCGCTGATGAATTCCGCCTGAAATGCCAGCGTCTCCTGCGTGCCCAACAGATCGGGATCAAACCGACGGATCGCCTCGATGAGAAGATCTTTGCGTTTCTCCCAACTGTTTTCGCCGTCCGCCGCGGTGCCGTACCGGACGTTGAAACTCATCACCCGCAACGGCGTCACCTCGGCGCCGCGCACGGGCACGGCAACAAGCCACGCCGCCAGCGCGTATCCGGCCCATCGTGTCAGTGCGAACAGTTTGTTCATACGCCTTCGAGCCTCCGAACGGTTTTAGGGTAACCGGTCCATCCAGTGTTTGTCCACGAGGACATCGAGATCGAGGAACACCTTGCGGTTCATGGCGACCTCCAGTTCCTTGCGGGCGAAACTGCCGATGTCCTTGATCTTGCGGCCGCCCTCGCCGATGAGCATCCGCTGGTGTCGGTCGTCGGTGGTAAGGATGGCGGCCTTGATGTAGAGCAACGGCTCGCCGGATTTGGTCACGCGGTCCTCGACTTTCTCCAACTGGACGGTGGCGGTATAGGGGACCTCCTGACTGGTTTTGAGGTAGAGTTTTTCGCGGATCAGTTCGGCAATCCAAAATTCGTTGGTGACGTTGGTGACCTGTCCTTCGGGATAGTGCGGCGGCCCGACGGGGAGATGACGCAGAATGGCCCGGATGACAAGTTCCACGTTCGTTCCCTGCAACGCCGAGACTTCCATGACACTGGCGTAATCGGAGCCACGTTGAAGCCATGCCTCGCGGAAGGGACGGGAGGGCAGATCGAGTTTGTTCAGGACAAGAATCTTCGGCTGGGTCGCATGGGAGACCAATTCGAGAACCCGCTGGTCTTCGGGGCCAATGGGCCGCGACGGATCCGCCACGTGCACGAGAACATCCACGCCTTCCAGGGCATCACGAACCTTGTGATGAAGACTGGCCACGAGTTTGCTGGGCTGGGTCTTGAAAATGCCGGGCGTGTCCACAAAAACAATCTGGCCTTCGGGACGGGTCACAATGCCGTGATAGGTGTCGCGGGTGGTCTGCGGTTTGGGAGTGACAATGGCAATCTTGGTGCCGACCAGAGCGTTCAACAGGGTGGACTTACCGACATTGGTGCGCCCCACCAGTACGGCAAAGCCAGACTTGAAATTGGGATTGTCCATCGCGCCAGAGTCTAATGCGAAGGTTGCATTGGAGACAAGATGCTTTATGTTCGCGGACATGAACGACGTGTTGCCAGCCCACCGCCAACATCCGCGCGCGTTCGAGGACTTCAAGTTCGTTTACCCGGTCCTCTCGCGGCGCAGCGGCGGCATCTCCATCGGATTGAATCTCAACCCCGATCGAAAATGCAACTTCAACTGCATCTATTGCCAGGTGGACCGAACCGCCGCGCCGGCGATTCGGCGATTTGACCTGACAACCGCCGAAACGGAGCTGCGAACAATGCTGGACATGATGACATCGGGCGCGCTGGCCCGTCACCCGCAGTTTCGCGATGTGCCGCCCGAATTGATGCGGTTGAAGGACGTGGCGCTCAGTGGCGACGGGGAACCGACGTTGCTGGCGAATTTTGCCGAGGCGGTCGAAATGGTGGCGCGAGTCAAACCGCCGGGAGTCAAATTGCTTTTGATCACCGACGCGGCGGGACTGGGGCGGGCGGAAGTCAAACGCGGGCTGACAATCATGGACAAACACGAGGGCGAGATTTGGGCCAAACTGGACGCGGGCACGGAACAGTATTTCAAGCTGATTGACCGCGCCAACATCCCCTTTGCCCGCATCCTGCAGAACCTGACCGACTGCGCCAAAGCGCGCCCCATCGTCATCCAAAGCATGTTCATGAAGTTATACGGACACGGACCGTCGCCGGAAGAAATTGTCGCCTACTGCGATCGTCTCCGAGACATTCGGGCTGCCGGCGGACAGATCAAACTGGTACAGATCGGCACCGTGGCGCGAACGCCTCTGGCGATCATCAACGGACGACCCGCCTGGCACGCCGTAACCGCCCTGTCAGACGCGGAACTCGACGCCATCCGGGATTGCGTGCGGCACCGGACAGAGCTGACGACCGAAAGCTACTACGGCACCCCCACCCCGGAAAATCATCGTTGACGCCGGCGATGTCTTCCGCTACTTTTGCGCCCCCTCAGAGAAAAGAAAAACGAAGGAACTTTATGTACGCAGTCATCAGAACAGGCGCCAAACAGTATCGGGTCCAGCCCGGCGACAAAATTGAAGTCGAGCTGCTTCCCGGCGAAAACGGCAAGGAAATCAGCCTTGACGACGTGTTACTCGTCGCCGACGGCGACAATGTGACCGTTGGCAAACCGACCGTCCCCGGCGCGCGTGTGACTGCCGAAGTCATCGAGGCCGACAAGGTGGGCAAAAAAGTCATCGCCTTCAAATTCCGCCGCCGCGAAGGTTACCATCGCAAACGCGGTGTCCGCCCCCACCACACCGTTTTGAAAATCAAAGAAATTGTTGTATCGTAGCATCCGTAAGAAGGAGTTCCCACCATGGCACATAAAAAAGGACAAGGCAGTTCTCGCAACGGTCGCGATTCCATCAGTAAACGTCTTGGCGTAAAGGCGTTCGGTGGCGAGTTCGTCTCCGCCGGCAGCATTATCGTTCGCCAGCGCGGCGCCCGCTGGATCGCCGGCGCCAACGTCGGCACAGGCCGCGACTGGACCCTGTTCGCGCTCAGCGACGGTAAGGTCCGTTTCGACAAAAACGGTCGCCGCGTCAACGTGGACCTCGTTCCCGCAACCACCTAATCCACACAATTCCACATCTGTCTCGGCGCGCGCTTGGACATTTCCGACGCGCGCCGAAACGTTTTTTGGAGAACCGGCGGACACCGCCATTCCTTTATAGAGCCAGAAAAAACGTCCGCAAACCATTGTCCGGTTCAGAATTACCCGGTATTCCGCGCTTGATTTCAACGCCGAACTTGCCAAATACTGTTCCCATGAAAACACTGCTGACCTTCCTTATCGTCGTCTCACTCGCACTCCCCACCTTGGCGGTGGAAAAAGTCACCCTCAAATTCGTCAGTGCCGACAGCGAGGAAACTGCCGGCGAAGACGGACGCGGCGCCAACGCCGTGGATGGCAATCCTGAAACCATCTGGCACACCCAGTGGCAGGACGCCAACCCGGCGCATCCACACGAGATCGTTCTCAAACTCGATCCTCCCTGCAAAATCATCGGCCTCACCTACCTCCCGCGACAGGGCGAGATCGAAAACGGCGACATCAAAGAATACGAAATCTACGTCAGCACCGACGGCAAAGACTTCGGCAAACCGATCAAAAAAGGGGAATTTCGCCGTGGCAAGGACAAGAAAGCCGTCTTCTTCCCGGCCACCCAGTGCGCGTACATCAAGCTGAAAGCCCTTTCGGAAATCAATGACCAGAACTGGACCTCTGCCGCCGAGATCGGCGTCGTACAGGAAGGCGAGAAAATCGCCATCATGCCAACGTTGACCGTGGAAAAGGTTGACAGCGAAGAAACCACCGGCGAAGACGGTAAGGGTGCCAACGCCGTGGACGGTAAACCGGAGACCTTCTGGCACACCCAGTGGCAGGACGCCAGTCCCGCCTGTCCGCACGAGATTATCATCAAACTCGAACCCGCCACCAAAATCAAAGGATTCACCTACCTGCCCCGCCAGGACGAGACCGCCAATGGCACCATCAAAGATTACGAGTTCTACGTCAGCACCGACGGCAAAGACTTCGGCAAACCGGTGGCCAAGGGCACCTTCGAGAATAACAAGGAGAAGAAGACCGTTCTGTTCGACGCCGTCAACGCCGGCTACATCAAGTTGAGAGCGCTCAGCGAGGTCAACGGCGAAGCTTGGACCTCCGCCGCCGAAATCAGCGTTGTCCCCGCCGAGCAATAACATCGCGCGGCCGTCTCACCACGACGGTGGTTGCCGCGACAGGGATACGACGGCTGGTTTTGACGACGACACGCGACAGCAACGGGAATGGAGTGCCCCGGTTTACAGGGACCATCCTTCGCGGTACGGTTGGCGGACAAAAGCGTTAGCTTCCTTGTCGTTGGTAACCTCCATGTGCTCGCCGTCCCAGAGCAATCGGCGATTGGGGAATCGGACGGCGAGGTTGCCCATCAACACCATCTCCGAGAGCGGCCCGGCATAATCGAAGTTCGAGCAGGCCGGTTCACGGTCTTTGCGCCCGGAAAAATCGTTGCGGAATCCTGGTATGGCACCGGCCTTGCAGGCGCGGAGCCAATCTTTCTCGTGGCCGCTCTCGCCGCCGGGGATGCGGGGCAGATAGGGCGCGGGGCGTCGAAATTCCTTCATTTTCTTTTCGGGAATCAGGCGTGGGGCTTTGCCGTAACAGCCGCACATCAGTTTGCCCTTGGTGCCGATGAACAACACGCCGCCATCGTCGTCGCCCATGCGGCGGCCTTCTTCCAGTTCTTCGGGTCGCGGCGGCATCAGGCCGCCATCCCACCATGTCAAGGTGACCGCTGGCATCCGGTCGCGTTCGGGGAATTTGTAGCGGATGATGGTGGATCGCGGGAACGTCTCGTTTTTCGGCTCGGTTTTTTTCCAGAAACCCTCCCAGTAGGTGGAGATGTTACCCTCGACGCTGACGGGGTATTTTAGTTTTAACGAGCAAAACACGCAATCGAGCAGGTGGCAACCGAGGTCGCCGAGGGCGCCGGTGCCGAAATCCCACCAGGCCCGCCATTTCTGCGGGTGGTAGGCGGGATGATACGGGCGCCACGGCGCGGGGCCAATCCACAAATCCCAGTCCAATGTCGCCGGCACCGGTGGCGTGTCTTTGGGGCGCTCGACCTCGATACCCTGGGGCCAGACGGGACGATTGGTCCAAGCGTGGACTTCATGCACGTCGCCGAGAACGCCGCTCCAGAGCCACTCGCAAATCAGGCGCACCCCGTCGCCGGAGCGCCCCTGGTTACCCATTTGCGTGACGACCTTGTAGCGGCGGGCTGCCTCGGTCAGGGCGCGCGCTTCCCAGACCGAGTGAGCGATGGGTTTCTGGACATAGACGTGTTTGCCTGCTCTCATGCAGGCCATGGCAATAACAGCGTGGGTGTGGTCGGGAGTGGCGATCACCACCGCGTCAATGTCCTTCTGTCGGTCGAGCATTTGGCGGAAGTCGGTGTAAACCTTTGCTTTCGGGTATTCCTGAAAGGTTTTGGCGGCGTAGTCGTGGTCCACGTCGCAGAGCGCGACAATGTTGTGGCCGGCTTCGGCGCATCGTTTCAGGTTGTTTTTCCCCATCCCGCCGATGCCGATGCCGGCGATGTTGAGCCGCTCGCTGGCCGGGGGTTGGCCGTTGGCGCCGAGCACGTGGCCCGGCAGAATCTGTGCCGCGGCCACTGCGGCGAGACCGGTTTTCAGAAAAGCGCGACGACTGGTAACGAACTTGTTCATGGCAATCTCCTCGAATGGGTTACAGGGTCCATCCTTCACGATAGGGTTGTTGGACGAACCGGTTGGCGGATTCGACGTTGGTGACGCGCATTCGGACGGCATCCCATTCGATGCGCCGGCCGACGCGAATGGCGATGTTGCCGAGCAGCACGGCTCCGGTCAGCCGCTCGGCCCAATCAAAATGGCAACCGGCCTTTTCGCCGCCCCGGATGGCTTCCATCCATTCCACGTACACGCCGCCCCGGCGGCGAAGGGTTTTGGGGACACTCTCGAACTTTTTCGCGCGATCGGCCGACAGAATCGTCGGGCCGAGCATTTTGCCCTCGTCGCCGAGATAGAGCACTCCCTGATCCGGCAACGGTTTTCCCAGTTCTGGCGGCGCAGGCGGTTTCAATCCGCCGTCGTACCAGACCAGGCGTGTGGGCGGCATTCCGTCGCGGGCGGGGAAATCGTAGGTGACGATGGAAGCCAGCGGCGCGGTTTCCTCAAACACGCGGGTGGCCGTGGCTTCGACGGCGGTGGGGTGTTCCAGGTTCAAAGCGCGGAAGGGGGTGTTGAAATGGTGGCACCCCATGTCGCCGAGGGCGCCGGTGCCGAAATCCCACCAGCCGCGGAAGTTCCACGGGTGATAGATGCCTTTGGAGTGCGGTTTTTTGCCGCGATTGGCGGCAATCTGTTGTAACGGCAGATCGCCTTCTGTCCATTCGTTTTTGAACGGGCGCATTGGTGCCGGTCCAATCCACAAATCCCAGTCCAACGTCGCCGGTACCGGGTCCTGTCCTGCCGGCCGCGTCATGCCCTGCGGCCACAACGGGCGGTCGGTCCAGATATGTACCTCGCGCACCGGACCGATGGCGCCGGCGGCGATCAACTCGCAGGTCCGGCAAGCGGCGTCGCTGGTGTTGGGCGAGGCCGTCACCTGTGTGGCAACGCCGGCGGCCCGCGCGGTCGTCACCACGGCGCGACATTCGGCGAGGGTGCGTGTCAGCGGTTTGACGCAGCAGACATGTTTTTTTCGTCGCAGGGCCGCGAGCGTGATGACAGCGTGGGTGTGGTCGGGCGTGCCGCAGTACACGGCGTCAATTCGCTCGCTCTCGGCTTGGAGCATTTCACGGTAATCACGGTAACGGCGCGCCTGTGGCCAACGGTCGTAGGCTTTTTTTGCGTACAGGTCATCCACATCGCAGAGCGCGGCAATGCGGAATCCGGCTTCGACGCAGGATTTGAGTTGCCCGAACCCGACGCCGCCGACACCGATGCCTGCGAGGTTGACGGTTTCGCTGGGGGGCGTTTGGCCGTTCAATCCCAGCACGAATCCCGGTACGATCTGCGCCGTGGCCATGGCGGCGAGACTGGTCTTCAAGAATCGGCGGCGACTGGTCATCCGGCTCATGCGATTTCCTTTCGCTAGTCCAGCCCGCCCATGTCGGCGGGCCAATCGTATTTCAGCGGCGGCGGACATTTCTTGTCGGTCCGGAAACAGAGCGCGGGTAATCCCGCGCCGTTGACGAGGTTGGCTCCGGCCACATCATGCCAGGCAAACCGCACCTGGGTGGGGGTGGGCACCGCCTCGCTCCAGACCAGGACGGAATCCGGGCCTGCGATTTCGGCTTTTGCTGTGTGATAGACGTTGTCGGAGCCGGCCACTTCAAAGAAAGTCAGCGGTTTGCCGTTGGATGATTTGAGGCCGCCGTGGGCGTGGTCGAAGGTGATGCGCACTTTGTTGCCTTCGATGGAGTGGGCGCGGTAGACCGGTCCGTGGCAGACGATGTTGGTCATGCCATAGACGTTGTGCAACGCCAGTCGGGCCAGCCGTTCGCCGACGGGCTGTTTGTCGAGCGGGTGAGTATTGTCCTTGCGTCCGTAATCGCAGGTAAGCGCCATCCCGGAATGGGGGATGTCGAGCGCCCGTTGCATGGCCTCGCTCATCAAGGGGCGGCCAGCGCCCGGTCCCTTGTAATCGCGCGGCGCCAGTTGGGTGAAGTAGAACGGGAACGGTTGGCCGCCCCAGGCCTCGCGCCAGCCGCGGACGAGCGTCCGCAGCATCTCGTCGTACACCGCGGCTTCGCCCACGTTGGATTCGCCCTGATACCAGATGACGCCGCGGATGGCGAACGGCGTCAATGGCGCGATCATGCCGTTGTAGAGGTGCGACAGGCCTCCGCCAAATTTCTTGTATTGTTCGCTGACGGCGTATTTACCGTCGCGGTACAGCGGTTGTTGGGCGCCATCGCGCGTCCACTGTTGGATGGCCGAGCCGCCCACGGAACTGGCGATGAGTCCGATGGGTACCTTGAGTTTTTCCTGCAAGGCGACGCCAAAATAATACGCCACCGCAGAGAATCGTCCTGACGATTCCGGGCCGCACACAGCCCATTTTGCCTTGATACTGTCCTGCGGGGTTGGCTGCACGGAGCGCGGCACCAACAGCAGGCGGATGGTCGGGTGAGCCGATTGTGCCACGATCTCTTTGCCGTGGCGTGTTGTTTGCAGTGTCATCTCCATGTTGGACTGGCCCGACGCCAACCAGACCTCGCCGACCAACACGTCGGCCAGAGTTGTCGCTCCAATCCGCAAGGGCCGGCCCTCGGCGCAGGCCGGCATCGGATCGAGTGTGACCCGCCATTTGCCGTGGGCGTCGGCGGTCGCGGTTTTTGTCTGGCCAGCGAATTCGACGAGCGCTTTTTCGCCCGGCGAGGCGGTTCCCCAGACGGGGATCGGTTGGTCTCGTTGCAGAACCATGTGATCGCTGAACACGGAGGCCGGTTTCACTTCCGCCTGCGCCGCGCCGACCAGCGCCAGGCCCATCAGAATCGCCAAGAAGAATTTCATGGAGTTCGGATTACATCACACCGCCCCATCCCCTGTCCAGCCATCGTCCCGCGTCGGGCGGCTTTGGGCTTGACCCCGGTGCGGCGCAATCCAATCATGCCGTCATGAAACTGTGGCTGGCGATTTCTCTTCTGGCTCTCGCTTCCGTCCGCGCCGATGACCTGCCGTTCTGGGGATTGGGGCCGTTTGTCCGCGCCAGAGACGCTCGTCCGATTTTGGCGGCCAACACCAATTCCGTCGTGGACGGCGCGCATTGGGAATCGGGCGGCGTGTACAGCCCGACGGTGGTGTTGCAGGGCGACAAACTCGCGGTGGTGTACGCCGCTCTGGATGCGCCGCCCAGCAAGGGCGGTGTCGCCCGCATCGGCCTGGCCACGGGCGCCGACGGCACCAACTTCGTCCGGGCCGCCCGTCCGGTCCTGGCCATCGGCAACGACAAGGAACGCCTCCCGGAGTCACCCGGCGGTTGCGCCATGCCGCGTGTGGTGGAGACGGACAGCGGCGCGTATGTGATGACCTACGTGCAACGCGGCGGCCAGCGCCCACGTCTGGCCGTGGCCAGCTCGACCGATCTGGTCAAATGGGAAAAACATGGGCCTGCCTTTGCCGACCTCAAATCGTTGTCGCTGCCGCCGGGCGCGGGCGTGATTGTGACGCGACTGGTCAATGGACGGCTCGTGGCCGCCAAGCTTGGCGGACGTTACTGGATGTACTGGGGCGAAGGTGACATCCGTCTGGCCGTGTCCACCGACCTACTACATTGGTCGGCGCTGCCGGAGGTCGTGCTGGCTCCGCGTCCGGAGGAGTTTGACAGCGAAGGATTGTTGCCGGGCGCGGCGGTGGTGACCGAACGCGGGTTGCTGCTTTTCTACAGCGGTCGCTCCAAAAACGTTATCGCGTCGGGACAAGCCCTGTTTGATCCGTCGCAGCCGGGACGGCTGTTGTTGCGCGCCAAAGCGCCGGCGCTGCGTCCCGAAACAATGTTTGAGCGGAGCCGACGCGGCGACAATGTGGCCGCCATCAGTGGTGTTGTGCCTTTCCAGAAACAGTGGATCGCCGTTTACGCCGCCGCCAACGGCTCCGTCGGACTGGCCACCTTCAACCCGGCGGATGTCTGGACGGCGCGCAATCCCGGCCTGACCGAGCCGCAGGACCCGGCGACGTTGCCGACGGCGAAAACGCCTCCAAGCCCGCCCCGGACGAAAACCGTTCGTGTCAGCGACGAGACCCGCGCCGACGGCGCGGTGGCGTTGCGGGCCGGTTGGCGCCTGGCCGAGGCGCCCAAGGTGAATGCCGACGGCGCGGCCATCTCAAAACCGGGTTTTGACGACGCGGCTTGGTGGCCGGCCACCGTGCCGGGAACGGTATTGACGACGTTGGTGGACCAGGGCGTCCACCCGGACCCGTACTACGGTCTCAACAACATGGCCATTCCGGAAACGCTGAACAAACAACCTTACTGGTACCGTCTTTCCTTCCGCATTCCGCCGGCGATGTCGCAACGCAAAATCTGGCTGCAGTTCGACGGCATCAATTATCGCGCCGATTTCTGGCTCAACGGCGCGGCGCTCGGCTCGGTCACCGGCGCGTTCATGCGAGCGGCGTTCGATGTGTCGGGTCTGGTAACGCGCGACGGCGAGAACGTGTTGGCGGTGAAAATCGCGCCGCCGCCCCATCCCGGTATCCCGCACGAGCAATCGCTGAAAGCGGGACCGGGACCGAACGGCGGTCAGCTTTGCAAGGATGGACCGACATTTGTCTGCACGGAAGGTTGGGACTGGATTCCCGGCATCCGCGACCGTTGCGCCGGTATCTGGCAGGATGTGTTGTTGCGCGGCAGCGGTCCGGTGACGCTGGGCGATCCGCAGGTGGTGACCCGATTGCCGCTGCCCGAGCTGGCTCCGGCGGAGGTGTTTGTCAGTATCGAAGCAGTCAATCACACCGACCAGCCACAATCCGGGCTTGTCCGCGGCAGCTTTGAAGGAGCCACCTTCGAGCAAAAAGTCGCGCTGGCGCCCCGCGAAAAACGACTGGTGAGCTTCGTGCCGGAGACGTTCCCGTCGTTGCGCCTGTCCAAACCGCGTCTCTGGTGGCCCAACGGCTACGGCAAACAGGAGTTGTACCGCCTCAACATCGCGTTTCTCGACGAGACCATGCGCGAGAGCGATCGCCGGTTGACCCGTTTCGGCATTCGCGAGTTGTCCTACGAGTTAACCGTCCAAACACCGCTGCCGGACTGGAAACTCCAACGCATCGAATACACACCCACTGCCGAGCGCCAACGCAAGGAAGCCGCCGTGGATGTCCGCCACGACGCTCTCTGGCCGACCGGTTTCGAAGGCAGCGGCGTGCCCACTCTCCGCACCAACTCACCCGCCGTCCGTCTCCTGCCTGCCGAAACCGCCCCGCCGCATCTCGTCATCAAGGTCAACGGCCAGCGCATCTTCATCCGTGGCGGCAACTGGGGCATGGACGACGCGCTCAAACGTGTTTCCCGCGAAAAACTCGAACCGTACATCCGCCTGCACCGCGATGCCAATCTGACCATGATCCGTAACTGGGTCGGACAAAGCACCTCGGAGACGTTTTACGAGCTGTGCGACGAGTACGGCCTGCTCGTGTGGAGCGATTTCTGGCTCTCCACCGTCAACTGGAACCTCGATCCCGACGACAACCGATTGTTCCTCGAAAACGCCGCTGACACCATCCGCCGGCACCGCAACCACCCCTCGCTGGCCATCTGGTGCGGACGCAACGAAGGCATTCCTTCGCCCGTCCTCAACGAAGTGCTCTGGCAGTTGATCCACGAAATGGACGGCACCCGTTACTACCAGCCCGATTCGCGCCGGGTTAGCGCCATGCCGAGCGGCCCGTGGGATTACCGACCGCCCGACGCCTATGCCCGGCTGGCCCGCGGTTTCAACTCCGAACTCGGCACTCCCTCGGTGCCCGAAGCCGAGGTCATGCGCTCCTTCATCCCGCCCTCGGAACAATGGCCGATCTCCGATACCTGGGCCTACCACGACTGGCACACCAGCGGCGGCGGCAACTGCTGGAAATACTACGACGGCATCACTGCCCGTTTCGGTCCGCCGGCCAACCTCGATGATTTCTGTCGCAAAGCCCAAATGGTCAATTACGAGAGTCACCGCGCCATGTTCGAGGCTTGGAACGCCCGCCTCTGGAAACCGTGCAGCGGCCTGCTCGCCTGGATGAGCCACCCGTCCTGGCCCAGCCTCAACTGGCAGTTCTACACCTGGGACTACGATACCCACGCCTCCTACCACGCCGTTCGCAAAGCCTGCGAACCGGTCCACATCCAACTCGACCAACCCGACGGCACCCTCACCATCGTCAACACCACATTGGCGCCGTTGAAAAACCTCAAAACCGTTGCCACCGCCTACAGTCTTCAGGCCAAACCACTGGCCAACGTCGCCTTCACCGCCGACGCACCTGCCAACGCCGCCGTCACGCTGGGCAAAGCGCCCGCGCTACCCGCCTCGACCAACGCGCCTGCCTACCTCCTGCGTCTCAAACTCCTTCAGGACGACACGCTCCTGTCGCAAAACGACTACTGGCTCGCCGACCAACCGGGCAAACTCCAGCAACTCAACCTTCTGCCCCCCGTCACCCTTCAGGGCCGCATCAAAACCACCGGCAACCTCGTAACCGTCCACCTCAACAACACCTCCGTCCATCCCGCCCTCATGATTCGACTCACCCTCCGCGACTCCAAAACTGGCGAGCGCATCCTGCCCGTTTTTTACAGCGACAACTACTTCTCGCTTCTGCCCGGCGACCCGCGTGTCGTCACCATCGAATCGCCCAAGCCGCTTCCCGCCAACATCAGCGTCACCGTCCACGGCTGGAACATCCAACCCGCCACCTTCCAATGAAACCCGCCACAAACGGCATCAAGGCCCACTACAATGTCCACAGACACAAAAACTCTCAGTGACGCACTAGCGCTCATGCTCACACTGCCCTTCTTGATGTGTGGGGTGATGCTCATCTTGGAAGGATTCTGGATATGCATGCTCGTCCATTGCGCAACCAATCAGAACCTGGATGGCAACGACAAACTGGTTTGGGCTCTAATTGTCCTATTTGCAAACTGGATCGGCGCATTGATCTATTGTTTCGTGCAACTTCCCAAAAAACAGGCCGTCGCACCTACAGTTCTGCGCCCCCCGCCGGTGATCCCAGCGCCCCCGCCACTGACGCCTGAAGACCCCACAAGAAGTACTATGAGAACTATGGAAAGAAATAACGCGGCTTGACTTCGCAGTGCAGGAACTGTGCTTGAAATCGGCGGTGTTGTCAGCAGCAGTGCCATGAAAACGGCGGCAAAGTAATTTTCGGTGAACGCCAAAGGCGGTCATCGGTGCAACCCACCGCTACGAGTCTATCATGCAAGACCTGTACGACTTGGTCGGTAACAACCGAGCGTGGGGATGAGCCTGACCGTCAGTCTCACCAATATGAAACGCCACCTTGAACGCGATGGCCTCCGTCCGAACACGACCACCACGTCCTCGCCATCGGGGTTCGCAACCACTGATCCATGCGCAACAAACTGCGCAGAGCAAAGAAAACCCGCCCTATGACACCCCCATCACCTCCTTGTCTGACTCTGGAAGCTCCTTGGTCTCGGTGAGCACAACTCTTCCTCGACAAGAAAACCAAAGAAAAGCTGCGACACCACACCGCTGCTTCACATTACGCCACTTCCGCATCCGGCGTCGCACAAAAGAAAAAAGAAATCCGCCCACCAGCTCAAACCTTAATTCGAGGAAGTTCTGGAAAGATTTCTCGAAGCTTGTAAAGCTCGCGCAACCAGTCAATAATGTCACTCATGGTTCTAACATGCGCGCTTTTGGCGTGCCAATGAAACTCGCCCATGAAACGCATCCAACGAATCGGCATCCTCACCGGCGGCGGCGACGCGCCGGGTCTGAACGCCGTCGTGCGCGGCGTTGTGAAAGCCGCCATTCACACCCACGGCTGGCAGGTCTATGGTTTCTACGACGCCTTTCGCGGGCTGGTCACCGGCCGCGGCAAATGGCTTCGCTGGGATGACGTCTCCGGCATCCTCACCCAGGGCGGCACCATCCTCGGCACCACCAACCGCGACAATCCGTTCGATTACGTGGACGACCATCGTTACCCCGACAAACGCCGAGACGCCTCCGATGACGTGGTCCGCCACTACCGCGAACTCAAGCTCGACGCCCTTGTGGCCGTTGGCGGCGACGGCACGCTCAAATGCGGTTACCAAATGTCGCAACTCGGCCTGCGCATCGTTGGCGTCCCCAAAACGATTGACAACGACGTGCGCGGCACCGAGATGACCTTCGGCTTCAACACCGCCATGACCACCGCGACCGAGGCGGTGGACAAACTCCACACCACCGCCTTCTCTCATCATCGTGTCATGCTGCTGGAAGTCATGGGCCGCACCGCCGGTTGGCTTGCGCTCGGCAGTGGTATTGCTGGCGGTGGCGACGTGATTCTCATTCCCGAAATTCCCTACCGGCTCGAGGTCATCTGCGAAGCCATTCGTGCCCGGCAACGACGGGGCAAACATTTCAGCATCATCGTCGTCAGCGAAGGCGCCAAACCGCTCGGTGGCAACGTCGTGATTCGCCAAATGGTGGCCGGCTCTCCCGAAGCCGTCCGGCTCGGCGGCATCTCCGCGGTGTTGGCCAAACAAATCGAGGAATGTTCCGGCGTCGAGACTCGCTACACCATTCTCGGTCATCTCCAACGCGGCGGCGCGCCGTCGCCATTCGACCGCTACCTGGCGACCCAGTTTGCCACCAGCGCCGTTGAACTGCTCGCGCAGGGACAGTTCAACCGGATGGTCTGCGTCCGACAGGGTCGCATCAGCAGTGTTCCGCTCAGCATCCCCGGCAAAGCCCCGCGCGTGGTTGACCCCAACTCCCCGGCCATCCGCATGGCTCGCTCTCTCGGCGTCAGTTTCGGCGACGAATGAATCGCATCGTCCCGCCAACTGCAGAGAACATCGCGCGCGCCGCGGCGATTCTGCGCGCCGGCGGGCTGGTGGCGTTTCCGACCGAAACGGTGTACGGACTCGGCGCCAATGCGCTCGATCCGGCGGCCGTCCGCAACGTCTTTGTCGCCAAAGAACGTCCCGACTGGGACCCGCTCATCGTTCACGTCAGCGGACTCGCGATGGCGCGGCGGCTGACAATTCAGGAGCTGCCGTCGGAATTGACGCAGCGGTTTTGGCCGGGCCCGTTGACGTTGGTGGTGCGGAAAGCGGCTTGTGTGCCGGACGAAGTGACAGCGCGCCGGCCAACGGTCGCGCTGCGGATGCCGCGGCACCCGGTCGCGCAGGCGTTGCTGGCCGCCGCCCAATGCCCGATTGCCGCGCCGAGCGCCAATCGGTTCGGGCGCCCCAGCCCGACACGCGCCGAACATGTGGCCGCCGACCTCGGTGAGCGGGTGGAATTGATTCTCGACGGCGGGCCGACAGAACTGGGCGTGGAATCCACCGTGCTGGACCTGACACAATCGCCGCCGGTGATTTTGCGTCCGGGCGGGGTCACACGGGAACAACTCGGCGGTTTGCGACTGGCTGGCGGCGTGGCGGAGGAAGTCGCCGCCAAAGGGCTGGCCGGGCCGGGCATGACGGTGCGGCATTACGCCCCGCGGGCGGCCGTGGAATTGTTCGAGGACGAAACGGCCATGCAAGCGCGCGCCGGGCAATTATGCGGTCGGCGGGTTGGTGTACTGGTTCCGACGGCGGAAAATCTTTACGCGGAAATGCGGCGGCTGGAGGCGGAGGGTGTGGAAGTGATTTTGTGTTTGTTGCCGCCGCCGACGGGAGTGGGGCTGGCGGTTCGTGACCGGTTGTGTCGGGCGGCCGGTTGCGGGCTTGCAGAAGAGGAGCGAAGCGGCTAGAGTCCCGCCCGACGCTGCGGAGGGGTGGCAGAGCGGTTTAATGCGCACGCCTGGAGAGCGTGTGGGGTCGAAAGGCCCTCGGGAGTTCGAATCTCCCCCCCTCCGCCATTTTTTCAGGAGGCATTGTTTACCATGAAACCAACGTTATTGGTCCTGGCCGCCGGCATGGGTAGCCGTTACGGCGGGCTGAAACAGGTGGACCCCGTCGGGCCGAACGGCGAGACCATCATTGACTATTGCATTTACGACGCGATACGGGCGGGTTTCGGCAAGGTGGTGTTTGTGATCCGCCACGACATCGAGACGGCTTTTCGCGAGGCGGTTGGGGCGCGTTTTGAGAAGCGCCTGCCCGTGGAGTACGTTTTTCAGGAGCTTGACAAGGTTCCCGCCGGGTTTGTCGTGCCGGCAGGACGAAAAAAGCCGTGGGGCACGGCTCACGCGATTCTGATGGCCGAGGAGGCAATCCGCGAGCCGTTTGCGATGATTAATGCCGACGATTTTTACGGCGCCGATTCTTTTCGCGTGCTCGGTGGGTTCCTTGCGAACTCGCGCTCGGACAGCACGGACTACGCGATGGTCGGGTTCATCCTGCGCAACACGCTCAGCGAACATGGCACCGTCTCGCGCGGTGTCTGCCGCGTCAACGCGCAGAACATGTTGCAGCAGGTGGTCGAGATGCTCAAGATCGAGAAGCACGGAATCGCCGCCCGCAACCTCGACGGCAAGGGCGGTTTCGAGCCGTTGACGGGCGACGAGTATTGTTCGATGAACATGTGGGGGTTCACGCCGACGTTGTTTCCGTTTCTGCGCGAGGAGTTCACCCGGTTTCTCCGGGCGCACGGCCAGGAAGAGAAAAGCGAGTGTCTGATTCCGACGGCCGTCAATCACCTCGTCACCAGCGGACGCGCGACGGTAAAGGTGCTGCCCACGCAATCGGCGTGGTTCGGCGTGACCTATCAGGAGGATCGCCCCAAGGTGCAGGAGAGCATCCGCGCCCTCATCCGGCGCGGCGAGTATCCGGAAAAGTTGTGGCCATAATCTCCGGTTTCAGCACGCCGACACAGGGCAGGTTGCGATACCGCTCCTGGTAATCGAGTCCGTAACCGACCACGAACTTGTCGGGAATGTGGAACCCGACATAATCGGGATGGAACTCCGTGTCGCGGGCGACCTGCTTTTCCAGAAACACACAAAACTTCAAACTGCGTGGGCGCAACGCCGCCAGCAGGTCCCGCACCCGCGCCAGACTCAGCCCGGTGTCGAGGATATCGTCCACCACCAGCACGTCGTGATCCTGCACGTCAAGCTGAAGCGCCTTGGTAATGTGAATGTCGCCGGAAGAACGGGTCTGACCGCGGTAGCTGGAGATGCCGAGAAAATCCAGACGCAACGGCCCCGGCAGGCGCCGCAACAGATCGGCCACGAACAGAACACTGCCCGTCAGCAACGGCACCAGAGTCAGTTCCTTGTCGGTGTAGTCGCTCTGAATCTCCGCCGCCAACTCGTCGAGCCGCTGCTGGATTTGCGATTCGACCAACAGAACCTCCTGAAGATCATTGCGGATGGAGTTCACGGCGTCTGACTTTACCCCAGACAACGGTTCCGACGCCACCTGAAAACTCTTGAATCCGTTTGCCCGCCCGTTAGGCTGCCGCCATGAAAGCCGCCCGACTCCACGGCCCCCGCGACATGCGCATCGAAGACCTCTCTCGCCCGCGTGCACCGCGCGCCGGTGAGGTTCTCCTCCACGTCACCGCCACCGGCATCTGCGGCAGCGATCTGCACACGTACAACGAAGGACGCATTGGCGACACCGTGCTGAAGACGCCGTTCATCCTCGGCCACGAATTTGCCGGCGTAGTCGAGACGGACGGACGTGGGGTAAACCTGAAACCCGGACAGCGCGTGGCGGTGGACCCGGCCATACCCTGTGGCCGTTGCGACCGTTGCCGGGAAGGCAACCCGAACCTTTGTGCGCGTGTCAAATTTTGCGGGCTTTGGCCGTGCCACGGCAGCCTGCGCGAACAGATGCTCATGCCGGCACGAAACTGTTTTCCGTTGCCCGATTCGGTGGACGACGGCGAGGCGGTCATGCTGGAACCGCTCGGCGTCGCGCTCCATGCCACCGACCTGGCAAAGATTCACAACGGCGATCGTGTTGCGATTCTCGGTTGCGGCCCGATCGGTTTGTGTTTGCTCCAAACCGTCCGCCTGGCCGGCGCGGCGCGCGTGTTCGTGTCCGATCCACTCCCGTGGCGGCAGAAACTCGCCGAACAACTCGGAGGGACACCCCTGCGCGGCAGAGTCGAAGCCGATATTGTCATGGAAGCCGCCTGGGCGGGCGATGCCGCGCAACGAGCCATTGCGCTGGCGCGAGCGGGTGGACGTGTCGTGCTGGTCGGCATTCCCGACAACGACCGTTTGGAGCTGACCCACTCAACGGCGCGCCGCAAAGGGTTGACGCTGGTTTTCGTCCGGCGCATGAAACACACCTATCCGCGCGCCATCCAGCTCGTGGCTGACGGGCGTGTGAATGTTCGCCGCCTCATTTCCCATCGTTTTCCGCTCTCGGCGGCGGCGGAAGCGTTCGCGCTGAACGCGGCCTACCGCGACAACGTTCTGAAGGTCCTCATCACCGCCGCGGCGGGACATCGTTCTTGCCTTTGAGCTGCCGGGCGCGTAACAGTTGGTCATGAACGTTTCGCTGGTGATGACCGTCATCGGAACCGACCGTCCCGGTCTGGTTGGGCGCCTTTCCGCCGTGATTGCCGAACACGGTGGCAACTGGCTCGAAAGCCGCATGGCCCATCTCGGCGGCCAGTTCGCCGGTATCCTTCGCATCCAGGTGCCCGCCATACAAGAAGACGCCCTGATGAGCGCTCTTCAAACACTGGACAGCCACGGTTTGTCCGTGCGCGTTCAACGCGACAGCGCCGCCGTCGTCGCGCCCGCGGCCCGACGACGACTGGCTGTGATCGAGTTGGTGGGACATGACCGGCCCGGTATTGTCCGCCAGATTTCACAAGTGCTGGCGCAACACCAGGTCAACGTCGAGGAACTGGTTACCCGTTGCGACAGCGCCCCGATGTCGGCGGAAATGCTCTTTCACGCCACCGCCACCGTCCAGCTTCCCGAATCCTTCCCACTGGCCCGCCTGCGGGCGGCGCTGGAACAAATCGCCGCCGATCTGATGGTGGACATCAGTGTGATGCCCGAACGGGTGTAGCCGGCACAACGGGATTGCGAGGCGTTCGCCGTGGTGTTAGGCTGCGTCCGCATGTGGAGGTTTGCATGAAAACCCGGTGGTTGTTGTTGGTTGCCTGGATGACGGTCGCGGCGAGCGGCCCCAACGCCCCTCAAACAGCCGACGATGTCATCAAATTCTCATCCACAAAAATGGCCGACTACAAGACCTGGTCGGCCGACATCCGTCAGAGCATCAACCTCATGGGCGTGCCGATGACGTTGCAGGGCAGGACCTGGTTCAAGATGCCGCGTTGGACCCGCACGGAGATGCAAATGCCACTGGTGGGCGCGCTGGGTAAAATGACGGTTGTCATGGGAGAAGACGGTTTGATGTGGCAGGAAATGGACATGCTGGGCCGCAAACAGGTCGCCAAAATGGACATGAACAAACTGATGGCCGGTCTCGCCGGCGAAACCGACCCGAAACTGCAACTCCCCCAAAACCCCGACCCGGCCCGCCAGTGGGAACAGAGCCGACAATTCATGAACTTCAAACTCCTGCCCGCCGTGACGTTGGAAAACCAACCCATGTGGGTGCTGGAAGGCACCTGGAAACCCGAAATCGCCACCAACCCGGTCATGGCCGCCCAAATCACTCAAATCGGCAAGATGCGCCTCTACATCGGACAACAGGACGGATTCACCCACCGCGTCGAGCAATTCGAACCGGCCAAAGACAAACCCGCCGTCACCATGGAGTTCACCAAATTGAAGTTCAACGAGAAACTCGACGACGCCATGTTCCAATACAAACCGCCCAACGGCACCCAGGTCATTGACATCACCGAAATCTCCCGCCAGATGCTCCAACAAGGCAGCCCCTCCTCCTCACCCAAACCGTGAGCCACCTGCGTCAGGACCCCATCCACCAGTGGCCCGTGTCAGAAGCGGGATTGACAAGACGTGTCGTCCGATGCCTCCAAAACGCCGGTCTCACCACCATCGGCCAGGTACGCGCCCTCGACGCCTCCCAGCGACGTCGAATTCCCCGATTCGGTCCCGCCGCCGCCCGCCATATCCGGTGGTTCTTCGACTGGACGGAACGCCTCGAAACCGACCGGTTGCTCCCCGCCGACCTGCGAGCCTGGCTGGACGCCTTCCTCACACCCGCCGAACGCGTCGTTGTCGAACAACGATACGGCCTGGACGACATGTTGTTTCGGCCCCAGACGAAACGGCGAACCTTCCGAGAGATTGCCACCACCACCGGCGGCGGTTCCCCGGCGCGCGTCCGCCAGCTTTTCCAACGCGCCATTCACAAACTCCAATCCCGCCTGGCCCGCGCCGCCGCCCATCTTCCCCTCACGGCCTGCCAACAACAAATCGTCGCCGCGGGCAGCGTCGTCACTTCCGCCGAACTCGCCGGCTGGCGCGGCGCGCCGTGGCTGGCAGACTACCAACCGTGGGGCGCCCTGCTGCTGTGGAGCGAAACCACCGGTGAAATCACCCGACGCCACGATTACTTCTCCACATTGCCCGCCGCGGAATTGGAACGGATCGAGCAGCGACTTTTCGAGGCCGTGGCACGAGCAAAAGAACCGGTCTCGGTGGAAAACATTGCGGGAGAAATCGCGCCGCGACTCGCACGGGTTCTCCTCGACCGCCATCCGCAGGTGGACGCGACTCGCGACGGACGTTTTTTTCTGTTTCCCGACGGCGCGCGCCCATTGTTGAACGGCCTCTGCGGTGAAGGCGACGAACTGGCAGCCCGCTACAACGCGCTTGTGGCCCCACACAGCCGCCGCGAACCGTCCGAACTCGCGCGCCTCCGCAAGCCGTGATGGCCTTCTGGCCTCATCCGCGAGATGAACGAGCGGGCAATCGCTTCTTCGGCGTACCGCTGCGGTGATCATTGACGGATGAGTATGCCTGTTTGCGACGGGATAATGCCATTCCAAGATTCCGGCAAAACCACGGTTTGCTCGCCCGCCTCGACAAGTCGCCGGTGTTTGGGCATATTGACGGCGTTATGGCAAAGAAACTGGCAGAGATCGTGGACAGCCTGGTCGCCTCATTCCGCGAACACGGCGGCATCAATCACCTCGACGGTTCCAACCTCCCGTCGCGCGACGCGGTGGTCGGCATTACCAAAGACCTCCTGCGGCTGGTTTTTCCCGGCTTTTACGACGCCGAACCGGTCCATTCCGCCCAGATTGCTGCTTACACCGCTGAATTGACCGCTTCCATCGCCCGACGCCTGGAAACGGAAATCCACAAAAGCCTCGAATACCGCCCCTGTCCACAGTGCGACATCACGGACCTCGGCGCAACGGCGGCGCGTGTAACCCACGAGTTTCTTGCCGAGCTGCCTGAAGTGCGGGCGTTGTTGCAGACCGACGTGGTGGCCGCCTACGAAGGCGACCCGGCAGCGATTAGTACCGAGGAAGTGATCGTCGCCTATCCCGGTATCGAGACGATTGCCGTTCAACGCATGGCCCATCGCCTGTACCGACGACACATTGCGCTCATCCCGCGGATCATGACCGAGTGGGCGCACAACAAGACCGGCATAGACATTCATCCTGGCGCCGAGATCGGGCCGAGTTTCTTCATTGACCACGGCACGGGGGTTGTCATCGGCGAGACCACGGTTATCGGGCGCAACGTCAAAATCTACCAGGGCGTCACCCTCGGCGCGAAGAGCTTTCCCAAAGATGCTCAGGGCCGATGCGTCAAAGGCATCAAACGCCATCCCAACATCGAGGACAACGTCACCATCTACGCGGGCGCCACCATTTTGGGTGACATCACCATCGGCCATGATTCCATCATTGGCGGCAACGTCTGGCTCATCCAGGCGGTCCCGCCCAACACCGTCGTCTATCAGGAGGGTGGCCAAACCAAAATGAAGACCACGGCCCGCGAACGCGACAAAATGGTCGGCCACGCCGAATAACCAGAACAAACGAGTACGAACAAACAATCTCCGCGGTTACCCGTGACGATTCGTCTCGTTATACTTGCCGTGTTGAAGGGGAGAGTCTGTAATGGGTCAACAACCGGCTAATTATCAAAATCTTCATCGGCAGCGGAACAGGCGCAGTGATGGCGCAGAAGCCGGGGCGGCACTGAAGCGGCCGCGTCTCAATCAAAGAAGCGATAGCGGAAGATGAACCAGAGGGCGGCAAGGCCGTCTTTCCAATTGATTTTTTTGCCTTCGGTGTAATCGCGGCCGGAGTAGCTAATGGGCGTTTCGTAAAAGCGGTAGCGGCGTCGGGCCAGTTTGGCGGTCAGTTCCGGTTCGATACCGAAACGTTCCGCGGTCAGGGTCAGCCCCTCCAAGCAGGAACGTTTGAAGACCTTGTAACCGGTCTCCATGTCGGTAAGGTTGAGATTGCAGACCATGTTGGACAACAAAGTGAGGAACCGGTTGGCAACGTAGTGCCAGAACAACAACACGCGATGCGGTCCGCCGAGGAACCGCGAGCCGTACACCACGTCCGCTCGCCCGTCCAGAAGCGGTTTCAACAACAGCGGGTAATCGGATGGGTCGTATTCGAGGTCGGCATCTTGAATCAGCAGAATGTCGCCGGTGGCGTGCTCGATGGCGGTACGGACGGCGGCGCCCTTGCCGCGGTTGAACGAGTGGGAGAAGACCTTCAGATCGCCGTCGCGGGAGAGTTTTTGCAAAATCTCGCTGGTGCCGTCGGTGGAAGCGTCGTCCACGAGGATCAATTCTTTTTCGAGGCCGCCGGTATCGGCGGCGCGGACGCGGCGGATGATTTCCTCGACGGTACGCGCTTCGTTGAAGACCGGGATCAGGATGGAGATTTTGCGAAAATCGGAAGTCATGCGCGGCGAGTATAGGGGGTGGAGGAAAATTTTTCCAGTGGCAATGACACGTGAAAATAGCTGCTTTTGGGTGGTTGTTCGGCTTTCGCCGCTTGTTTTCGTTTCTTCCCAATCGCTCGTCCGTTGGTTTCGTACCACCCCGGCAGATGTGGCCCATAGTGCACGCGCCAGCCAACGTCCGTCCCAATGTTCGCAGACTTTGACGCGGCTTTTGGCAAAACTCCACCGCGCGCTCTGCGGCGCAATCGGTAGCCACACGCGCCGCCATCGTGTGTTCGTGTTGGATACAGAAAAACGGCGTCCCGATCCAGATGCGCCGCACGGACAAAGGCGTCGCCCGGCTGCGTCGGTGTTTCGGCCCAGTGCCGCCGATGCCACGGCAAAAACACGTCGCCGATGTAGCGGGGTTGGCTGTCGTCCACGTAGAGCATCCTCCCGCGCAACGGATCGGTGAAATGCGTAACGTTGAAGCCCTGGTGTGGTTCGCAGTAAAGCCACAAGACTTGTTCTGCGCTGGCCAGCAGCAACTTCTTGAGGCTCACATCCTCAACCTGCCCAGTGGACGTTTCACCTGTCATTTCCAGCGGTCATATCACTTGTTATCAACACATCCGAAAAGGGATATTGCCAATCCGTCACGGGTTCGTTACACCTTTGTGACAAGGAGAAGCGTTATGCTGAGAGCCTTGATTCCACAAGAGTTCGATTTTTTTACTTGTTTCGAGAGGGTAGCCGAGAAGGCGGTGGGGGCGGCGAAGTTGTTGCAGAAGATGACCGAAAACTACGGCGACGCCGATCCGTTGGCGCGAGAGATTGAATCGGTGGAGCACTGTTGTGATGACATCACTCACGAGGCGCTGGATCGGCTGAACAAGGTGTTTATCACGCCGCTGGACCGCGAGGACATTCACACGATCATCATTCGCATGGACGATGTGGTGGACCTGATTCATGCCTCATCGAGTCGGATGGCGTTTCTGGCCATTGAGAAGCCGACGACTCACTCGGTCAACATGGCCAAACAAATCGTTCGCGGCTGTGAGAAGATGGCCGAGGCGGTTCACGGGTTGCGCTCGACCAAGAACTACAACCAGGTCACTCAGGATTGTATTGCCATCCACGAGGTGGAAAATGCCGCCGACGATATTTTGCACTATGCGCTGGCGGAACTGTTTACGACGGTCAAGGACCCCATCACCGTGATCAAGTGGAAAGACATTTACGAGAGCATGGAGAATGTAACCGACCGCTTGGAGGCGGTGGCCAACGCCCTGCATGGAGTCATCGTCAAGATGAGCTGACATGGACGCTTTTCTTCGCGACATCGGTAGCATCGTTCACCACCCGTATGTGGCCCTGATTTTTTTTGCCGCGCTGGCGTTTGATTTCATCAACGGGTTTCATGACGCGGCCAACTCCATCGCCACCATTGTTGGCACGCGGGTGCTACGGCCATTCCCTGCGGTTTGTTGGGCGGCATGGTGGAACTTCGCTGCAGCGTGGTTTTTTGGCGTCCACGTCGCCAATGCGGTGGCCAAATGGGTTCATGTAGAGTACGTGACCATTGACGTGATTTTGGCCGGATTGATCGGCGCGATTGTCTGGAACCTGATCACCTGGCGCGGTGGATTGCCGTCCAGTTCTTCCCACGCATTGCTGGGCGGATTTGGCGGGGCAGCCATTGCTCATGCCGGCCAAGCGCACGGGGTGTTGTACACAGCAAAGGTGGTGGCCACCGTGGAGTGGATTGTTCTGGCTCCGATGCTCGGCATGGTATTGGGATTGTTGTTTATCACCATCGTAATGTGGGCATTTCGCAAGACATCCATGATCAAGGTGGATCGTTGGTTCCGCGTGGCTCAGCTTGGCAGTGCGGCGGCCTATTCCCTTGGCCACGGCACCAATGACGCGCAAAAAACCATGGGCATTATTGCGGCGCTTTTGTATGCAACCATCTGGAGCAAGGACCAGGAAGCTTTTGCCAGTGGCAAGGTGGAGTTTCCATTCTGGATTGTGCTGGTCTGCCATGCAGCCATTGGATTGGGCACGATGGCGGGCGGGTGGCGTATCGTCAAAACCATGGGTATGCGCATCACCAAGCTGCGCCCCTATGATGGCGCTTGCGCGGAAGTGGCCGCGGCCACTTCGTTGTTCACCTCGGCGTCTCTCGGTATCCCGGTCAGTACCACCCACACCATTACCGGAGCCATTGTGGGGGTTGGCTCGGTGTATCGGCTCTCTGCAGTCCGCTGGGGTGTGGCGCGGCAAGTGGTGTGGGCATGGATTTTGACGATTCCCTGCTCGGCTCTCGTGGCGGCCATTTCTTACTATGTTATTCTGTTCTTTCGGTAGCCAACGGCACTGTAAAATAAAAACGGCTTCCTTCGCCTACCCGGCTTTCGGCCCAGACGCGGCCGCCGTGCGTCTGGACGATGTGTTTGACGATGGATAATCCAAGACCCGTTCCTCCCAGTTCCCGGCTTCGCGCTTTGTCCACACGGTAAAACCGCTCGAAGATGCGCGGCAGATGTTCCGCGGCGATGCCGGGGCCGTTGTCGGCCACGCAACACTCGATCTCGTTGCCATTTTGTCGGGCACAGATGGTAATGCGACCACCGGTTGGGGTGTACTTGATGGCGTTGTCAAGAAGGTTGACGAACACCTGGTGCAATCGCCGCCGGTCGCCCCGAACCATCGGCAGGGCGTCCGGAAATTCCAGCGTAATGTCCATGGATTTCTCACGGGCCTGTTTGGCTAGTTCCTCCGCCACCGACCGGGCCACGTCGCACAGGGAGAGCGTTTCCAGTTCCAACCGGGCTTGTTGCGATTCCAGCGCGGAAATGTTGAGGAGGTCTTCGATGAGGTTTTCCAGGCGCTGCGAGTGTTTTCGGATGATTTCCAGAAACTGTCGGGTAAGCGACGGATCGGGTGGCGGCTCTTCAAGCAATGTTTCCACATAGCCCTTGATGATGGATAGCGGCGTGCGCAATTCGTGGCTGACGTTGGCGACGAATTCCTTGCGAACATTTTCCAGTTGTTTCAGGCGGGTAATGTCGTGAAACACCATCACCACGCCCGCGTGGTTGGGGAGCGACGCGGCATTGACGGCAAACACCCGTTCCGACGGGGTCAGAAACGCCAGCTCGCACGCGGTCGGCGTGGTCACCAGTTTTTCCAGTTCCACATTGCGAAAAACCTCCAAAACCGTCTTGCCGATCGTTTCGTCACCAAGCTGAAACTGCTGGCGCAACGCCCGATTGATCAACCGAATCCGTCCCTGATCATCCGCCACCAGTACCCCCTCGGTCATCCCCGCCAGAACGGCCGAGAGTTCCGCCTTTTCCTTGTCCAACTCCCGCAACCGGGCGGCAAGCTGGGAGGCCATCTCATTCAATGCGCCCGCCAGTTCGCCCAACTCACCGCCGATGTCTCGCGGAGCCGTGCGACTGAAATCACCGCCCGCCACCCGCACGGCCATCTGCCGCATCGTTTCAATCGGACGACTCCATCGCCGCGCCAACAGAAACAGCATCGGCACCGATAAACACCATACCATCAGCCCGGCCACAGCCACGATCCAGAAAACCCGTTGCGCGATGGCCTCGACCGTTTGCAGCGACAACGCCACACGCACCACGCCCACGATGCGGTCGTCGCCCCCCAAGACTGGCTGTGCCACATACAACAACGCCTGACCGGTCGTGCTGCTGCGACGTTGATCCGCGCCAACTCCTTTTGTCAGCGCCCCCACAACCTCCGGTCGGTAACGATGATTCTCGATGGACACCAACAGTTCCGGCGGCTTGTCCGATTCGCCCACCACCGTGCCGTCCGCCGTCATGATGGTCACGCGCAATCCCGTCTCCTTTCCCAACGTTTGCGCCATCTGGTTGATCTCCTGAACCGGCACGGGGGAAGTCACCAACAACGGCGCCGCAAAATGTCGCACCACCCGACCATTGCGCTCCAAATCCTTTTGCAGGGTGCCGACAATATAGGGACGGAGAAAATGCTCGCTGCCCAGAATGACCACGCCCAACAACGCCGCCAACAACCCGGTCAGACCGAAAAACCAGCGCCATTGCAATGAAAACCGAAACGCCATCAACGCGAAGGATAACCGACACCCCGCCGACACGCAACGCCTTCCATGTTACAAAACCGTGACAACACCGATCTCAGCCATACCGGCCCTCGATGTAGTCGGCCGTGCGCGGGTCTTTCGGGGTCAGAAACAGATCGGTGGTCCGGGCGTGCTCGATCACCTCGCCGAGCAGCATGAAGAAACATTCATCACTCACCCGACGGGCCTGCGCCATGTTGTGGGTGACGATGACAATCGTGTAGTGCCCCGCCAACTCGCGCATCAACTCCTCGATGCCGAGCGTGCCGGCGGTGTCCAGCGCGCTGCACGGCTCGTCCATCAGAATGATCTGCGGTTTGAGCGGCAACAAGCGCGCAATGCAGAGTTTTTGTTGCTGTTCCAGTTGCAGGCCGGTCGCCCGATGATGTAGCCGGTCTTTCAGGTCGTCCCACAACAGCACCTCGCGCAACGCCTTTTCCACGGCATCGTCCAACTCGGACTTCCGCAGGGCGCGTCGCTCGCTGTGAATGCGCAGGCCGAACACGACGTTCTCGTAGATTGAGATCGGCAATGGATTGGGTCGTTGGAAAACCATGCCGACATGTTTGCGCAACTCGATCAGCGACACATCGGGAGCAAAAATGTTCTGACCGAGCACCGTGATCTCGCCGGTGGTGGTGACATAGCCAAAGCGCTCGTTGATACGGTTGAAACAGCGCAACAACGTCGTTTTGCCGCAGCCACTCGGCCCGATCAACGCGGTAATCTTACCGTGCGGAATGTTGACCGTGACGTTCTTCAGCGCCTGAAACTTCGCGTACCAGAGGTTCAGGTCGCGTGTCGTGATGCTGTAACCGTTGGCAGGCGTAAGGCTCATCCGAACACTCCGTGGGTGTAATCGTAGGTCCGCCGGTCGCGCGGGGTTTCGGAAAAGATTTTCTCCGTGGCGTCCAACTCAACCAGTTCGCCATTGAACAGAAACGCCGTCCGGTCGGCCAAGCGACGGGCTTGCTGCACCAGGTTGGTCACCAGCAGGATCGTCATCCGGGCGCGGAGTTCTTTTAGCACGTCTTCAATCCGCATCGTGGTGACCGGGTCAATCGCGATGGAAAACTCGTCGAGACAGAGAATCTCCGGGTCATGTGAGAGCGCGCGGGCAATGGTGAGCCGTTGTTGTTGGCCGCCGGAGAGCTTCGTGCCGAGTGTGTGCAACCGGTCTTTCACTTCGTCCCAGAGCGCGGCCTGCCGCAGACAACGCTCGACACGCTGTTCGAGTTCGGCCCGGTCGGTGATGCCAGCCATGCGCGGGGCAAAAGCGACGTTGTCGAAAATCGTCAACGGCAACCCGACCGGCAACGGCGCGACCATGCCGACGCGCCGGCGCAGGTCATAAACGTTGTTGCTCTGGCGGATGTCTTCGTTGTCCACCTTGATCACGCCAGTCACGCGAGCGTGCCGTTCGTGGTCAAGCGTGCGGTTGAGGCAACGCAACAGCGTGGTTTTGCCGGACTGGGCCGGGCCGATGATGGCCAGAATCTCGTTGCGTTGGACGGTGAACGACACCCCTCGCAAGGCAGCTTTCGCGCCATAGTGAACGGTCAGGTTTTCGATCTCGATGTGGGGAGCGGAAATCATTGTCACCATTTCTTCCGGGAACGGAGCCAGACACGAAGAATGATGGCCAGCGCGTTGATGCACAGCACCGTGCCGAGCAGGACAACCGCCGTGGCGAACGGCAGTGCGTGCGGCACGTCCGGCACCTGCGTCGAAATGGTGAACAGGTGCATCGAAAGCGCCATGCACTGGTCGCGCAGGCCGTAGGCGAACGGGTTCCCCTCCTCGATGGCCTTGAAGAAAACCGCCCCGGTAAACATGATCGGCGCGGTCTCGCCCGCCGCGCGCGACACCTGTAGGATCACGCCGGTCAGAATGCCGCTAATCGAGTTCGGCAACACGACATGCCGGATCGTCTGCCACCGGGTCGCGCCGACGTTCCAGCAGGCTTCGCGGAACGACTGCGGTACGGCAGCCAACGCTTCTTTCGTGCTGGCGATGATGACCGGCATCGTCATGATCGCCAGTGTCAGCGACGCCGCGAGGATGGATTTGCCCAGCCCGAAGAAAATGACAAACGCACCCAACCCGAACAGCGCGTGCACGATGCTCGGCACGGCGGCGAGATTGATGACGGCGAGGTTAACAAGGCGCGTGAACCAGTTGTCCCTGGCGTACTCATTGAGATAGACCGCCGCCAGCACGCCGATGGGCGCGGCCACCAGCAGCGAGAATCCAACCAGATAAAACGTGCCGAGCAATGCCGACCAGATGCCGCCCGCTCGCATCCCGCGTTTCGGGTTGGTGGTCAGAAACTCCCACGACAACACCGGCCATGCCTGCACGACCAGATACACCACAATCAACACCAGCGGCACAACCAGCAACAACGCCATCGTGAAGAACACCGCGCGCGCCAGTTGTTCGTGACGCTGTTTCTTTCGCGTCAACGGTGTCGCGGCAAAGATGTGTGGGGCGGGCGCGTTCATTTCTTCCGCACCCCCCGGATGATCAGGTCGGCGGTCAGGTTCACAGCGGTCGTGATGAGGAACAACAAAATGCCAATGACGAACAACACCCGGTAATGATCCGAATGCACCGGTGCTTCGCCGAGTTCGGCGGCAATGGTGGCGGTCAACGTGCGGACCGGGTCGAGCAGGCTGGTCGGGATGTTGATGGCGTGACCGGTGGCCATGAGCACGGCCATCGTTTCGCCAACCGCGCGCGCAACGCCGAGCAACCCCGCCGCAAGCAGGCCGTTTTTGGCAGCCGGCAACAGCACCCGGTAAATCAACTGCCACCGGGTCGCACCGAGCGCCAGCGCCGCTTCGCGGTAAGAATCCGGCACCGCTTTCAGCGCGTCTTCGCCAATGGAGACGATGATCGGGACGCTCATCAGAGCGAGGATGACACCGCCGTTGAGCACGTTCAGGCCAATGGGCGCGTCAAACAACCAGATAATCAGCGGATTGAGCACAGTCAACCCGATGAACCCCCATACCACTGACGGAATCGCCGCGAGTAGTTCGATGACGATCTTGAGTGTTTCCTTCAGTTTTGGCCCGCAAAACTCCGACACAAAAATGGCCGCGCCAATGCCGAACGGGACGGCGATGACCATTGCCAGCGCGGTGACGCTGAAGGTGCCGGCCACCAGTGCCAGCGTGCCGTAACGGACATGGCTGGGCGAACTCGGATACCATTCGGGACTGAAGAAAAACTCACCGAACTTGAAGTGCTTGAACAACACCGCGCCACCCTCGCGGAACACAAAGAAGAAAATGCTGAACACAAACAAAATCGCGCTGACGCCACAAAGACGGATCACCGACTCGATGAGCCATTCCAGAATAATTTCTCGCTGGCCGCGTTTTGTCATGCGTCCAATCGGGGTCGTCGTTCGGGCGGCACGGGCACGTAGCCGCATTGGGCCAGTCGTTGCTGGCCGGCATCGGAATAAATCCAGCGCAGATATTGCCGGACGTGGCCGGTTGGCTCGCCGAGCGTGTACATCAACAGCGGACGAGCAATCGGATACGAACCGTTGAGCGTGCTCTCGGCGCACGGCAGGACGGACGGCGCGCCCGGTTGCTTGGCGACACGCAACATTTTGACCCGCGGCGTGGCGTAGCCCATGCCACTGTAGCCAATCGCGCCCGGCGTTCGCTCGATGAGTTCCACGACTTCCTTCGAGCCGTGCAGGTCAAGCGAGCCGAGACGGAAATCGGCTTTCTTGCCGAGAATGGCTTCGCGGAAAAAATGATACGTGCCGGAATTGGACTGGCGGCTGACACGGATGATCTTGTCGCCCCCCTTGCCGGGCAGTTGAACACCGAGATCGGACCAGCGGGTGTAGCGGCCTTTTTCGGCATAGATTTCGGCGATCTGACCGATGGTGATTTCCTCCAGCGGATTGGCGCGGTTGACAAAAATCGCCAGCGCGTCGTAGCCGACCACAAACTCGACCGGTTCCTTGCCGGTGTTTTGCTTGGCGCGGGCGGCTTCTTCGGGCGTGACGTGCCGGCTGGAGTTGGCGATGTCCACCGTGCCGGCGATCAACGCGGCGATACCGGTGCCCGAACCGCCGCCGGACACTTCGACGGAGACGGTCGGTTCGACCTCGGCATATTCCTCCGCCCAGGCCTGGGCGACGTTGACAAGGGTGTCCGAGCCGGCATTCTGGATGACGGCTTTTTTGTGGCCGTTTGTCGTGGATTTGTTTCCGCCACAACCCGGCCCGGCCAGCAGCAGCCCCACCGCGAGCAGGCTCGCGGCCACAAGGGAAGGTGTTGCCGCGGGCCGCCGCATCACTGCACCTCGTCGCGCTCTCCCAGGATGGCCTGGGTCAGGTGGCGAATGTGGGTTTGAAGAAAGTCAAACGCCGTTTCGTAGGCAGCGCGCACGGTTTCGGCGTCGCCGGTGACCTTCGCCGGGTCCACCACGTGCCATTCGAGGCCGACGGTTTTGGTAGGGGCGGAAGGGAAAAGTTTGCGCGCTTCGCGGCAGAGGCCAATGACCACCTGTGCCTGATCCAGGTCGCCGATTTCGTCCACCGACCGCGGCGTGTGTCCGGAGACATCCATCCCTTTGGAACGCATGAATTCAATCATTTGCGGGTTGAGCTGGCCGGCCACCAATCCGGCGCTGGTAAAGCGGAAGCGTTCCTGACCCAGGGAGCGGGCAATCGCCTCGGCCATGACGCTGAGGCAGGTGTTGCTTTCACCAATGAAAACGACGTGAAACGACTCCATGGGCCGATGTTTCTGATATTCGCCGGTGGCGTAGTACAGCGCTTCTTCGCAGATGTTGTAGGCCTGGTCGGCAGCGCGCTCAAAACGACGGGCCACCGCCAGCAGTGGCGCCAGCTCGGTCAATGTGGGGGAGACAGGCCCCAACAGGCGGGTCAACTCCTGATTGATCTGGTTTCGCAGGGCATCGGCCTGATCCTCGCCGACCATGGTGGCGCGGGCCAGGTCGGCGTCTTTTTCCAGAAAGGCGCGGACGGCATTGCGCACCATGGGGATGACCAGATTGGCCATTTGTTCGAATTTGTCGCGGGGAATCCCCTGGGGCAGGGTATTGAGTTGCAAAGCCTGACGCGCCACGCTTTCGGCGTAATCGCCGATGCGTTCGAGTTCCTTGATGATTTTGCTGGTCGAATAGACGAATCGTAAGATGCCGGCGGCGGGCTGGTAGCGGACCAGAAATTCCAGGCAGAGACGGTCGAGTTCGGTTTCCAACTCGTCCACGCGACGGTCGCGCAGGATGACGGTGTAAGCCAGTTGCCGGTCGAGGGAGAGGACGGCCTGCAACGAGCTGCGCAGAGCCTGCTCGTCGAGTTCTTCCATGGCCTGCAATTTGGCGCGGATGGCGGCCAGGTCGTGTTCAAGGCTGGCTTCCAAATGAAGTGGCTGTGGGGTATTCACGGCGAATATCCTTAGGGGAAGTCAGGTGGAGGCGACAAGCAGATTTCAAAGAAATGTGACCGGAACGGGATGCGGTGATCACGGAAGATCGGCGAAACGATAGCCGACACCGCGAACGGTCTCGATCAGTTCGCCGGCTTTGCCGAGTTTCTCGCGCAGCCGGCGAACGTGTGTGTCCACGGTGCGCGTGTCAATGTCGCCTTCGTATCCCCACACGTCGGACAACAGGGTGTCGCGGGTTTGGACCCGTCCGCGGCGTTGCATCAAGGTGGAAAGGAGCTTGAATTCCGTGGCTGTCAGCTCGACCGGCTTGTTTTTGATGCTGGTCTGATGTTTGCCAATGTCCACCAGCAGATCACCGCACTTGAGGATTTCCGCCACCGCCGGGCTGGCGCGTCCGAGGAGTTTTTTCACACGCAACACCAGTTCGCGCGGGCTGAATGGTTTGGTCACATAATCGTCGGCGCCAAGTTCGAGGCCCAACACGCGGTCCACTTCCTCGGCTTTGGCTGTCAACATCACAATCGGAATGTGCGCGGTCCTGGGATCGGCCTTGAGACGTTTGCAAACCTCGGTCCCATCCATTTCCGGCAACATCAAATCAAGCACCAGCGCCGCCGGCAACAGATCGCGGGCTTTCGCCAGCCCGCTCAGGCCGTCGCGCGCCGTGGCGGTGTGATACCCGGCCTTGCGCAGGTGAAACACGACCAGGTCCAGCACATCGGATTCGTCTTCGACGATGAGAATGGTCTCTGACATGGCTTGTATTTTACTCGGTTCGGTGGCGGATGTCTCGCGCTTCGTAAAGATAAACCACTTCTTCGGCAATGTTGGTGGCGTGGTCGGCGATGCGTTCGAGGTTGTGCGAGACGCTCATCAGGCTCAGGGCGCGAGTGATGGTTTGCGGGGCTTCGATCATGAAACTGGTCAGCTCGCGATGGAGTTGACGATTGAGCGCGTCCACTTCTTCGTCGCGGCGAATGACCTCGCGGGCCAGGTCGGATTTGCCGTACACGAAGGCATCCAGCGCGTCGTTGACCATGCCGCGGGCCAGGTCGGCCATGCGCGGGATGTCAATCAACGGTTTCAGTTGCGGTTCGGCGTTCAATTCCCTGGCGCGATGGGCGATGTTGACGGCCTGATCGCCGATGCGCTCCAACTCGGCGGCGATTTTCATGGACATCAGGATGAATCGAAGGTCTTTCGCGGCGGGCTGGCGCAGGGCAAGCAGTTTGACCACCCGGTCGTCAATCTCCATTTCCAAATGATCAATCGGCTCGTCGGCGGCATCCGCTTTGTCCGCCAGCGCGTTGTCCCGTTGGACCAACGCCTTCAATGCCTCCGCCACGCTCTGTTCGGCCAGGGCCGACATGCGCAACAACGCCTGCTTCAGTTCTTCCAGTTCCAGGTCAAAATGTCGTTCCATGATCAACCAAACCTTCCGGTCACATAGTCTTCTGTCTGTTTGTTGCCGGGATTGGTAAAGATTTTTTCTGTCGTATCGTACTCGATGAGCCGTCCGAGATAGAAGAATGCCGTGTAATCGCTGACGCGAGCGGCCTGTTGCATGTTGTGCGTCACGATAATCACGCTGTACAGCCCTTTCAACTGGTAGATTAACTCTTCGACCTTACCGGTGGCAATGGGATCGAGCGCGCTGCACGGCTCGTCCATCAACAAGACCTCCGGTTCCGCCGCAATGGCTCGGGCAATGCAAAGCCGTTGCTGCTGGCCGCCGGACATTTGCAACGCCGACTCATGCAGACGGTCTTTTACCTCGTCCCAGAGCGCGGCGCGCTGGAGGCTGCGTTCCACCACCTCATCGAGCACGCTTTTGCGGCGTTCGCCGTCAATGCGCAACGGGTAAATCACGTTCTCGTAAATGCTCATCGGGAAGGGATTGGTTTTCTGAAAGACCATCCCTGTGCGTTTCCGCAACTCGATTACATCCACGTCGCGCCCGAAGATGGATTGCCCGTTGAGCCGCATGTCGCCCGAATAACGCACGCCTTCGATCAGGTCATTGAGACGGTTAATGCTGCGGATCAGAGTGGATTTGCCGCAGCCGCTCGGCCCGATCAACGCGGTGACCTTGCCGCGCGGAAACTTCAGGTTCAGGTCAAACAATGCCTGTTTCGCCCCATACCAGAGGTTGAACTGCTCCACCTCCAATACGATTTCCTCGTTGGCCAGCGACAACGCCGCGCTTGCCTTGCCGGCCACGGCGGGGGCAACCGTCCGCGGCGCGGCATGTGTCGGCGTTTCAACTGGCCGTTGTGTTTCCATGAGAGCCATCATGTGATTCTCCAACAGGCACACTCGTCTCCTGCGCCATCACCATGCCGGTGCCATGTGACAAACAGGTGACAACCATGTGACATCGGCGCAAAACGACCGACGGAATCGCGTCGCCCGGCCACACGCCCGGCCGGGAAAAAACCATTGTCCACCGCGATGTTGATGGTGGCGGATGTTTTCGTCGCTCGCCTGCCGTCGTCAACCGCCTGTTGTCCGGCGTCGGCAAAACTGCTTTCGTTGTTTCGTCAGTGGCAAAACGATTGCCCAATACCACTCGTTCTCGATGCCCGTCGTGAACGGGTTGACAGCAGATCGTTGTGTCGTTGGGATGAAGACGACCGCAATGGCGCCTGACGTTTTCATGTCATTTCGTCTGTTTCCCGGTTCTATTGCGCTTCGTGGCGGCTCAGAACTGGGCGCCCACGTAGCGTTTTTTCAGCCGGTTACGAATGTAAATGGCGCTGAGATTCAACAGCGCAATCAGCAAAATCAACAGCAGCGTCGTCGTAAACACCATCGGCTTGGCCGCCTCGCTGTTGGGCGATTGGAACCCGACATCGTAGATGTGGAAGCCGAGGTGCATAAAGCTGCGGTTCAGATGCAGGAACGGGAAATGACCGTCCACCGGCAGTTCCGGCGCGAGTTTGACCACGCCGGTAATCATCAACGGCGCCACCTCGCCGGCGCCACGAGCCATGGCCAGGATCAAGCCGGTCATCACACCGGGCATGGCGCGCGGCAACACGATGCGCTTGATCGTCTGCCATTTACTGGCGCCGCAGGCGTAACTGCCTTCGCGCATGGAACTCGGCACGGCGGCCAGCGCTTCTTCCGTCGCCACGATCACCACCGGCACGGTCAACAACGCCAGCGTCAGCGATGCCCAGATAATACCGCCGGTGCCGTAGGTCGGCGACGGCAGGCGTTCGGGAAAAAACAGCGCGTCCATCGTGCCGCCAACCACGTAGCAGAAGAAACCGAGGCCGAACACGCCAAAGACGATGCTCGGCACGCCGGCGAGGTTGTTGACGGCGATGCGGACGGCGCTGAGCAACGGTCCTTGTTTGGCGTATTCGCGCAAATAGAGCGCGGCGATCACGCCGAACGGCGCGACCGAAAACGACATGATCAGGGTCATCATCACCGTTCCGAAAATGGCCGGCAACACGCCACCCTCGGTGTTGGCTTCGCGCGGTTCGCTGGTCAGAAACTCCCGCCACCGGCTCAGGTACACCCCGGCGCGCTGGAGAAAATTGAGATCGTTGGCGGGATAGGCGCGGACGATCTCGGAAAACTTCAACTCTTTCGTCCGCCCGCCGACTTCCCGCACTTCGACGGTGTAACGGGCGTCCTCAGCGCGGATGGCAGCCACTTTCGCGCCGAGCTTGTCGTATTCCGCGCGCAACGCTTCCTCGCGCTGTTTCGCCTCGACCACGGCGCGGGTATATTCGGGAGAGTCTTTACCGTGTTTGAGTTCGACCTTGCGAACGGTGAGTCGCAACTGTTCGAGGGTGCGGTTGACCTCGCCGATTTCCGTTTTCTCGATGCGTTTGATCCGACGGAACCGGTCACGTGCCGGCTCGTGCAGTTGGGCAAACGAGTTCGTCGTGGGTCTGCCGTCCACGCGGATTTCTTTGATGAAGCCGACGAACACACCCCATTCCTGCCGCTCAAACAGCCAGGCGCCGGTCGGGGTTTCGCGCCGGGCAATGTCGTGGTCGTTGATCCATTTGAAGTGGTCGCCGTAGAGGTCAAAGTTGCCGGTGCGCAACAGGCGACGGCGGGCGACACGGCCTTCGCGCTGGAAGGCCTCGGTGCGGGCAATTTCTCCGAGAAACGTCTGACCATCGCGTGTGGTGATCTTGACGATCCGTTTCGGCCAGAAGGTGAGCGTACCCTTCACCACCACCAACAACAGCAGCCCGGCAATCATTAACGTCGCCACGGCCAGCCCGCCGCCGGTCAGCCAGATCATGGGTTCGCCACGCGCTCGCCGGGAGGTGCGCCGTTCGCGGCGCATCTTGGCCGGCGGGGACGGGTTGGTAAAGATGCCGCGAATCGCGAGGCTCATACAAACGGCCTCCAAATCCGAATGCCGAAGCGCAAACCACGAAACAAATCCGAATGCCCAAAATCCCAAGTCCCAAACAACCGCACCGCCGCCCCGTTTCGGCATTCGAATTTCGCGCTTGTTTCGCGCTTCGGATTTCGTGCTGCGAATTTCATAACTGGAATGCCCTCTTGCGGAACCGCTGTCGGATCACCTCGGCTGCGGTGTTGAGAAGGAAGGTCATCACAAACAACGTCAGCGCCGCCAGAAACAGCATCCGATACAGCGTGCTGTCTTTCACGGCCTCCGGCAGTTCGACGGCGATGTTGGCCGAGAGTGCCCGCAGGCCGTTAAAAATGTTCCAGTCCATCAGTGGCGTGTTGCCGGCGGCCATGACGACAATCATCGTTTCGCCAACCGCCCGCCCCAGGCCGATCATGCACGCGGAAAAGATACCGGACATTGCCACCGGCACGATCACGCGGATGGCTGTCTGCCACGGCGTGGCACCACAGGCAAGCGAGGCCGACCGCAAATGCTCCGGCACGCTGGACAGGGCATCCTCGGAAATCGTGTAGATGATCGGGATGACCGCAAACCCCATCACGAAACCGACCACGAGCGTGTTGCGTTGCACATAAGGACCGATGCGGGCGTTGAGCCATGCTTTGAAATCGCCGGCAAACAGGACCGTTTCAACCGGCCCGCTCAACACGACGGCCAGCCAGACCGCGACCGGTGCAAGCGCCAACACCAGGAGGAACTGCGCCCCGCCGGGCACACGCGCCCGCCAGCGGGCCGGCAACCATTGCCACGAAAAACCGCCCGCCAACAACACGCACGGGAGAAACGCGAACGTCAACAGCACCGCCACGATCCAGTTTTCCACCACCGGGGCGAGCACCAGCGCGGCAATGAATCCGAGCACGACGCTCGGCAGTGAGGCCATCGTTTCGATGGCGGATTTGATCGGCGCCCGTAGGCGCGGGTCAAGGAATTGCGACGTGTAAATCGCTCCGAGCAACGCGATCGGCACGGCGAACAGCATCGAGTAAATCGTCGCTTTCAACGTGCCGAACACGAGCGGCACGAGCGAGAATTTCGGCTCAAAATCGTCGTTGGCCGACGACGATTGCCAGGTGTAGTCCGGGTGGTCATAGCCTTCGTACCAGACCTTGCCGAAGATCGTGCCCCATGTCGTTTCCGGGTGCGGATTGCGAACGTTCCAGCGATACGCTCGCCCGTCCGCATCGAGCGCAAACAGGCCGTCGCCCTTGGGCGTGAGATGAACCGCCACGACCCGGTCGGACGCGACCGTCGGGCGCGCCGGGGTTGTTTCTCCTTCACGGACGCCCCGTCGGTTTGTTGTCACCTTTCCCAACACCTGCCGGCTGGTCATGTGGCGCAACCAAATTTCGCCGTTGACGGCACCGGTCACGAGGCATTTGTCGCGGGTGGACATGTCGGCGGCGCTGACGGCGGCGGTGTGCGCATCGAGTTTGTGTGCCGCAACCAGACGATAGCCGTCGGCCGTGCCCGATTCGGGACGATGGACGCGGAACCAGGCGGTCACGCCGCCGTGGGAATCGCCGGCAATCACGGATTGATCGCCGAACATGAACTGAAGCCGGGTCAGTTCGATGCCGGGCGTTGGCGTGAAATCGGCGGTCTCGGCAATGACCGGCGCGGCGATGTCGCGCAGGTCGTAGCGTTGCACGGTGCCGTCGCGCCAAGCGAGATAAACCTGGTCGCCCTGTGTGTTTTGTAGAAGGTAATCGGGCAGATCGGCTCGTCCGGCAGGCGGACGGTAGGGCAGGTCGTGTTTGGTGAGTTTGGTGGTGATTTTGCCGGTGAGGATGTTTTCGCGATGGGTAACCTCGTCCCAAAAGAGTTCGCCATTGGCCTTGAGTACAGTGAGCACCGAACGATTGTCGCTGGGTTTGTAATCGAGCCGGTGAACGGCCACGCCCGGTTTGCCGACCAACAGCGGGTCTTCAAGCGCGGCTTCCACGCCGTCGGCGGTGAACCGCAGGCGGCCAAGTCGGACGGTGCCGTCGGCGAATCCGAGCGCGATGTGACCGCCGCGCAAGGTGCGGGCAAACGCCGTGATGCCGGTGGCGAGGAGTTGTTCGGAGACAATTTTGCCGGTGGGCGCGTCAAAAACGGTGAGTCGGCCCTGTCGGTCAAGGACGAATCCGTGTTGTTGATGTTCATCGAGCTGAACGGCCCAAAGTTGGTTGGCCCGGTCGGGGTCGAGCAGCCGGTAGCTGCCGGCGGCGGTAATTTGGGCCCCGCGAAAGAGCGGGACGACAACCGAGACGAGATAGACGAGGATGCCAATGACCGCCACGATGACCATAATGCCGCCGGTGGTGATGCCCCAAGTGGTCAGTTTGTCCACAACGCGGACGGCCCGGCTGGTTTGCCGGGCGCGCGGGCGGGCCATCGGCGCGGCGGGCGGCGGGGTTGTTTCAGTGGCGGCTGGCATGGGGAATTGTCATGGGTGTGTGTTGGAAAATGGCAGGGCGCGAAGCCTGTCGTGTCGGTTTCGCGCCGTTCCCCTCTCCATCCCGCGGCGCGATACCCCGAAACGACACGGGGCATCGCGCCCGACAACAGAAACGGGAGATGGACGGAGTTATTTTAATCCGAGTTTGCGTCTTTCCTCCATGATGATGGTGCCGGGAATGGGTAGGTAACCGTCTTTGATAACGACTTCCTGGCCTTCTTTGCTGAGCACGAAGCGAAGGAACTCGGCGCGGAGCGGGTCGAGTTTTTCGCCGGGTTTTTTGTTGACGTAGAGCAACAGGTAACGAGCGAGCGGGTAGTCGCCGCTATAGACGTTTTCCATGTTGCCCTCGTAGGCGGGTTCGCCTTCTTTGGCGGCCAGCGGCACGGCCCGGACGTCGGCGGTTTTGTAGCCGATGCCGGAGTAACCGATGCCGTATTTGTCGGAGGCGACACCCTGGACGACGGAGCTGGAGCCGGGTTGTTCTTTGACGGTGTCCTTGTAGTCGCCTTTGAACAGGGCGTGTTCTTTGAAGTAGCCGTAGGTACCGGAGGCGGAGTTGCGGCCGTAGAGGCTGATTGGTTTGTCGGCCCATTCGCCAGTGAGACCGAGGTCGCCCCAGGTTTTGATGTCGGTCTTGTAGCCGCCGCGGCGTGTCTTGGAGAAGATCGCGTCCACCTGCGGCAATGTCAGGCTCTGGATCGGATTGTCTTTGTGGACATAGACCGCCAGCGCGTCAAAGGAGGTGCGGACGGCGGCGGGTTTGTAGCCGAATTTCTTTTCGAAGGCGTCGAGTTCGGCGTCTTTCATGGGTCGGGACATCGGGCCGAAGTGAGCGGTGCCGCTGACCAGCGCGGGCGGGGCGGTGCCGGAGCCTTTGCCTTCGATTTCGATTTTGACGTTGGGATAATGTTTTTTGAAGCCTTCGGCCCAGAGAGCCATGAGGTTGTTCATGGTATCGGAGCCGATGCTTTTGAGGTTGCCGGACACGCCGCTGGTGGGCGTGTAGGCGGGAATGGTCGGGTCCACCTGAACGGCGTCGGCGTGGGCGCTGTGCGCTGCCAGCAAGAGGGCCGCCAGGGTGGCGAGGGCGGTTGTGAGTTTTGTGTTTTTCATGGCTTTTCCTTGTTGATTGTTTATCGGGTTGGTTTGTTACGAATTGGTGTCAACGTGGTTTCGGTTGGGTGAATTTTGGGTGCTTGCCCCGGCGGCGTCGTGGTCGCCGGGGCAAGAGGTCAGGAGGACACCCTAGAATTTGAACGAGGAATCCACCTGGAGGCGGAGCATGTCCTGTCCGTGGTCGGCGCCGATGCCGCCGACGGTGTTGTGGCCGCTGTTGGGGCGTTGACTGATTTTCTCGGTGAGGAAGACGGTACAGGCCAGTTGCCACCAATCGGTCATGTTATAGACTCCCTTGATGATGTGGCCTTTGCGGTCGGTGCCGCCGGTGCCCCAGTCGGAGTCAGTGAGGGCATCCCAAACAGCGTCGGCTTCGAGATGTTTGTACTGGTAGGAGACCTGCCATTGGCCTTTTTTCTTGGCTTCGCCGAAGGCGAGTTGGACGGTCCAGCCCAGGGTCTGGTTTTTGTCCAGCGTCTGGGCGGAGCCGATGAGGGTGTCGTATTCGTTTTTGATGTTGCAATCCACTTCGCCGCCGAGGGTCAGGACGGGCGGGGTGCCGAGGAACGGTTGTTCTCGGATGACGTAGGCGATTTCGCCGCGGCCATAAACGACACGGAAGTCGGCGAGCCAGTTGTTGGTGCTGGAGCCGGAGCCGTTGGCGTTGCCCGTGTTGGGGCTGTCGCCGTAGGTGTAGGAGCTGTTGCTGAGGTTGTGGGTAAAGAAGTATCCGCCGGCGGCGGTAAGTTTGAGTTTTGGTTTTTTGGGAAGATCGCCGCCGAAGCCGGCCTGGAAGCCGCCTTGCAGGTCAAAGAGGTAGGGATCGCGGGAGTTGCCACTGACTTCTTTGAGGACGAACTGGCCAAATTGCCCGAAGAGACGGTACTGGCTGCGGTCGCCGAAATCGTATTCCAGCACTTCTCCCGCGCCTTCGGGTGTCACGTCAAAGTCATAGATCATGGGCGAGTTGAATTTGGGTTGCCAGATGGGATTGTCCATTTTACCGCCCATGAGTTTGAGCCATTTCCAGTGTGGCGGTTGGATGGTTACGTATGCCGCGTCAATGGTGAGCGGTTTCTTTTTGAAGGTATCGGTGAAACTTTGGTTGGTGCTGACGGGATCACCCGGCGAGGCTTCGCCGCTGGCCAGTCGCAAGGTCACCTTGGCCCACTCCTGATACTCGAAGTCCATTTGCAGACGCAGACGGTACCGGAAACGAAGTCGGTCGGCGGAGTTGCGGTAGTCCTCAAAAATAAAGTCCTCGGCGCGGAGACGGAAGTCGCCGGAAAACTTTACGGCATCCAGCCAACTGGAGAATTTGCCCTTGTTGGCGCGTTCCATGGCGCGCGCCAGGTCGGCGTCCACTTCTTTTTTCAGTTCTTTCACTTCCTGTTCGGTGACGATGCCCTTACGCAGCAGCAGGTCCAGGATGGCGTCGGCGCCCTGGGAGCGGGCCGTCTGCGCGCTTCCCAACGCCAGCAGAACTGCCAGCGTCGTGAGGATGAGACGTTGTTTCATTGGTTCTGACTTCTCCTATGCGTTGTGGTCTGCGCAAGGCAGACCGTGGTTTCGTGGTTGCGTTGTAGGCGTTATTTGCGGGACGAACGTGACAGCCAAAGGACGGAATTGTTACGAAATCGTGAAGATGCGAACGCGCTCGCGGGACGCCAAGGGCAACGAAAAGGCGCGAAACAGTTACCGCGCAGGAACCGTCTTGTCGTTGAGAAGATCGAATTCGACCGGGCAGGCAAACACCGCCTCAAACAGGCCGCGCTTGCGGGAGGCGCCCTCGATGTGCAGCCCGGCCTCAGCGGTGGCGCGGACACGAATAAGGACGTGCCGGTCGGTGATTTGGCAGGCAATCGCGCTCACCCATTGCAGGTGTGGCCGGTCCAGGCCGTCGGCCAGGCGCAACAACGCCGCCAGCTTCTGAATGCGACGCCGGGTTGGTTCGGGCTGAGCGGCGAAATCCTCGTGTTCGACGGATGGCTCGGATTTGCGATGATACCGCGCCACGAGCGCGAGTTGTTCGATTTCTGACGGGTTGAAACCGGGCAGTTTGGCGGCGTTGAGACGGATCAGGTCGGCGCTGTGTTTGTGGTGTTTCTTGCCGGTGACAGTCCAACCGATATCGTGAAGCAGGGCGGCGGCTTCGAGGAGGTCGCGCTCGGGGGCGCCAAGCTGATGGAGCGGCTGAAGCTGGTCGAACAACGCGAGCGCCAGGTCGCGCACTTTGCGGGCGTGTTCGATTTCCCAGCCGTAGGCCGCCAGCAATTGTTCGGCTGCCGCAATGCGCGGGTTCATTGAGCCAGGGTGCGCGCCGCCAGGGCGCCGCCGAGGACGCCGGCATCGTCACCAAGACCGCTGTCGAGGATGCGAACGCGCTCATCGGTGGCGCCGATGACGTGCGACCATGCAGCCCGGCGAATACGCGGCAACATTTTCTTGCCCAACGCCTCGATGAGGCCGCCGCCGAGGATGACGGCTTGCGGGTTCAAGACGTTGATGAGATTGGCGGCGCCGATGCCGATGTAGTGGCAGGCGTCGTCCACGATTTCCCGCACCAGTTTGTCGCCCTCCAAATAGGCTTCGGCAATGATGCGGCTCCGAATCCGTCGCGTGTCGCCATCGCAGAGGTCGCGCACGACGCTCTTGCGGCCGTTGTTCATTTCCTCGATGACACGCCGCACAATGGCGCCGCGGCTGGCCACGGCCTCCAAACACCCGCGGTTGCCGCAGCCGCATTTCGGGCCGCCCTGGGCAATGACGGCCATGTGCCCGATTTCGCCGCCCATGCCGGCAGAGCCGCGATATTGTCGTCCGCCGATGACGATGCCGCCACCGATGCCGGTGCCGATGAACATGCAGACGAAATCCTGCAACCGGCGTCCCGCGCCGAACTGTTGAACGGCCATGGTGCCGGCCTGCACGTCGTTGACGACGACCACGGGGATGTGGATACGAGCTTTCAGGAGGCGGGCAAACGGGAACTCTTGCCAGCGAAGATTTGGGGCCACGCGGACGATGCCGGTGCGGGTGTTGACCATGCCGGGGATGCCGACGCCAACAGCAGCAACGGCGGCGTGCGGTACGGCGGCCAGCGCGAGGGCTTCGTTGAGGCACTCGGCGATGCGGCTGACGACCGCTTCGGGGCCGAGGTCGGGTTTGGTGGATTTTTTCTCGCGGGCGAGGATGCGATATTGGGCGTCAAAGACGGCCGCAAGAATCTTGGTGCCGCCGAGGTCCACGCCGACGGCAAACGTTTTTTCGTCGGATCGTTTCATCACCATTGTTCCACGGTTTCGGTGAGCCGTTTGATGAGTTTGTCGAGCGCTTTTAGGTCGCGCCGTCGTCCTTTGTGCGGTTTGAGGTCGAGTTTGTTGATCCAGTCGGACATCCGCCGCAACTCGGCCATTCGTCGGGGACTTGGTTCGACATCAGCCAGAGCGCGGTCCACGCGGGCGATGTCGGCCTGCAGGCCGGCGAGGTAGTTGCCGCCGACTTCCTTGACGAGGAGGCGCAGGGTTTGCAGGGAAGCGGAAAGTCGGCGCTGGCGGTTGTGGAATCGGGCGTTCATGGGGTGTAGGCGAGGATTTCCTGGACGCGGTTGCGCAGTTCGTTGTGGATGGCGCGCGGTTTGCGGTTGCCGTTGATGACGGTGAATCCGTATTCGGCCTGCATTCGGCGGAACTCGGCCTGGATGAGCCGTTGGTATTTCATGAAGCTCTCGAACATGTCGCGGGACAGGCCGATGTCCATGCCGCTTTCCCAGTAGTTGAGGGTGGCGTTTTTGCGGAAGTTGCGTTCGACGAGGATTTGGGGGCTGACGCGCAGGTAAAACACGACGTCCGGTTTCAGGGCAATGGAGTACAGTGATCGGACCCAGGCGCGGTCGGCACCGCGCACGATGTCGCGGGCCATGAGGGTGTAGATGTAGCGGTCGGCCAGCACGACAAAGCCGGCCCGCAGGGCGGGGATGATGTTGTTTTCCAATTGGTCGGCAAAGTCGGTCGCGTAAAAGAGGCTTCGGGTGGTGTGGCCGAGGATGTTGCCCTGCTGGGCTTGTTCGAGTTCGTCGGCGACCAGGGTGCTGCGTTTCAAGCCGACATTGATGGTGCCGTAGCCGAGATTTTCCAGCCAGTTTCGGAGCATGTCAATCTGCGTGGAACGGCCGGAACCGTCGGCGCCTTCGAGCACGATGAGTTTGCCTTTCAGCTTGGAGAAATCGCAACCGGGCAGTTGTGTGCCGAAATGTTGTTTGCCGATGGGGCGCGTTGTTTTCATTGTTTCCCTCTCCAACGGAAGGATGGCAGGTCAATTTTTTGCTCGACGTATTTGCGAACCATGGCCTGTTGTTTCTCGATGGGCAACATGCCGTCCATCACCATGAAACCTTCCGGCTCGATCATCTTCTTGTATTCGGCGTAGATGCGTCCCTGAAAAATCTTGAAGCTCTCGTATTCGTTGTCGGCGAGGTTCAGGTCCATGCCCGCCTCGAAATACTTCAGTTTCGGTCGTCCGCTCAAAATCCTGTCCAGCGACACCGCCAGCGGGGTGTCAAAGAAAAACGTGATGTCCGGCACGACGGCGAAACTGTAAAGGTTGCGGACCCATTGCGGGTCGCAGCCGCGGACGATGTCACGCGCAAAGGCGGTGTACATGTAGCGGTCGGCCAGCACGATGTAGCCCGCCCGCATCAGGGGCAGAATCTGTCGCTCGAACCGGTCGGCAAAATCCGTCGCGTGCACCAGCGAGAATGTCGTGGGCGTCAGCAATTGGCGTTTCTTGCCTTTGCGGGTGGCATCCTTGACGAGCACGGATGAGTTCCATTCCGTGAAGAAGACCTTCAGGCTCTGCATTTCCATCCAGCGTTTCAGCAGATACACTTGCGTGGACTTGCCGGAACCATCCAGCCCTTCCACGGCGATCAGTCGGCCCGGATAATTGTGTTTGCTAATCATGCTCCCACTTCACTTTCTTGACCCAATGCCGACGGTCGTCAAGTAACTTCCGCACCGCGGCCCATCGGCGTTTGTGTTCCTTTTTGAAATGTTCCCGCAGCGTCCCCGGCGGCAACTCCTTCAACAGGGTTTCCACATCATGACAGGCGCCCATCAATTCTTGCAACCGTTTTAGCGGTTTGACCGGTTTTGTCGCCCCCGCGATTTCCAGGCCGTAACGATATTTTTTTACCGCAATCCGCAGGCGATGGAAGGCCGCGCGGCTCTCTTTTTTCTCAAACTGCCGCAGACGTTTTTCCATCGTCTGCCGTAATCGCTCCAGCACGCGATGCGCATCCACCGGACGCTGCTGCCACACGACGGGGTTCATCCTCCGATACAACCGTTGCAGCTCTGCCAGGCGCCGCCGCCGCTCCTGCGCGAATCGCCGTTCCAGCACCGGACATCGCTGCGGCGCGTCCCGCAACAACGCCCGATGAACATCCAGCGCCCGCACCGCCCCCAATGCGCGACCCAGCCGACGCAATTCGGGCGGGCAACGAACTCCGAAAAAACGCAGTCCGGCCCGCAACCGGCGCGAGGCCACGCGCATCCGGTGAACCGTCTCCGCATTGTCAAAATCCGGCGATGGCAGGAACAGCCGTCGCGTTTGTTTGCGAAGACGGTTTGCGATTTGTGAAGTCAGGTTCATGGTTCCTGTCCTGCCCGGCGCAAGAGTACAACCACGCGCGCCAACAGTTCCCGCATCTCAAATGGTTTTGTCAGGTAATCATCCGCCCCCACCTGAAAACCTTCAAGTTTGTTTTCTGTCGTGGCCATGGCCGTCAACATCAACACCGGGATTTGGCGCAACGGACTGGCCTTCAACAGCCGACAAACCTCCAGCCCGTTCATCTGCGGCATCATGCGATCCAGAATCACCAGCGCCGGCTTGCGTTCAAACACGGCATTGAGCGCGGCGACGCCATTGCGGACAATGATCGCGGCATAGCCCCGACGCCTCAGATGATAGGCTATCAAACGGGCCGTATCGGCTTCGTCCTCGGCCACGAGAACCAACGGCGCGTTCGCGTTGCTCATGACACCATTCGCTCCGGCTGCAAAACGGCTGTCGTACGATGAGTTTGCCATCGAATCAGTTCGATCCGACCATCGTAATCCTCCACCAGCGCCGAACGGCTTTCCACCCAATCGCCGCAATTGTAGTAGGAAATCCCGCGGATGATCGCCACCGCCGGGGTGTGAATGTGTCCGCAAATCACCCCGTCCGCATGATGCAACTCGGCATAGCGTGCCAGCGCGTCTTGAAACCGCCCGATGAAACTGACCGCCTCTTTCACATAGGCGCTGAGCGACCAATAGCCGAGTCCCAACGTGTTGCGAATGAAATTCAGCGGGAGATTCGCCTTCAACAGCGCCATGTAACCCAAATCTCCCAGATGCGCCAGCCATTTGGCATGCGTGATCACCGTGTCCAACTCGTGGCCGTGCATCACCAATAACCGCCGCCCATCGGCGGCGGTGTAGAGGTCGCGCGGCTTGATGACGACATTTCCATATGCGCCAACAAAATGCGCGCAAAACTCGTCGTGGTTACCCGGAACCCAGATCACCTCCGTCCCTTTCCGCGCTTTGCGCAGAAGCTTCTGGATCACGTCATTGTGCGATTGCGGCCAGTACCGGTTCCGCCGCAAATGCCACAAATCCACAATGTCACCCACCAAATACAACCGCTCGAACTCGTTGAGCTTCAGAAACTCCAGCACCCCGGCGGCATCGCAATGGCGCGTGCCCAGATGCAGATCGGATATCCATGCCGTTTTGCAGTTCATGCGGCCAACAACGTGCGTTCCGATATTGTCGGACAGTTGACAATCTTGTTACAGACTCGTGAACTGTTGCCAACACGCCCCGAATGCGCTACTGAATTTGCCATGAGCGAATGGATCCATGCCGCCAAAACCGGCGACCTCAAACCCGGTGAAGCCAAAATCATCGCTGCCGGCGACCGCGAAATCGCCCTGTTCAACGTGAACGGCCAATTCCACGCCATTGACAACATCTGCCCGCACCGCGGCGGCCCGCTCGGCGACGGTGTTCTCGAAGGGAACGTTGTCATCTGTCCGTGGCACGGCTGGCGGTTCGATGTCACCAACGGCAAATCACCGGTGATGCCGGTGGTGTCCGTGGAGAAATTTGAGGTCGCCGTCGAAGGCGACGACGTGAAAGTGAAGGTGAACTGACATGCCCCTGAAATCCGCTTGGGAACTGGCACTGGAACGCACCGGCGGGGCCAGCACCGCCAAACTCACCGATGCCCAAAAAGCGAAGCTGGCCGAGCTGGACAAACTTTACACGGCCAAAATCGCGCAGGAAGAACTCACGCTCAAACCGAAGATTGCCGAGGCTCGTGCCGCCGGCGACGATGAGAAAGCCCAAAAACTCGAAGAACAACTTCAAACCGCTCTTGCCCGGCTGCGCCGCAAACTGGAGGAAGAGAAGGAAGCCGTCCGAAAGGAGAAAACGGTGTGACACACGCGAGGTCACGCGAAAGCGTGTCCCTTCGACAGCGGCAGGTTGCGCTTCCGAGCGAGCGGGGTTCCGTCTGCGTCCTTGTCAGCGGTGGTCTCGACAGTTGCGTCATGCTGGCCGAACTGGCAAACCGCCATGTGGTTTATCCTTTGTACGTGCGTCATGGTTTGCGCTGGGAACAAGCCGAGCTATCCCATCTCCGACGTTTCCTGCGCGCGCTGCCCGTTCCCCGTTTTCCGCTGCATGCGTTGACGGTGCTGCATTTGCCAGCACGTAATTTGTACGGCCCGCATTGGAGTCTGAACGGCAAGGGTGTTCCCGGAAGAGCATCCCGCGATGAGGCCGTGTATCTGCCAGGACGCAATCTGTTGTTGTTGGCGATGGCCTCGGTCTTCTGTGCGGTACGCGGCATTCGCACAATCGCCATCGGCACACTGCGCGGCAACCCGTTTGCCGATGCCACGCCGGTGTTTTTCCGGCAGTTCGCCACGTTGGCTGTTCGGGCATTACACTTTTCTGAGACGATCGTCTCACCGTTTTGTAATCTTTCCAAGGAACAGGTCATCCAACGGGGTCGTCAATTGCCGTTGCATCTGACCTTTTCCTGCCTCAACCCGCAACGCGGTCGCCCGTGCGGTCGCTGCAACAAATGCGCCGAACGCCAGCGCGCCTTTCAATCGGCGGCACAAAAACGGTAGCCTATCCCCGGTTCCGTCCTGATCAGTTTGCGTCCGGCGCCGGGTTCGAGTTTCTGGCGCAGGTGCGTGACATAGACGCGCAGGTATTGCGACTGTTCCTCGGCATGCGGCCCCCAGACGACGCGCAAGAGGTGTTTGTGAGTGACAACCTTGCCAGCGTGTCGGACCAATTCACGCAGCAGCGCGTACTCCGTGGCCGTCAGATGAACGTCCTGTCCTTTCACCGTGACGACACGAGCCGCGAGATCAACCGTTAGATCGCCGACCACCACGACTGGTTCCTCGTTCGCTTCTGGCGCGCGACGCTGAATAGCGCGCAACCGGGCAAGCAGTTCCGCCGTGCTGAACGGCTTGGTGAGATAATCATCGGCACCGTTGTCGAGCGCAGCGACCTTGTCCGCCTCGCCCTCGCGCACCGAGAGCACGAGCACGGGCGTCTGGTTCCACTCGCGCAAACGTTTCAACACCGTTTGCCCATCCATGTCCGGCAGACCGAGATCGAGAATGATCACATCGGGGCGTCGCACAGCGGCCTCCTGAAGGCCGAGTTGCCCGGTTTCAGCCTCGAAGACCTGATACCCCTGCGGTTCAAGCGTCAACCGCAACAGCCGCCGGATCGGCGGCTCGTCGTCAACAATCAGCACGGTTTTCATGTGGCAAGTGGAATAAAAATGGTGAAGGTGACGCCTTCACCAAGGTTGTTTGTAGCGGACACCACGCCGCGGTGGGCGTTGACGAATCCCTTGACGATGGAAAGCCCCAAACCGACTCCACCGGATCGCGCGCCTTTGCCGCGATAGAATTTGTCGAACACTTTTGTCTCTTCGCCGGGCGTTAATCCGCTGCCGGCATCCGTCACGCGAAGCACCAACTGCCCTTCGCGTATTTCCGCGCTCAATCGGATGAGCGACCTGGCCGGGCTGTGCTGAGCGGCATTCAGGAGCAGGTTGCAGAGTGCTTGTTCCATCAACCCGAAATCCAGTTGCACCAGCGGCAGGCCGTCGGCGACAGTGATGTTCACCCGTTCGGGCGAAATCTCGTTTTGCAGTTGCTCGACCGCCGACTCCAACAGGTCGCGCACGTCGCACCATTCCGGGCGAAACGGGAGTTGGCCGGACTCGATCCGGGTCATGTCGAGCAGGTTCGAAACAATCCGTTCCAACCGGCGATTGGCCGCGGTAATTTCGTTGAGGAATGTTCCCGCCAACGGCGGTGCGCCATCGGCCAGTTGTGTCGCAAGGCCATCGGTCGCAGTGCGGATGACAGCCAACGGTGTTTTCAACTCGTGCGACACCGAGTCGAGCAGCGTGCGGTGAAGCCGTTCCGACTCCTGGGCCAACTGCGTTTGCCGTGCCACGGCCAGCAGTTGTTGGCGTTCGACAAAGGCGGCAATCTGGCTGGCGAATGTCTCCAGCAATTCGCATTCGCTGGGCGCCAACACCCGGTTTCCTTTCAATTCTACACCCATCCAGCCCACGCGCCCGTTGGCCGTCTGCAGCGGCAGGCACAACGATGTTGTCGGCGCCGTTTCCTCCAACAAGATTCGAGTCTGGACCTGAAACAATGCGTTCACTTCTTCTACGGCCCGCGCGAGTCCGTCCGCCAGCGAGTCGCTCACGGCCAATCCCTGCAACAACCGGTTGAGCGCGGCGGTGCGTTGTTCACGGCGTCGCTCCGATTCCTCGCGCCGGCGCAACTGGTTGGTCATGTGCCCCATCACCAGCGCGACGACGAAGTACATGCTGAACATCATCACGTCCTCCGTCGCTTCGATGTGGAAGGTGAATTGCGGCGGTATAAACAGGAAATCCCATAGCACGGCACTCAACGCCGCCGCCAACAGAACTGCCCAGCGGTTCAGTTTCAGCGCCAAGAATACCACCGTGAGCAGATACACCAACGAAATCGCCCAGTAGCCGGTAACAGTGCGCAGCATCAGCGCCAACCCGGTTACCGCCGCGACTGCCAGCACGCCCCAGCCACAATGACGAAGTATCTGTTTGGCCAACGAGACGTCCATGCACACACTTTACATGATATTGGCCGCCCGTGCCGAGCGCTGAAGTCGGACCGGCAAAATCACCACCGGCACCCCGGCGAAACGGAGCCGACGTTGAATGGCGTAAGCGGTGTCGTTGTGTAGAAGACGATCAAACCAGCGCGGCTCGTCAAACACCACCTCGCCGGCGAAAAAGACGCCTCGCGCGTATTGCTGGTGAAGTTCAAGGCACAATTTGGAAACCTCCTCGACCACATCGGTTCCGATGCGATACGCGGAACGGGCCGGGATGCCCAGCTTGCCGGCGTGTTCGACGTACCGCGCCAGATTGTCCTTCGTGTGTTGCTCCAACGCCGCCATTTGCTCTTCGCCCTTGAACAGTTCAGAGTCAATGACGCCCACCGAGACGAAGACAACATTGCGGAACGTCTCCGGGAACAGGCGAAAGATCGTCAGCAAACAATGGATGCCCAACCGCGCGTAGCCGCCGACGAGAATCAAGGCCGTCGGTTTCCGGGGATCGAAATCGCGGATCGGTTTGGATGATTCCGCTGGGATGTCTTCGAGCGTCTGTTCGACGGCGCGGACCCGCTGCCCAACGTTGTGGTAGTGCCGGCGGATCAGCAGGCAGATGCCGATGCACAGACAGGTGATCGTCAGCGTGATCCAGCCGCCTTCCTTGAATTTCATCGTCAACATCACACACAGGATCAAAAAACACAGCAGCAGCCCGGTGGCGTGGATCGGCAGATGTCGTTTCCAGTCCGATTTTGTTTTGCGGTGACGAATCCAGAACCGCACCATGCCGGTTTCCGACAACGAGAACGTTGCGAACACGTTGATGCTATACATGACGACCAGGATGCCGATGTTGCCCCGCGTGTATGCCAGTGCCGCCGCCGCCGCCAAGCTGATGAGCAGGACGCCGTTTTGCACCGTCAGGCGGTCGGACAACGACGCGAACCGACGGGGCAGCCAGTTGTCAATCGCCATGTTCGCCATCACCCGCGGGCCGTCAATGAAACCCGTTTGCGCCGCTACCAGCAACAGCACCGCCTCTGAGAACATCGTCACTGCCGCAAACCACCGGCCCACCGGCCACGACCCGATATGAAACCCGCCGGCGAACTGATCCACAAGCACTGCATTCAATGTCCGCCCCTCAATCGGCTGCACGCGAAACAGCAGATAACAGAGGATCAACCCACACGCTGTCAACGCGAGCGAGAGAGCCATGTAGGTCATTGTGCGTTTGCCGGTCTCGACTTTCGGGTCGCGCATGATGGCAACGCCGTTGGACACCGCCTCGATGCCCGTGTACGTGCCGCCGCCGAGCGAATAGGCGCGCAGAAACAACAGGAACATTCCCCACCCGCCGAGTTGCGCGAGGCCGCTGCGAAAACCACCGGCCACGTTGCCCGCCACCGCTGGCACCTCGCCCAAATGCCGGATGATTCCGCCCACGATCAGGATGGCGTGCGTCACCATGAACGCCAGGAAAATCGGCACCAGTGGCGCGACCGATTCTTTCACACCGCGCAGATTCATGATCATGAGAAACAGAATCGCGCCAAACTCCACCGGCAACTTATACGGCTGCCATGCCAACGGCAACACGCTGAAGATGGCGTCGCCCCCGCCGGCGATGGAAACGGTAATTGTCAGCACGTAATCCACCAGCAACGCGCAACCCGACACGACGCCGGCGGGTTTGCCCAACAGTTCCGTGGACACAACGTAGCCGCCGCCGCCGTGCGGGAAATGCTCGATGATCCGACTGTAGGCGTAGGAAATGATGAACACTGTCGCTGCCGATGCCACCGCCAACAACACGGCAAGATACGTGTGCGTGCCCAGTTGCCGGTAAGCTTCCTCCGGGCCGTAGGCCGACGATGACAAGCCGTCCGCGCCCAACCCAACCCACGCTAGGAAAGCAATCAACGAAATCTTGTGTAGGATCGCTGCGTCTTTCAGGTCGCGTGGCCGCCCTAACAAGAGTTGCCGCACGTGCGCCCATGTTCCCTGCGGCAGATGAAATTGTGTATGCGTTGTACTCATGCATTTGGGAATCTGCGCCGACTGGACCCGACCACCAACACCGGACAAGGCGCCTCACGCAACACGTGTGCCACCGTCCGTGGGTGTAGAAAACACAGCCATTCTGTGTGACGATGGCTGGCCATGACGATGAGATCGGCGCCGAGCTTTCGGGCTTGATCAAGAATTTCCTCATGGGGATGTCCTTCGACAATTACCAAGCGGACAGGACGGTCGCTTTTGCACAGCGTCGCCAGCGAACGCTGAAGTTGGATGCGCGCCTCCTCTCCCAATTGATGGAGCAGACGAGTACGGGGAATGCCGAGTTCCTCACCGCCGATATTAAGCTGTACCACGTGCAACACCGTGATCGAAGCGTTCAGCGTCTGTGCCAATTCCACTGTGTACTGCAACGCTCCGATGGACTCGAACGACAAATCCACCGGCGCGAGAATCCGCTGCAAATGAAACTGCGCCGGTTTGGAGTTCTGCATGGTGGTGTCGTTGCTCATAATCTCTGCCAACACATCATCCGTCTATTTGCACGCCACAGGTAATTAAAAGCCACCTCGCTCCCGTTAAAAATCCGTTAACGACGGATTGACATGTAGCGCCATTTTCCCACAGAGTGGTTTTATGAACCCCCTCCTCCTCGCCTGTCTTGCGGCCATCGCGTGGCTCACGGAACCGAAAACCGTTGAGATGGACCGCGGCACCAACGCCGCCATCCGCCTGCCCGATGTGACGGCTGCCGGTGGCGGCTACGTTGTCGTGCCCGTGCGCGAAGGATTGTTGGTGCCGGCCAACCCGAAACGAACATTCACACACCGTTTCGGCACCTATGAGTACGAAGGTTGCCATATGCGCATGATCGGGTTGGTCGAGAACGGCTGCGCGGCGTTGGTCACGTGGGATGATCTCTACGCAAACGCTGAGCTTCGCAATGGCCCGGCGGCGCTCGCTACGTCGTTATCGGCAAAATCGTGTCGCATCCACTTCCTCGGCAAGGGTGATTACCTGACCATTGGCCGGGCCTACCGGAAACTGGCTCCCCAAGCCCATGCCAATCCCAAACTTTTTGGCGCTTCCAACGTGAAACTTTGGAGCACGCTCTCCCGCCGCATGAACGACGATAGCACCAAAGAGGAATCGGTGACGGTCAACTGGACATTTGACGAAGCGGCGCAAATTGCCGAACACCTGAAGAACGACCTGAAGATTGACAAGGTGCTCTTCACCCTTGGCGGCTGGATCCATCGCGGCTACGACAACCAGCATCCCGACATCCTGCCGGCTGCGCCCGAATGCGGCGGCAACGACGGCCTGGCCGATTGTGCGCGCCGTGTCCGCAACCTCGGTTACACGTTTTGTCTGCATGACAATTATCAGGACATGTACCGCGATGCGCCGTCTTGGAATGAAGATTTCCTTCAGAAACGACGCGACGGCAGCCTCGCCAAAGGCGGCAAATGGGCTGGCGGACGCGCCTATCTGACGTGCGCGCAAAAAGCGTTTGAGTTGGCCCAGCGCCCGCAAAATCTTCCTGCCGTCCGAAAACTCACCCGCGCCGACGCCTACTTCATTGACACCACCTATGCCGTCGGGTTGCAGGAGTGTTTCGACCCGAAACATCCGCTTGACCGCGCCGGCGACATGAAATGGAAGCTGGCGCTATCCGATTACGCGCGTCGGGTATTCGGGATTTTCGGCAGCGAGTGCGGCCGCGAATGGGCGATTGGCCATGCCGACTTCTTCGAGGGGCTGACCGGTGTCGGTGGAACCTATTATCATGACAAAGGGTTACCGGCCAAACTCGGCGGGGTCGTCATTCCGTTGTTTGAGATTGTCTATCGCGACAGCGTCGCGCTGTTCGGCAAATACGGTTACAGTCCGGAAAAAGCCGCCGAATACGTTCTTCACCACATCGTCATGGGGCGCCCGCTTCACTACCACAACATCCCGCCGCATCTTTACTGGAAAGATTCGTCTGGCCGACAAAAACCATTCGATATTACGCCGTCGGTGTCCGAAGTGACGCCCCTTGAGCCGCGCAAGTTCCGCATCGCCTACCAGTGGACCGTCAACGATCTGCCGCCCGCCGACGACTGGCGTGTCTTCGTTCACTTCACAACGGCGAGCGGTGAAATTGAATTCCAGGGCGACTATGCGCCGCCGTTGCCGTGGACAAAAGGGACCGTGCAACACGGCCCGTTCACCATCATGGTTCCGGTCCATCGTGTCGGCACGTTTGATGTCCGCATCGGTTTCTTTCACCGGCAACATCACGGGCGGCTCTGGATTCGCGGTCCGCAGGACGAGGAACGTCGTTGTCTGCTCGGCAAATTGCACGTCGCCGCCAACGGCAATGTCCGGTTTGAACCGTGGCCGTCTTCCGCCGACAAACCGCTGGCGATGAGTGTGTTTGTGCGCTCGGACAACGGCTGGGCGAACGGAATGCATCCGATGGATGTGTTCATCAAAAACACGCACGAGATTCTCTCGCCGCTGCACGAGTTGACCGCGACAACGCCGCCGACGCGCCACGAGTTTCTGACGTCCGATCGCAAAGTGCAGCGTACCGTGTGGGAGGATGTCGAGGCGGTGGTCAACATGAGCGCCACGCCCTACCAACATGGCGAGGTGTTGCTGCCGCCGTTTGGATTTGTCATTCAATCGCCAACATTTGTGGCGTTCCATGCCGCCAGCTTCAACGGCCTGCGTTACGATGATCCGCCACTGTTCACATTGCGAAGCCTCGACAACCGCCCATTGAGCCGTTCCCGTCGCATCCGTGTGTTCCACGGGTTCGGCGACCCGCGCCTCCAACTCGGCGAGAAGTTGGAAACCGTCGCCAAAGAAGCGGTGCTGTCGGCGCGTTGATACGGCTGGAATTTGGTTGCGCGGCTGTGGTATCAGTGACGCCATGCAGGAGACGTGTTGGCTATGTCATGCGCCGCTGGAATCGGAGACGGAAACTGTGAGCCGTCCCGTCTTGAGAGGGGTTTGCCCGCAGTGCAGCCGGTTGCTGTCGGTTGATGCTGCCCCCATGTCCTTGAGTGACTATCTCGACCAGCTCGATGTGCCGGTGTTGGTAATGAAAGACGATGTTCGCGTGGCCGGTTACAATGAAGCCGCGCGCGCCCTTCTGGGCGGTCAGCGGGGCGATCTTGTCGGGCTGCTGGGTGGCGACGCGCTGTCGTGCGAGTTTGCCCGGTTGCCGGGCGGTTGCGGCAAGACGGAGCACTGCAAGGGGTGCGCGGTTCGTCATGCGGTGACCGCCACGCAGGAAACGGGCGCCAGCATGGTGAAAATTCCCGCCTATCATCGCCGGAGGACTCCAAACGGGACGGAAGAGGTCCGGCTCCTCGTATCCACGGAGCGGATGGGCCGGTTTGTGTTGTTGCGCATTGACGAGGTCACACCTGCACACCAACGAAAGGAGACGACATGAAATCGTGGATCGCGGTCTTGACGATGACCTGGGGGGCGCTGACAGCGATGGCCCAGAAACCGGCCGAGGTGGAACTGCGGTCGCAGCCGATGGCGAAGGATGAAACGGAGAAAAAGATTCTTGCCGTGCTGGAAGAGATGCGGGGGCGATCGCGCGGAATGATGAGCGTGCCGCGCGATGACGGGCGGTATCTGCGGCTGCTGGTTGAGAGCACGGGTGCGACCAACGTCGTGGAAATCGGCACCTCGCATGGTTACTCCGCCGTCTGGCTTTGCCTCGGCCTGTTGCGAACAGGCGGACGGCTGACGACGTTTGAGATTGACGCCGGGCGGGCCGCGCTGGCTCGTGACAATTTCAAGCAGGCCGGCGTGGAAAAAATCGTCACGTTGGTGGAGGGCGACGCGCACGTGGAGGTGGCACGGTTGAAGGAACCCATTGATTTGCTGTTTCTGGACGCGGACAAGCAGGGCTACATTGACTACCTCAACAAACTGCTACCGCTGGTTCGTCCCGGCGGGTTGATCGTGGCCCACAACATGGATTCGCGCATGGCCGATCCGCGTTACGTGAAGGCCGTCACCACCCATCCCGAATTGGAAACTCTCTTCGTGAATCTTGGCGCCTCCGGCATTGGGGTCACGCTGAAGAAACGGTGACGTGGCGGGAAAACCGCGACAGGAACTTGGCCTGTTCGACAGCACCTGCCTGGTGGTCGGCATCATTATTGGCGTCGGCATCTACCAGATGGCGCCGGACATCGCCCGGGGAGCGGGCAGCGCGTGGGGGGTGCTGGGCATCTGGCTGTTGGGCGGTCTGCTCTCGTTGTGCGGGGCGTTGAGCTACGCGGAACTGGCAGCCGCCTACCCGCAGGAGGGTGGCGATTACGTCTATCTGAGCCGGGCTTACGGTCCATGGGCGGGATTCCTGTTTGGCTGGCTTCAGTTGGCGGTTGTCCGTCCCGGCGACATCGCGGTCATGGCCTTCGCGTTTGCAACGTATGCGCGAACATTGTGGGATCCGTTTCCGGGCGCGCAACGTTTTTACGCTGTCGCCGCCGTCGCGGTTCTTACGCTGATCAACACGCTCGGTGTCCGCGAGGGTAAATGGACGCAAAATCTGTTGACGGTGGCAAAAGCGCTCGGATTGTTGCTGGTGGTCGTGGCGGCATTGTTGGCCCGGCCCGCGCAGTCCGTTGCCGAGACGAGTGAGAAATCGCCATTGCCGTTCACCCTCGCGTTGATCTTCGTCCTGTTCACCTACGGTGGCTGGAACGAAATGGCCTACGTCGCCGCAGAAGTGAGAGATCCGCGCCGCAACATCGTTCGCGCCCTGTTTCTCGGTACCGGCACGGTCACGGTCCTGTACCTGATGGTCAATGGCGCTTTCCTCTGGGCGCTTGGCTACGACGGGTTGAGCGCGTCCAAGGCCGTGGCCACCGACACCGTGGCGGCGGCGTTCCCGTGCGTCGGCGGCGTCCTGATCGGCATTCTCATTTGTGTTTCCGCTCTGGGCGCCGTAAACGGGTTGATCTTGACGGGAGCGCGCATTTCATACGCGATGGGCGCGGATCATCGTCTGTTTCGTCTCCTCGGCCAATGGCACCCGCGCTACGGAACGCCCGCGGTGGCGCTTTTGGCGCAGGGGAGCATCGCGGCCTTGCTCGTCATGATTTTGGGATCGTTTGTAAACGCCGTCCTGTACACGGCGGCAGCGGTGTATTTGTTCTACCTTGCGTCCACGCTGGCCGTCGTGGTGCTCCGCCACAAGGAACCTCACAGGGATCGCCCTTATCGCGTCATTGGCTATCCGTTGCCCCCGTTGGTGTTTGCCGTCGTTTGCCTTTTCCTGATCCACAGCGCTGTCACCTACAAACCGTGGATCAGCGCCAGTTCGCTCGCGTTATTACTGCTCGGCCTGCCGCTTTACCACTTCAGCAACCGTCTTGGGCGTTCGTGACGGTTCCGGTTCGGCACTTGCGAAACCGCCACCGACAGCGGTATCCTCTGCTCATGCCATTCAAATCGCTCGGCTTATCCCCTGATGTGCTCCGCGGCGTCGAAGCCGCGGGATACTCACAACCCACCGCCATCCAGGCGCGCGCCATTCCGCTCATTCTCGCCGGGAAAGACATCATCGGCGGCGCACAGACCGGCACCGGTAAAACCGCCGCTTTTGCCCTTCCGATCCTCACCAAACTGCAACGCCACGGCACCTGCCGTTGCCTTGTGTTGGAACCGACACGCGAACTCGCCGCGCAAGTCGAGACGGCGTTTCGCGATTACGGGCGATTCACCGACCTGCGCACCGCCGTCATCTTCGGCGGCGTCGGCTACGGCAAACAACGCGAAGCCATCCAACGCGGCGCCGATATTCTCGTCGCCACTCCGGGACGCCTGTTGGATTTCCTGCGCCAGGATGAAATCCGGTTGCATGAGATTCAATTCCTCGTCCTCGACGAGGCCGACCGGATGCTCGACATGGGATTTCTGCCCGACGTGCGCCGCATCATCGAAAAATGTCCGCGCCATCGCCAAACCTTGTTGTTCTCCGCCACAATCCCGCCCGAGATTGAGCGGCTCGCCGCCTGGGCATTACGCCAACCCGAACAGATTGTCATTGGCGAACGCCGTTCCCCCGCCGAGACCGTCAACCACGCTTTTTACCCGGTCAGCAGCACCCAGAAATTTCAACTCCTCCTCGTCCTCCTCGAACGCACCAACTACAACAGCGTCCTCATTTTCTGCCGCACCAAACACGGCGCCGACAAAATCGCTCGTCGCCTCCAACGCGCCAACCACGCCGTCGCCGTCCTCCACTCCAATCGTACCCAAAACGAACGCATCGAGGCCCTCAACGGCTTCAAATCCGGCAAATACGAAGTCATGGTCGCCACCGACATTGCCGCTCGCGGCCTCGACATCGAGGATGTCAGCCACGTCATCAACTACGATGTCCCGCAACATCCCGAAGACTACGTCCACCGCATCGGACGCACCGGCCGCGCATTAAAAGTGGGCGACGCCTTTACGCTCATCACCACCGAGGAAATGGACCACGTCCGCGCCATCGAGCGATTCATCGGCCAGAGCGTTCCCCGCGTGAAACTGGAAAACTTTCGCTACGATGAGACCGCCGCGTTCCGCACCGAGGCCGACGTCGGCAGCCGCCGCGCTGTCAGCGTCGCCCGCACTGCTCGTGGCGGCTGGTCTTTTGCTCCCGCCCGACGCCGACACTAACCCAGCGCCAACACCAACGCCACCCCCACCACCGTCGTCAACACCGTAATCGGAATACCGAGCTTCGCGTAGTCCCAAAAACCAACCTCGCAATGGCCACGCGCCGACTCAACAACAATGATGTTGGCCACCGAACCAAGAATTGTCAGATTACCCGCAAACGTCGTCGTCAACGCCAGCACCTTCCACATCAATTCGGGCCGGCAAAAGCCACCCATCCACTTCCCCACCACCAATACAAACGGCACATTCGAGAAAATGTTCGACCCCACAACCGAAAACCATGTCAGATTCCACGCCTGCGCCGTTGCGCTCGCGCCAAACGACGGTCGAACCTGTTCCGGCAACCCCGTGCTGTTCAACCCCTCCACTACCACAAACAACGCCGCAAAAAACACCAACAAATGCCAATCCACATGCTTGAGCACCACATGCGTGTCCCGACGCGCCACCACCATAATCAACGCCGCGCCCGACAATGCCGTCCACGGCAGATTGAACCCGGCAAGAAATCCCGCAAACACCAGCACAAACACTCCGCCCACAATAACACACAACTTCACATCTAACGGCGGCGCCACTTCACTCGTCGAATCGGGATTGATCCCTGCCGCTCTCAGCGTCTTCCGAAAACCCCATGCCAGCACCGCATAATTGATCGCCAAACATACCACCGCAACCGGCACGAGCGTCAACGCATACCGTCCAAACGACATCCCCGACATCTGTCCGATGATCATGCATTGCGGATTACCTACCAATGTCGCCACACTCCCCGTGTTGGCGCTCGTCGCCAACGCCATCAGGTATGGCAACAACGGTAACCGCCCCCGAACAATGACCGCCACCACCAACGGCGTCAGCAACAGACACACTGTGTCGTTGACCAGCAACGCCGACAACGTCGCCGAGGTCAACATCACCAATAGCAACAACCGTTGCGGCGTTCGCGCATGACGCAAAATCCAATCCGCCGCCCACCCGAAAAATCCCGCCATGTGCAAGTACGCGGCGATAAGCATCATCCCCAGCAACAGCACGATTGTGTTGTAATCCACCGCCCGATAGGCCTGCTCCGGTGTCATCACCCCCGTGGCCACCATCAACACCGCCCCCAGCAACGCCGCCGCCGGCCGATACAACGGCAACACCTTCAAGCGCCGCCCACTGATCAACACATACGTCGCGGCAAAGACACCAACGGCAATTACCTCTTTGTTCCAACTCATGGCTCCGTCAATACCAAACCCCACCTGCAAATCAAGCCCCACCCTCCCCACAACTTCTCCCTCTTGTGGTTTGAGGCGGGACCGATTCTATTCCTATTCCAGTGGCACCAGCAAAGAACGCTGTTTTTTGGCCACCTCGCACTGACTACACTGCCATTGGACCGGCTGCAGAACCGCCGTCCAACTTCATTCCCAAACCATCCCGACAAACCCGCACTTCAGCAACCGTCTGCAAATTGGTTAAGTGGCAATCATTGTCGTTGAAGATGTCATGATAAACACAATCACACACTGATCGCCTTCTTGCGCGGTTTCCTCGTATAGTTTGATGAAGAACCTCTTACCGGTTTCATTCTGCAAATAGTTCTTCTTGATGAGATTGTGCTCTGCGCAAAGAGTTTGTTCATTCTTCATTCATGTCATCCGATTCGCCCTTGTCCTTTGGAACCCTGTGGCCGGCACAAATCTCGACACTATCTTCACGACCGCGGCCACAAACAACGCACCGATAACCATCACGCCGAAAGATTTCCTCCTTCACTTCCGGCGGAAAATCCTGAAGTTCCATCTGATGCACATGGCCAGGATCGTATTTGTAAACTCCTTTATTTTTCAGAACCCCTTCTTGATACCGCTTGCGAATCACACACCACGTATCTTGCGGTTTCCTGCCATACTGGGTTAGATACCGTCCCTCAATTGGTCAACAACAGGTCCAGGCGAAGCATCCTGTTTAGGGGGTTGTCTGAAGCATCTGACAACCAACTCTGTGATGCTCATGTGCTCCGCCTGGCCCCTGCATCGGTAATTTCAACTGAGCGATTCCAACCTGGTCAAGCAGACGTTTCACAGCAAGCTCGCAGTAAGCACGCGCAATTTCCGTTCCGATGCCATGACGGTTCGTCTCGTAGCAAGCGACCAGAGTTGTGCCACTTCCGAGAAATGGATCCAAAACCGTGTCACCCACAAAACAGAACAACTTGATACAACGACGTGGCAATTCCACCGGATACGGCGCAGGATGACCAATGCGCTTTTTGCTCTCACCGCTAAATGTCCAGACACCGTTTGTCCACTCCATGAACTCCTCACGTGTGATGTCTGAGACGCCGGATCCCGATGTTTTTTTCCATGTTTCCTTGTAGAGAACAACGATTACTTCGACAGGGGCAATCACAAAAGGAGCCGAGGCGGAGAGCCAGGACCCCCACGCTGTGCGGCGTGAGATGTTTTGTTCATTCCAGATTATGGTGGAGTGGTATTTCCAGCCTATGCTTTTTGCAATCGTGGTAATGTCAGCACAAACGCTTTGTTGCCCGCCTTTGTTCTTGTCCAGCGGGATATTGAGGCAGAACCGCCCGTCACTCTTGGCCAAACGATAACATTTTTCCATCCACTTCCTTGTGAACTCCAGGTATTCGCTGTATTCCAATTGATCGTTGTGCGTGCTGTACGCGATGTCCACGTTATACGGTGGGGAAGTTACAATCAGATCAACAGTGCCTTCCGGTATGGCAGTCGTTGTAAGGATGTCCGCGTTGTAAATCGTGAGATTGTCGCGGTCAAAAAAGGGTTGTGGCGACTTGGCATGCGAAGAGGCAACAACCTCTTGAACGAGGTTGATCGCCTTCTTTGCCCGCGTGGGGGATTTACGACCTTTCTTTGTTTGCATGTTCTCCTCACTTCGCTTGCTTAAAACTCATTTCAAAACCTTTCGCAGCGTAAGCATGGCGCAAGCGAGATGAAACAAGTCCGTATAACCCTCCTGACCTGCCTCCCTCCATCCGGCCGCTTGGCGGTGAGAGTCTGGATAGGATCATAGCGTCTTTTGGTTAGTTGTCCATCCCCTCTGTTATCTGCCTCCAACAGTATCCCTGGGGGAGAGGGATGCTGTTCGCGCGGCCCGTGCCGCGAACTCCGCTGGCGTCTGGTTGTTCAAGGTGCTATGAGACCGATCCGTATTGTATGTCCACCGCCACTGGGCCGTGGTCTGGCGGGCGTCGGCGACGCTCACAAACCAGTGCTCATTCAGGCACTCATCACGAAACTTACCGTTGAAACTTTCGATGAATGCATTCTGCCGCGGCTTGCCCGCTTCGATGAAGACCAGTTCGACTCCGTGCGTATACGCCCATTGATCCAGCGCTTGCCCGCTAAACTCCGGTCCGTTGTCGATGACGATCTGGCGCGGACAGCCGCGCTGCTGCCGTCATTGCTCCAACGTCCGCACCACCCGCGCTTCCGGCAGCAAAGTGTCCACTTCAATCTGCAGACATTCCCGCCAGTACTCGTTCAGAAAGTTCAACACCCGCAGCCGCCAACGATCGGCCAGACTGTCGGCGACAAAATCCATCAACCAACGTTCATTCAAGCGCGTCGGCAGTGTCAGCGGTTGCCGCGCCACCCTTGCCGTCGCAGCATCCACGTCAACCGCCGATAGCCATACCGTTTCCGCGCCTGCGCCACAGGGCGCAACGCCGCCCGTAATGGCCCGTCGTTGACTCACCACAAAAATACTCCTCGGTGGTGGTGACCACCTCACGCCGCACGGCGGGCTTGGTCAGAAACGGCGCAAGGTGAGAATCTGCTTGTCCAACATGGCGTCGGCCAACAGTCGTTTCAGGCGTGCATTCTCCTGCTCCAACTGCCGCAGCCGTTTGGCGTCGCTGAGTTCCATCCCGCCGTACTTGGCTTTCCAGCACTAATAGGTTCCTTCGCAAATGCCGTGTTTTCGGGTCGGGTCGCTCAGCGCCACACCGGCGTCGGCTTCCTTGAGAATCCCGATGATCTGTTCTTCACTGAACCGTTTGCCTCGCATCTTTGTCCTCCGTGACGCTTGTCGCACATCTGAGGACTCTCTTTCAAGTTGGCCCAGCTTCTGGGGGGCAGGTCACATTACCCGCTGACCGTTTTCTTGTTGTCGTTTCAAACTTTCCAGCAATTCAATCCCACGTCGTGGATTACTCAGATCTTTGTGACGCTGAGAATATTGCCGTAACCATAGAATTGCTTCGTCTACATCAGCCCCATGCTCGATTAAAACAACAGCATGATTCGTTAATTGACTCGAAGCGCAAAAGGCTAATATTGTCCATTTAGGATAATCTGTGTGAGTAAGTAAGATGCCACGATTTACCATGTCGGGATAAAGGTGGAGCGTTTCGATAAAAGCATCCAATGACCTGCTTTTCTCAATGACCTCAAACAGAGGATTTGTAGGTCCTGCTGGAATCCCGGTCTCTGCATCTCTAAAATACGAACACCCCAAAATCCCCAATAGCGGGATTACACCCATAATACTCCGTTGGATATTCATAGATTAGTGTTGATCTTTTTGGACAATCGTTACTGACTTGTGCATTTCCTCTTGGCGGAT